>JAXLYL010000008.1:0-237459 GCA_046351475.1 Polyangiaceae bacterium
CGCCCGGAGGCTCCGTCGCCGCGCTTCCGAGTCGCGAACTCGAGTAGTTCTTCGAGACGAACGACGTCGACAATCCGTTCTGCTTCATCCAATCGAGGATGGCGTCCTGGAAATCGGTGGCCGTCTGGAATCGCTGGGCCGGATCGCGTGCCATCGCCTTCCGGACGATCGCCGCGAAACCCGGATCGAGGCCCGGAACGACGGCGGCCGGGTCGGGAGCCTCTTCGAGCGCGATCTTGAACATCAGCTCGTTGAAGGTGTCGGCCTGGAACGGCACCTGGCCGGTCGCGCACTCGAAGAGCACGACGCCGACCGAATAGAGGTCCGAACGCAAATCGGTGGCCTTCGCGCCCTTCGCCTGTTCGGGAGACATGTAATAGGGCGTGCCGAGTACCGAGCCCGTGCGGGTCATGCTCATCTCCGCGGCGCCCTGCACGGAGTTGAACTTCGACACGCCGAAGTCGACGATCTTCACGAAGTCCTGCCCGGACTTGTGGCGGACCAGGAAGATGTTCTCGGGCTTCAGATCGCGGTGCACGATTCCCGCGCTGTGCGCGGCGCCGAGACCATCCAAGAGCTGGAGGAGCATGGGCGCGAGGAACGCGGGGGCGATTCGACCGGAAGCGTGGATGCGCGCGGCGAGGTTCTCGCCGTCGAGGTACTCCATGACCATGTAGCGACCGCCGTCACCGAGGTCACCGAGGTCGTAGACCGCGACGATGTGATCGGATCCGATCTTGCCGGCCGCCTGCGCCTCGCGTTCGAAGCGTTCGACGACGGCCGTGTTGGTGGCGATGTTCGGGTGGAGAACCTTGATGGCGACGCGGTGATGGATCCGCGTGTTCTCGCCTTCGTAGACGGCACCCATACCGCCTTCGCCGAGCAAGCGAACGATGCGGTATTTGTTCTCGATGAGATCCCCGAGTTTGACTTCCATCGCGTCGGCGCCCCCTGGCGATTAGTCGCTCCACAAAGAAATACGGGGGGCCGTTTCGGACAGCAAACAAGATCGCGGGCCACCCCCGAGGTATGGAGGCGCGTGTGTTCGCCTTCGGCCGACGGGTGGGCATGGAGTCTCCCCGCACACCCCGACCCGACCGCGGAATTCGGCCGGCAAACGAAGCCTTGGCACGACGACACCCGGACGGACCGGTCCGGTTCCGGCGTGCCCGAGGAGGTGTCCTCCAAACGGACGACACGTCCGCGAGGACGCCCGTGTTCCCTAAGGAACGACGGTCGTCCGGCTTCTCAGAACTCGCCGCCGAGGGTCAACCCACCGGCGTGGGTCGACGCGACGGGAACGACCCGCACGTTCCGCGGCGCGAAGGCGGCGGCAGGAGGCGACGCGACTTCGACCGTCGGCCGCGTGAAGAAGAGCACGGCGGTCACGCCGGCCGCGACGACCGTCGCGCCGAGGAAGACGTCCGTCACGACGTTGAGTGTCTGACCCGAGCCACGGATGTCGTCGGCCTTCTTCGGATCGGAGCCGTTGTTCACGGCGTCGAAGTCGCTCTTCTTGCCGGTCGCGAGGATGCCCGTGATGGCGGTGCCGATCGCGAACGCACCGGTCGCCGCGAGGCCGACGTAGACGCCCGTCGGAACGGGGCGGGTCGGCGTCGTCCTCGGACCGGCCACGGGTTGCGTGGCCGGAGTGGCCACCGCCTCCGGAGCCTTCTCGAACTTGAACTCGTGTTCGCCGGCGTCCTTGCCCGACGTCATCGTGTTCAATTCCCACTTCTGGTCCGGGTATCCCGCGAGGCGCGCCACGAATTCGTGGGTACCGCTCCGGAGTCCGAGCTTGGTCGCGTCCTGCAGCGGACCGTAGAAGTTGGTCACACGCGTACCCGAGGAGGTCACGCGTTGATCGACGATCGTCGCGCCCGGCGGATCCGACTTGAGGACGACGTGGACGACGCCGGTCTTCAGCGTCTGGAGGTCCGTCTCGATCTGCGCACGCTCCGCCGGATCGAGGTCGACGGCTTCCTTGAGGTACTTGTCGTAGGCGTCGATCGCCTCGTCGTCGCGTTCGAGCTTCATCGCGCAGAGACCCAAATTTCCCAGGATCTTGTACGAGGGCGACGCGGCGTACGCGGCCTTGAACTCACGGTACGCCTCTTCGTAGCGGGGCGCCTCCGGATCCTTCAGGAGGTTCACGCCGGCGGTGAACCGCGCGCGCGCTTCCGGTGTGATGGTGACGTCCGCGGCGTACGCCGTCCGGCACGGCAACGAGACCAACGAGGTCGAGAGGGAGAGTGCGAGGAGGCCTGCCGTCGCGCGGCGAACGAGCGGAGTCTTCATGGCGGACACCGAGCGTATCATCGCCGCCCGCAGGTCACGATGTTTCGCGTGGAGACGGGACTTCGCGCCATAATGAAGTCACCCGCATGGCCGTCCGCGTGAAAACCCTCTCGTGTCCGGAGTGTTCCGCGCCGCTCCCCGTCCCGAAGAGGGACGAGGCGGCGGTCCGGTGCACCTACTGCGGCAACACCCTCCAGGTCGAACGCCAGAGGAAGCCCGCGAACGCTCCCCCGAAGCCCCACACCGTGTACGTGCCACGGGGCCCCTCGTCGTGGATCTTCGTCGTGGCCTTCGCCCCCGTCCTCCTCCCCTTCGTGATCGCGCTCGCGCCCAAGGCGTACGGGGTGTGGAAAGCACGCGTGCGCCCGTTCCCCTCGGTTTGCGCCGTGAACGAGACCCTCGAACTCGAGGGCGTCACGTGGACGGGCACGGGCACGGCCATCGAGGCGAAGACCAACTGCACCCTCGTCCTGAGGAACGTCACGGTCACGTCCGACGTCCTCGTGAAGGGGGAGACGAACGTGACCATCACCCTCGACCACGTGACGGCGAAGGCGAAGACCGCCCTCCTCGAACTCGGCGCGAACGCGAAGGTCGAAATCGTCGACTCCGACCTCTCCTCGGCACGCCGGGGTATCGCCGCGGAGTCGAGCGCGCAGGTCGAACTGCGTCGTTCGAAGGTGAAGAGCGCAGGGCCCGCCGTGCGGGCGACGTCGAACCTCAAGGTCGACGCGGACGCCGCGACCCTCGAGGGGGACGACGCCGCCATCGTGTGCACGTCGAACGGCAACGTGACCCTCGACGGGCAGTCCTCGGTCGTGTCGGCGGGAACGGCCCTCGAAGCGGACTCGAACCTCGCGCTGGACGTCGGCGCCGCCACGATCCGGGGCGGTCCCGTCGCCGTGCACGCCACGTCGAACGCGAAGGTGAAGCTCAAGAACGGCGCGACAGTCCGCGCGACGACGTACGCGATCGAGACGACGGCGAACCTCGATCTCTCGGGGCAGGGAGGCACGATCGCGAGCGACGCGGTGGCCGTGTCCGCGGAGTCGGCGACTTGCGCGTGCGCCTCGACGGCACGACAGTCCGCGGCAAGACGCGCGTTCATGTTCCAACGCGCGCCGACCTCCTTCGCCGTCTCGGAGGACCGTCACCGGTGCACAAGTGTTCGACGCGCGCCCCGGGGACCGCCCGTTCGCCGCGACGCCGTCGTTCGGTTCGAGCCGGACGAGCCCGGCAGCAGTCGAGCCGCAGGCCCTTCCGACGTCGCCGACGCCGAACGCGGGGCGTCGAAACCGACGACGCCCGGTGCCGGCGCCAGGCGCAAGGAGCTCCTTCGATCGCGCCGCCGCGATCGAGCCCTCGACGAAGCCACCACCCGCGCCGGAACCTCGTGCCGCTCGACGTCGGCGAAGACCAAGAACGTGGTCGTCACCCAAGGATTCGTGCCCGACGGACGCAACGCGAACGCGCAGGTCGCGAGCGCGGAGCTCCGTTCGACGCCCGAAGGCCAGTGCATCCAGGCGATTTTCCGCGCCGTCCGCGTCCCGCCCTACGACCCGAACAGCCAATCCGGCGGACTCTATCGCGTCGTCACCCTGAAGTGAGCCCGACGGTCGAAGTCGTTGACGACCGGAAATCCGTGCGGTACACCGGCCGTTAGCGAGTCAGAAGCTGACCGTCTGCGCAGGAATTCCCCTCCAACCGGGAGCGGGAGGTCGCGCGCGGATCCTCGGATCAGGCTTCCAGGCTTGCGAATGGAAACGCCGAAACAGGCCCCATCCCACTGGGACGCCCACGGAACGAGGACCATCCGGGTCTTCGCCGCCGGCACCCGCACAGAGCCCCGCCACGGTGCGGGGAGGAATCACGAACATGACGTTTACGGAAGCCGCCGCGGAGGTCCTGCGCCTCGCCGGCAAACCCATGCACTACAAAGAGATCACGGAGCTCGCGATCGAGAAGAACCTTCTCTCGCACGTCGGCAAGAGCCCGGAAGTCACCATGGGCGCTCGCCTCGCCGCCCTCCTCAAGAAAGAGGACAAGGGCAACCCCATCGTCCGCGTGAAGCCGGGCGTCTTCGCGCTCCGTGAGTGGAGCGACAAGAAGGGCAAGAAGGGCGCCGCCAAGGAATCCCAGGCCGACGTCGCGGCGGACGACAACTCCGCCGCCGACGTGAACGCCCTCGAAGTCGAAGCGGCCGCACGGCGCGCCTCGGAAGACGAGGACGGAACGGACGAGGACGGCGAGGATCGTCCCGCGATGTCCGGCGAGGACGCGCTCCGTCGCGATCTCGCGGCGAGCGCCGCCGATCTGTTCGACGACGAGGACGACGACGATCAACCGATCCTCGCGGCCCCCGCATCGTCGGCCAACGCCGCGGCGCCCGGAAGCGCGGACGCGGCGGGTGAAGGCGGTCGTCGCCGCCGTCGCCGCCGTCGCCGCGGTCGTGGAGGCAACGGACAGGGCGAGTTCGCCGACCGCGCGTCGTCCCGCAGCGTGGACGGAGTCATCCAACCGCAGGCCATCGTCTCCCTCGACGGTGACTCGAGCATCGACGGATCCCGCGATCCGCTCGCGCCCGCTCCGCGTCCGATGGTCCGCGAGCGCCACCAGATCATGGGCGGCGCGCCGGTCTCGCTCGATGCCGCCCTCACCGACGGCGACGAACTGGCGGGCCGCGAGTTGGCGGACGCCGCCGCGCTCGTCCTCTCCGCGTCGGACCGCAACGCGGGTCCCGTGCCGCTCCGCACCGTCGTCGACGCGCTCCTCCGTCGCGGCCGTCTTTCGGGCGATGCCGTCGCGGCGAGCATCCAGCTCTCGGCGTCGATCCGCGCCGACAACCTCCGTCGTCAGCACCAGAGCATGCGTCCGCGCTTCCGATTCGCCGGCGGTGGTCGCGTCGCGCTCACCGACTGGCTCCTCGGCAACGACCTCACGCGCCTCGAGCAGGACGTGATCGCGGCCGTCGAACGGTACCGCGACGGCGCGCGCCGCGTGATGCTGCGCCGCGTGCAGGAGCTCCCCGGACACGCGTTCGTCGAGCTCGCGCTCGTCGCCCTCGAGCGCATCGGCATGACGCAAGTGAAGGCCGTCCGTCGCGCGGGTTCGCCCGGCGGCGAGGCGCACTTCCTCGGCGTCCACAAGACGGGCGCGGACGAGATCCGCACCGCCATCGTCATCCGCAAGGACGGCCGTGAAATCGGCCGCGAGCGTGTGACCGATCTCCGCGGGGCCTTGCACCACTACGGCCCCGCGACGGCCGGCTGGCTCGTGACGACCGGACAGGTTCTCTCGGGTGCGCGCGAAGAAGCCCAGGCTCCCGGCGCCGCCCCCGTCGCCCTGTACGACGGCCTTTCGTTCTGCCGTCTCCTCGAGGACAGCGACGTCGCCGTCGTCAAGACGCGCTTCCCGATCGCGATCCCGGATCTCGAGCTCCTCGAGTCCATGCGCGGCTGATGCGGACGATGCCGCGTCCGGTCCTCCGCTCCTTCGGCGCGGTCTTCCCAACGGTCGTCCTCGTCGCGTCGCTTCCGTGGTCTTCCACGGCGCGCGCGGCGGACGACACGACGGGAAGCAAGCTCCCGACGTCGGTTTCCTTCGGGGTCGACGTGGGCAAGGCCGGAGCACCGTGGACCCTCCACGTCACGAACACGGGCACGGCGCCCGTGTTCGTGCTCGCGGACGCGCGCCTCGTACGACTCGAACTCCAACCCGCGGCGCCGAAGTCGAAGGCGTCGCAATGCATCCTACCTTCCGACGCTCTTCCCTCGCCCGTCGACGAGCGTGAGCTCGTGTTGCCGCCGGGCAAGACCTACTCGCAGAAGTTCGACCCCGCGTTCCATTGCTTCGACGCGAAGAACGCAGCGGTGTGGGTCGCGGGAACGACCGTGACGGCGAAGTTCGGCTTTCCGCCGAGGGTCTCCGCGCGGACCGCGAAGAAGCCCGTGGCGGAGACGGCGCCCTTCGTCGTCCGCGCCGTGCCCGGCACCGTCGACACGATCCCCGTGAAGGAACTCGTGGCGACGCCGGTCACCTTGACGGAGGTCGACCTCCCGTCCGCGAAGGAAGCGCCGAAGTCGTCCAAGGTCCTGCCGCTCGAAGCCTCGCTGCCGTCGCGCCTCGACGTGAGCGTCGGCAAATACGTGGCGACGTCCGTCACCATCGCGAACGTGGATTCCTCGTCGGTGTCGTTCCTCGCTCGTCCGTCCACGGTCGCGGTCGACGTGTCGCCCCGCGGCGGCCGCACGACACGGTGCGCGTTGCCCGGCTCCGCCGGTCGGATCCCCGAACTCTACGCGTCCCTCGCGCCGAAAGCGAAGACGCAGGTCGCGGTCCAACTCGAGGAGCTCTGCCCACCCCACACCTTCGACGAGGCGGGCGTCTACGAGGTGGTCCCGCGCGTGGATTCGAGCGCGACCGAAAGTGCGGACGTGGTCCCGCGCGCGCTCCGTGGCGTGTCCGCTTCCGGTCCGCCCATGCTGCTCCGCGTCCGAGGAACCCTGGGCGACGCGACTCCGAAGCGTCCGACCTACGACTGACGTTCCCCGTGGTACGCTCGGGGCCGACCCATGGTCGATCTCGGCAAAGTCTTCGGCATCCAGGTCGAGCCGACGTCCGGCGTCACCTTGCTCGTCGCCGACGTCTCGACGGCCCGAGCGTACTTCGAGGGCGTGCCGGCCGCACGTCTGCTCGCCCGGACGCGCCTCGCGCGGGACGCCCACGACCTCGACGTTCCGGAAGACGCCGCCTTCGTCCCGCGGGTCACCTTCGACCTGATCGTGAAGTCCATCGTCTCCGACGGCGCACGCCGGGACGAGGTCGCGAAGGCCATCGCTCGGCACACGCGCGCGGCGTGGGACGAAGGTCCCCTCGTCGCGTCGGACACCACGGTGAGCACCCTCGTCCGCGCGTGCGCGACCGGCGCCGATCCCGACGCGTCCCTTTCCGAGATCGTGGGCTCCCCCGAGGCGCCGCCCGCGAGCGCGGCCTTCGACGCGTGCGTGCACGTCGCGGCCACGGGGCACGTGGGGCCGTTCGCCGAGGATCGCCTCCGCGCGCTTTTCGCGCAGCTCGACCTCGCTCTCGGAACACCGACACCCTTCGTACCGCTTCCGACGCCGTTGTATCCGCGGACCCTGGATGCCGGGACCGCCCCGAACGTGACGCGCATGGCCGTGGTCGATCGTGCTCCCCTCGACGGGCTCGTCGCGCGGGATCCCCGCGATCTCGCCGCCGCCATCGCCCGGAAGAGCGGAACGGGCTCACGCAGCATCCCGCCTCCGTCGGCGCTCACGAAGAACGTCCCGAGCGTCGACGCGTTCGTCGCCGACCTCACGCGTCTCCTCCGCAATCCCGGCGCACTCGTCCTCGCGTCCAGCCCCGCATGGGACGCGTTCGGCGCCGACGATTCCGGAAGCACGCGCGGTGCGAGGAACCCGTCCTGGTTGCCCCACGACTGGTCGAATCCCGCGGGCGCGATCGCCCTCGCAGAGGCCCTCGAGCACGGTGCCACCACCGTCCCGCGGATCCGCTGGATGGTCTCCCACGGCGGAGACGACGCCCTCGAAGCCGTCGGGAGCGAGATGCTCCGGGTCGCCGCCCACCCATTCGCGAGTGCGGCGTTCGCCGAGGTGCTCGCCTCCAGCGGTCGACCGCGCGACGTGATGCGCCTGGTGACCTATTTCGCGCTCGCCCCCGATCCGATCGTCGCGGCACGGGCGCTCGCCGGATGTTCCGCCCCCGAACTACCCCGTCTCCTCGCGGCGTGGCTCGAGTCCATGTTGCCGCCGTCGGGTGAAGCGACGACGCGCGGAGACGATCCGGATCGTTCGAGCGGTGCCCGTCTGACGGCCTGCATCCACGCTCTCGAACCCTATCCGCACCTGCACGCCGCGGCCTCCCCGCTCCTGCGCCGCGTCAGCGACGCCCCCGCGTCCAGCTGACGCCGCCACCGCGCGGTCCGTGCCCTCTCACACCGGAATCACGCCCCGCTTCTTGTCGATGGGCGGGACCTTCTTGTGGCGCGTCAGCGCGAGCCCCGCCGCGATCGCCTTCCGGGTCTCCCTCGGATCGATGACGTCGTCGACGAGTCCCCATCCCGCCGCCTTGTAGACGTCGATGTGCGACTGGATCCGCGACACGATCGACTCGCGCACTTCGGGCGTCGGAGGCGCGTCTCCGAAGAGCTTCTTCGCCGCGATGCCCACCATTCCCTCCGCGCCCATCACGGCGATCTCCGCCGTGGGCCACGCGACGAGCAGATCGGGTTCGTACGCGCGTCCGCACATCACGTAGTAGCCCGCGCCGTATGCCTTCCGGAGGACGACCGTGATCTTCGGGACCGTCGCCGCGCTCATCACGTGGAGCATCTTCGCGCCGTGCCGGATGATGCCCGCGTGTTCGACCTTCGAACCGACCATGAACCCCGGGACGTCCTGCAGGAACACGAGAGGTACGTTGAACGCGTCGCAAATCTGGATGAATCGGGCGGCCTTGTCCGCCGAGTCGACGTCGAGGATTCCTCCGAGGTGCTTCGGTTGGTTCGCGACGATGCCGATCGTCCTCCCCCCGACGCGTGCGAGTCCGGTGACGAGACTCTTCGCGAACTTCGGTTTGATCTCGAAGAAGTCGCCGTGGTCGACGATCGTCTCGATCACTTTCTTCACGTCGTAGGGCTTCCGGTTCGAGTCGGGGACGAGGTCGAGGAGGGCCTCGCAGGATCGGTCGACGGCATCGGTGACGGGGAGGTCCGGCGGAAGTTCGCGGCAATTCGACGGGAAGAAGGAGAGGTACTTCTTCGTTGCGGCGATCGTCGCGGCGTCGTCCTCGAACTCGCCGTCCCCGACGCCGCTCACCTCGCAGTGGACCTTCGAGCCTCCGAGCTCCTCTTCGGTGACGTCCTGCCCGGTGACGGCCTTCACGAGCGCGGGTCCGCCCAGGGCGAGGCTGCTCTTGCCCTTCACCATCGGGACGAAGTCGGCGAGCGCGGGAATGTAGGCCGTACCCGCGGCGCCGGGGCCGACCATCGCCGCGACTTGCGGCACGAAGCCGCTCAGCGCCACCTGTTCACGGAACAAGTGACCCGAGCCCGCGAACGTCGAGATGGTGTCCGGATGGTTCGAGGACGGATCGATGCGTGCGCCGCCCGAATCGACGAACCAGACGAAGGGCCAGGGATTCCTCTGCGCCATCGCGCGGAGGCGCGAGACCTTCTCCTCGCCCGTGTGTCCGAGGGACCCGCCCTTCACGGTGAAGTCGTATGCCGCCGCGAACACCGTGCGCCCGTCGACCTCCCCGAACCCGCAGACGACGGCGTCCGCCGGCGGTTTGTCGGAACCGTCCGGACCGGCCGCGAGTCCCATTTGCGTTCCGTGGAGTCCCACCTCGAAGAAGGTGCCCTCGTCGTAGAACGCGGCGAGACGTTCGCGCGCGGTCCACTTGCCGCGGGCATGTTGCTTCGCGACCTTTTCGGCACCGCCCTGGTGTCGTGCCGCGGCGCGGCGTCGTTCGAGTTCGTTCACACGATCGCGCATCGTCGTCATCGTCCCCGACGATACACCGACCGCCTCACAGCGTGCGCGGATGTGAGCCCGCCGCGAACGAAGGCGTCTCACGCGACGAAGTCTGGTCCCATGCGGCGGACGCCTCTTACGATGGGACCATGCCGAAACTGCGTCCTTCGTCCGTGATCCGAACGTCTTTCGTCGCGTCCGTACTCGCCCTCGTCGTGCCGCTCGGCTGCTCGTCTTCGGGCGACGACGCCACGTCCCGCGACGACGCCACGAAGAAGCCGTCTCCGAAGGTCTGCGCGGCCGTGCGGGGCAACGGTCACTACATCATGACCCACTTCGGATCCCTCGCGCGCGTGGTCGAGCACTACGGCGTGCTCGAGGGCCTCGCCGGCGGGAGTTCGGGGAGCATCACCCAATTCCTCTACGAGAGCATGCACATGCACCCGGACCTCCGGAAGTGCGAGACCGGAGCGTGCTCCGAGGAAGAGGCGGCGGCACGCATGTCACTGCTCCTCAAGTCGGTCATGGGATACGCGGAGGTGGTGGGCGGTTCGCCGGAAGCCCGGTCGATCCTGGGACTCGTCACGGCGTTCTCCGAGGTGAGGACCAAGTTCGACGAGCAGGGCATCGAGGCTCTCGCATCGTCCGACGCCGCGAAAGCCGCCGCCGAGATCACGAAGATCCTCGGCTCCGACGACATCAAGGCCCTGGTGAATCCGGAAGTCTTCACGATGGTCACGGACACCGCGCATCTCGAGTTCAACGTGAAGGAGGTCGTCGCGTCCGTGAAGACCATCACGGCATTCTCCGCGGTGGAGAACCGCATCTTCTTCCGCACTGGCGTCATCAGTTTCGCCGACCTGGCCGAGAAGATGGGCCGCGTCGCCGACTTCTACGCCGGTCGCGCGACGACCGACACCGCGGGCATGAAGAAGTTCCTCGACGCCTGCGCGAAGAACGCCGTCGGCAAGCAATGGTCCGCCGTGAAGGAGCTCGACGGCGACGGCGCCAAGTGCGGCGCGATGTTCACCGATCTCGTGACGAAGTTCCGCGCGGAGCTCCCCTCGAAGAAGGGCACGTATTCGCCGCGTGTACTCGACAAGGTCGGGGACTACGCGCCCGTGACGAAGATCGTGTCGACGTCGGTGCTCACCGGAGCGTCCGTCGGCCTCTACCACGACGCGCTGAAGGAGTATCAGCAGGGCAAGTACCCGGAAGGGAACGTGCCCTTCGCGCCCGAATTCAAGGACATCAAGTTCGGCTACTGGAGTTCGGACGCCGTGCTGGCCAAGGTGGCCGCGAACAAGGAAGGCTACAAGGACGCGAAGACCGCGAAGTTCGAGCCCCTCGGCGACGCGACGTGGAAGGAGATCATCGAGGCGTCTCCCGCGGAGCCGGGTCTCTCGAACTTCGTCGATCTGCCTGACGGGAAGGTCTCGGCCGGCGGATGGTCCGACCTCGCGCCCGTGCTCGTCCTCAAGAACGCGGGCTGCGATCAAGTCGTCTACGTCACCCGTGAGGGCGACGAGTCGACCTTCGCGAGCGGCATCGCGAAGCACCTCGGAATGGGCGAGACGGAGTTCGCCGACGTCTTCGATCTCGACAACGCGTCCACCGAGTCGAAGACCGGCAGCGCGTTCGCGCTCTCCATCGCGAAGTCCGAAGGCGTCTGGTGCACGAACTGGAATGCCTTCACGGACTTCCAGACGGTCGCGATGTTCGAGAATTCCTATGGCGGTCCGGCGCCCGACGGTGTGCCGCTCGAAGGACGCACGAGCTTCGTCCGCGAGGGTCGGTTCGGCAAACCGTACGTGAACGTCGTGTCCTCCTCGGGAAAGATCGGCTGCACGCCCGGTCTCTCCGGGCACACGAAGTTGCCCTGACGTCCCCTGGATTCAGCGTCCGGTCCACACTGGCGCACGTCGCGCCGCGAAGGCCGCGATGCCTTCGCGCGCATCGTCCGTCGCCGCGACCTCGCGCAATCGACCTTCGAGCATCGTGAGGGATTCCTCCCAACCGAGGTCCATCTGGTCGGCGTACGCGCGGAGGCCCGCGCGCATCGCCGCGGGACTCTTTGCCGCGAGGCGGGCCGCGAGCTCGGCGACCTTGCCCGAGAGCGCGTAAGCCGGGACCACCTCGTTCACGATGCCGTACCGTTCGGCTTCGGAGGCCGGGAGCTTCTCGCCCGTCAGCATCATCGCGAGGAGACGACGCCTCGGCACCGTGCGCACGAGCGGCGCCATGATCATCATGGGAAACAGCCCGACGTCGATCTCGGGCGTGCCGAAGGTCGCGCCTTCGGCCGCGAGGGCGAACGTGCTCGCCACCACCAGTCCGAGGCCCCCCCCGAGCGCCGGCCCCTGGACCTTCGCGACGACGGGCTTGTCGGACCGCATCATCACGCCGAGGAGCTCGGCGAAGCCGGATCGCAGCGTCGACCCCGCGGCGTCTTTCATCATCGAGAGATCGCCACCCCCCGAGAACAGGGCACCTTCGGCGGCGAGAACGACCACGCGGATCGCGGCGTCCGACCGCGCTCGCTCGAAGGCGACGAGGAGTTCGCCGAGGAGCTTCGGCGAGAGGACGTTCCGTCGTTCCGGTTCGGCCAACGTGGCCGTGAGGACGCCTTCGGCGACTTCCACCTTCACCGAAGGAGCGGACGAAGCGGTCGACGACGTCACGACGGCCGTCCCTCCTGGTGGACCGACCGAAACGCGCCCGGCTCACCGAGCGCCAGGATCCGTTTCGTTTCCTCCACCGTCGCCACCTTGCGGCCGGTGTCCTGGACGAGTCGCGCGGCGACGTCGATCAGCTCCCCGTTCGACTTCGCCATGTCTCCGTTCGGAAGGTAGAAGTTGTCCTCGAGTCCGGCGCGGACGTTGCCGCCGAGGACGAGCGCGGTGGCCATCATCCGCCACCCGCACCGACCGATTCCGATCACTTCCCACTCGCTCCACGCGGGCATGATCTTCGTCTGCAGCTGGAGGCTCTCGACGAGGGGCGGAATACCTCCGAGCACGTTCACGATGAACGAGAACTGCAAGGGCGGCCGGAGGAGCCCCATGTCGAGGAGCGGCGCGATGCCTTGGGTGTGCCCCGAATCGAAACACTCGAGTTCCGGCTTCACACCCGCCTCGTTCATGGTGCGGAGGAGCTTCGTGATCTTCGCGTAGGTGTTGGGGAACACCATGTCGAAGACGAACTCCTTCCGGGAGGCGGAGTACTTCGAATAGTTCATCGTCCCCATGTTCAGGGCCGCGACGTGCGGGACGACGTCGCGGATGCACCCTTCCGGGTCCCGCGTGTCGTCGTCCATGGTGCCCGTCGAGAAGTTGAGGAGCACGGGGCACCGCTTCTGGATTTCGTCCTTGATCCTCCGGAACGTGGCGGGCGCGAACGTGGGCGAACCGTCGTCGTTGCGACCGTGGATGTGGACGACGGACGCGCCAGCGTCGTACGCGCGCTTCGCTTCCTCCGCGATCTCCACCGGAGTGTACGGGATGTGCGGACACTGCTTGCGGTTCGCCAGGACGCCGGTCAGGGCGCAGGTCACGACGACGAGATCGGGGTCGCGGTTCATGGGCGAAGGATGCGCGATCCCGGGGAGTTCCGGGGGGTGATTCCTTGCGCGACCCCGCGATCCGTGGGAAAGCTCGCGCCCCGCGATGACCTCCGCCCACGAATTCGAAGTTCCCGTCCACGATCTCGACGCCGCCGGGAAGGCCTATTCCTTCCCCGTCCGCGCGGCGTGGCTCCGGGGAACGTTCGAAGGGGACGACGTCCGCGCCGATGGTCAGGACGGCACGTTCGCGTTCCGCATCTCGAAGAGCGGCAACCACGTCATCGTCCACGGCCACGTCCAGGCGGGGGTGACCGTACCCTGCGCGCGGTGTCTCGGCCCCGCCCCTGTCGCCATCGACCAGCAGGTCTCCGCGTTGATGGTCCCGAAGAGCGAGCTCCGGGGCTCGAAGGGAATGGACGACGAGTACGAATTCGACTCGGAAGACGCCAACGTCCTCCCCTACGACGGCGACTTCGTGGTGCTCGACGATCTCGTCCGCGACGAGCTTCTCCTGGAAATTCCGATGATCCCCTTGTGCAGGGAGGATTGTCCGGGTATTAGCTCCACCCCTCATTCCTCCGAGGCGACGGGTACTCCCGAAGCCGAGGATCCCCTCGCGGGAATCGATCCGCGGCTCCGGCCGCTGCTCGCCATCAAACTCGGCCGCAAAAACGGCTGATCCATCCGGTAAGAAGAACCCAGGAGAATCGCCGTGGCCGTCCCCAAGCGACGTACGAGCCGTTCGAAGCGCAACATGCGCCGAGCCAACCATGACAAGGTGACCGCGCCGAACCTCGTCGCGTGCTCCAACTGCGGCGAGCCGTCGGTGTCCCACCGCGCTTGTCCGTCGTGTGGCTTCTACAAGGGCCGCGCCGTCATCGCGAAGACGACCGAAAACCAGGCCTGAGGAGCTCGCTTCCGGGAGCTCGCGTCGCGTGAGCTCCCGGGGACGGCATTCGGACCATGGGGACGTCGGCCACGAACGCGGGGATGGATCCGAGACCGGGTAGCCGGATCCTCGGAACGGGTCACTATTTGCCCGAAACCATCCGGACGAACTTCGACCTCGAGAAGATGGTCGAGACGTCCGACGAGTGGATCCGTGAACGCACCGGAATCCGCCAGCGGCACATCGCTCCCGAAGGCATTGTCACGAGCGACATGGCCACGGCCGCCGCGAAGGCCGCCCTCGACGCCGCGGGCCTGACCGCTGCCGACGTCGACATGATCCTCGTCGGCACCGTGACGCCCGACTGCCCGATGCCGGCCACCGCCGTGTTCGTCCAGCAGAAGCTGGGGGCCGGCAAGTGCCCCGCGTTCGACCTCAGCGCCGCGTGCGCCGGCTTCGTCTTCGGCCTTTCCATCGCGGACAAGTTCATCCGCACGGGCGCCGCGAAACATGTCCTCGTCATCGGCGTCGAACTCCTGTCGCGCGTCGTGAATTGGAAGGACCGCACGACCTGCATCCTCTTCGGCGACGGCGCCGGAGCCGTCGTCCTCGGCCCGGCCGACGGAGCGACGAACGCGAAGGGGCAACCCGTCGGCCTGTTGTCGACCAGCATCCTCAGCGACGGGTCGCTCGCGCAATCGCTCATCATGCCCGCAGGCGGCAGCGCGATGCCCGTCTCCCACCAGGTCGTGGAGGAGGGCAAGCAGTACGTCCACATGAAGGGGCAGGACATCTTCAAGGTGGCCGTCAAGAACCTCTTCTCCGCGAGCAAGTCCGCGCTCGACGAAGCGGGGCTCGTCGGCGACGACGTCGACTGGTTCTGTGCCCACCAGGCGAACCTTCGCATCATCGACCAGGTGAAGTCGCGCCTCGCGCTCCCGGAGTCGAAGGTCCTCGTGAACATCGATCGCGTCGGCAACACGTCCAGCGCCTCGATCCCGATCCTCCTCGACGAGAACGTGAAGAAGGGCGTCATCAAGAAGGGCGATACCGTCCTGATGTGCGCGCTCGGAGCCGGCGTCTCCTGGGGAAGTGCACTCGTCCGCCTCTGAAGGCTCCCTCTCGCACGGCGTCCGCCCGGAGATTTCGACGATGAAGATCGCGTGGTTCTTTCCCGGTCAAGGTTCCCAATCGGCGGGCATGGCCAAGGACGTCCTCGAGTCTTCGGCCGCCGCGCGCGACGTGTTCGCTCGCGTCGACGCCGCGCTCGGCGAACCCCTCTCCCGCCTGATCCTCGAGGGGCCGGAAGACGAACTCACGCTCACGGCCAACGCCCAACCCGCCATCGTCGCGACCAGCGCAGCCATCCTCGCGGCGCTCCGCGAAGCGCTTCCTTCCCTGCCCGCACCGGCATTCGCCGCTGGGCACTCGCTCGGCGAGTATTCGGCGCTGGTCGCCTCCGGCGCCCTCGGTCTCGAAGACGCGGTCCGCGTCGTACGCGCGCGCGGCAAGGCGATGCAGGAAGCCGTGCCCAAGGATGTCGGCGCCATGGCTGCCGTCATGGGCATCGAGCCGGCCCTCGTCCGTGAGCTGTGCGACAAGGGTCGCGAAGGCGAGGTGGTGAGCCCCGCGAATTTCAACGCCCCGGGTCAGATCGTGATCGCAGGACACGCCGGCGCCGTCGCCCGCGTGAGTGCCCTCGTGTCCGAAGCCAAAGGCAAGGCAATCCCGCTCAAGGTCAGCGCCCCCTTCCACTGCGCCCTGATGGCTCCCGCGGCCCGGGTCGTCGAGCGTTGCCTTGCCGAAGTGAAGTTCGCGCGTCCCGCCTTCCCGATCGTCGCGAATTTCGACGGTCGTCCCAACGACGACGCGGGCCGCATCGCGGCCCTCCTCACCAAACAGGTCGACGGCGCCGTCCAGTGGGAGGACTCGGTCCGCTACGTGGCCGATCAGGGTGTCACGCTCGCGCTCGAAATCGGCCCGGGGAAGGTGCTCTCCGGCCTCGTGAAACGCATCGCGAAGACCATCCGCGTGCATTCGGTGGGAACCGCGCCTGCGATCGCCGAGACGGACGCGTTCCTCCGGAGCTGAAGCGCGTAAGGCGCTACACCTCGAAAAACCCGGTCGAAAAGGCCCGGTTCGCCGGTGCCGATTTCAGCATCGGAGTCGCGAAAAATGGCGCTATAAGGCGGTCGCTCCCCGCGAGCGTGTTCGCATTTCCGCCTTCCCCCTCCCGAAGCTCCCCAACGGATTTCCATGTTCCGACTCGACGGAAAGACAGCGCTCATCACAGGCGGTTCCCGCGGCATCGGCCGCGCCATCGCCGAAGCGCTCGCATCGCACGGTGCGACCGTCGTCGTGAACTACGTGAAGGGCGAAGCCGCGGCCCGAGAGGTCGCCGACGGCATCGTCGCGAAGGGTGGCAAAGCGGAGGTCCTCGGTTTCGACGTGGCCGATTCGGCCGCCACCGAGAAAGCGATCGCGGGTCTCGTCGAGAAGCACGGACGACTCGACATCACCATCGCCAATGCCGGCATCGCCATCGACGGACTCCTTCTCCGCCTGAAGGACGACGATCTCCAGAAGCTCTTCGACGTCAACGTGCGCGGTGCCCTGGCCACGGCGAAGGCGTCCACGAAGGCGATGATGCGCGCGAAGACGGGCCGCATCGTGTTCGTGTCGAGCGTCGTCGGCGAGATGGGGAACGTGGGCCAGACGGCCTACGCCGCCACGAAGGCCGCCATCGTCGGCGCCGCCAAGTCCATCGCACGCGAGTTCGCGTCGCGGAACATCACGGTCAACGTCATCGCGCCCGGGTTCATCGACACCGACATGACCCACGGCATGAGCGAGGCCATGAAGACCGAGCTCGTCAAAGTCGTCCCGCTCGGCCGCACCGGTCGTGCGGAAGAAATCGCCGCCGCCGCGGTCTACCTCGCCAGCGACGAAGCCAGCTACGTCACGGGTCAGGTTCTCCGCGTGAACGGCGGAATGTACGTCTGAAATCCGGCAAGAACGCCGCACGCATCAGGAATACGAGGCAGGAGAATGGCTCAAGACATTACCAGCGAGGTCAAGCGCATCATCAAGGAGCAGCTCGACGTCGACGAGAAGGACATCAAGCCCGAGTCCTCCTTCATCGACGATCTCGGAGCGGACTCGCTCGGCCTCGTCGAGTTGGTGCTCGCATTCGAAGAAGCGTTCGAGATCGACATCCCGGACGAGGACACCGAGAAAATCCGCACCGTCCAGGACGCGGTCGACTACATCGAGAAGCACGCGAAGAAGTAAGTCCAAGGACTCGAGGAGCTCGCCATGGAACGGGAACGCGTCGTCATCACCGGCATCGGAATGATCACTCCGATGGGGCTCGATACGGGTACCTCCTGGCGAGCGCTCCTCGCGGGCGAGAGCGGCATCGGTCCCATCAGCCTCTTCGACGTCTCGGCCTTCCGCGTGCGGATCGCCGGGGAGGTGAAGAACTGGGATCCGCTGGTCTACGTCCCGAAGAAGAACCTCAAGGAGATGGATCGCTTCACGGAGTTCGCCGTGGGCGCTGCGGCCCTCGCCGTGAAGGACGCCCTCCTCGAGCTCACCGAAGAGGAGCGTGCGCGGGCGGGCTGCTTCATCGGCGTCGGCCTGGGCGGTCTCGAGACCCTCGAGCGCACGAAGATGACGATCCTGGAGAAGGGGCCCCAGAAGGTCAGCCCGTACGCGATCCCCGGCATCATCGCGAACCTCGCGGCGGGCCAGGTCTCCATGGCCCACGGACTCAAGGGCCCGAGCTTCTGCACGACGAGCGCGTGCTCGAGCGGAGCGCACGCCCTCGGCGAAGCGGCCGAGTGGATTCGCCGTGGCCACGCGGACGTCATGGTGGCCGGTGGCGCGGAAGCGACGATCACCCCCGTCGGCGTCGGCGGCTTCGAGGCGATGCTCGCCCTCTCCAAGCGCAACGACGATCCGAAGACGGCGAGCCGTCCGTTCGACAAGGGGCGTGACGGATTCGTCATCGGCGAAGGCGCCGGCGTGTTGGTCCTCGAATCCCTCTCCCGCGCGAAGAAGCGCGGCGCGAAGATCTACGCGGAGTTCACGGGTTACGGCGCGTCCAGCGACGCCTACCACCTCACCCAGCCCGCTCCCGAGCACGAAGGCGCCCAACGTTCGATGCGCATGGCGTTGAAGGACGCGAAGATCGGCACCGACGACATCGACTACGTGAACGCCCACGGAACCTCGACGCCGGTGGGGGACGTCCGCGAGTCGGAAGCGATCGCGAAGGTGTTCGGCGCCAACGCGACGGACAAGAAGCTCTGGGTCTCGTCGACCAAGTCGATGATGGGCCACCTCCTCGGGGCGGCCGGGGCCGTCGAGAGCGCGGTGTGCGCGCTCGCCATCCACGAGGGACGCATCCCGCCGACGGCGAACCTCCACGACATCGACCCCGCCTGCACGCTCGACTACGTCCCGAACGTCGCCCGGGAGCGTCGCGTCCGTCACGCGCTGAACAACTCGTTCGGCTTCGGCGGAACGAACTGCTCGCTCGTGTTCTCCCGCTTCGGGGGCTGAGGACGTGGCCGAGCGGCTCGTCCTCGCCGCCGATCACGGCGGATTCGACCTGAAGAAGGAGCTCTCCGACGGGCTACGCGAGGCGGGCTACGCCGTCAGCGACATCGGGACCGCGAAAAACGTGGCCTGCGACTACCCCGACTTCGCCCACGCCGCGGCGCAGGGCGTGCTCTCCGGGCGGTACGACCGCGCCATCCTCATCTGCGGCACGGGCGTGGGCATGGCCGTGACGGCGAACCGCTACCGGGGCATTCGGGCCGTCAACTGCTCGGACGTGTTCACGGCCCGTTACAGCCGGGTCCACAACGACGCGAACGTGCTCACCCTCGGCGGCCGGGTCCTCGGCTTCGGTCTCGCGTGGGAAATCGTGAACGCTTGGCTCGCGACCCCCTTCGGCGGGGACTCGCGACACCTCCGGCGCCTCGGAAAAATCGAGGAAGGCGTCCACGGACTCCGGCGCCCTTGAGTCGCCAGTCGACCGGGAATCCGTACGGATTTTCGCGCGTTGCAGCGGGTCACGGCGTGCTATGACCCTGACGCCGTGAAATGCCCGTTTTGCTCTCAGATGGAGAGCAAGGTGATCGACTCGCGAGTTTCCACCGTCGGCGACGTGACGCGCCGGAGGCGGGAGTGCGAGACCTGCGAGCGTCGCTTCACGACCTACGAACGGGTCGAAGAGGTGGTGCCCTTCGTCGTCAAGAAGGACGGCAGGCGCGAGGCGTTCGATCGGCAGAAGATCATGAACGGCCTGCGGAAGGCGTGCGACAAGCGCGCCGTTTCGCTCACGGCCCTCGAGGCCATCATCGACGCCATCGAACGGGAACTCATCGACACGGGCGAGAAGGAAGTCTCGGCCCAGTTCGTGGGCGAGCGCATCATGGCCCATCTCCGTACGACCGACGAAGTGGCCTACGTCCGCTTCGCGAGCGTGTACCGGTCGTTCCGCGACATCGACGAGTTCATGTCGGAACTCGAGAACCTCGCGCGAGCGAAGAAAGCGACGCCCTCGTGAGCGGCCAGGAGATGGGAAACCTCGACGCCAAGTGGATGGCGCGTGCCATCGAGGAAGGGCAGCGGGGCAATCCGTCGCCCAATCCGCACGTGGGTGCCGTCCTCGTGAAGGGGGGCGAGCTCGTCGCCGTGGGCCATCACGAACGCGCGGGCGAGGACCACGCCGAAATCATGGCGCTCGCCTCGGCCGGCGAACGCGCCCGCGGCGCGACCCTCTACGTGACCCTCGAACCGTGCAACCACACGGGCCGGACGCCTCCGTGCACCGAAGCCCTCGTGAAGGCGAAGCTTGCACGTGTGGTGGTCGGCTGCCGCGATCCGAATCCGAACGTGGACGGAGGCGGCATCGAGAAGCTGCGCGCCGCGGGTATCGAGGTCACCGAAGGCGTGATGGACGACGAGTGCCGGGCGCTCATCGCGCCGTGGACGAAGTACGTCACGCTCGGGACGCCGTACGTATCTCTCAAGCTCGCACTCTCGCTGGACGGTCGCATCGCGACCCGCACGGGCCACTCGAAGTGGGTCACGGGCAGCGACGCGCGTCAGCGTGTGCACCTCCTCCGCGCGGCCAACGACGCCGTCGCCATCGGCATCGGCACCGCCCTCGCCGACGATCCCCGCCTCACGGTGCGCGACGCGCCGGGTGCGAGCCCGTTGCGTGTGGTGTTCGACACGAAGCTCCGCCTCCCTCTCTCCGCGCGTCTCGTGACGACCGCACGGGACATCCCCACGTGGGTCCTCACGGGGGTCGATGCATCCGCCGACGCGGAGCGGGAGATGGTCGAGAACGGCGTCGAGGTCATTCGCTGTCCGCTCTCGAGCGAAGGGCGCATCGACCCCCTCTCCGCTCTCCACGCACTCGCCGCCCGCGGCATCGTGATGCTCATGGTCGAAGGTGGTGCGGAGCTCGCGGGCAGTCTGCTCGCCCACCGCCTCGCCGACGAGCTCCACGCGTTCCTCGCCCCGAACCTTCTCGGCCCCCGCGGACGCCCCGGCGCGGTCGACTGGGCGGGCCCTGCGACGCCCTCGGAAGCTCCCCGCATCGAATCGCCCCAGTGGGAGCTGTGCGGGCAGGACGCCTACGTCCACGGCCGCATCCACTACCCGGACCCCGACGCCTGATTCGCCCCTCCCCCGTGGCCACCGGGAAAATCCGTGGTTAAGATGAAGGCGTCATGAGCATCCGCACGATTTTGCACTATCCGGACAAGCGCCTGCGCGAGAAGGGGGCCGTGGTCACCGACTTCGGCCCGGCCCTCCAATCGCTCGTCGACGACATGGCCGAGACCATGTACGCGGCTCCGGGTGTCGGCCTCGCGGCCACGCAGATCGGCGAGGCGCTCCAGCTGTGCGTGATCGACGTCGCGGGCGAGGACGAGCCCAGCGAACTGCGCGTGTTCGTGAACCCCACCATCGTCGAGGCCGTCGGCGAGACCACGTTCGAGGAAGGCTGCCTCAGCTTCCCTGGCGTGCAGGAAGAGATCGATCGTGCGGAACGGGTGCGCGTCCGCGCCCAGGACCGCCACGGAGCGTGGTTCGAGCTCGAGGCCGAAGGTCTCCTCGCCATCGCCATCCAGCACGAATACGATCACCTGCAGGGCGTGCTCATGATCGACCACATGGGACCGCTCAAGAAGCGCATCACGCACCGCAAGATGCAGAAGCGCGCGGACGCGAATCCCTGAGTCGACGGACGTGGCCCCCGTCGCTCCTCGCCGACGGGAACCTCGTGACGCGACGACCGGATGACACACCTTGGCATGGCCCCCGGCGGGTCGGTCATGGGACGTCCCAGGGTCGTCGTCGGCGACAGCACGCACATCCCTGATATCGCAATCGATTCCAGGGCCGCCCGTGGAGCGCGTACCCTGGAACGGAACTTGGATTCCTCCGGAGTCATGCCCATGCGAACCGCCTTCTTCCGCCGCATCGCTCCGTCCTTCGCACTGGCCGCCGTCCTCGGAGTCGGCGCCGGTGTCTCCTCCGTGGCTTCGACGGGCTGCGGGAGCTCCACCGACACACCTGCGACGCCGGCGACGACCGTGAAGACCGCCCGCTCCGAACTCGCGCGAAACCTCGCGCCGGCGGTCGACGACGCCACGCTCGCGACGTTCGTCGCCGACGACAACGCGTTCGGTCTCGACCTCTACGGCCGCCTCGCGAAGAAGGACCCTTCGAAGAACACGTTCTTCTCCGCGGCGAGCGTCTCGCAGGCGTTCGCCATGCTCTACGGAGGGTCGCGCGGTGCGACGGAGCAGGAAATCGCGAAGGGGCTCCGCTTCACGCTGCCGCAGGACAAGCTCCACGCCGCCGCGAACAGGCTCGCCCTCGAGCTCGACTCCCGCGCGAACGTCGCGGGCAGCAAGGGGAGCGACGGCAAGGGCTTCCGCCTCACCATGAACAACGCGTTCTGGGGCCAGGAGACGATCGAGTGGGAGAAGCCGTACCTCGATCTCCTCGCCGTGAACTACGGCGCGGGCATCAACCTCGTCGACTTCGTGAAGGCCCCCGAGGACGCGCGCGGCACCATCAATGCGTGGACCGAGGAAAAGACCGAGAAACGAATCAAGGAACTCCTCCCCGCGGGCAGCCTCGACACGTCCACGGTCTTCGTCCTCGTGAACACGGTCTACTTCAACGCCGCGTGGGTCGAGGAGCTCCAGCCTTCGACCCTCACGTGGACGACGGGCGCGGAAGTGCCTGCGTTCGGCAGCGTCGACGGCTTCGGGTACGCGGAGAACGACGACGGCTACGCCGTGTCGATTCCCTACGAGGGTCGGAAGCTCGAGTTCGTCGTCCTCGTGCCGAAGGATCTCACCGCGTTCGAGGCGTCGCTGTCTCCGGCGAAGGTCGACGCGTTCTTGGGAGCGCTCTCTCCCAAGCAGCTCGACCTCAAGGTCCCGAAGCTCAAGATCGAAGGCAAGACGATCAGCCTCAAGGAAGAATTGATCGCTCTCGGACTCACGACGATCTTCGACCACGGCGACTTCACGGGGATGGCGAAGGGCGCCGGATTCCTCGTCGACGACGTCTACCACCAGGCCTTCGTGAAGGTGAACGAGAAGGGCACCGAGGCGGCGGCCGCCACCGCCATCGTCGGGCGCGAGACGTCGGCCGCCATCGACCCGCCGAAGGTGGTGCGGGTCGATCGCCCGTACGTGTTCTTCGTCCGCGACGTGCCGACGAAGGCGATCCTCTTCACCGGTCGCGTGGTGTCTCCCGAATACTCGGAATGACCCTCGCGTGGCAGCCCGTGTCCCGGCGGGTCCGCGCCGGGACGCCCCGCGTCAGCGGGAGGGACCGCGCTTGAACAGGTTCTGATCGAGCTTCTGCCCGCGCGATGCGAGTTCCCCGACGACGCGAGGCACGACACCGAGCGCGACGAACGCCGTTTCGGTACCGGTCGCACCGTCCCCGACCGTGAATACGTCCCGTGTGACGACTCCTCGGGGGTCGCCGCCGGAGAGTTCGGCGATGCGAAGCACACGGAGTCGGCCGTCCGGGGAGCGACCGAGTTCGATGCCGACTTCGAAGGCCTCGCCGACGAAATCGCGCGCGGATTCGGGGGACACGGCAGGACGCGAGAGCGTGAGGTGCCCGACGAGACGCGCCGTCGCCTGACGGAGGGACGCGCCGGCGACGAGGCCGAGGACGCCCGCGGACGCGCCCGCCAAGGATTCGACCGTGGTCGCGGCGACCTTGCCCGAGAGCGATCCCACGACGATGTGTTCGACGTGGAGGCGCGCAGCGGCACGCACCGCCGCGTCGCCGCGTTCGCCGTCGTCGGGCATGCTGAGGGCGATGGCGTAGTTGTGGGCGATGTTGAGTTGCTCGTCGTCCTGGACGATCGCGGAGCGCTCGCCCGTCGGCACGGCGGAGACGAGGGCGCCGATGAAGGGGCCGGCATCGAGACCGGTGGGCGCGGCGACGAGCGCGTTCACGCGACCGGCGACGACCGCTTCGAGGAAGGACGCCATCGGTTTCGAGAGCGCGCCGACCCGAACGAAGTCCTCCAACGTGGCATCGACGCGGCGACGCTTTCGTACGACGAGCACCGACGCGCTCGAGACCGGAGGAACCAACGCCAGCATGCGCGCTCCGCGCGGCAGGCGTCGTTCGAGGGTCCATTCCCCTTCCCTGCGCGGCTCCCCGGACTGGTGCACGAGACGCGCGATGACGCGTGCGAACGCTTCTTCGCTCGTGAACGACGCGTCGCTCATCGTCGTCGTCCCGCCCCGTGTCGCGTAGAGCTGATCGTGACGGAGGCAGTGGATTTCGACGACGTCGTCCTCGTCGAGGAGCGGTCCGATCGGTCCGAAGCCGGTGAGTTCGAGGACGGCGTCGCGGACGAGGATTTCCGTGTCGATGCCCTCCGGCGCCTCACCTTCGTCCTTCATCGCCTTCGCCTGCTCGCGCGCGGCTCGTTCGATGGACTCGGAGAGCGCGGCGTCGACGACGGGGGAAGACTTGAGCGGTGCGAGGTCCACCACGTCCGCGACCCGATCCACGAGCGTCACCAGGGCCAGGCGACGCCCGGCTTGTGCGGCAGTTTCCCGCGGCGGGAGACGAGAGGGCGAACTCAGGCGATCGGCGGTGACATTTCCACCCGCGAACCCCACGGCAGGCGGGACCGGCGAGGCCGTCTGAGGGGCGTTTCGCGCCGGAACCGGCGAGGCGTACGCCGGTGCGGCGCCGCGCGAACCGGTGTTGGGAAGCCCGAGAGTTCCGCCGCGAAGCATGGCCCCCGGCACACCGTCCGGAGTGCGGGGAGGAGCAGGAACCTTCGGCGACGACGCGAGCCGGTCGGCGGTCGGCACGCCGTCGTCGGACGCGGCTTCCATCGCCCCGGTCTCGGGACCGAATCCCGCCGAACCCGGCAAGAGCCCGGGAGGTGCGGTGCCGGCCGACCGCTCGCCGCGATCCCGGGAGGAGGGCTCCTCGCCCGTGAACGAGGACGACGCTGGATCGGCGGCTTCGGAGATGGGCCCGTTGGACGTGCCCGTGTCGAGTCGCACGACGAAGTCGCCGATGTAGATCTTGTCGCCCTCGCGGACGATGGTCGCCTGGGCGATCTTGCGGCCGTTGACGTACGTGCCGTTGGTGCTTTTCAGGTCCGTGACGATGAAACGACCATCCCGGAAGAGGAGGCGGGCGTGGTGCTTCGACACGTTGCCCTTCGGCAGCATCAGGTCGTTGCCCTGCACGCGGCCGACGTTGATCTCGTTCTTCTCGAAGCTCTCGCGTCGCTCGGCGCCGCCCTTTTCACTGATGATGATCGTGAACATCCATCAGCCTCTCGGAACCGCCTGCGTCGTCGGAGAACACATCGCTCGCGCGAAAGAAGGACCGCCGCCCAGGCACCACGCGCGATGCCGGGTCCGGAGAATTGTCGCGGGGTACCGCCGACGGTGTCAACTCGTCCGCGACGGCTGTCACCCCCGGCGAGGGCGTGGGGCCATGGAACGTCGAACGGCGCCGCGAAATGTCGCGACGCCGTCGGAAAGATTGAAAATTCGGGAGGCGAGGCCTGCGGGCGGGCCCCGAAAGCTCAGGCGCCGGGCGCCCGGCGCCCCTTCACTTCCGTGGTCACCATGCCGAGGAGCTCACCGGCGAGGGCGATGACGTCGCGCTCGGCGTAGCCGCTGGCACGAAGCTCCCGGTAGATGCTCTTCGCCAGGATGGAGAGGGCCCGGGGGTCACGGGTCTCGGCGGGGACGTCGAAGGGAAGGGCCATGGGTTCGGACGGTTCCTTTCAAGCCCTATGCCATACCATTCCGCGCGATTCTCACGAAAAAAGCGGGGTTTCACGCGAAGGGTTCTTCGCACACCGTCGGGGCGTTCTCCCCAAATCCCGCGAACGGGTCTTCGCGCTCCTCCGTGGGGTGCCCCCTCTCGCGAAGGCGCGCCCTCGAAACGACGGGCATCGGTGGGAGCGGCGCTGCGTTCTGGCGTCGCGTGGCCCTTCGCTACTAGGTTCTCGCCGCCATGACCGAACCGAACGAGGCGGGAGCGCCCGACGTCGCGACCTCCCCCGCTCCGGACGCCGCGCCCCCTGCCCGGGACGCCGACGCGAGCGACGAAGGACCGCTCCGCCCCGACTCGGATTCCCGCCGCCGAATCCTGGCGGCGGTCGTCTACGTGGTGAGCGTCGTCGTGTTCCTCGCCGTCGCCGGTCCGCCCCGGTTGACCGTACACACCGCGTTCAACCACTACGCGCACCTCGCGGACGCGTGGGCCCACGGTCGGAACGATTTGCGGTCCGGTGCACCGGCGTACGCCATGAACAACGACTTCGCGCTGTTCCAGGGCAAGACCTTCATCAGTTTCCCGCCTTTTCCCGCCGTGCTGATGCTTCCTTTCGTGAAGCTCGCCGGGTCCCCCGAGAACTTTCAGGACGGTCAGTTCGCCGTGTGGATCGCCGGACTCGGGCCCATGCTCCTCTTCCTCGTGCTCGAGAAGCTCCGGCGAACGGGACGCTCGAACCGGACGGAAGCGGACTCGCTGCTGCTCGCGTTCGCGTTCGCCTTCGGGACCGTCTACTTCTTCACGGCCGTGGAAGGCACGGTCTGGTTCATCGCGCACGTCGTCGGCGTGGCGATGTGCGGCGCGTACCTGTTGTTCGCGATCGACGCCGCGTCGCCGTTCCTCGCCGGATTGTTCCTGGCGTGCTCGTGGACGACACGCCCCTCGACCTTGCTCCTCGGCGTGGTGTTCGCGCTCGAAGCGTTGCGCGTCAGTTCGAAGGATGGAGACGACGGCGACGCACCTCTCTTCGGACGTGTGAAGTCGCTCGTAAAGGGCCTCGATGTCAGCGCATTTTCGAAGCGCGTAGCTCCGTTCGCTGCCCCCCTCCTCGTCTCGTTCGCCCTCGCCTCTTACTACAACCACGTGCGATTCGGCGACGCGCGCCCCTTCGCGTTCGGTCACGAGCACCTGAGCGTCGTATGGCAAGCGCGCATGGAGAAGTGGGGCCTGTTCGGCTACCACTACCTCGCGAAGAACCTGGGCGTGATGCTCACGGTGCTCCCGTGGTTCCCGCCGCACGACAGCCCCCCGGGCACGCCGTTCCTCCAGATCAACGAGCACGGTCTCGCGCTCTGGTTCACGACGCCGATCTACCTCTGGCTCGTGAGGCCCCAACGGCGCTCGTATTTGTTCGACGTGGTCGCCATCGGTGCCGTCCTCATCGCGACCCAGAACCTGCTCTACCAGAACAGCGGCTGGCGTCAGTTCGGCTACCGTTTCTCCAACGACTACGCCCTCGCGCTCTTCGTGCTCCTCGCCCTCGGCGACCGTCCCTTCCGGTGGATGTTCCGGAGCGCCGTCGCGTGGGGCGTCGTGTGGAACCTCTTCGGAGCGATCACGTTCGACCGGGCGGGGTACGACAAGTTCTATTGGCGCGAGGGATCGCAGCGGATCTTGTACCAAGACGATTGACGACGTGAGGTGACGCGGCGCTTCGACGGATCAGGAGGCGCTCGCGGGTGAGCGCCTCCTGATCCGTCGAGGCTGAACCTCGGCGTCTGCTCATTCGTCGGATGGCTATCAACGACCGCCTGTTCGCCGGTCGTCCTGGCGGGCGCGGGGGACGACGAGAGGGACCTGGGCGCCTCGGCGTCTGCTCATTCGTCGGATGGCTATCAACGACCGGCTGTTTGCCGGTCGTCCTGGCGGGCGCGGGACGACGGGAGGGACCTGGGTGCCTCGGCGGATCAGGAGGCGCTCGCGAGGGAGCGCCTCGGGGATCGGACCGTGGGCTACTTCTTTTCCCTCGAAATCACGATACTTTTGATGGCCACGGGCATGTCCGGACGATCGCCGTGGGTGGGCACGTCCGCGATGGCGTGGACGACCGACTCGGGAGCGCACTCACCGAAGATGGTGTAGCCGCGATCGAGGTGCGGCGCCGAGGCGTCGGTGATGAAGAACTGCTGGCCGTTGGTGTTCGGACCGCGGTTCGCCATGCAGAGGAGGCCGGCGCGATCGTGCTTCGCGTCCTTCCAGATCTCGTCGGCGATGACGTACCCCGGCTCGCCGCTCCCGTCGCCCTTGGGATCGCCGCCCTGGATCATGAAGCCCTTGATGACGCGATGGAAGAGCGTGCCGTCGTACGCCGCCTTCTTCACCCATTCGCCCTTCGGGCTCTTCCAGGGTCGGAGTCCGCGCGCGAGACCGACGAAGTTGGCGACCGTCTTCGGTGCCTTGTCGTCGTAGAGCTTGCAGGTCATCACGCCCTTGCCGGTCGTGATCGTGGCGACGAGGCCACCCGACCCCTTGAGATCCTTCGTCGCGTCGGCGAGGGACCACTTGCCGTCGATCGGATCGGCTCCCTTCGTCGACACGACCGTCCCCGGATCGGCGGAGGTCGTCGTCGTGTTCGCCGGGACCGTTTCGGAGGGAGCCCCCTCGTTCGCGGGCTTGGGCGTCGTCTCGGTGGTGACGGCGAGCTTCGCCGTCGCGGCGGCAGCAGCGGGAGGCGGCGTCGGATCCGTCTTGATGGGCTGCGGCTCCGGAGGCGTCGTCTGGCACGCGACCACGAAGGTCCCGAGGACGAAGCACAGGGCGGTCGGACGGACGAGGGGACGGGACGAAGCGACGATCGACGGACGCATGGCTCTCTCCTTGGACTCCGCGGCCGGCGTGGGACGGCCGACGAGCATCATGGGCGCACGGGGGTGGGCAACACGAGTTTCTGACCCGCTCGGACGCCGTGACGCCGGCACCAACCGGCGTTGGTCTCGAGCACGTACGCGGAAGGACAGTTCACCTTCCGCTCCTCGTCGTTCATCGTCGGGACGTTCTCGAGGATGCCGACGACGAACCCGTCGTCGTCGACGAACAGCATGTCGAGCGGAATGCATGTATTGTGCATCCAAAACGCGTGTTCACGTCGCGGACCGAGATCGAAGAGCATGCCTTCGTCCTCGGGCATCTCGCGGCGGTACATCAGGCCCCGCTCGGTCTCGAGAGGCGCCTTCGCCAGCTCCGCGCGGAGCGTCACCGTGGCTCCGTCGACACGGGCTTCCGGGAAGGACAGCGTCACCTTCGGCAGGGGGAACGGCTTCGACGGGTCGGCGGGACATCCGGCAGCAGGTCCCTTCGGGACGGCCGGCGGAGGAACGTCGGACGTCCGCTGCCAACAGCGGCCCGAATCGCCCAGCGTGTGCGTGGCGAGGAGTCGACGGGGCTCCTCCGGTTCACGACGGAGTTCGGCGTCCGGGGTCGTCGCCGATGCAGGCGTCCAGGACGAGGTCGAGGGTTCGTCCGGTTTCTTCTGGCAGGCACACGCCTGCACGATCGCCATGCCCAGGGCGAGAGACGTGGCGCGGAGAAGACTCCGCGGACCGAGGACTGCCGAACGCGCGAACACGACGGGGGTACGGATGCCCGTCGTCGGGGTCGTTCGTCAAGCGCGCCGACGTGGACGCTTCGGACGGCGCGACTTTCGCCGTGAATTGGGCCATCGGGGGGCTTACCGAGGACACCGAAAAAAATAAAGGCGCCGCGTAGGGGCTCGGGGGGGGAGAGCCCGCCTACGCGGCGCCTGGGACCCTCGTTGCGAGTGCCGTGCCAGCACCTTCATTCGCAGAATCCATCACTTGCAAGCCATGCGGACCCACGACCCTTGCAACCTTGCAAGGTCACCTGGATGCGCTTGCACCTTTGAAACTGGATTGGACGACCGTACCGGCGCCCGCCTGGTGAACCTTGCCCGGCAAACGGCGGCCGACGACCCGTTCGGCGACGTTCCCGGCGGCGACCAGCTTCTCGAGATCGACGCCCGTCCGCAGTCCCATCCCATGGAGGAGGAAGACGAGATCTTCCGTGGCCACGTTTCCGGCTGCGCCCGGCGCGTACGGACAGCCCCCGAGGCCGCCCACGGACGCGTCGAAGTCCCGGATGCCTAGTTCGAGGCCGACCACGACGTTGGCGAGGGCGGTCCCACGCGTGTCGTGCATGTGGAGCGCCACCTTCTCGGGGGGAAGCGCGTCGAGGGCGCGGAGGACGATGTCCTTCGTCTGCGTGGGAACGCCGACGCCGATCGTGTCGCCGAGGCTCACTTGGTAGCAGCCCATCCCGACGAGGCGTTCCGCGATTCGGATGCCTTTCGCGGGATCGACGGCGCCTTCGTACGGGCAGCCCCACACGGTGGACACGTAGCCGCGGACGCGCATTCCGAGGGCGACACCGGGACCGATGGTCTCCTCGAACGCGGCGAGCGTCTCGTCGATCGACTTGTTCACGTTCTTCTTGTTGTGGGTCTCGCTCGCGCTCAGGAACACGGCGATTTCGCGCACTCCCGCGGCCTTCGCGCGCTCGAGCCCCTTCGCGTTCGGGCAGAGGGCGCTCGCGGTGACCCCCTCGGGCAAGCGCCCCGCGACATGGAGCCGTGTGGCGAGGGCGTCGGCATCGGCGAGTTGGGGAATCCACTTCGGTGAGACGAAGCTCGTGAGTTCGATGCGCCGGAGACCGGCCGCGACGAGGGCATCGACGAGCTCGATCTTCTCCTCGGTCGAGAGGACCTTGGCCTCGTTCTGCAACCCGTCCCGCGGCGAGACTTCGTAGACGGAAACCGCGTCCGGCAATCGTTCGAAGAGCGTGCTCACGTGCCTACGTTCGCCACGGAAGCGGCGAGCGTCAACCCGAACCGGCGGTACGGAAAGGGGGCCGGGGGCTTCCGGGGCGCGACGTCAGACGCCCACGAGGCGCATGTGTTTCTTCGCCGAAGGCACGAACGGGATCGCGTACTGGCCGGAAAAACAAGCGTGGCAGAACGAATTCGGGTTCTCGGGATCGAGCGCTTCGTCGCCTCCGACCGCCCGGAGCAGGCCGTCGATCGAGAGGTATCCGAGGGAATCGGCGGTCACGTAGCGCGCGATCTCGTCGGTGGTGTGGCTGGAGGCGATGAGCTCCCGACGCGTCGGTGTGTCGATGCCGTAGTAGCAGGGCCACTGCGTCGGCGGGCTCGAGATGCGGAGGTGCACCTCGCGTGCGCCAGCGTCACGGATCATCTTCACGATCTTGCGGGACGTGGTGCCGCGGACGATGGAGTCGTCGATGACGGCGACGCGTTTTCCGCGGAGGACGCTCTCGACGGGATTGAGCTTCAGGCGAACGCCGAAGTGGCGGATCGATTGCTGGGGCTCGATGAACGTCCGACCGACGTAGTGCGAGCGGATGAACCCCATCTCGAACGGGACGCCGAGCGCCGACGCGTAGCCGATGGCCGCGGGCACTCCGGAGTCGGGAACGGGAATGACGACGTCGACGTCGGCGGGGACTTCCTTCGCCAGGGTGCGGCCGAGGGCCTTCCGTGTCTCGTAGACGCTGCGTCCACCGAACGACGAATCGGGACGCGCGAAGTACACGTATTCGAAGACGCAGAACTTGCTCTGCGGAACCTTCGGCAACCGGAGGCTCCGGACACCCGTCCCGTCCATCACGATCATCTCGCCGGGCTCGACGTCGCGGACGAACTCGGCGCCGATGAGATCGAAGGCGGTCGGCTCGCTCGCGACGACGTGTGCCTCCTTCGATCCGGGGAGGATCCCGAGGCAGAGCGGACGGATGCCCATGGGATCACGGACGGCGACGAGCGAGTCCTCCGTGAGGAAGAGAAGCGAGTAGGCGCCCTTCACCTTCGCGAGCGCGTCGAGGATGCGATCCTCGATGGCGACCTGGTTGCTCTGCGCGACGAGGTGCACGAGAACTTCGGTGTCGGACGTGGACTGGAAGATCGACCCGCGCGACTCGAGTTCGCTCCGGACCTCTTCGGCGTTCGTGAGATTTCCGTTGTGGCAGACGGCGAGCGATCCCTTCGCGTAGTCGACGGCGAAGGGTTGCGCGTTCTTCAGGTGGGAGCCGCCAGCCGTGGAGTAGCGGACGTGCCCGATGGCGACCTTGCCCGGCAGCTTCTCGAGGTGGGGTTGATCGAAGGCGTCCTGGACGAGGCCCATCGCGCGGTAGGCGAAGAGCTGTTGCCCGTCGCTCGTGACGATGCCCGCCGACTCCTGCCCCCGGTGTTGCAACGCGTGGAGCCCGAGGTAGGTGAGGTTCGCGGACTCGGGGTGCCCGTAGATGCCGAACACGCCGCACTGATCGTGGAAGCGATCGTCGTCCCGTTCCTCGTCGCCAGGGCGCCACGCGCTTCCGGGAACCGCGGACGTGGACTTCGCATCGAGGACGACGAGACGGCGGCGCGGGGTCGTCATGGCGGCCTTCTTCTTATTCGGACTTCCCTCCCGCGCAAAGCGCGCGCACGATCCGGCGGAAATCGTGGGCGAACGGGCGGCGGGACCGGACGTCCTGCCGCCCTCGCGCTCATTCCGGTCCCGGTCCCGAATCCCCGGAACCCGAATCTCCGCCGTCCCCCGCGTCGACGTCGGTCACGCAGCGACCGACGCCGCGGTCCTGCCGCCGGCACGAGGTGCCGGTCCCGGCGCACGCGAGTCCCTCCGTGTCCGCTTCGCCGCAGGAACGACACTCGCCCGAGAGCGGACTCGTGGGGACGCACACGAGGTTCGGTCGGGGGCAGACGACGAGACCGAGGGGATCGCACGCGGGTCGCGCCGATCCGGCGCTCCGTGAGCACTGACCGCTCGCGGACACCATCTGGCACAGATGGACCCGACTCGGCGACGTGTCGTAGCACCCGACGCCGGCGTAGTCGCCGAACGAACTCGAACCGGGGCACGCCGCACAGTCCGAACACTCGCCGAGACGCGTGCAGGCGTAGGTGCCGACGTCGCAGGTGTCGCACGAGAGGCCCGACGTGCATCGCGAACCGCAGACGTAGGTTCCCGCGGGACAGTTCGGTCGTCCCGCATCGAAGGCCGCATCGCTCCCATCGGAGGCGTCGGTCCCGAGGTCGGCATCGGAGGCGCCGTCCCGGGAGGCGTCCTCGCCCGCGTCGGATTCCGCATCGATCCCCGCATCGGCGTCGCCCGGGGGCGCGTCGGTCGTGGCGTCGGCACGTGCATCTCCCGAGTCCTGCGCGACGTCCTGCGCGACGTCCGCGGAACCGTCGCGGCCGTCCGGGGCGGTCCCGTCGGTGAGCGTGCCGTCCGTGGCCCCGTCGAGGCCTCCCGTTTCGGCGTCCGGAGGGACGGTTCCGCCTCCGGAGGACTCGAGGGAACAGGCGACGGCGCCGAGGCACGAGGCCGCGATCGCGGTCACCGTGAGGACCCGGGAGGCCCGTGCGCGATGGGATGCCATGACCTCTGGATCCTAGCGCACTGCCTCGGGGCCGGCACGAACGCGGGGTGCGTGTCCGACGACGATGTACGTCGCCGTGAGCTCCGAATCAGTGGGGCGCGAACGCGGACGTCTTCGGCGTGCCCACGCCGTTCTGGAGGGCGCCGTTCACGAGCGCGCTGTCGGCGGCGAACGTCTTCGCTTTCGCACTCGACGTGAGGGGAGCCTCACGGCCTCCGCCGCACGGCTTGCCGTCGGCCGCGAGGGTCGCCGGGAGCGTCGGCTGGGTCGCGGAAGGTGCGGCCCCCTCCCCGGGCGAACCGAGACCGATGGCGGACCCACCGAACGTCGCTTGGGCGACGGCGCGAGCCTTCGGTGCGACGCCCGGCGGCGCCGGGTACGCGGCGGTGATCGCCATGGCGTAACGGGCGTGGGCGTGGGTGACCGGAGGCAAGGGCACGTCGGCGAGGGCGTGCTTGATGGCCGCCTTGCAACCGGCGACGGCACGCGCGTCTTTCACGGCCCCTTCCCCTCGTTTCGTCGCGAGACGGAACGCTTCACGCTTCCGCCCGAAACTGAAGTCGACGACGTAGTCCACCGTGCCGCCTCCGACGGAGTCGGGCATGCAGTCGCCGGTGGCGACGATCGCCTGGGCGATGGCGTCCTCGATGGGACCGAGGTGATCGCAGTCTTCGGGTCGCGTGCGCCTCGGGCCGGGGTCATGGCAACCGATGCTGCGCCAGGTCCCGAGAGCGACGGGCGTCCTCGGAGCGGGAGGAGGAGGTGCGGGAGCGGCGACGGCTGCGGGAGCCACGGCGACCGGCGTCGGGATCGCCCTCGCGACGACGGGGACGGACGCCGGGGCGACCTTCGGAGGTTCCGTCGCGGCGACCGGCATCCCGTTCGGGGCGGTGGGCGGAACGGTGTCGGTCGTGCGGAGGGGATCGACGGGAGCCGTCGCCGGGACGCTCGCGACGGGCGCCGTCACCATCGGATCGGCCTTGGCGGACGAGAGCCTGGGCTTCCTCAACACGTAAAGCGGAAGGGCGACGAGCACGAGACCGGACGCGAGGGCCACCAGCATGGAGATGCGGAAGGGCCGCCCGGGGGGCGTCGTGGAACGGGGGTCGTGCATGGCGCGCGATCCCCGTACGAGAATCTCGGGCCGGGATCAATGGAGACGTCAGGGGTCGACGAGGACGCGCACATCCATGCCGGCTTCGTACCGCGCGATGCTCGCCGCGAGTTCGAGCCCGTCGGGCATCATGCCCTGCACCTGGCCGACCACCTGCTCCACGAGGTTCCGGGCCTCCTGGGGCCCCGGACCCACCATGGCCACCGCGAACCGAAGAGGCCCGGTGCGACCGGCCGTGACGGCGATGAGCGACAGGAGCAGGGTGTCCGTCAGCTCGACCACGCGCTGGGCCGCTCGTCGAAGCGCGAGCATTTCGAGGATCGTGGGCCGATCGGAGACGAGGCGGTTGGGACCGCGGAGCTCGTAACGGGCGACGCTGAGGGGCGCTTCGACCCAGTCGGCGAAGAGCATCTCCTCCTGCATCTGCTTGAGGAGCTCCTCGCGATCGAGAAGACCCGTGAGGCCGTCCCGCTTGTTGAGGTAACCGGCAGCACGCTTGTGACCGGCACTCTCCTTGCCGAACGACACGAGCTTGAAGCGCAGTTCGCCGAACTGCACTTCGCCGCCGTGCATGAGGTTGACGGTCTTTTTCCGCTCGTAGGTGTGATCGACGTAGGTGCCGTTCGTGGACCCGAGATCTTCCACGACCCACGTGCCTGCGGACCACTTGAGTTGCGCGTGTTGACCGCTGACCGTGGCTTCGGGAACGGGAAGATCGTTCTCCGAGCGACGACCGAGGGTCATGGTCGGCTTGTCGAGCGGGAGGAGCGCGCCGACGAACTCCGGCGCGTTCGTCGCGAAGGTCGAAAGGAGCCCCGCTTGGCCCGCATTGAACTGGGCGCTGGCGGCACGACCCGGCGGCGGTCCGGGGTCGAGGCGTTCCCGCGGCAACTGGATCGGGTTGGTCGTCAACGCGACCGGGTTGAAGAAGCGGAGGTGGCGCGCGGGGAGACGTTGCTGCGCGTCGTCCGAGAGGCATCGGAAGATCTGCTTGATCTCGTCGACGCTCAAGCCGGACGGGACGTCGAACATGATCTGTTGCCGCATGGGCTTGAGCCGCGGCTTCGCACCGGGCTCGGGCACGCGGCACGTCCACATCTCGAGGAGCGTGAGGCCGAGGGCGTAGCAGTCGTCTTCTTGGGAGGCGCCGCCGGAGCGGATGCGTTCGGGCGCCATGTAGTTCGGAGTACCGCCGTCGGGCGGTGCACCGGGGCGGCGACCGCTCGAACGCGCGCGCTCCTTGGCGAATCCGAAATCGAGGACCACGGCCTTGCCGGGCTGCCCTTCCGTGCCCTGGGTGACCATGACGTTGCCCGGCTTGAGATCGCCGTGCACGAGTCCCTGCGCGTGGATGGCCGCGACGCCCGACGCGATCTCGTGGGCGATACGACGGAACTCGTCGGAGGTGTATCCGCCCTGGGCCTTCTTGCGACGGATGTGCGTGTGGAGCGTCTGGCCCGTGATGTGTTCCATCACGAGGATCGGTCCGTACGGGGACGGCGCGAGATCGTGGACGCGGCAGACGTTCGGGTGGCTCACGGAACGCGCGAGGAGGAGTTCCTGGCGGAGCGCTTCGTCGTCACCCGGCATGCGGGAGTCTTCGCGCACGACCTTGAGCGCCACGGCCTGTTGCGTGGTGCGGTCGTACGCGAGGAACACCTCGCCCATGCCGCCCTTGCCCAGGCTTTGACGAATCTCGTAGCGGTCGTTGAGTACCGTGCCCTGACCAATCGGCGGCGGGGCAAGGCTTCGCGAGGCTTCGCTCATCGGAGACTTTCGAGGGCCGACATCGAACAGCGAGGGGACTGCGGGACCGGAACCACCGACGGGACCACGAACGTGGTCACCCGCGGGAGCACCAGGGGAGAGAGTAACGAAACTGGGGAAGGATTCCGAGCACAGAAGCGAAGCCCGAAACCGCTCCCTCCGAAGGGGGCCGGGGTGGTACCTTGGATCCCGTGCCCCCGGACGCGATCCTCGCGGAGCTCGAGAAGCTCGCCCTGCGTCTCGGCATCCACGTGCGCTCCGAACCCTTCGGTCTGTCGATCCTGGAGGGTCGCGGTGGACTGTGCTGGTTGTCCGGAAAACCCGTGATCGTCATGGATCAGGGCCTTCCGATCGTCGACCGGATCGCCGTTCTCGCCGCGGCCATCGGTCGCTTCGACCTGGAACCCATGTACTTGCCGCCCGTCGTGCGTCGGCGGATCGATCGGGCACGGGGAATCCAACGGCCGGGAATCCGCTCGGCGAAGCCCCGACCGCGGCGGGAAGGCGCGCGCTGAGTCCGCCCTCAGGCGAGGGCTTGGTAGAGGCTGTCGAGCGCCTCCCCCAACTTGCCGACCTCCGTACCTCCAGCCTGCGCCATGTCGGGGCGGCCACCACCTGACCCGCCAAGTCGGGCGGCGATGGGCTTGATCAGGTCGCCGGCGCGGTACCGGTCCGTGAGGGGCTTCGACACGGTGAGGACGAGGGACGCCTTCGGACCGCTGACGCTGCCCACGAGGACGATGCTGTCGCCCAACTTGTCGCGGAGCTTCTCGGCGAACTCCCGGAGCGTGGCCGGGTCGCCGATCTGAGTCTCGACGGCGAGCACCTTGCCGCCCGCGAAGTCGCGCGCCTTGCCGAGGACGTCGTCCATTCCGCCACCCGAAGCGCCTCCCATGGCCATCTTGCGGTTCGCGTCGGCGAGATCCTTCTCGAGTTGGCGCGAATGCTCGACGAGCTTCTCGACACGACCCTCGAGTTCGCCCGGCGACGTCTTCACGGCGCGTGCGACGTTCTTCAGGGTGCCTTCCATGTCACGGACCCAGGCGAGCGCATTCAAGCCGGTCGCGGCCTCGATGCGACGGACGCCGGCGGCGACGCCACCTTCGCTCACGATCTTGAAGAGACCGATCTCACCGAGCGAACGCGCGTGCGTACCTCCGCACAATTCGACGGAGTCCTTCGTCATCGTGAGAACGCGGACGACGTCGCCGTACTTCTCCTCGAAGATGGCCATGGCGCCCTTCGCGCGTGCCTCGTCCATGGGCAGCACTTCGGTCTCCACGGGAGCGGAGGTCAGGACCTTCCCGTTCACGAGGTCTTCGATGGCGGAGAGCTCCTCCGGAGCGACGGCCTTGCCGTGGGAAAAGTCGAAGCGGAGGCGATCGGGACCGACGAGGGATCCCTTCTGGGTCGCCTGCTCTCCGAGAACTTTTCGCAGCGCCCAGTGGAGGAGGTGGGTCGCGGAGTGGTTGCGTCGCGTCGCGGTGCGTTTGCCGTGATCGACCTCGAGGAACACGGACTGGCCGACCTCGAGGGAACCGGTGACGAGCTTTCCGTGGTGCGTGACGAGGCCGGTCATGGGCTTCTGCGTGTCGGAGACGTCGACGCGGACGGCGGTGCCCGTGCGGCCGTCGCGGATCGTCCCCGCGTCGCCCACCTGTCCTCCGGACTCGCCGTAGAACGGCGTGACGTCGGTCACGACGACGACGTCGGATCCGGCTTCGGCCTTCGGGACGATCTGGCCGCCCACGACCAGGGCGAGGACCTTCCCCTCCCCTTCCTCACGTTCGTAGCCGGTGAAACGCACGCCCGCCTCGTTCGAGGCCTTCACGGTGTCGAGCACCGAACGCCACACGCCTTCGACGGCGGCTTCGCCCACCTTCGAGCCTTCGCTCCGGAGGCGCTGCTTCTCGAGTTCGGACTGGAAGCCCGCTTCGTCGACGCCGAGTCCTCGCTCGCGTGCGATGACCTCGGTGAGGTCGAGCGGGAACCCGTAGGTGTCGTAGAGCTTGAACGCGGCGGCGCCGGGGACGGTCGCATTCCCGGCCGAACGGAGGCCCACGATCTCGTCCTCCAGGATCTTGAGACCGCGGTCGATGGTCTCGCGGAAGCGGACCTCTTCCTGCTCGGCGACGTTGGCGATCAGATCCTTCCGCGCCGCGAGCTCGGGGTACGCGTCGCTCATGAGGCGGACGACCTCGAGCGCGACCTCGTGGAGGAAGGGCTTCGCGATGCCGAGGCGGTGGCCGTGACGGATGGCCCGACGCATGACGCGACGGAGCACGTACTCGCGGCCGGTGCGATCCGGGAAGACGCCTTCGGCCACGAGGAACGCGGTCGTGCGCGCGTGGTCGGCGATGACGCGCATGGAGACGTCGTCGTCGGCGAGGGTACCGCGGTATTCCTTGCCGGAGATCTGCGACGCCTTGTCGACGAGCGCGCGGAGGAGGTCGGTGTCGTAGTTGGTCCGCTTGCCCTGGAGAACGGACGCGACGCGCTCGAGGCCGGCTCCCGTGTCGACGCAGGGCTTGGGGAGGGACGCGAGGTGCCCCTTGCCGTCGACGAGAGATCGCTCGTACTGCATGAAGACGAGGTTCCAGATCTCCATCCACCCCCGGCCGTCCGGCCCGGGTTCCTTGTCGAAGAGGGAGAGGTCGACGTCGTCGCCGTTGAAGAAGTGGATCTCGGAACAGGGGCCACACGGGCCCGTGTCGCCCATCTGCCAGAAGTTGTCCTTCATCCCCATGCCGATGATCTTCTCGTCGGGGAAGCCCGTGATCTTCTTCCAGAGGGTGCGGGCTTCGTCGTCCGCCGCGAGGCCCTCGTTCGCGTCACCGCCGAACACGGTGATGACGAGACGGTCCTCCGGGATGGCGTAGACCTTCGTGAGGAGCTCCCATGCGTAGGCGATCGCCTCCTCCTTGAAGTAGTCGCCGAAGCTGAAGTTGCCGAGCATCTCGAAGAACGTGTGGTGCCGCGCGGTGACGCCGACGTTCTCGAGGTCGTTGTGTTTGCCGGAGATGCGGATGCACTTCTGACTCGACGTCGCACGTGCGTACGGTCGCGTCTCCTTGCCGGTGAAGACGTCCTTGAATTGCACCATGCCGGCGTTCGTGAACATGAGCGTCGGGTCGTTCGCGGGAACGAGGGGGGCGCTCTCGGCGACGTGGTGGTCGTGCGCGCGGAAGAAGTCGAGGAAGGCGCGGCGGACGTCGGACGCAGGACGGAACATGCCCGCTCTTTTAGCGCAGAATCCGCCCGTCCGCGGGCCAAATGCGGCGACGCGTCAGACGTAGAGGCCTTCGTACGCGCGTGCGACGACGGCGGGGGTGAACCGCGCCTCGTACAGGTCCCTGCCGGCACGGGCGAGTCCGGGCCCCGTCGGGGACGCCCCTCCCTCGGTGCCGAGGATCGCGACGACGGCGCGTGCGAGCGCCGCGTCGTCGCCCGGGTCGACGAACTCCGCCGTCGGGATGCTCTCCAGGGGACCGCCACGTGCGAGGACGAGGGGGATGCCGAGTGCGAGGGCTTCGAGAAGGACCAGGGGCACGTCGACCTTGCCGTAGAGATCGTCGACCGGAAAGACGACGACGTCGGCGGTCCCGAGGAGGGCCCCCATGTCGTCCACTTCGCCGACGTGGCGCGTGTGGACGGCGAGATCGAGGAGCTCGCGCTGGAGCTTGAGCGCGGCGGGGCGCGCCCGGGGGGTCTTCTCGCGGCACGCGAAGACCACGCGGGCGGTGGGCAGCGAGCGCACGACGGCGCCGACCGCGCGCGCCACCGTCGCGGCACCGCTCGAGACTTCGTAGTCTCCGGGGTAGAGGATCACGGGGCCTTCCCCGAGGTCGTAGCGGCGACGGACGGCCGCCTTCGTGGCGGCGTCCACCGGTGCCGGTGCACGCGCGCAGGGCGGGATGACGACGAGTTCACGTCCGGTCACTCCGGCGCCGAGGAGCCTGCCTCGTGTCCATTCCGAGAGCGCCACGACCTTGTCCCCGAACACGAACCGCGAGACGCCCTCGAAGGTCCGTGGGGCGCTCGCGATCGTCTGGACGACGGTTCCCTTCCATCCGAGCGCGCGACGCGCGCGGATGGCGACGTTCGCCGCGGTGCTCGACGCGGCATTGGGCGCGAACACGAAGTGCCACACGTCCTGCGCGTCTCCCCGGAGGAGACGCGCGAGTACGCGGGCGTTGGCGAGGAGCGCGGGCGTGAAACGGCCGCCCTCCTCGTAGACGGCTTCCATCTTCACACGGGGGCCGATGGACGGGGCGCCCGGCACCGTGAGGACCGTCGGCTCGGCGCGCTCGAGATGCGACGCCACGTCGCGCACGAGGTTCTTCGAACCGTCGTGCCACGGAGGAGCGATGGGCTTCGAGACGAAGAGGACGCGCTTCGGCTCGGTCACGGTCAACGTACGGCGGCGACGAGACCGCGGTTCGCACCGCGGAGGGCGCTCTCGACGGCGCCGTCGATCGCTTGGTTCTGGAGCGGCGCGAGGTGCTCGGGAACGAGCGCCACCTTCGGGGATCCGATGCTCGTGGCGCGCCCCGAGAGCGAGCCGCGGAGCGTCTGCTCGGGGACACGGCGCACGCTGAATTCCACTGCCGCGCTCACGCGCATCTCTCCGGGAGTCCTGTCGTGATCGAGCTTCGTGAGCGTGCCGTCGAGCTGAACGACGGGCAGGTGCTTCTGGCGGGCGCGATCACGGCCTCCGTCGTCGCCGTCGGTGACGACCACGCCGGGAACCGACTTCGCCTTCTCGAAGGCCGCCGCCTTGAAGACCTCGTCGACGTTGCCGCCCTTGATCTTCGTGAGGTTCCGCACGGGACCGAGCGAGACGACCACGCGCGCGGTGGACCATCGCGCTTCGTCCTGCTCCTTGCCCTCCGCCACCTTCAGGGTGTCGATCGACGCCTGGAGCTGCGCCTTCACGGAAGCGGAGGATTCCGAGACGAGTCGACGTGAGAGCGTCGCGATCGCGCGCGTGTCGCCGAGCGTCGCGAGGGCGGCAGCGGCGGCGGAACGGACCGCGGGATGGGCGTCCACGAGGGCACGTTCGAGTTCCGCCCGCGCCGTCCCCGACTTCGATTTTCCGATCCGGAGGACGTTGGCCACACGGACGCGGAAGTCGGCGTCGGTCGCACCTTGTTCCGCCGCGGAGGTCCCGTCCTTCGCCTTCCGATCGCTCGCCCGCACGTCGGCGACGGCGAAGAGGGATCCGAGGAGGGCGAGCGTCATGCCGAATGCGGCACGACGGGTGCGGGGATTCGCAGGCAGCCTCTCACGTCGCGACCGATGACTTTCCACGTTGGCGCCCTCCCTCGCGAACCGAACCGGCGTGCACACGACGCCGGTCCGAGTTCGACGGCCCAGTCCAGGAAGAATTCGACGAACGAAGGACGATCAGGAAGGGCACGGAGAATTCACGTGCAAACTACAAATAAGCGAAGGTGCGACGTACGCCCTGGATCAGAGCAGTTCCTTGATTTCCTTCTCGAGCTTGTCTTCGTCGCCGTCGCGGAAGCCGAGGTGCACCTGGCGCACGACGCCCTTCTTGTCGACGAGGAACGAGGACGGCATGTTGGGCGGGCTCCACTTCTTGGCGATGTCCTTGCCCTTGTCCCAACCGAGGTTGAACTCGGCGCCGTAGGTCTTGCCGAACTCGGCGATTCCGTCCTTCTCCTCGTCCTGGGAGACGCCGACGATCACGAGGCCCTGGGCCTTGTACTTGACGTTGAGGTCCTGGAGCTTGGGGAAGGACTTCTTGCAGGGTTCGCACCACGTCGCCCAGAAGTCGACGAGGACGACCTTGCCCTTCGCGCCGCTGAGGGAGAACTTGCCCTTGCCGTTGGCGGACTCGAACGAGAGGTCGGGCGCTTCCTTGCCGACGAGATCGTGGCCGGCCGCACCGCTCGGGTTCTCGGCGCCGGCACCTTGCGGGCCACAACCGAGTGCACCGATGGAGACACCGAAAGCGAGGGCACCGACTGCGACGATTCGGGAGATCGAGACGTTCATGGAGAAGATTCCTCGGACGACCGTAGGGGAAGTGTGTACCGCGCGTGGAGGTCCTTCAGTCTACACGAAGGACACCGCCCGTGCGCACGCGGAAAGTCCCGGAACCGTCGGTGAAGTTTCGGCGACGTCCTCCGCACGAGGCGACGGTGCGATCACACTCGGCGCCGATGTGTGTGCACTCGGAGAACGCGGATCGCGCGCGTCCCGGGGATATCCCAGGGGTTCTGGGGATCCTGCGCGACGCGACTACACGGACGCAGAGATGGCTTCCTCGATCGTGCGCACACCCAGGACGTCCATGTCGGTCTTTCCCGTCGCGACCTCCTCGGCGACCCGGGAAGGGACGATGGCGCGCGTGAAGCCCATGGACTTCGCCTCCGCGAGACGGAGCGCCGACCGTGCGACGTTGCGGACTTCGCCCGCGAGTCCGATCTCGCCGAACACGACGAGCGACGGGTCGACGGCCTTGCCGCGTGCGCTCGAGGCGAGCGCGATCGCGACGGCGAGATCGAGAGCGGGTTCGTCGACACGCATGCCTCCCGCGAGGTTAACGAAGATGTCGGAAGCCGAGACCGTGATGCCGACCTTGCGTTCGAGGACGGCGAGCACCATCGCGAGGCGCGTGCCGTCCACTCCGGTCGCGGTCCTCCGCGGCGAGCCGGCCGAGACGGGCCCCACGAGCGCCTGCACCTCGACGAGCATGGATCGCGATCCTTCCCCCGTCGCCGCGATGACGCTTCCCGCGGCGCCGCGGGGACGCTCGCCGAGGAAGAGGGCGCTGGGGTTCGGGACCTCGCGCAGCCCGTCCCCGGACATCTCGAAGATGCCGACCTCCGTCGCCGAACCGAAGCGGTTCTTCTGCGTGCGGAGCGTGCGGAACGCCTGCCCACGTTCTCCTTCGAAGGCGAGGACCGTGTCGACGATGTGTTCGAGGACCTTGGGGCCGGCGATGACGCCGTCCTTCGTGACGTGCCCCACGAGGAACGTCGCGATGCGATCGCGCTTGGCACGGTCCACCATCCGCGTGGCGACCTCGCGGAGCTGACTGACGGTACCCGCCGCGCTCTCGAGATCGGCGACGCGGACGGTCTGCACGCTGTCGAGGACCACGGCAGCGGGCGCGACGTCGTCGAGGACGGCGGCGATCGCGTCGAAGTCGTTCTCGGCCAGGACGTACACCTCCGACGACTCGCCCCCGATGCGGCGGGCGCGCGCGGCGGTCTGCGAAGCGCTCTCTTCGCCGGAGACGTAGAGCGTCTTGTGGCCGCGCTTCGCCATCCCGGCGAGAGCCTGGAGGAGCAAGGTCGACTTGCCGACGCCCGGGTCGCCGCCCACGAGCGTCACGCCGCCTTGCACGGCACCTCCGCCGAGCACCCGGTCGAGTTCGTGGATTCCCGTCGGGATCCGCGCGGCTTCGTCCGTGTCGATGTCGGACGCCTTCTTCGCGCGGGGCGCGGCCGATCCCGGCCCCTTCACGGCACGACGTTCGGCGACCTCCTCGACGAGGCCGTTCCACTCACCACACGTGGAACAGCGCCCCATCCACTTCGGGAACGAGGCGCCGCATTTCTGACACACGAATCGCACCGCGAGCTTCGACATCGCGACGCGACTCTCGCACGAACGACGTCACTTCGTCGACGAGCAGACCTTCGGGCCGTAGCGATCGACGCAGAAGGTCGACGTCGGGCAGTCCGCGTCGGCCTTGCACGAGAGACGGCAGAACTTGTCGTTCGCGTACGCGTAGCCCGGGAGACAGATGGTCCCGACGGCCTTCATCATGAGCGGCTTCGCGATGGTGAGGGCGCCGGCGTCCGTCACCGTGACGACGGGGGCTCCGGCGTCGTGGACGACGGGCGTGATCGTCGTCGTTCCGGCGTCGGTCGAGACGGCGAGCGTTCCGCTCATGTGGATGCAGAATCGCGCCACCGTCTTGCTCGCGGCGCCGTTCTCGGAGAGGGGCGCCGAACCGAGGCACGCGCTCCCCGCGGCACACGCCTTGTCCGACGGCGTGCCGCACTTCTGCGCGCAGAAGTCGGCCTCGCCGAAGAAGCGGGATTCGCCCGCCGGGCAGGCCGTCTGCACGACGCCCGCGTCCTTCGTGCCCGCGTCGGACTTGGCGACGCCTGCGTCGGTCTTGACGACGGTCGCCGCGACCACCGATCCCGGAGGCGCGACGGCGGACTTCGTGACCCACCCGAGCATGCGCTCGTTGGCGTCCGCCGGGTTCGCGAAGGACACGAGAACGAACCCTTCGTGCTCGGCGACACGTTTGACCGCCGTGCCCTGTTGCAGGACGGCGATGATGTCGCCGGGATGCCCTTCCATGGCGTTCGCCGCGCGCGCGGAAACGGTGGACGTCTCGCCGCCGAGTGTCTTCTCGTTGGGGTAACGTTTCACCGCGGCTTCGTTGACGGGCTTCTTTTCCGCGGCCGCGGCCGGATCGGCGGCGGCTTGCGGGGCGGCGTCACCGGTGTCGACGGCGGCTCCGGCATCGGCGTCCTTGTTCCCGCCGATCAGGCCCGCGATCTTCGAGCAACCGGTCCCGAACGAGAGAAGGCCCACACCCACCAGCACGATTCGAAGTCCCACGGTCCGCATCGGAATCCTCCAGAGAGCGCGAACGTTTCACGAATGGGATCCGTGGGTCAAGGTACCGGCGTCGGCCCCCGGCGACGTCCGAGGTTCACGCGTCGTTCATGAACGGATAGAACGGCGACGTCGGTGGGACGAAGGTCTCCTTCACGGTGCGCGGCGAGACCCAGCGGAGCAGGTTGATCGCGCTGCCGGCCTTGTCGTTGGTTCCCGATGCTCGCGCGCCGCCGAACGGTTGCTGACCGACGACGGCGCCCGTGGGCTTGTCGTTCACGTAGAAGTTCCCGGCGGCTTGACGGAGGCGCGATGCGACCCTCGCGACCGCCGCGCGATCCCGGGCGAACACCGCACCGGTGAGCGCGTAGGGGCTCGTGGCGTCGACGAGGTCGAGCATGTCGTCCATGGACGCGTCGTCGTAGACGTGGACGGCGAGGATCGGACCGAAGAGTTCCTCGTGGAAGACCGCGTGCCTCGGATTCGAGACCTCCACGAGCGTCGGCCCGCAGAACCAGCCGACGGACTTCGACCATCCTTCGCCGGTGAGGATCCGTGCTTCGTCGTCCGCCGCGAGGCGGGCGCGCCAGCCGTCGAGACGGGTCCACGCGCGTTCGTTGATGACGGCTCCCATGAAGTTCCGGAAGTCGGCGACGTCGCCCATACGGATCTCGCGGATCATGGCGACGGCGCGATCACGCACGGCGGGCCAGATCGACTTCGGCACGTACGCGCGGGACGCCGCGGAGCATTTCTGCCCCTGGAACTCGAACGCGCCGCGCACCAGCGCCGTGGCGAGGGCGTCGACCTCGGCGGACGCGTGCGCGAACACGAAGTCCTTGCCGCCCGTCTCTCCGACGAGGCGCGGATACGTGCGGTAGTTGGCGATGCGTTCGCCGACGCCACGCCACAGGTGCTGGAACACCTTCGTGGACCCGGTGAAGTGGATGCCCGCGAGATCGGGGTGCGCGAGGCAGGCGTCCGCGACGCTCGCCCCCTCACCGTAGACGACGTTGATGACGCCGGGAGGGAGCCCCGCTGCCTCGAAGAGCTTCATGGTGTGGTACGCGGCGAGGCTCTGGTCTTCGGCGGGCTTCCACACGACCACGTTGCCGAGGAGCGCGGGGGTCGCCGGCAGGTTGCCCGCGATGACCGTGAAGTTGAACGGCGTGATCGCGAACACGAACCCTTCGAGCGGCCGGAGCTCCAGGTTGTTCTGCATCCCCGCGGGAGAAAACGGCTGGTCGACGAGCTTCGACGCGTAGTGGACGTTGAACCGGAGGAAGTCGACGAACTCGCAGGCGGCGTCGATCTCGGCCTGGTAGGCGGTCTTGCTCTGGCCGAGCATCGTCGCGGCGTTCAAGGTCGCGCGCCACGGACCGGCCAAGAGATCGGCCGCGCGGCTGAAGATGCGCGCGCGCTCTTCGAAGGGCATCCTCGACCAGGCGGGCGCGGCGACGAGAGCCGCGGCGATCGCCTTGTTGGCGACCTCGTGACCGCCGTGGTGCGCCCGGGCGACGACCTTCGCGTGCGCGTGCGGCGACCTCACCTCGAACGTCGTGCCCTCGCGCGTTTCCTTGCCTCCGACGACGTGCGGCACGTCCGGACACTCGCCAGCCATGGTGGCGAGGGCGGTCTTCAGCGCCGCGCGTTCCGGCGTTCCCGGGGCGTACGAGAAGACGGGTTCGTTCGCGGGGGACGGCATGGGAGCGGTGAGGTCGAGCATGGTGCGACCTTACTTTCGCCGCGGCCGGAAGGAAATCGGGACGGCGACGTGCCGCGGCCCGGGCCTTCCGGTGTCAGGCGACGCCGAGGAATCGCGCCAGGATTCGGTAGCCTTCGTGGACGAGGGCGAGGGCGGTCGACTCGTTCTTCTGGTGCGCTTGGGCGTTCTCGCCCGGTCCGAAGTTGACGGCCGCGATGCCCTTGGCGGAGAAGCGGGCGACGTCGGTCCACGCTTGCTTCGGTTCGACGCCCGCGACGCCGGCCCGGACGAGCTTGTCGACGAGCGGATGGTTGCGGCTCGGTCGTGCCGACGGGCTGCGGTCGGTCAGGGTGACTTCCGCGCGACCGGCGACGAGCGCGTGGAGGCGCGCTTCGGCTTCGGCGATCGTGGTGTCGGGCGCGAACCGGTGGTTCACGTTCACCGTGACGACGTCGGGCACCACGTTGCGTCCTCGGCCACCGTCCTTGATCTGGGTGACGGTGGTCACCGTCCGGTACACGAGCCCGTCGAGGGTGTGAGGCTCGGGCGCCAGCGCACCGACCTCCGAGAGGAAGGACGCGCATTTCGTGATCGCGCTCTCCCCTTCCCACGGCCTCGCGCTGTGGGCCGTCCGGCCACGGAAGGTGAGCGTCGCGTGGAGCGACCCGTTGCACCCGAGGTGGAGCCGGTTGTCGGAAGGTTCGAGGCACACGGCGAGATCGACGGCGTCGAGTTCGCGCGCTTCGTCGAGCACGGGTCCGAGTTCGTTCTCGGCGAAGGGGCCCTCCTCGCGCGCGTAGAACACGAGCGTCAGGTGGCAGTCGAGCTTGGTCGCATCCACGGTCTCGGCGAGTGCCAACATCACGGCGAGGCCGCTCTTCATGTCGCTCGCGCCGGCTCCGAAGCAGCGCCCGCCCTCGAGACGTGCGGGACCGTTCTCGGTGCGCACCGTGTCCGTGTGACCCGCGAACACGACGTGCGGCTTCGGCTCCGCGCTTCGGGCGAGGCAAACGACGATGGAGTTCTTCACGCGACGGATGGGCGCGTGGAGCTTCACAGCGGCGAGACGCGCCTGGATGGCGTCGCAGAGTGCCTTCTCCTCGCCGATGGGCGAAGCGATCGACGTCAGCCACAGGAGGGTCTCGTCGAGGCGACGCTCGAGAGAGTCGGCCGATTCCGCGACGCTCGATTCGTGGGTCACGGGCGCCTTCAGACCGAGACCGCGAAGTCGCGGAGCGCGGCGTTGAGACTGACCTTGCGGTCCGTGCTCTCCTTGCGCGTGCCGAGGATGAGCGCACAGGGCACGGCGAACTCGCCCGCCGGGAACTTCTTGGGGCGTGATCCCGGAATCACGACGCTGCGCGGAGGGACCACGCCGCGGTGCTCGACGACCGTGCTCCCGCTCACGTCGAGGATGGCGGTCGATTGCGTGAGCACGACGCCCGCGCCGATGACGGCCTCTTTTCCCACGTGGACGCCCTCGACGATGACGGCACGGGAACCGACGAACACGCCGTCCTCGACGATGACGGGCTGGGCCGACGGCGGTTCGAGGACGCCACCGATGCCGACTCCGCCGGCGAGGTGGCAATCGGATCCGATCTGCGCGCAGGAGCCGACGGTCGCCCAGGTGTCGACCATGGACCCTCGCCCGACGCGGGCCCCGATGTTGACGTATCCGGGCATCACGATCGCCGTCGGTTCGAGGAAGGCCCCGTAGCGGACGACGCCCGGCGGGACGACGCGGACGTTCTGGACGTCGAGATCCTTCTTCAGGGGGATCTTGTCGTGGAACTCGAAGGGCCCGACTTCCATCTTCTCCATCTGCCGGAGCGCGAAGTAGAGGAGGATCGCTTCCTTGATCCACGCGTGCGTCGTCCACGCGCCTTCGCCCGAGGAGGGCGGCGACGCGACACGGAGGACACCGCGATCGAGGGCGGCGAGCGTCTCGTGGACGGCTTCGGCGAAGGACGGATCGGAAAGCTTCGCGCGATCGGCGAACGCAGCTTCGATGCGGGGACGAAGGGTGGACTCGAGGGCTTCGGGCGTCATCTCGGACGGAACCGTAGCGCTTCTCGTCAGGCCGTGGCGACGTTCCGGGCGAGGCGGAGTTCGAATCCCGAACTCCGCGCGTGGACGACCGCTCCCGACGCGGCCGCCGCTTCTTCGAACAGGGCGAGCGTGGGGCCGACCGAACGGAACGTGCGGATCGCGATGGGTGCCACGGCGCGATCGGCGTCGACGGGCTTCCGGGCGAGCAGGGATACGTGGCTGTCGTCGTACGCGGGTTCGAGCGTGACCGACGCCACGCCGCCTTGGTCGCGCGCGGCCCAGTCGACACCCACGGCGACGACGAGGGCGAAGAGTCGACGGAGCACGAGAGGATCGGCGTAGACGCTGCACCCTTCGAGGGTGCGCGTGACGTAGGCGATGGCGTTCGTGGGAGCCACGAACTCGAACGCGCTCGAGAGCGCGTCGCGGAGGACGTCGTCCGCCGCGAGGTGGGTCGCTTGAGGATCGGCGGTCCTGCACGAGAGTTCGAGAAGCTCGCCGGCCACGTCGAGCTCGTGAGCGGACACGTTCGCGAGTCGTTCGAACGCGAGACGCTCCTTCACGCCCCGGGAACTGGACCGGAAGTCGGAGGCCGTGGCCTCGAACCGTTCGAGGATCGCGTTCACGAATTCCGCGAGCCCGCGCTTGGCCGGGGTGAGTCCCGCGTCGAGGAACACCGTGCGCAGCGTGTGGGCCCCGGCGAGCGCTTCGGGGAGGACTTCGTCGACGGTGGCGCGCGCGACGCGCGGGCTCTCGAGCAACGTCGTCAGGTTGTGGATCGCGACGAGGGCGCCGCGCACGGCACCGCGAGCGGTCGGGCGCACGGGGATGGACCCGCGTTCGATGGGTCGAGCGGCAGAATCCACAGGATGGGATTCGGAGTCCACCGGCCGATCCGTGGTGGGCCGGGCGGGAGTCGGGCCGCGTTTTTGATCCGAGGTCATGGGAGGGGGGGACGAGCGACGCCCACGTCGCCGTGGCGACGCGAACCTCGGAAGCGTGGAGCTTCGCCGCGATCGTGGCAAGCCCCGAAGCGACCGTGCCCCCCGTCGGACTGTCGCCCCAAGCGGACGCCAGGTCCGCGGACGCGTCAAACACGCGTCCGCGGTCCGGTGTCCGTCAGGCGAGCGGAGCGACTTCGTTGCCGGCGAAGAAGTAGGAGATTTCGATTTTCGCGTTTTCGAGGGAATCCGAACCGTGGACCGCGTTCTCGCCGACGTTCGCGCCGAAGAGCTTGCGGAGGGTGTTCGGCTCGGCCTTCGCCGGATCCGTGGCGCCCATGAGCGCGCGGTACGACGTGACGGCGTCGGACTTCTCGAGGACGGCCACGACGACCGGGGAGCGCGTCATGAAATCGACGAGCTCACCGAAGAAGGGGCGCGCCTTGTGGACGGCATAGAACCCTTCGGCGACCTTGCGGGAGAGGTGCATCCGGCGGAGGCCGACGATGGAGAAGCCAGCTTCTTCGATGCGGGCGAGGACGGCGCCCGCCTTGTTCTTTTCGACGGCATCGGGTTTGACGATGCAAAGGGTACGTTCGACGGCCATGGGAATTCCTTCCGGGGACGGGGTCGGCGACATGCCGACGCGACGTGGGTCGCTCCCGTGCTTCGAGGGCTTCCTCTAGGCGAAACCGATACGGAATGGAACGATCTCGCGGCCGGGACCCGGCGGGTGGGAGGCCCCGGCACGCATGCGTCGCGCGAACGACGCGGCTCCGTCATTCCGGGGTCTTGTCGACGAGGAAGATGGCCTCCGACGGAGCCTCCACGGTCCGACGGTCGAACTCGAGCCCCTTCGCCTTCTCGTGGCCGACGACCTTCGCGCCGGCGGGCGCTTCCTCGTCACCGCGCGCGATCTTGGTCGCGCGCTCCACGATCCACTTGTGGATGAAGTTCGGCTCCCAGTACGTCGCCTCGCGTTGGGCCTCCCCTTCGCGCGCCCATCGGAAGGACGTGCCGAGATCGAGGACGGACACCTTCTTGCCGTTGTCGGGATCGCCGATGAGGCTCGACTGGACGTGGAGCGTCTTGGTCCACGCCGTCTCGTAGTCCTTCTCCACGAAGCCGGCGACTTCGAGGAAGCCCATGCCGAAGCCGGTGCACCCTGCGCCTTCGCGCATGCGCGGTCGGTTGACGAGGCCGTACTTCTTGTAGTCCTCGTTCTTCTTGTACTCGTCGGCGAAGGACGCGAGCCGTTCGCACATGGACGGGGAGATGCGGTAGCGGACGAAGCTCAAAGCGCCTTCCTTCGCCTTGTCCTCCACGTTCCCGCGGACGCGCGCGTCGTCCTGGAGGTAGCCGTCGTAGCTCCTCCAGATGATGCCGAGGCCCCAACCGTTCTTCCGGACGTCTTCCTCCATGGTGGCACCGCCGGTCTGGCCGGTGAGGAGGTAGTAGCCTTTCTCGCGCTTGTCGGACTTCTGGCAGCGGAGCTCCACCATCGTGTGGCCGACGACGCCGTCCTGGATGGAGAGCGCGAGCTGCGCCGGGCTGCCGTAGTCGATGGCCTTCTCCTTGGGACGGAGGACCATCGTGAGCGTGTCCTCGGTGACGTCTCCGCCGAGGACCGAGTCGCCCACGGAGGCGGCCGCCGACGTTCCGCCGGTGCCGACGTCTTCGTCTCCGGCCGGTGCACTGCAACCCACGGCGAAGGTCGACGCGACGACGAGGGGGGCCGCGAGCGTGGCGAGGGAGAGGAAGCGAAGGGCGGAGCGGCGAAGCGTGGAAGCGAAGGACATGAACGCCCACGTATCAATGGACGTGCCATCGCCTGGCACCCCTGAAATCCCGAGAAATTCTTGGAAAACCCGTGTGCGTAGGCGGATGTAGGTGGAACGCCGATCCGGCCCCTGGGCCTTCGACGTCGGAGCGCCGCGTCCGAGCGCCGGCGCGCCGCCCTTCGACGCCGCGCGGGACTTCGTTCAGCGCTTCTTCTGGGTGAGGGACACCGAGTTGATGCAGTAGCGGAGGCCGGTGGGCGCCGGACCGTCCTCGAACACGTGGCCGAGGTGGCCGCCGCATCGGGCGCAGAGCACCTCGGTGCGTCGCATCCCGTGGGAGCGATCGTCGGCTTCCTCGACGGACGCGCCGGAGGCCGGTGCCGTGAAGCTCGGCCAACCGCATCCCGAGTCGAATTTCTGATCGGAGTCGAAGAGAGGAGCGCCGCACCCGGCACAGGCGTACGACGCGTCCTCGTGGGAGTCGTGGAACGCGCCGGTGAAGGCGCGCTCCGTCCCCTTTTCACGGAGCACGTGGAAGCGTTCGGGAGAGAGCTCCGCCTTCCACTCGGCTTCGGTCTTGTCGACGGGCCTCTTCACTTGCCCTTCATCATGGCCATGAGCGTCTCGGCCATGTGGCTCGGCGTCGGGGCCACCTTGCAGCCCGCGGCCTCGAGCGCCTTGATCTTCTCGGCGGCCGTTCCCTTGCCACCCGCGATGATCGCACCCGCGTGGCCCATGCGCTTGCCCGGCGGTGCGGTCGTGCCGGCGATGAAGCCCGCGACCGGCTTGTTCATCTTCTCCTTGATGAACTTCGCCGCGCGCTCCTCGGCGCCGCCACCGATCTCGCCGATCATGATGACGCCGTGGGTGTCGGGGTCGTTCTGGAAGAGCGTGAGCACGTCCACGAAGTCCATGCCCGCGACGGGGTCGCCGCCGATGCCGATGCACGTCGACTGCCCCACGCCCATGGCCGTGAGCTGACCGACGGCCTCGTAGGTGAGCGTGCCCGAGCGGGACACGACGCCGATGTTGCCGGCCTTGTGGATGTGGCCCGGCATGATGCCGATCTTGCACGCGCCGGGTGTGATGATGCCGGGGCAGTTCGGCCCGATGAGCCGGGTCTTGCCCTCCATGCCTTCGAGCACGTGGCGGACCTTGATCATGTCCATCACGGGGACGCCTTCCGTGATGCAGACGACGAGCTCGAGGCCCGCGTCGAATGCCTCGAGGATCGCGTCGGCCGCGCCGGGGGGCGGGACGAAGATCACGCTCGTGTTCGCGCCCGTCTGCTTCACCGCTTGCTTCACGGTGTTGAAGACCGGGACCTTGCCTTCGAAGGTCTCGCCGCCTCGGCCCGGCGTGACGCCGGCGACCACGTTCGTGCCGTAGTCGATCATCTGCTTGGCGTGGAACGAGCCCGCACCGCCGGTGATCCCCTGGACGAGGAGCTTGGTGTTCTTCCCGACGAGGACGCTCATGACTTCGCTCCTTCTGCCACTGCCTTCACGATCTTCTCCGCACCGTCGGCCATGGAGGTGGCCGGAATCAAACGAAGTCCGCTCTCCTGGAGCATCTTGCGGCCGAGTTCCACGTTCGTGCCTTCGAGGCGCACGACGACCGGCACCTTGAGGCCGAGCTCTTTCGTCGCCGCGATGACGCCCGCGGCGATGACGTCGCACTTCATGATGCCGCCGAAGATGTTGACGAAGATCGCCTTCACCTTGTCCGAACGGAGGATCATCGAGAAGGCCTTCGTGACCTGCTCCTTCGTGGCGCCACCGCCGACGTCGAGGAAGTTGGCGGGCGCGACGCCCGACTTCTCCCCGGCGTGCTTGATGATGTCCATGGTCGCCATGGCGAGACCGGCGCCGTTGACGAGGCAACCGACGTTGCCGTCGAGGGACACGTAGTTGAGCCCGGCGGCCTTCGCCTCGAGTTCCACGGGGTCCTCCTCGTCGGCGTCGGCGAGCTCGGCCCACTCCTTGTGACGGAACTCGGCGTTGTCGTCGAAGTTCACCTTCGCGTCGAGGGCGACCACGTCGCCTTCCTTCGTGACGATGAGGGGGTTCACTTCGAGGAGCGAACAGTCCTCCTTCACCATCACGTCGTAGAGCTTCATCATCAGCTTGCCGAACTTGCCGACGGTCTCCTTGCCGTGTTTGTCGAGGCCGAGGGCGTAGGCGAGCTCGCGCGTCTGGTAGCCGGCGAGACCGACGACGGGGTCGACGTGCACCGTGAGGATCTTCTCCGGCGTGTCGTGGGCGACCTTCTCGATCTCCATGCCGCCTTCGGTGGAGGCCATGAAGGCGACGCGGCGGTTGTCGCGGTCGACGACGGCTCCGAGATAAAGTTCGCGTTCGATGGCGAGGCCCTGCTCGACGTACAGGCGGCGTACCTTCTGACCTTCGGGACCCGTCTGGTGGGTCACGAGCTGCATGCCGAGGATCTTCTCGGCGAGCGACTTCGCTTCGTCGGATCCGCCCTTGGCGACCTTCACGCCGCCGCCCTTGCCGCGGCCTCCGGCGTGGATCTGCGCCTTGACCACGACGACCGGGTTCTTGGTCTCGTCGACAAGCTTCTTGGCCGCCGATTCCGCCTCGGCCACGCTCATCGCCGGGTACCCCTTCGGGATCGGCACGCCGTACTTCGCGAAGATTTGTTTGCCCTGGTATTCGTGGATTTTCACGCGGGCGAGCCTAGCCGAATCCTCCCGACGGAGGGAACGGGATCCCGACCCGTCGTCCGAAATGTCCCGCGCTACCGGGCCCTTTCCCGCGCTTCAGGCGCCATCGTGGCAGGGCGCGTCCGAGAAGTCGGGCACGCGACCGTGGGGCACTTCACCGACGACGAGCGCACCGTGACGGACGAAGGCGAGGATCGCCTTTCCGGTCGTCCGGTGGAACGCGAGGAGCGCGTCGCCCATGGACGGTGCCGAGAGGCCGATTGCCCGCTCCGCCCATTCCCCCATCGCGAGGAGCTCCCCGACGGCCGGAGTGTCGCCCCGCGTCGCCACGAGTTCGGGCCGCCCGCGCCCGTGGGCCGGCGCGAACGCTGCGGCCCATTCGCCGTCGCGAAAGAGCGTCGCCCACTCGGAGGCGACGTGGACCGCGAATTCGCCGTACACCGCGCGCATCGCTTCGACGAGCAACTCGGCGCCGGAGAAGGTCGTCCTCCCGTCGTCCGCGTCCGCGTCGGCGTCCGCCTTCGCCGAGGGTGTCCATCGAACGCGGACGGGTTCGTGCGCCAAGAAGGTGAGGCACTCCACCGCATGCACCCTCGTCGCCGACGCGAGTTCGTCCCGCCGCACGAATCCCTGCCGGAGGAGATGCTCTCCGAGGGGAATCCCCTGATCGCGGCACAGTTTGACGTGCGCTTCGAGGACGCGATCCGCGAGGCCGGAGGCCACCGCGAGGAGCCCCGTGAAATGTGGCTCGAGTTCTTCGCACGACACGTGAAGTACCCGTCCACGAGCCACGGACACGCGCGCCGATCGGGAGGAGGTCTCGAGGCGAAGGTCTCCCGTGGCGTCCGCGCCGAGTCCGTCGACGCAGGCGACGAGTTCCTCGAAGCCTCGGACGACGCGGGACGGTCCGTCGGCACGGACGTCCTCGGTCCTCGCTCGGACGGCGCTCATCGCCATGACGCCACCTCCTGGTTTTCCGATCGTCCCCGGACGCCAGGCGGCCTCCTCGCGGCTGCGGACTCGTGCCCGCGCTCGGCGGAATCGAGTGCGCGGTTTCTTGGCTGCGACCTTCGACGAGAATCCTTCGGCTTCTGCATCCTTCACCTCCGGAGGGCGAGGAGAGCAACTCCTGTACCGGCTCCGGCCTCCGGGAGGACGTTCCGACCGGAATCGTCCCCGCTCGTGCTGGACCCTTCGGTCGAAGTCGGCGAGAAGGGCGCACGGATCATGCGCCCGTCGCCCACGCTCGCGAGGACCTGCACGACGGCTCTCGTGTTCGCCGTCGCGTTTTCGTTCGCCCGGGAGTCGCGAAGCGACGACGGTCGCCCTGCCCCCGAGCGAGCGAAGGAAGCCAAGACCGAAGTCGGGTTCGTCCCCATCGTCGGCGGCGACAGCGACGTCGGCATCGGCGGAGGCGTGGTGGGCACGATCACGCGTCTCGACCCGAAGTACGACAACTACCTCTGGAAGCTCGACGCATCGGGAGTCGTCACGTTCAAGGGCGGGGACGCGGACGGCTTTCGCGTTCCGTACCAAGACTACCTCGCGACGCTCACGCTCCCCCACCTGGCGGGCGGTCGCGTACGCCTCGAAGTCAAACCCGAGTTCACCGACGAGACGACGCTCAAGTTCTTCGGCTTCGGCAACGCGTCGATCGCTCCGGAGAAGACCGGACGCGGCAACGAGTACGGGCGCATCCATCCGATGCTGTCCGTGCGGACGCGGGTGCGTCTGGTTCCGCACGTCGACGTCCTCGTGGGCGTCGCGTACACGCACAACTGGCTCGCGATCCGGAGCGACGCGACGGTCGCGGAACGCCTGCGCGCCGCCGAAGGAGCCGAACGGGATCTGTTCCGCCAGTCGTTGAAGAGCCTCGACCCGCACGGTCTCGCCCACTTCGAATACGGGCTCGTCTTCGACTCGCGCGACGACGAGACGAGCACCCTCTCGGGTCAGTTCCATCAGGCGAAGGTGCGTCTGTCCCCGGGCGGCACGCCCGAGTTCCCCTACCGCTACGCCCAGTTCGACGTGAATCTCCGCGCCTACGTGCCGATCGTCGGGCGACGGCTCTCGATGGCGGTCCGCCTCGTCGGCGACGCCATCGTCGGCGACGCCCCGTTCTACGAGCTCGCGAAGTTCGACGACTTCTTCGCGCTCGGCGGCACGTTCGGCGTGCGTGGCATTCCGGCGCAGCGATACTACGGCAAGATCAAGGCGTTCGGGAACCTGGAGTTCCGTTCCGAGTTCGCGAACTTCCGGATGTTCGGCAAGGAGTTCGGGTTCGGCCTCGCCGCGTTCTTCGACGCCGGTCGCGTGTGGGCCGATTGGACTCCGGCTCCCGAACTCGACGGCACCGGCGCGGGGATGAAGTTCGGCGTCGGAGGAGGTCCGCGGCTACGCCAGGGACGGTCGTTCCTCGTACGGGGCGACGTGGCGTGGTCGCCGGATGCGAGACCCATCGGCGCGTATTTCGCCGCGGGACAGGCGTTCTGAACCGTCCGCTACTTGCAGTAGGACGGTTTGGGCGTGATGTTCTTCTTGCAGACTTCCTCGCGCGTGACGCATTTCGGCTCGAACGTGAGCTTGGCCTCGTCGACGAGGACGTCGGTGCAGACGAGGTTCTTCGCGGCGCAGTCTTCGACGAGCGAGAGCTTCCCCTCGCCGCCCGCGTTCGCGCCGTCGCAGCGTACGATGCGCTGGTCGGCGGACTCGAGGTTCGCCGTGTAGCAATTCACCTTGGTGCCGACGGGAGAGCACTGGACGTCTTCCACGGCATTCGAACCGCCGTTCCCGTTGCCACACCCGATGGACGAGGCGACGGCCGTGGCGAAAAGGACGGTGCGAATCGTGCGCGCGGAGAGCATGCGTCCAGGATCCACCGCGCGACTCCGCGTCGTCAACGTCCGAATCCGGACGGTCCCGCGCTCCGTCAGGACGATTCCGTGCGACCTCGGACGACGCGGCGGCTCCTCCGTTCGCCGACGAATTCCGTCGAATCGACCCAGGAGTCCTCCATGTTCCGCCCCTTCGAGACGTTCGTTCCCACCACCGCTCTGCTCGCCGTCGTCTTCGCTTCCGGATGTTCGACCTCCGTCTCACCGAACCTCGTGAAGACGAAGGCGGCCGCCGACTTCGGCTGCAAGGCCGCCGATCTGCAGGTGACGAAGGTCACCGACAACAATTGGAGCGCGGAGGGCTGCGGAAAGAAGAGCACCTACGTCTGCAGCGGGTCGAACTTCATGAGCGACGGCATGTGCATGCGCGAAGGCGACCCCGCAAAGCTCTGATCCATCGCCCCAAAGACATCGCGTCCCCGACGCAGCCCGTGGATACCGGGGCGAAGGGGACGCGAAAGGTCCGGCGTGCGAGCGCGCATGCCGCGTTCCGTGGCGGTTTCGTCAGGTCGTCTTCTTCACGACGTCGACCACGGCCTGGACGCTCTTGGCGCTCTTCTCGAGCATGGCCTTCTCGTCGGCCGAGAGTTCGAGGGCGATGATCTTCTCCACGCCCTTGCCGCCGACGACCACCGGGACGCCCATGAAGAGGTCCTTGTAGCCGTATTCGCCGTCGAGGTACGAGGCGCAGGCGAGGAGACGCTTCTGGTCGAGCAGGTACGCTTCGGCCATGGCGACCGCGGAGGACGCGGGCGCGTAGTACGCGCTCGTGCCCATGAGGTTCACGATCTCGCCGCCGCCCTTCCGGGTGCGGTCGATGATGGCGTCGAGCTTGTCCTTCGCGATCATCTGCGTGACGGGCACGCCGTTGATCGTGGTCGCGGAGAGGACGGGGACCATGTCGTCGCCGTGGCCGCCGAGCACCATGGCGCGGACGTCCTTGACGCTGACGCCCGCTTCACGCGCGAGGAACAGCTGGAAGCGCGCGGAGTCGAGGACCCCGGCCATGCCCGCGACCATGCCCTTGGGGCAGCCGGTCACGCGCTTGTACTCGTAGACCATCGCGTCGAGCGGGTTCGAGATGACGATGACGAACGCGTTCGGGCAGTACTTTTTCGCGTTGTTCGCCACGTCGCGGATGATGGGGAGGTTCGTCGCCACGAGGTCGTCTCGGGACTGCCCGGGCTTCCTGGGAATGCCGGCCGTGACGATGAGGACGTCGGCACCTTCGAGGTCGGCCCAGTTGGCCGTGCCGCGGATGGCGGAGTCGTAGCCGATGACGGCGCTGTTCTGCTCGAGGTCGAGCGCCTTGCCCTTGGCGAAGTTCTCCTTCGCGGGGATGTCGTACAGCCACACGTCACCGAGCTCCGCCGCCGCACAGAGGCGCGCGAGCTCTCCACCGATGTTGCCTGCTCCGATGAGACCAATCTTCTTACGGGTCGCCATGGTCGTGCCTCACATGTGCTTGATGACGTTGTCGCCGAACTCGCTGCACTTGATCTCGGTCGCCCCGTCCATGAGGCGCGCGAAGTCGTAGGTGACGCGCTTGGAGCCGATCGCGCCGTCCATGCCCTTGATGATGAGATCGGCCGCTTCGGTCCAGCCGAGGTGGCGGAGCATCATCTCGCCGGAGAGCACGACGCTGCCGGGATTCACCTTGTCGAGGTCGGCGTACTTCGGCGCGGTGCCGTGCGTCGCCTCGAAGATGGCGTGGCCGGTGACGTAGTTGATGTTGCCGCCGGGGGCGATGCCGATGCCGCCGACCTGGGCCGCGAGGGCGTCGGAGAGGTAGTCGCCGTTGAGGTTCAACGTCGCGATGACGTCGAACTCGCTCGGGCGCGTGAGCACCTGCTGGAGCGTGATGTCCGCGATGGCGTCCTTCACGAGGAGCTTGCCCTTCGCGAGCTCCGCCTTCTGCTCGGCGTTGGCGGCGTCCTCGCCCTTTTCGGCCTTGGTCTTCTCCCAGCGGCCCCAGGTGTAGACCTTGCCCTCGAACTCGCGTTCGGCCATCTCGTAGCCCCACTTCATGAAGGCACCTTCGGTGAACTTCATGATGTTGCCCTTGTGGACGAACGTGACGTTCTTGCGCTTGTTCGCGAGGGCGTACTCGATGGCCGAGCGGACGAGGCGCTCCGTGCCTTCCTTGCTCACCGGCTTCACGCCGATGCCGGCGGTGCCGGGGAAGCGGATTTTCTTGAAGTCCTTCGGAAACTCCTTCTCGAGGAACGCGAGGACCTTCTTCACCTGCTCGGAGCCGGCCTCGAACTCGATGCCCGCGTAGATGTCTTCCGTGTTCTCGCGGAAGATCACCATGTCCACCTTCTCGGGGGACTTCACGGGGCTCGGCACGCCCTTGAACCAACGCACGGGGCGCAAGCAGACGTACAGATCGAGGAGCTGACGGAGCGCCACGTTCAGCGAGCGGATGCCGCCGCCGATGGGCGTCGTGAGCGGGCCCTTGATGCCGACGAGGTACTTCTTGAAATCCTCGACGGTCTCGTCCGGGAGCCAGTTGTTGAACTTCGTGAACGCCTTCTCGCCGGCGTACACCTCGTGCCACGCGATCTTCTTCTTGCCGCCGTAGGCCTTCTCGACGGACGCGTCGAGCACGCGCACCGACGCGCGCCAGATGTCGCGCCCCGTTCCGTCACCTTCGATGAACGGGATGATCGGGTTGTCGGGGACGTTCAGCTTGTTGCCTGCGCCCATCGTGATGGGCGTGCCGTTCGGAGCGGTCATCGATGAACCTCGTGGTTCCGAGTCGATTCGGTCGATCTCGGGCTCGGGAATGCGGCGAGCGACTGGCTCGCAAAAGGGCCTTCGGAGCTATCACGAGCCAAATCGATGGACAAGGAGCACGGCGCGCCTCGTCCCGTGGGTGCGGGCGCCTCCCGGGCGCACGACGCCGGCCCTTCGAGGGACCTCCGATTCGGTTCCTTCGGAGGATCGCTTTCGCCCGGGACGGCCGGAAAAGCGCGTAGAGTGCGCGCGATGACGCGATTTCGTGTTTCGGGTCCGCTCTCGATCCTCTTCGTCCTCGCGGCGACGTCCCTCGCGGGAGGCGCTCCGGCGAAGGCCGGCACGGGTGAACCGAAGGACGCTCCCGCGGATCGGCGCTTCACGGACGAGACGCCCGACGGGATGATCGAGCGCGCGAAGGCCCGGGCACTCGCCCAAGGAGCCTCGGACGAGGACGTGCTCTCCGCGATCACCACGATGGCGTCGCTCGTGGAGCGGGCGAACTACGGCTCCGCGAAGGCGGCCCTGGAGACCGTGGCCGCCGCGACCTCCATCGCGGCCGACGTGCGGATGGAAGCGTCCATCCTCGCACGGAGCCTCGCGGCGGACAGCGGATCGACGGCCGGGCGCGCGGCGGACGCGGCCTTGGGTCTCGTGCAGGATCTCGCGATCCTCGGCCCGTTCCGAGACACGGGCGGCGGTCTCGATCGGAAGGAAGGTCCCGAGGCGACGGCGCGGGGTTTCGCCGACACGAGGGCGCGTCATTCGTGGGGGACCATCGACGTCGCGTGGCGCATCGCTCCGCCGTCGTTCGCCGGGCCCGACGGCCTGCCCCTCGATCTCTTCATCCATCCTCGACGCGAGAGCTGCACCTACCTCGCGACGGTCGTCACGCCCGACGGCGCCCCGGGAAGCAAGGCGTCGTTCGGAGTCCACGTCGCCGCGAGCGGACAGCTCCGCGTGGCGTTCGACGGCGAGCTCGTCGGCAAGAGCGACGACGTGCACAGGTTCGGCCAGTTCGATCGCGTCGCCGCGCGCATCGAGACCACCGCCGGCCCCCACGTGCTCGCGGTGAAGAACTGCTCCGGTGCCCTGGACGACGACGGCCGCGTCCGGATCCGACTCGACGGCGACGGCGGCGGTCGCTTCGCGGGCAAGACGTCCGTGGAGTTGGGTGTGCTCGCTGCTGCGGCGACGTCCAAGTCGAAGATCGACGTGGTGCCCACGCCGCTCGGCCGCGCACTCGCCGGGACCTCGGCCGACCCCTCGCGCCAATTGGGACGCATCGTCCTCCGCACCCTCGGAGGTGCCGACGACATGCGCAGTCCCCGCGCCCCCGGTCTCCTCGACACGCTCACGCGGAGCCCGGGCCTCGACGCCGATCGCGTCGCCATGGCCGGATTCGTGGCGCCCTCCGGAGCGAACCGCAGCGGCCTCCTGAACCGCGCACGCGTCCAGGCCGTCGAGACGCACGACGCGTCGACGCTCGGGTTCGTGGACCGTCGCCTGACCGCCGAACACGTCAACGCGCGCATGGTGGACTGGGCCATGGCGTCGTACACGGCCGCCGGCCTCGACGCGAAGACCGACGGTGAAGCCGTGTTCCTCGGGGCGCGCATCCGGAGTTCGCTCGGCACGGAGTCGCTCCGCATCGGCGCGATGCGTTCGCTCGCCACGTTCGTCGACGGAGCCGGCGGCAAGGCCCCGTCGTTCGTCCTCGAGGAACTCGCCGGTCTCGCGAGCAGCTACAAGCCCGCCCTGTGGCTCCAGATCCGTGACGCGCTCGCGAAGCGGGGCGTCCGCGACGGCGCGAGCGTCGAGGCCGCCGCCCGTCGCACGCAAGGGGACGCCGTGAAGGCAGCCCACGCCGCCTTCGACGGCGGACTCGAGGACGCGGGAGCCGCGATCGCCATCGCGAGGACCGTCTCACGCACCGGAGCCCACGCCGCGGCGCGGGATCTCTTCGCGTCGGTCGTGAAGTTCGCTCCGAACCACGCCGAGGGATGGTCGAGCCTCGCGGACGAGACCGCCGCCGCCATGCCGACGAACGAGGACGCGAAGACCGTGCGCGCGAAGATCCTCGGGTACCTGGCGCGTGCGCGCGATCTCTCGCCCGGCGACGCGCGGACCCGCGCCAGCTTGGCCCTCCGCGTGCGCGGCGCGAAGGAAGGCGCCCGCCCCGCCGAGGACGCCGACGCGTCGAAGGACGTCCGCTACCTCGTCCCCTCCGAGACGATCCTCGCACGGCGGAAGGGCATCCCGAAGGGACCCGCTCCGGACGTCGCCGAGCGCCAGCTCCACTGGCTCCGCGCCGTCGTGCTCCACCCGGACAAGCGGGTCTCGCAGTTGATCCACTACGGCCGCGAGATCGTCGTCGAACCGCGCACGCAGGAGGAACTCGTCGAGGACATCCCCTCCGAAGGCGACACCACCGAGATCCTCCGCGCGAGGGTGCACCGGAAGGGCGGCGGCACAGCGTTCCCGACCGAGGAACACAACGAAGGACGGAGGCCGCGCATCCGTTGGCCCGATCTGCGTGCCGGCGACGTCGTCGAGGTCGCCATCCGATCGTGGACGTCGACGCCGGTGGGTGGCCGCGGAGATCCGCCGTTCCACTTCACCGACTACGCCGGTTCCACCTCGACGCGCCCCCTCCTCTACAACGAGGTCGTCGTCGAGTCGCCGGCCGAACACCCGATCTACCTCGACGTGCTGCACGGGAAGGCCGACCGTCGGGAGGACAAGCGCGAAGGTGACACGCTCATCACGCGCCTCGTCTGGGACGCGCCCGTCTCCGTGGAGGACGAGCCCCTCGCACCGGCGTTGAGCGAGGTCGTTCCCGTCATCGTGGGTTCCTCGTTCAAGACGTGGGCGGAGTTCCGCGCCTGGTACGCCGAAGCCGTCCGAGGGTTCACCGAGCCCGACGACGAAGTGCGACGACTCGCGAAGGAGCTCACCAAGGGGAAGACGACGCGTGACGAGAAGCTCGCCGCGCTCTTCCAATTCGTCGCGGACGACATCCGCTACGTGAACTACGTGAGCGGCGAGTGGTGGCTCCCGAACCGTCCACAACAACTCCTCGCGCGACGCGAAGGCGATTGCGACGACAAGGCGCTCCTCCTCATCACGCTCCTTAAGAGCGTCGGCATCGAGGCGGAGGAGGTGCTCGTCCAGACGCGCATGACCGGACAGCCCAGCCTCGTCCTGGCGAAGGACGTCGCCATCCCGATGTTCGACCACGGCATCGCGTTCATCCCGAAAGGCCCGGGCGCACCGAACGGGATCTGGCTCGACGCGACGAGTCCCCAATCGCGGCTCGGCCCCATCCCCTCCATGGACGCACGGGGCGTCGCGCTCCGCATGGACGGCCCGGCCGAGATCACGAAGCTCCCTGCCGGGTCCCCGGACGATCACGGCAGCGACATCACGTGGAACGTGGAACTCGACGCCCAGGGCGCGGCGAAGATCACCGCGGAGGAGCGACACACCGGCGACTCGGCCTTCTGGCTCCGCACGTACCTGACGGAGGCCGGCTCCCGGCAGCAGTACGTCGAGCAGAACATGCTCGCGCGCTGGTTCCCCTCCGTCGAGGTCGACAAGAAGGTCGACTTCACCGGGGACCTCGCGAAGGGCAACGCGGTCGTGAAGTACGCCGCCCGCTCCGAAGGCGCCGCACGCCACGAGGACGGCGAACTCGTCGTCGGGGTCTCGCCGAGCGTCACCCTCGCGTCCCAGCTCGCTCCCCTCCCCCGTCGCACGCTCCCGGTGGTGCTCCCGCCCTACATGGCGCCGAGCCACGAATTCCGGACCATCCGCATTCGCGCTCCCGAAGGGCACACATGGGCGGACCTTCCGCCGGGTGGCGACGAGAACGGCGGGTCGTTCGGTCGTGCCCACCTCGAGATGAAGCGGGATCCGAAGGACCCGCGCGTCGTGGTCGTCCGTCGCGATCTGGTCTGGGACGAACACGTGATCGGCGTGGACAAGTACGAAGCGTGGCGTGGGTTCATCCAACGCGTCGATTCGTTGATGCACAGGCAGCTCCGCCTCGTGAAGAGTGGGGCGCAGGCAGGAAAGGCGGCGGCGAAGTGAAAGCGTCCCGATTCGCGAAATCCGCTCTCGTCCCGATCCTCGCGATCTTCGCCGGCACCGCGTGCGGTCCCGGCGCGAAAGCCCCCGACACCGCGGCCGACCTCCTCCCCAAGGCCCACGCGGAGGCGTTCGCGGAAGAAGCCTCCGGCGACCTCGCGAAGGCTACCCATCGGTACCGGAACCTGTTCGAGGTCGCGGCGAGCCGTCCCGGCGATCCCTACGCCCTCGACGCGATGATCGCCGCGGCGGACGCCCTGGTGTTCCGTTCGATCGACGCCTTCGACGACGTCACGCCGTACGCGGCCCTCGCGTTCCGCACGCACGAATCCGGTGCCATCACGGCGACATTCGCGGACGTCGCCGAACGTGGCGAAGGGCCGTTCGCGAAAGCGCTCGCGGCGCGGGCTCTCGAGGAGCTCGCCAAGTTCCGGGGGGACACGAAAGCCGCGACGGACGCGCGAACCCGGATGGGTTGTGCGACGGAAGCCACGGTCGTGGGTCCCCTGTCGTGGGCTTCCTTGGGAGGGCTCACGGAGAAAGACCCGCTCGAAGCAGCGGACGCCGTGCTGGACGCGAGCTACCCGCTCCCCGGTGCGTTCGGTTCCCGGATCGCACCTGTCGTCGTGAAGGACCGGGGTTGCGCGATCCCGCTCTCGGCGAACCTGTCCGAACCGGGAGTCCGCGACGTCGTCGTCGACGTGACCGTGAAGAAAGCGGGCCGCATCGGGCTCGCCCTTCGTACGAACGCTCCGGGCATCCTCCGCGCCGGCGGGCTCACGGTGATCGAGCGCCCGTACGAAGCGGGCGGAGGAACCGTCGCGCGGTTCGCCGAGCTCGACGCCGAAGAAGGCACGTTGCGCGTGGTCGCACGCGTGGGCATGGGATCCGAAGGCGACGTCGTCGAGATCGGCGCATGGGACGCGGACGGCGCACCTCTCGCGACGCACGCCCCCGCCCCCGGGTCGCGGGGAAACGCGAAGGCGAGCCGGCTCCGGGCGAAGACGTCACCGACGCCCACCACCGACGAAGCACGTGCGCTCGTCGCGGCCGCCGCGCTCGGACGCGACGAGCCGAAGACCGCGGAGCGGAACCTCGCGTCGCTCGTCCTGGGAGGGAAGGCCGCGCCGTCCCTGGCGCTCCTGTACGGGCGCGCCGTCTCGGACGCCGCGGACCTCTCCAACGTCCATCGCGCCGAACGCGCACGCGGTGCCTACGAACGCGTCCTCGAGGCCTGGCCGACGTCGTCCGAGGCGATCCTGGCCCACGCGGAACTGGCGGCCGTGCGGAAGGGTCAGGGCGAAGCGCGCATCGAAGCCCTGAACGACCTCGACGCCCTCCGCGCGAAGGCAAAGTCCCTCCCGAAGTCCCAGGAGGCGATCCTCGATCTCTACGAGGCGGCGACCAGCGGTCACGAACGGATCCTCGACCGCGCGACCGCCGCGTACGGCCGTGCGAAAGCGGTCCTCGCCGACGCACCGCTCACCCTCGCGACTTCGGCCGCCGCGTTCGATCGCATGGGATCGGAACGCGTGGCGTTCTTCTGCGCCACCGAAGCCCCCCACGCCCGCAACGACTTCGCCTGCTACGAGGCCCGACGGCAGACCGGCGACTACGACGGCGCGATGGCGGAGCTCGATCGCATCCGCGCGCTCCGCGGAGGCACGGGTCTCTACCTCGCGACGGAATTCCAGGCGTCGCTCGGCTCGGGTCGGACCGACCGGGTGCGCACGTCCTACGGCCGCATGACGCCGGGCGAGCGCACCCTGGCGGCGCTCCACGCCGTCCGTACCGCGAATCCCATGGCGGATCCGAAGGCGAAGAAGGCCCTCGTCGCGGAGCTCCTCGCGGCCGCGACCACGTCGCGGGACGCTCCCCACGCGCTCCCTCCCCTCCTCCGCGACCTCGGCGACGATCCGCTCGGCCGCGCGGACGCCGAAGCCGAAGCGGTCGCCGCCGCGGATCGCAAGTCGACGATCCTCCCGGGCGCCGCCACGGTCCTCCTCCTCCACAGGCAGTCGTACGCGATCGACCCTTCCGGCCTCCTTCACGCGACGCTCCTCGACGTCCGTCGCGTGTCCGGCACCGTCGACGTCGATCAGAACGCCCAGGCCGAGATGCCCGAACTCTCGGGACGCACGACGTTGCGCGTCCTCCGGCGACGCATCCTCAAGAAGGACGGCCGCATCGTCGAACCCGACCAGACGCCGTACGCGCAGCAGCAACACGCGGACCTCTCCCAACTCGAGACGGGGGACGTCGTCGAATGCGCCTACGAAGCGTGGGCCCTCCCCGGCGAGACGGGAGACCTCGGCTTCGACACACCGGACCTCCTTCCGTCGCGAACCGCCGTCCACGACGCGACCATCGAGATCCGGATGCCGGAATCGCTGCGAGGCTCCTTCTGGAACCACACGCTCCTCGGCAAACCGACGGAGACGAAGGAAGGTGCGACGCGGGTGATCCGCTTCGCGATGAAGGATCGCGAGGAGCGCCGCATCGAGTACGGCGGCCCCAAGATGGACATGAACGTCAGCGCGAGCTTCTCGACGACCCGATGGTCCGACGTGGGCCGCGCGCTCGCGGAGACCGTGAAGGCCCTCGAAGAACGGGACCCGGAGGTCTCCGCGTTCGCCGAGAGTGCCGGCAAGGGAAAGAAGGGCAAGGAGCTCGTCGCGAGTGTCGTCGAGGCCGTCGGCGCCGCGGTGAAAGAATCGAGCGCCGGCTCCCTCAGCGACATCGGCATCGGCCGTGCCCGTGGCGCGCAGACGAGCACGGCGCGCACGATCCTCGTCGAGCAGGAGGGCAGCCGGACGTGGCTCACGGTCCGTGCGCTCCGCCACCTCGGCATCGACGCCGAGGTCGTGATCGCCGAAAACGAACCCTACAGCGCGGACCCGAAGTTCCCGCCCCACTTCGGACGGTTCATGCACCCTCTCGCCGTCGCGCACTTGCCCGCCTCGGGGACGAAAGAGGGTGCGTCGGGCGACGTGTGGATCGACGCCGACGTGTCCGGTCCGCCCCTTCCGGCGGGTCGGATCTCGCCGGAGCTCCGGGGCCGGAGCTTCGTGAGCGCCAAGGGGGAGGTCACGCCGCTCCCCGAGTCCCTCGGCGGCACCGAGCGCGACGAGGTCGACATCCGGCTCACGGTGGACGAGAAGGGCGACGCGCGCGGGACGTTGACGGTCCTCATGCGCGGACGTGACGCCCAGGAGATCGCGGAGGCCCTCTTCCGCATCGTCGGCGAAGAACGGAAGCGCGCCCTCCGCGGCGTGGCACTCGCGTGGGTGCCGTCGGCGACCGTGGACGAGGTGGCGCTCTCCTCCACGGAAGCGAGCTGGCAGGTCGCCGTCCGGGCGACGCTTTCGGTCTCCGCCTACGGACGCATCGAAGGGACGCCCAAGGGCGGCAAACCGACCTGGTCCCTCCCGGGCCTCGATCCCGTGCACTTCGTCTTCCCGCGGACCTACGTGACGAACCTCGGGACGCTCTACGCGACGCAGGCGACGCGGGAGACCGCGTTGGCCATCAATACCGCCGCGCAATACCACGTGCACCGGCGCGTCGAGCTTCCGAAGGGCACCACGGTCGCGCGGATGCCGGGCCCCCTCGATTTGCGATCGAAGGTGTTCTCGGCGGCACGGAGGATCGCCGTCGACGGCACGGTGGTCGAGGACGATTTCGTTCTCGACATGCCGACGGCCACGGTCGACGCGGCGCTGTACGGCGCGTTCACGAAGGACGTGAAGAAGACGGACGACGCCTTCCTCGCCGGCACGCGCGTGACACCGCCCCGGTGATCCGCGGGATTCGGCCTCGAATTCGGCACGGCGTGGAACGTTCCCGTCCACGCCACGCTTGAATGGATTCCGGGGCGCCAGTAGCGTGGCCCGCGGTCCTTCCTCCCCCCGAAACGATCACGCGATCCCAGCCGAAGCGACGGTTCCATGAGCGGCCATTCCAAGTGGGCGACAATCAAACACAAGAAGGGCGCTCTCGACGCGAAGCGCGGCAAGCTCTTCACGAAGCTGATCAAGGAGCTGACGGTCGCCGCCCGCATGGGCGGTGGTGATCCCGGCGGCAATCCCCGTCTCCGTCGCGCCATCTCGGACGCGAAGGGGCAGCAGATGCCGAACGACACCATCGACCGGGCCGTCAAACGCGGCACGGGCGAGATCGAAGGCGCCGCCTACGAAGAAGTCCTCTACGAAGGAACCGGGCCATCCGGCACCCTCTTCCTCGTCGCCGGCATGACCGACAACCGGAACCGCACCGTCGCCGAGATCCGGAAGATCTTCGAGCGCAACAACGGTGTCCTCGGCGGCGGTGGCACGGCGGGGTGGGCCTTCGATCGGAAGGGACTCCTCCAGGTCGAGAAGGCGAACGCGACGGAAGACCAGCTCATGGAAACGGCGGTCGCCGCGGGCGCCGAGGACTACGTCGACGACGGCGAAGTCTGGCAGCTCACGTGCCCGCCCGATCAACTCAACGTCGTGCTCGAGGCGTTGGACGGCGGAAAGATCCCCGTGAAGGCCTCGTCCATCGGCTACGTGCCGAAGAACAAGAAGCCCGTCACGGGGCGCGACGCGGAAGTTTCCTTGTCGCTCGCCGAAGCCCTCGACGACCACGACGACGTGCAGCAGGTCTTCGCCGACTTCGACATCTCCGACGAAGAGATGACGCGAATCGCCGGAGCCTGAAGGCGTGCGCGTCCTCGGTCTCGACCCCGGCTCCCGCCACTTCGGCTGGGGCGTCGTCGAACGGAATGGAACGCGCATCGTCCACGTTGCCCACGGTGTGATCGAGGCCGGCGACGAACCGACGTTCGGGGAGCGGCTCGTGTTCCTCGAGCGCGAACTCGAGGGCGTCCTCCGCACCCATCGCCCCTCCGCGGCGAGCGTGGAAGCCATGTTCTTCGCGAAGGACGCGCAGGCCGCCGTGAAGCTCGGTCACGCTCGCGCCATCGGCATGCTGGTCTGCGCGCGGGCCGGGCTTCCCATCGCCGAGTACCCGCCGACCCGGGTGAAGCGCACGGTGACGGGGCGTGGACGCGCCGAAAAGTCCCAGGTCGCCGCCATGGTGCGTGCGGTCCTCGCGCTCCCGTCCGTCCCCGCGGCCGACGCCGCCGACGCCCTCGCGATCGCCCTCACGCACCTGTCCGAAAGTCGCGCCGTGGTGGGAGCGAACGGTCCGGCCAGCGCCGGCATGACGGAGGCCCAGAAAGCGTTGCATGCGGCCCTGAACCCCCGCACGAAATCCTCGCGATCCCGAAGATTTCGCCCGCCGGTCGATCCTCGGAAGCCCTCGTCCGTCTAACTGGGGTAGGAACCCTGCCGCGCACCGGAATCCGGAGAACCGATCGATGTCCCGACCGAACTTCCTCACCTTCCCTCGCCTTCCCCGTTCGCCCCGCGTCATGCTCCGCGGTCTCGTCGTGGCCCTCGCGTGGGCGGCCGTCGTGCAAGCGCCGGGAACGAGCCGCGCCGACGGTGCCACCACCACCGCCGCCTTGCCCGCCGTCGACGACGCGGTCGCGAAGGTGCAGGCGTTCTACGATCGCACGACGTCGTTCCAGAGCGAGTTCCAGCAGGAATTCTGGGTCAAGGCGTACAACCAGAAGAAGACGTCGCGGGGCAAGGTGACGTTCGCCAAACCCGGCAAGATGGTGTGGTCCTACGAGGAGCCGAAGGACAACCGCGTCGTCTCCGACGGCGCGCTCCTCCGTGTCTTCGAGTCGGCGAACAAGCAGATGTACGAACAGCCCGTCGACGAATCCCAGTATCCGGCCGCGCTCTCGTTCCTCACGGGTCAAGGCAAGCTCAGCGACTCGTTCAAGTTCCAGCTCCTCGCCGGCGACTCCATGAACTTCAAGGGCGGGTACGTCCTCGTCGGCACCCCCGCGACGCCGACGTCGGCCTACCAACGCGTGCTCTTCTACGTGGACAAGGAATCGTCGCAGGTGCGCCGCGTCCTCATCCTCGACGGTCAGGGCAACCGGAACCGCTTCGACTTCACGACCCCGCGCGTGAACGAACCGGTGAAGCCCGAACTCTTCCAGTTCACGCCTCCCCCCGGGACGACCGTCATCCGACCGAACGCTGGCGGCGCACGCACGACCACGACCCCCGCTCCCAAGCCCACGGGTCCATGAAGATCGTCAAACGGCCGGCACGGGCCCCGAAAGCCGAAACGCCGTCCGCCCCCACGAAGCGACCTGCACCGCGTCCGTCCGAAAAGGCGCGACCCGATCGCGGTCCCCGCCCGAACCGGGATGCGCGGCCCGATCGCGGTCCACGACCCCTTGCGGGCCCGAGGGCCGATCGCGGTCCGCGTCCCGATCGCGTGCCGGGACCCGTTCGCGGCCCGCGACCGGCCCATCCGGGAACGCCCGTCGCCACGCCCGCGTCCCGCCCCCTCCGTCGATCCCTGTCCCACGTCGGTGGCGCCGTCGACGTCGAAGGCGACGAGGAGCCGGCCGCCATCCTGGCGCGTGCCCTCGACTTCGGCAGTTCGCCCGCACCCGACATCGCGCGTCGCGGCGCCCGCGACGACGACGAGGATCGCGCCCACGTCCACGGTTTCCATTCGTATCCCGCACGGATGCACCCCGGCACGGCGCGCATCCTCGTCGAGGGCTTGTCCGAGCCCGGGCAGGTCGTCCTCGATCCGTTCGCGGGTTCGGGCACCGTGCTCGCGGAAGCGCTGGGTGTCGGCCGCGCGGCGGTGGGTGTCGATCTCAACCCGCTCGCGACGATGCTCGCGTGGTCGAAACTCCGGCCGCGGCACTCGCGGGATCTGCAGGGACTCGCCGACGCCGCGAACGGCATTCGCGGACTCGCGGACGAGCGCCGACGTGACAAGTCGGGCGCTTCGAGACGCTACGGCGCCGAGGACATGTCGATGTTCGACGCGCACGTCCTCTTCGAGCTCGACAGCTTGAAGCTGGGCATCGATCGCGTCGGCAACCGGGAGCTGCGGGCCGACCTCGCGCTCGTCCTGTCGTCGATCCTCGTGAAGGTGAGTCGGAAGAAGGCGGACACATCGGAAGCCAAGGAGACCACGCGCATCGCGGCGGGCTACACGGCGAAGCTCTTCGTGAAGAAGGCGGAGGAATACCGGCGACGCCTGGAGACCTTCGCGGCGGGCCTTCCTCGACCGCGTCCTCGCGTCGACGTGTTCACGGGTGACGCGACGAAGCTCGCGGACGTGCGGACGGCGTCGGTCGACCTGGTCGTCACGTCCCCGCCGTACGTCGCGACGTACGACTACATCGCGCACCACGCACTCCGTCTCCGGCGGCTGGGTCCGACGACACGGAGTTCGCGCGCGCCGAGTTCGGTTCCCGGCGCACGTACGCCCCGCTCGATGGCGCGTCGGCCACCTCCCAGTGGATCGACGAACTCCGTCGATTCCTGAAGGCCACCGCGCGCGTGCTCGTCCCCGGAGGTCAGGTGGCGTTGCTCATCGCGGACTCGGCGGTCGAGCGCACGGCCCTCCGCGCGGAGGAACTCCTCCTCGACGCCATCGACGGGCTCCCGTTCGACGCCGTCGCCCGCGCGTCGCAGGATCGCCCCCACTTCCACGGCCCGACGTTCTCCGCGTTCCGGGACGCCCCCCGACGCGAACACGTGCTCCTCGTCCGGAAGCGATGACCGTCGCTCCGCCATGACATGATCCACGTCACGATCGAGACCCTGGACGACGGCGTATTCGAAGGGACGGTCGACGAAGGATCCGTCCTCGGAGATTTCTGCGACGCGCACGAAGCACCCGTCCCCTTCTCCTGCCGGAGCGCGAGCTGCGGGACGTGCCGCGTCGTCGTCCTGGATGGCGACGACGTCCTCGCGGCTCCGGAAGACGAAGAGCTCGAAGTGCTCGAAGCGTTCGGCCACCCGGCACACCAACGGCTCGCGTGTGTCGCCCGTTTCCGACCTGGACCCGGCACCCTCCGCGTTCGGCCCGTCCGTGACGACGAATGACACGCGAAAATTCCGTCGGTCGTTCCCTGCGAACGGGACGACGCGGGTGCGTTCCGCGCGGATCGGGACGTGCGAACGATCGTCCACACCGCGGCCCCGGGTCCTCGAATTGACCCGCCGCGAAAAGAGGTCATACGGTCTCGGCGAACGTCGGCATTTCTCCGGGGACTTCCCTGGGAACGAGACGACCGTGACGCGATGGGTGACGACATGTGGAACGACGACGCGGAACGCACGGGGGCAGCTTTGAGCCCTGTCGCCGTCGTCGCGCCCGCCGAGTGGGCCCTCCGCTTCGTCAAGAACCTCGCCGCCCAGGACTGGCTCTTGGTCGCGTACTTCACGATCCTCACGGTCGCCATCGCCTGTGGCAACGGTCCCGATCGCGGCGAGGCGATGCGGATGGCCCTGACGGACGCAGGCATCTTCCTCTCCGTCCTCCTGCTCGTCCGCGGCGAGATGCTGAAGACCGGCACCTTCGCGACGCTCCTCTATCGCGCGACGATCATCACGACCGTCGTGGCGTCGTATTTCCAACTACGGACGATCCTGCCGGCCGTGACCACCCACGCCGTGGACGGGCAGTTGCTCGCGTTCGACCTCCGCGTGTTCGGGTTCGAACCGTCCCTCGCGTGGGACAAGTACGTCACCCCGACCACGACCGAGTGGTTCGCCTTCTTCTACTACAGCTACTTCTTCCTGCTCTCGGCGCACGTGCTCGCGTTCGTGCTGCTCTGCCGCGACGCCGACTTCCTCGCACGCTTCGCGTTCGGCATCTTCCTCGTCTTCTGCGTCGCACACCTCCTCTACATGGCGGTGCCTGGCTACGGTCCGTACAAGTACTCCGCGAACGAGTTCCGGCACGAGCTCACGGGAGGTGTCTGTTGGCACCTCGTGCGCTCCGCCGTCGACACCGCGGGCGCGCAGAAGGACATCTTCCCGAGCCTCCACACGGCGGTGCCGACCTACTGCTTCATCTTCTCGTTCCGGCATCGGCACGTGAGACCGCTGACGTACACGTGGCCCGTCGTGGCGTTCTTCGCGTCGCAGATCATCGTCGCCACGATGTTCCTCCGCTGGCACTGGCTCGTGGACATCTGCGCGGGCATCACGCTCGCGACGATCTCGGCGCTCCTCTGCGAGCGCGTGCAGCCGTGGGAGTCCGCACGGCGGGCGCGATTCGGCGTACAGCCCGTGTTCGCGCCGTTCAGCCTGCTCGGGCGGAGCGCGGTCAGCGCAACGTCGACGCCGAAAACGTAGCGACCACGGCGGTCCCCGACGCGGCCCCGCTCGTCGGAAGGACGCAGACGCTCCGCCCCGTGCACGCGCCCGACCATTGGGCGAACGTGTACCCGGCGCGAGGATGCGGAACGAGCGTGAGCGTGGGTGCGTAGGTCGAGCGCGGCACGACGACGGTGGTGCGGCCCGCGTTCGCGTTTCCCACCGCACCCAAGGTCTCGACCCATCCGCCTCCGGCGGCTCCCGCCAGATCGATGGTGAACGAGAAGTCCTGCCGCGCGACCGCCGTGATGGACGCGCCGGCGGCGCCGGTACCGACGCCGGAGGCGAACACGTTGGACGAAAGCGTGAACCCCTTCGACCCGTACGTCGTGGGCGTCACCTGGACGCCGATCGTGCAGGATGCGCCCGACACGAGGTTCATTCCGGAGCAACCGTCGGAGAGGATGGTCGCTTCGGTCTGCGGTGCGATTTCCGCGGTGTAGACCTGGGCGCTCTGTCCCGTCTGGTTCCTGAGGACGAACGAACGCTGCACGGACGTACCGACGGCCATCGTGCCGAGGTCGACGCTCGGCGGGGTGAACTGCATGTTCGTGTACTCGGTCGATCCTCCGGAGAGCGTGATCGCGCGGGTCGACGTGGTGCCGTCGGTCACCGTCAGGGTTCCGGTCGCGTACGTGTTCGCGTAGGGCGAGTACGCGAGGCGGATCGTGCACGTCCCGTTGGGTGCGAGGGGCATGCCATCGCAGGTGTTCGTCGTGACGCCGAAGCTGCTGGCGCTGGTTCCGGTGAGCGTCGTCGTGAGGTTGCCCGTCGCGACGCTGCCGGGGTTCGAGATGGTGATGACCTGTTTCGCGACGGATTGTCCGGCGGAGATCGTGCCGCCGAGGATTTGATCGGGTTCGGCGAGGAGCGACGGCATGGTTCCGCCGAAGCCGACGAGATTGACGCGGGCATCGGAACCCTTGGAGTCCGTCACGATCGCGACGGCATCGAGCCGTGAAAGGGGTGTCGGCGTCCAGCGGAACGAGAGCGCGCACGCTCCGGACCCGGGCACGAGGCTCACCCCCGAACACGTGTCCCCGAGCAATTCGAGTGCCGTAGCCTCCCCCGTCGTGCGGACGGAGAGCGGCCCCGTCATCGTGAGCGTCGTGTTCGTGATCGTGACGACGATCGGGTTGCCCCCTTTTTTCGGAGGGACATAGCCGAAGTCGAGCGTCGACGACGAGACCTTCAACGTGGACGCGGGGACGTCGATCCCGCCGCCCGAATCCGCTCCGAAAGCCGACGCGTCCGTCGACGGGGACGTCCCGCCGTCCGACGAGGACTCGTCGGCGCGGACGAGACCGTCCACCGAAAGGCACGCGCTGCCGGACGAGGCGACGAGCGCGATCGCGGATGTCCACGTCGCGATCCCCGCTCGCCGACTTCCTTCAAGTCCCGCCGTGCGCGTCACGTCCTCGCCGTCCCGTGTCGTGCATCGTACGCGACGCGCCGTGAATCAGGGAACGGGAGGCAGAGGAAGTCCGGGCGTGCCCCCCGAGCCCGACATGCTGATCGTGCCGGCGGTTCCTTCGCTTCCGCCCGTACCCGCGATGACCGTGCCGCCCGTACCCATGAGGCCCGTCCCGCCCGTACCCATGAGGCCCGTTCCGCCCGTACCCATGAGGCCCGTTCCGCCCGTACCCATGAGGCCCGTTCCGCCGGTCCCGTCCGTGCCGATTCCCGAGCCCCCGACCCCGAACCTGCGGTTCCGATCGAACCCGCGGTGCCCGAGCCCGCCGTTCCGATCGATCCCGCCGTACCCGAGCCCGCCGTTCCGATCGATCCGCCGTGCCCGAGCCCGCCGTTCCGATCGAACCCGCCGTGCCCGAGCCCGCCGTTCCGATCGAACCCGCGGGTACCCGAGCCCGCCGTTCCGATCGAGCCCGAAGGTCCCGAGCCCGCCGTTCCGATCGATCCCGCCGTACCCGAAGCCCGCCGTTCCGATCGATCCCGCGGTTCCGCCGCCCCCGCCGACGCCGGCGCTTCCGGAACGACCTCCCGATCCGGAGCTGCCGCTCGCGGTTCCCGCCGTGCCCGAACTCCCACTCGACGTTCCCGCGGTACCCGAGCTCCCGCTCGAGCTGCCGCCGGTGCCCGAACTTCCGCTCGACGTTCCCGCGGTACCCGAACTTCCGCTCGAACTGCCTCCCGTGCCCGAGCTTCCGCTCGACGTTCCCGCGGTACCCGAGCTCCCGCTCGAACTGCCGCCCGTACCCGAACCGCCGCCCGTGCCCGAGCTCCCGCTCGAACCTGCACCCGCCGCCGTCGATCCTCCGGTGCCGGCGTTGGACGAACCCGCAAGGCCCTCGGCGGAGGTCCCGCCCGTGTTCTCGTTCTCGTTCGCGTTCTCGTTCCCGTTCCCGGTCGAGTCACTGCCGGCGGATCCGCGGACGCGCGGCGTGCCCCCTTCGGTGCCCTGGATGATGGGAGCACCGTTGACTTGGGCGACTTCTTCGCCTTGGGCACACGCGACGACCGCGACGGCTCCGACGAACGCGGCACACGCACCGAGAAGCACTCGCTGATCAAGACTTCGCATCGAGGGTCTCCGAATCGCTACGGCGACGATGGGGTCGTCGGCAGGCAAGGACACTCACGAATCGGCGAGGAGGTTCCGCCCACGGAATCCCATCCTTCGCCGTCGAGTGCCTTCCATCGTCACGCGAGGATCGCGCGTCCGCAACGACGACACGCGTCTCGATCCGAAACAGGGGCGTCTCTTCCGTGCATGATCCCCGCTTCACCTGGATCCACTCACGGGGCGCGGGAGGTGGCGAAGCGGGGTCCATGGAAGGACGTTCCCCCACACCGGATTCCACGGCGATTGACGCCCGAGGAGGGACGTGCGACGTCCCTCCCCGGTTATCCCCCCATTTCTGCGTATTGCCGGAGCCTTCATGCGTTCTTTCTCCCCCAGGTCCGTCGTTTGGTTCGGTGTCTGTTCGCTCCTCGCCACGAGCGCAGCCCTCGGTGTCGTCGCGTGCTCGTCGGAAGACGACGGCACCACGCCCATCAACAAGGTCGATTCCGGCGCGTCCACCGACGCGACGACCTCCACGGACTCGGCCGCGTCCGGCGACTCCGCGTCGACGACCGACTCCGCCTCGACCACGGACGCAGGCGCGAGCGACGCGAAGGCCGACGCCGTGGTCGACGCCAACTGCGGCACGACGCCGTTCGTGAAGGCGCGCGACGCGGGTGGCACGGGCTGCTACCGCGGTAGCCCCGACGCCGCGTTCTGCCAGGCGGGCGAACACTGTTGCGAGCCGAACGGCGCGTTCCGCGAGTGCAAGGCCTCCGCGACGGCGTGCACGTTCGACGCCGGCATGGGCGGGCGCGATTACCAGTGCACGAGCGCCATCGACTGCGCCGGCGGCGACGCCGGTGTCGGGTACTGCTGCGGCGGCGGCTCCACCACCCCGAAGACCGGGTGCTCCTACGACCAGGTGAACTCGTCCTTCACGGGCACGACCTGCAGCGCGAATCCCTGCGGCGCCGGCACGTTCACGGTCTGCACGCAGAACTCCGACTGCCACGACGCGGGTTCCTGCGTCGCGATCAACGCGTTCGGAACGTTCATCGGCGTCTGCCGTTGACCGTCGTTCCACCAACGTCGTCCCCATGAAAAAAGGGGGCCCCGCGATGGCGAGGCTCCTGGCCTTCGTTCCACGGACGTCGTCCCCATGAAAAAAGGGAGCCCCGCTTTGGCGAGGCTCCCTTTTTCCATGGGGACGCTCGCGCGCGACGTGTGAACGTCGGTCGGTTGTTTTCAGTCGAGCCACCTCACGGTGGCTCGACGTGAGGGGCGCGAGGTCGGGACGAACGCGACGACGGGACCGACGCGAAGACGGGACGAATGGGCGCGAGGTGGCGGACGCGCGCAACGGGACGGACGCGAGGGACGGGACGGACGGGACGGGGGTGACGAACGCGAGGGACGGGACGTCGCCCTGCCACGAACGTCAGCTCGCGTGGCCGAGGATCCAGTCGCCCATGTCCTTGGCGACGTCGGCCCAGACACGTTCGCTCAGGGGCTCGTGGAGGAGGCCCGGCCGTTCGTCCCAGGTCTTGTCCTTGGACGAGGCGCGGTCGAACACTTCCTTGGCCGCGGAGAGCTTCGCGATCGGATCGCTCCCGCCGAACGTGATGCGGAGAGGAAGCGTGAGTTCGCCCGCGCGACGGATCACTTCGGCTTGCACGCGCTGCGTTTCCACGAACCATCGCGCACGGGCCGTCTTGAAGCCGAGCGGGTCCTCGTCGTACGCTTTCGCACGTACGGGGTCGCCCGTGCACTGGGCGCCGGAAAGTCCGCTGGGGATCCCGAGCGCGGGCGCGACGCGGGATGCGATCTTGGCCGCCAGGACCTTCACCGCGGGAACCTCCATGGCGAGTCCCACGTAGGGCGACGAGAGCACGAGACCTCGGTACGGCGTCTTCCGATCGAGGATCGTCTTCAACGACACGAGCCCGCCGAAGCTGTGACCGCACAAGAACATCGGGGCACCTTTGGCGCGCTCGGTGGCCAGCCGTTCGAGCTCCGCCGAATCGTCCAAGAACTCGTCCCACGCGAGGCAATGGCCGCGCACGCCTTCGGCCTTGCCATGGCCCCGCATGTCGAGGGCGACGACTCCGATGCCCCGCTCGGCCCACGCATCCATGACGTGCGTGTAACGGCCACCGTGGTCGGCGTATCCGTGGAGGAGGGCGACCATCGCCTTGGGCGTGCCTTCGGGAAGGGCGTGCCGGTAGTAAAGCGCCGGTCCGGGAACGGATCGGCCCCGGACCTCACCCTCGTCGTGCTGGATCGTCATCACGCCGATCCTACACAGGATCGGGCACGACGCGCCTCTCGTTCGTTTCAGCGCGGGGGCGCGATGACGGGCGCGATCGTCGTGACGCCGGCCCCCGCGAAACCACGGTCGATTTCGTTCACGTGGTCGGCGATGAGGCAGGCGGCGCCACGGTTGTTGTCGATGCGGACGATGAATCCGTCCTTCGAGAACCCGAGGATGTCGCCCTGGTACGCGGCGATGCCGAACATGTTGCCGTACGCGTCGTTCAGGGGGTCGTTGCAACCTGTCGCCTTGACGATCTGACCTCGGACGGCGCGCGTGACGACGCCAGGGGACGTCTTCGAGAGCTTCGAGAGATCGATCTCGAGGAGGGTGTCGGTGCGGCTGCAGTCGACGCCGGTCGCCGGCGTCTTGCAGTCGCGCACGGTGGCGAATCCGACGGGGTTTCCCTTGTTGGAGAGGAACACCACGTCGCCCGAGAGGGCCCACGCCTTGCCGACGTGCGTCGTGACGTACGCGTGACCGCGGCCGTCGTTCTGCGGGACCGTTCCGAGGGTACCCACGAGCGTGATCTGCCCGGTGGAGGTGTCGGCTGCGTAAAGTTCGCCGGCTGTGTTGCCGAGGATGAGCGTCTCGTTCGCGGAGTCCCCGAGCGTCCCCACGGGCGCGAACGACGCGCCGTAGAACACCGTCGACTTGGCGCCGACGATCGTCTTGGACGACTGGGCACAGCGGACCTTGTCGCCGTCGATCTTCATGTCGAGGAAGAGCGTGTCCTTCGCGACGCCGAAGAGCCGACCGTTCTGGTCGACCGCGATGTCGGTCATGGACGTCACGGTCCCCGCCCCGCCTCCTTGGGCGACGCAGTCGAAGGCGCCGATTTTCGAGAGGGCGAACTCGGGGTCGTCGGCGGCGACGGAGTAGAGCGCCGCGTTGTCGTGGGCATAGAAGCGGACCTCACGGGGGGCCTCCGCGTCGTCGCTCACCGTGCCGAAACCCGTACCGCCGTCCCCGGGGATGGTCCCGGCATCGACCTCGAGGGGTGTCGTGGCGGCGTCTCCCGAGGGCTCTGCCCCCGCGTCGTCGGTGCCGTCGAAGCCTTCGGAACGTTCCGTGGCGCAGCCGGAAAGGTGCACAGCGGGCAGGATCCCCGCACCGAGGGCGACGAGGATCGACAGGACGTGGACACGATCGTGGCGCATTCGGCTCCTCAATGGGAGTCCAGCCATCACGGCGAGACGGCGGGTGTGTAGCCTCGCGGGCGCAGCGTCGCAACCTGGTCCCCGAATTGGGACGCCATTTCGAGGTTTTGGAACGGCCCCGATTCTCGGGGAATTCGCTGGAGGGCCGGATCCTCCGGTGCCACGCGAATTCAGGTAGGCCGACCTAGGTCGCGCCCTTCCGTGCACTCGCCGTCCCGAGCTTTTGGGGAACGTCCTCCAGGGATACGACCTCGCGATCCAGGGCTTCCCGGAGGGCGCCCAGCGCACGTGCGGCGCGGGACTTGATCGTTCCGAGGGGCACCCCCTCCCGTTCCGCGATCTCCGGGTAGGAGAGGCCTTCGAAGAAGGCGATCTCGAGGGTCGTGCGCTGGGCCTCGGGGAGCGAACCGAGGGCGCGACGGATCTTCGCGCGTTCGGACGCCGCCGCGGTGAGCGTCTCCGGATCGTCCGCCTTTTCCTGGGGCTCGTGGGCGACCACGTCCCGTGCGATGGAGCCGCGTCGGTCCCGGCGACGCGTGCGATCGATGGCGAGGTTCCGCACGAGCGTGACCAACCACGCGGCCACGCTCCCGCGCTCGGCGACGTACTGCGAGGCGCGATCGCTCACGAGTACGAACGCGTCGTGGACGATGTCCTCCGACTCGGCGCGATCCCGGAGGATGCGGAGCGCCAGGGGCAGGAGCATCGACGCGTACCGGTCGTAGAGCTCGCCCACCGCGTTCCTGTCGCCTTCCGTGATTCGTCGAATCACGGTCGCGTCGGAGTCGGCGTTCGTGCGTTCGTGGGACATGGCGCCGGATCCGAGGCTACACGGCATTCGAGGAGCGTGGCGAGTGCGTTCGCGTCCGGAATTGGCGTGTGGCGCCTCCGTCCTTAGACTGGGGTCTCGCGCGCGTTCGCGCTCCCACGCGTAGGTTTCCCACGTGCCCCGTCGAAGCGCGATCCGCGCCCCGAAAACCAGCCTTCTCGTCGCGGCCGTGGTCGTAGCGTCGGGAGCCACGCTCGTGTCGGCCCGGAGCGTCGCTCGGGAACCCCCGGTTCCCCACGGTCAGTCGCTCGCCACGAAGAAGGAATGCGCGCGCCCTTCCCCGCCCGTCGACGACGCCGGCGCGACGAACTTCGCCACGCTCGTACAGACGCACACCGGAGAGTGCGTGCTCGTGGACGCCCGGTCCCCCGAACGCGCGCGGTTCGACGAATTGCTCGCCGACCGCGTGACGGGATCGCGCATCGCGACCGACCCGCGGCTCCTCGATCTACTCCGCACCTGCGCCTCGCGGCACCCGACCGCGCGCATCGAGATCGTGAGCGGGTTCCGGAGTCCGAAGTTGAACGAGATGCTCCGGAAGAAGGGGCACCACGTGGCGTCCCACAGCCAACACTCCCTCGGTCACGCCGTCGACTTCCGTCTCGTGCCGCCGGACTCCGACAAGGCCCTCGATCCCCGCGACGTCGAGCGCGAACTCCGGGAGCTCTCCTGGGAAGGCGGCATCGGCGTGTATCCGTCGAAACACGACTGGTTCGTGCACGCCGACGTCGGTCCGAAGCGGCGCTGGCGCGGGGACTGACCCGGAGAACGCGTCAGGGAATACGCAACGTCGCGCGGAGCTCGCCGAAGTGCGCGACCGGGGAGACGGCGACCGTCCCGTTCGGGCGCAGGTCGCCGCGTCCCCGTTCCGCGACCACGTTTTTCGCGCCGTCACCGAGGGCGAACAGCGAGTAGGTCGCCGCCACGTCGAACGCGGGCCAAGGAGCCCACACGACGCGCGCGTCGATTTCGTGACCGAGGGCGCGGGACGGTTGCCCCGCGAAGCCTCCGACGCCGAGGAGGTAGCCGTTCAACCACTCGGCGCCCGGCTCCGCGAACGTGGCCATCTGCCACGTCACGCCGGCGGTCACGTCGTCGTGGGGGTGCGTCGTCACGCGGGCACGGAGGACACGGACGTTGGACCAGGCGACGAGGGACGTGGCGCCGAACGTGTCGCCGACGTCCGGGAGGAGCGGATCGAATTGGGTGTAGGTCGTACCGCCGTCGTCGCCGGACGCGAGGGCGCCGCCGACGAGGAACGTGGGGCGGAGGACCAAGGTGTCGAACGTCTTGGCGACGTGGGCCTCGGCGGCGTAAGCGAACCGGTCGACGCCGGAAAGTCCGAAGGCGGAGGCCCGACCGAACTGCACCGCCCCCTGCGCGGCGTACGAGAGGCCGCGGTCGTCGCCTGCGACCCGCAGCGACGCCGTATACGTCTCCCCCGCGGCCCGGGCCGCCGCGAAGCGCGTGCCGTCGGGAGCCGATCCGGCGCTCCGCGCGACGCGCGCGAAACCGTAGGCCTCGATACCGAGGAGGGGGCCGAAGGTGACCCCGGCGCGGAGGCCGTAAAGTTGCGTCCCGAGACGCGACGGTCCCGAAGCGTCGTCGAAGGCGAGCCCGAGGGGACGGGACGCGTCGACGACCACGGCCAGGGCTTCCGCTTCGAACGGCCCCTTCGCCCATCGCGCGCGTACGGCGTCCAGCGATCGCCCGGTGGGGCTCGCGTCGGCACGTCCGAGCAGGAGTCCGTCTCCCCAGCGCACCGTTTGCCGACCGACGCGGAGAAGGTTGGGTCGAGGGTCTTCGTCGTGCACTTCGAGGAACGCCTCGTACGCGCCGAAAGAAGCGAAGCCTCCGTCGGGCTTGAGCGTCGCGAAGGGCTGAGAGGCACCGAACACACGCGCATCCTGCAGCGTGATGTCGGCCCGCAAATAGGGCCGTTCGACCGACACCCCGAGGCGCGCACGCTCGTGGAGGGCGAGGGCATCGCGCACGCGTGGCGACGGGACGCCTCGCACGGAGACGCCGCCCATGTCCGGAGGGTCCCGTCGGTATTCGCCGCGCACTCGGATCTCGAGCTTCGGGGTGAACCGGAACTCGCCGACGGTCACGCTCGGCTTCGCGCCGGTCTCCGATTCCGCCCGGGAAACCGCGGAAAACGAAGCGCACGCGAGCGCGACGAGGGCGACGATCGACTTCCGACTCCGACGATTCACGGCACCCACGGTCGGGACGGTACCACGAGTCCGCGCTTCACGAGCCCTTCGGAAGGACCCCGAACTCCGCCGCGAGGCGGCGCGCTTCGTCGAGGAGGCGCGTGCGTTCGTTCCCTTCGGGTTCGTTCGTGACGAACTCGAGCAAGCCATCGAGGATCTGACCGAGGTGTTTGCCGGGAGGGAGACCGAGATCCCCCATGAGATCCCTCCCGTTCAGGGCGAGGTCGCGCGTCGTGAGCGCGGCGCCCGCGGCGAGCACACGTTCGACGTGCGCCTTGAGGCCCGCGAGCGAGGCGAGGTCGTCGTCGAAGGAACGCCCCTTCGCGCGGACATCGGCTTCGTTGAGGGCGTAGAGGTCGTCGATGCGCTCCCGCCCCACGCGTCTCACCCAGCGGCGAACGGCGGCATCCGACCAGGCGTCCGTGTAGTGGAAGAGGTGGTGGCGGACGAGATGGGCGATGCGTTCGCGTTCGTCGTTGGAGAAGCGGAGACGCGTGCAGATAGGCGCGACGACCTCCGCGCCCACACGATCGTGGTCGTAGAACGTGTAGTCCTGCGTCTTGTCGCTGAACGCGCGGGTCCTCGGTTTGCCGACGTCGTGGAAGAGCGCGGCGATGCGGAGGATGGGATCGCCGACGCACGCGTCCATGCATTCCATGCCGTGCCGCCACACGTCGTAGCCGTGCCACTTGTTCTGCGCCATGCCGACACCCTCGAGGAGTTCCGGACACGAGACTCCGAGGATCCCCGTCTCGCGCATGACGTCGAACGCACGCGAGGGTTTCGCCTTCATGGTCTTCACCCACTCGTCGCGGATGCGTTCGGCGGAAACCTTCTTGTAGGTCGCGAGGGTTTCGGGGATGGCGTCGCGCGTGGCCGGATCGAGCTCGAGTTCGAGCGTGGCGACGAACCGCGCCGCGCGGAGCACGCGGAGACCGTCCTCCGAGAAGCGCTCCACGGGATTGCCGACGGCGCGGAGCGTCTTCGCGGCGAGATCCTTCGCGCCGTCGAACGGGTCGACGATCTCCCCGGTCTTCGGGTCCATGGCGATGGCGTTGACGGTGAAGTCGCGGCGCGCGAGGTCGCGCGTGATGTCGTCCACGAACTCGACGGAATCGGGCCGGCGGCCGTCCGTGTAGGCGCCCTCGCCCCGGAGGGTCGTGAGCTCGTAGTGCACCTTGTTCATCACGACGGTGACGGTGCCGTGCTCGATGCCCGTCGGGATGGCCCGGGGAAAGAGCTTCAGCATGGCGTCGGGGAGAGCGTCGGTGGCGACGTCCCAGTCGTTCACGGGGCGTCCGAGGACCAGATCGCGCACGCACCCGCCCACGATCCAGCCGCGCTTGCCCGCGCCTTCGAGGCGCGCGCAGAGGGCTTTCACGTCGGCGGGAACGAGGGCGAGCAGCTCGGGGACGCGGGTCACGGCAGGAAGGAACCTACCACGACGCGGCGTCCGCCGGAGCGATGCGACGATTCGCGAGACGGTCGGAACGAGCTTCGCCGAACGTCGCGGAGACGAGGGTCAGAGCGACGCGGACGTCTCGGACGCCTTCGCGCGCTTCGCGATCTTCTTCGCGCGGCGCACTTCGGCGATCATGGCGACGTCTTCCTTCACCTTGGCGAAGGTCTCGGGCGCCTGGGCGACCGCTTCCTTGGCGAAGTTCACGACGAGGTGCGGGGACTTCTGGGCCGTCTCGACGGACTTCTTGCCGAAGGAGAGGACCTTCTCCCGCGCGCGCTCCCAGCGCGACTTCGTGATGAAGGGCGCGACTTCCGCGACGATGTCCGCGCCACAGCCGGCGTAGGAATGGGGCGCCTTGTGGAGCGAGTGGGCGAAGCGCGGGTTCTTCGCGAGAAAGTCCTGGACCTGGGCCTTCGTCACGCCGTTGTCGACGAGGGCGCGATCGAATTCGGCGAGCGCGGCCTGCTTCGCCTTGAAGAGGTACATCTGCACGCGCGAGTAGAAGTTCACGCGGCCGTCGCCGCTGGTCTCCACCGGGCAGAAGATCGTGCCGGGGAACTTCTCGGTGATGGCGGACTGCACGCCGTCGGAGACGCCGGCGCTCGGCATGCACCCGAAGGGCTTCACGCTGAGCGTCATGTGCGCCTTGGACTGCGTGACGTTCATGATCAGCTTGCCGACTTCCATGTGGCCTTCGCCGCCACGGAGATCGTTGTTGTAGTACTCGTCCGAGAGCTCGGCGATGAGGTTCATGTCGGGTAGGTGGTAGCCGTAGAGGCCGCCGGCGTGCGCGAACGTCTGGAAGATGGCGCGGATGGCGAAGTCGGCGCCGGCGAGCGCCAGCATCTTCTTGCCGATGCCGAAGGGATCGCTCGCGATGCTGCCGAGACCGTAGGTGGCGACGTCGGCGCCGCGGAGATCGGCGCGATCGCCCGTGTCGTTCTTCCCTTCCCACACGGTGTAGAGGAGCCACGCGGCGACGAGCTGGATGTCGCACTCGGCGCCTTCCGACTCGAGGAAGCGCTGCAGTTGGTAGTTTCCGTCGCCTTCGGTCGTCATGGCCCAGAACTCGCCGATGATGCTGACCTTGGGCTTCACGCGCGTGCGATCGACCTTCACCGCGCCGAGGAGCTTGGAACACTTGCGGAGCGCCCAGAGGACGTTCGTCTGCTTCTCGAGGGCCTCGTAGACGATCTTCTTCGACGCCTCGATGGCCTTGTCCGTCTCGCCTTCGGTGATCTCGTAGGGGCGGATGCGGTACGCGAGCGCGTTGATGACGTCGCCGGCCATGAGGGCCTTCACGATGCCGAGGAAGAACGGCGCGTTGAGCTCGAGGCCGGACTCCTCGCCCGTCGCCTGCTCGAGCCCGCCCTTCTGCTGGAAGAGGACGACGCGGAAGCCGTCGAAGCCGGCGTCACGCAGGGCCTTACGGTACTCGGTGACGTACATGCCGAAGCGGCAGGGGCCACAGGCTCCGGCGGTGAGGAACACGTAGTTCTTCACGACCTCCTCGGCGGTCATGCCGTGCTTGTCGCGCAGCGTGCAGAGGATCTTCACCAGGTTGCCGACGGTGAAGTAGGTCGGGTTGCACTGGCCGCGGTTGCCGAATTCCTTGCCGTACTGGAGTGCCGCGTTGTCCGGCACGTCGATCATCTGGACGTTGTAGCCGACGCCGCGGAGCGCCCCTTCCACGAAGTAGTCGTGAGCCATGGTGAGGCCGCCGACGAGCATCGTGATCTTGGACTTCTCCTTCTTCGTGAAGGTGAGGTTCGCCATGTCCTCGATCCAGTGCTCGACGTGCTGATCCTCGAGGCCGAGGCGCTTCTTCTCCTCCTCTTCGAAGCGCTTCACCTCCGCTTCGATGTCGACCACGGGGAGGGATCGCTTCACCTGGACGTCGTTCATCTTGCGGTCTTGGTTCATGGTCGGGTCCTCTTCGGGGCGAAGGCGTGTTCGCGACGCGGTTCGCGGGGTACTGCGGAAAGTTTCGGGTACGGCGGCGGAATGCGGCGTGGCGTCCGGGTCAGGCGTCGAGGCGGACGACGGTTCCGTCGGCCGCTTTCTTCCCGATCTTCACCATGCCCTTCGGCATTTCTGGGGCGTGTTTGGGTTTCGGTGCTTCGTAGGCCCGGAGCTTCTCGCGGAGCGTCTCGAGCTGGCGATCGAGTTCGGGGTCCTGTTGCTTCCGCGCCTGGATCTGCTCCTTGCGCATCTGGAGGAGCTCCGCGCGCTTCTTGTCGAGCGCGTACTGGAGTTCGTTCTGCTTGGATCGGAAGTCCTGCAGGCGCTCCTCGTGGAGCTTCAAGGTGTGCGCGTAGGTCTTCACGCGGATCTTGATGGAACCACCGGGCTTGTTCGCGTCGATGTCGTGCAGGGCGGCGTAGGGCGTCTTGCTCGCGTCGACGATGGAGTCGATGAGGCCGTAGGTCGGCGCGTCGTGGCCGCACTTGAAGGACGACAGATCGAGCACGACGACGTTCGGGTGGCGCGCGGCGAATCCGGCCGCCCACACCTTCTGCGCGCTGTTGACGGAGTAGTTCTCCGGCCACACGTGATTGAGCTCGAGAGGTGTCTTGATCTTCTTCGAGGCGAGTTCGTCCTTGTAGTAGCGATCGAGGTACTCGCGGTCCTTCGGGATCGAACGGATCGAGAGGATCGGGTAGCCGAGGATCTGGAACTCCTCGGGGATGCCGTGGTTCAGGCCCGGGTCCGAGTGGTACGGACGGCCGATCATGAGGATCGCGACGCGGTCCTCCGCCTCGACGGTCTCGAGGATGGCGCGCCCCTTCTCCTCGAGATCACGATCGAACTCGCGGAGGGCTTTCCACGCTTCCTTGCAGGCGAAGTCGTTCTCGTCCTCGGTGATGCCGAGACGCGGACCGAAGGTCTCGAACATGCGCCGCGCGAGGGCGTGGGCTCCTCGAAGAGCGCCGGATCGAATACTCGATGCCGCGGGTCGCGAAAAAATCGACCTCCCTTCGGCGAACGCCGCCTTCATGACTTCGGAGCGCCTTAAGCGACGATGGGGCAACACGCGTTGTCCATCGTGTCGGCGACGAAGTTGTTCACGTGGGTGAGGATGGGGAAGAAGATGTACTTGAGGGGCTTCTTCTCCGCCGGCTTGTGCTCGTGGAAGAGCAGCGCGTGGAGGTGGGCCTGGGCCACCTTCGAGGGGAAACACGGATCGATGGATCCGTATTTGCCGCCCTCGACCCACATCTCCTCGGTCGTCGGCTCGCTGAAGACGACGTTGCGCTTCGGGATGCCGATGGTCTCGAGGTACGTGCGGATCCACGGCGCCGTCGAATAGATGTTGAGGACGCGGGGGATGCCGATGCGCACCTTCTTCCGCGCCTCCCAGCTCTCGACGGACGAACGGCGGAACGCGCGCTTCACGGCGACACGACGGACTCCGAGGAGGCCCTTCCGCACTTCGAAGTCCTCGATGGTGGACTCGGCGGAAGGCATGGCGAGCGGCGTGTGGAAGTGGAGGAACGCCTTCTTCGACTCGAAGTCCACGAGGTTCGGGAACTCGTCGGCGATCTTCTTGCGATCGGCGACGAGGGCGAGCATGGCCTCCTTCGATTCGACGGTGCCCTTCTCGCACGAGAAGCCGGCGATGTAGCGACTGGTCGTCCCGTCGGGGCGCTTCGAATCGATGAACGTGCGCTTGCACTCGTTCGGACAGAAGTGGCAGACGGTCTCTTCGTCGTTCTTCGTCGTGTACTCGAGGTTCAGGGTCGCCTCGACGCCGACGTACGTGGAGTGCCCGCGTCGCTTGACGACACGCAAGGTCTCCATGGCCGCGCCGATGGCGCCGGCTTCGCCCGTGTGCGGGTGCACGAACACTTCGGCGTTCGGCACGCGCTCCTTGATGTAATCGACCTGCGCCTTGACGGCGGCCTGGTTGTATTGCGTGCCGCCCTGGAGCACGTACTTCGTCCCGAGAGCCGCCATGCGCGGGATCTGGACGACGTACTGCCACACGTTCTTCGGAAGGACCTGCGCGAGACCGGCGAGCATCTCCTCCTTCGAGAAGCCCTCCTTCTGGAAGTTCACGCGGTCGGTATCGAGGAACACGGCGCAGCCGTAAGAGAACTTCGGGGCGAGTTCGGCCTTGAACGCCGTGTCGGCGTACTGCGTGACCGGGACGCCGAACGAGTCGCTCGTCGCCTGGAGCAACATGCCGTTGCCGGCGGAGCAGCTGTTCGACAGGCGGAAGTTCTGGATGTCGCCGTTCTTCATGAACAGGACCTTGATGTCCTGCCCGCCGATGTCGCAGATGACGTCGACGTCGCCGAAGAAATGGGTCGCGCTCATCATGTGCGCGACGGTCTCGACGATGTTCACGTCGGCCTGGAGGGTCTCCTGGAGGATGTCGGCCGCGTAGCCGGTGCCGCCGAAGCCCAGGACCTCGAGCGTCGCGCCGTTCTCGACCTCGACGTAGTCCTTGATCTGCTGGAGGAGCTCTTTGGTGTCCTGGAGCGGGTTGCCCTTCGAGAGCTGGTACGCCTTGACGAGGATCTTGCCGTCGTCGTCGATGAGCACCGCCTTCGACGACGTGGACCCGCCGTCCATGCCGATGTAGCCGCGGACCTCCTGGCCCTTCTCGAAGCGCGCGGGCACGAACTTCTGGATCGTGTAGAGGCGCTTGAACTCCTCGAGTTCGGAGTCGTCCTTGGCGAGGGGCGGGCCGGCGGATTCCCCGAGACGCGCCTTGCGGCCGTGGGAAATGTAGGTTTGGAGGCCGTCGAGGCTCACGAGGACGCCGACTTCGGCGGGTTCGTGGAGGCCGTAGAGCACCGCGCCGAAGGCCGCGTAGTACTGCGCGTTGTCCGGCACGAAGATGAGCTCTTCGATGGGCACGTCCTTCGGGTAGTCGTAGCCGCGCTCGTCCCACGTCTGCGGGATACGGAGGCGCCAGCAGTCCTGGAGGAACGGCAGGTACGTGTTCGGACCGCCGAGGAGGAGCACGCGGTGCTTCAGCGTGCCGCCGCGCGTGAGCACGGAGAGGTTCTGGAGCACGATGGCGTCGGCCAGCGAACAGAGGACCTCCGTCGCGGGGATGCCGTTCTTGATCAGGTTGACGATGTCGGTCTCGGCGAAGACGCCGCACTTGGCCGCCACGTGGTGGAGCTTCGAGTCGTCGAAGCGGAGCGACGTCACGAGCTCCGGCGGCGCGTTCACCTTGAGGAAACACTTGTCGATGGTGGCGCCGGTGCCGGAGGCGCACTTGTCGTTCATGGAGGCGTTCGGCGTCTTCTCGCCGTCCTCGCCCTGCTTGAACATGATGATCTTCGCGTCCTGCCCGCCGAGCTCGATGACCGAGCCCACGTCCGGGTGGAGGTGCTCGACGGCGAGCGTGACGGCGTTCACTTCCTGGACGAATTTGCCGCCGGTGGGGTGTTCGAGGGGCCCTGCGCCGGAGCCGGTGAGGAACATGCGGAACTGGCCGGGCGCGTGCGTCGGGAAGGCCGCGAGGATCGTCTCGAGCATCGAGAGCACGTACTCGGGCTGCTTCGTGTGGTGACGCTGGTAGTCGCTCCAGAGGATCTCTTTCGTCCCCGGATCGAGGACGACCGCCTTCACCGTCGTCGACCCGACGTCCATGCCGATGGCGAGTCGCTCGGGAAGCATCCGGTCCGACTTCGCGCGCGTGTCACTGGCCATCCGACGTTCCTTCCGATCGATCCGATCGATCCGAGCGAGAGAGCGTCGAGGGCATTTCCGATCCTCGACACGAACCACCGACGGCACGGCGGGCCGCGGCGGCGACAGTCTCCCGTAACTAGACGCCCGTGTCAGTGGAATTGTGCCTCCCTCGGACGATCGCCGAAATGGCCGCTTTACGGCACGGACCGACGGGACAAGCATGGAGGCTCGGAGGGTTTCGCGATGGTCCGGAACGAACGCGGAATGGGGCATGGACTGACGTTGGCGTTCTCGCTCGGCCTCGCCCCGTTCCTCGTCGGCGGTGCCTCGGGATGCGTCTCCGGGAACGCCATCGGGGATTCACGGACGCCCTACGGCATCGAGGCCGAAGACGGCGCGTTCGAGGGCGCCGCGAACGAACCTCCTCCGGACGCGTTCGTCGTCCGGGAACCGGGGCTCGCGGTCACCGCACGCCTCGAGAGCGCGCGACTCGAAGGCCCCGACACGTCGCTCGTGCACGACGGGAACGCGTTCCGGGGTCGCGCGAAGGGCGACCTCGTCGATCTCGCGGTCTCGGAGAACGGGACCCGTATCCGCGGGTTGGCCCGAGGCGGTCGCGTCGATCTCCACGTGGACGACCATGACGGACGCCTCGACGTCCGCGGAATCTACGCCGGCGTGCTCACCGAGTTCACGCTCGGTCCCACGTCGATCCGCGGGACCGTGGGCCGCTGCGCCTACGATGCCGAACGGAGGAACGGGGAACGTTGGTACGGCGGCGGCCGCATCTGCACGTCGACGGACGCGAACGGTGCGGCGACTCTCCCCCGCCCCGTGCGCAACCGGGCCATCCGCGTGGCGTTCCCCGCCGGATTCTTCGACCGGGACGCCTCGCAGCGCGTCGCCTTCGCCGTCATCGTCTTGGGAGAGTGATCGCGCGAACGGCGAACGGCGAATGCGACGCCGGCCTCAGCGCCCCACGTTCTGCGTGATCTGACGGGTCGCGTCGGCCAGGGCCGTGAGGATCGACGTCGCGAGTTGGGTGGCGACGCCGCGTTGGGACGTGAGGGATTGGATGGCGAGCATGGCCATTTCGCTGCCGTTGCTCACGTCGTCCCGGGAACGTTTGACCGCGTCCACGAAGGTGCGGAGCTCCTCGCTCGGGATCGACTTCACGATCGGCGAGTCGGTGATGCCGGGGACCGTTCCTTTGAGGGTGGCGAACGCGGTCCCGGATTCGGCCGTCCAGAACGGGTGGGGCGTGCCCGCCGCATCCATCGCGCGGACGGACGCGAGGGTCGATCCCCAGCCGACGCGCTCGGCGAACCGCATCTGCTCGGCGGCGAGGGAACGCCCGAGTTCGGTGTCCGGCCCCGAGCGGACGATGGCGTCCTGGTAGGCGCGGAGGAGGTCTTCGGCGTTCTTCATGTCGAGGACGCCCCCGGACGTGCAGGCGTCGAGGGACGCGGTGAGGGTCGACAGGGCCTCGGTCTGCCGGATGGCCGTATTTTGTCCGTCCATCAAGGACCGGAGCTGCCCGTCCACGTGACGCAGGCGGGTTTGCAAATAGGCGACCATTCCGTCCGGCGTGACGAAGGCGCCGGGCCCGGAGGGGGCCTCGATACCGGCGGAACGGGTCGACGATGGGGCGAAAGACGGGGCGACGGCACTCGTGCTCATGGGACACCTCCCCCTGCCATCGCTCGCCCGGGCGTGCCGGTTTCGTGCTACGGAACGCCCGTCGTGCGAATCGGGATGGACAAGGGCGCCCGGCGTCAGCAGCTCCTCACGAGCGCGCGGGACGTGTTCGCCAAGCGCGGCTACCACGCCGCGAAGATCGAGGACATCGTCTCGGCGGCCGGCGTCGCGCGCGGTACCTTCTACCTCTACTTCGAGGACAAGCGCGCCATCCTGGAGGAGATCATCGACCGCGTGCTCGCGCGCATCGGGATGACCATCCTCCGCGTCGATCCCCACGATCGCGCCCGCACCGTGGAGGACCAGATCCTGGAGAACGTGCGCCGCATCGTGGGCATGCTCGTCCTCGACCCGGCGACGACGAAGATCCTCCTTTCGGACGCCATGGGGGTCGATCCGGCCTTCGACCGGAAGCTCCAGGCCTTCAACGACGAACTCGGCAACCTCCTCGACGAGAGCCTGCGCGACGGCCAGAAGCTGGGCATCGTCGCACCGGGTGACACGCGTCTCTACGCCGTGCTCATCGTGGGAGCGCTGCGCGAGATGCTGGTGCACGTGGTTCGCGGCGACGCGGCGCCCGACGTGGACGCCCTCGTGGACGGTTTCTACGGCTTCTTGACCGGCGGGTGTCTCCGGGTCAGCGCGCCGGCCCGTCCGCCGTCCGCACGATGCTGAACGAGCCGTTGGCGAGGGCGATCTTGTCCGCGCCTTCGCCGAGGCCGAGGAATTTGGCGACGTTGCCGGTGAACGTACCGACCACCGGCTGACCGACCGCGCCGAGGGACGTGACGTTCACCACGCAGTCGCGGCCGACGAGGAAATTGTCGGAATAGTTCGTCTTGTCGGTCTTCCAGTCGATGGACGTTCCGACGCTCTTGCACTCGCTGCTGCCCGTGCGGTTCGGGACCTTGATGACGAGCTGGCGCACCGGGTTCGTGCTCGCCGCGCGGATCACGAGGTCGTTGCCCTCGACGGCGGCGGACAGGGCTTCCTTCAGGGTCATCGGGAGGACGTCCTGGGTGACCACGACGCCCGTGCCGGCGCCGCCGTCGGTGGTCGTGGCGGCGTCGCCCGCGTCGGAGGTCGGGGCGCCCGCGTCGACGGTGGGAAGGCTCGATCCGGAGTCGATCGCGCCGGAGTCCAGGGAGGTGCCGCCCGAGGTCGTCGTCCCGTTCGACGAGCCGGAGCTCGGCGTCGTCGCCGCGGGCTGGCCCTGCTCCTCGGAGTCGTCGACGCTGGCGAGCGCGGTCGCTCCGTCCGAGCATCCCGTCGCGAAGGCTCCGACCACCAGGGCCGCCATTCCGAGGAGGAGGGCCTTGCGGTTCGCGGTGCGGTTCGAGGGGGCGGATTCGGAAGCCATGACGAGGAACTCCTTCGCGTCGGTCGGTGCGTTCCCCTTTGGGCTAGCAGTGCGTCGTTGTCCCTCAATGACCTACATCCCCGCACCACCCCCATGATCCAGGGCGTTCGGCATGGGTACTCGTGTGCGATCGCCCAAGTACGTGAAAGGCCGTCGTGCGAGGCGGGCTGGTCGTGATGGCGAACGTTCACGAAAAAAAGCGCGATCCACCCGTTTCCCCGCGTAACGCGGCGCGTGGAGGTGCGGTCGTGCAATCGTGGACCCGAACTGGAATTCGGAGGACCGGCCTTTGCGGCGGGGGGAGGAACCAGGCAAGATCACAGTTCGCGCCGAGCATCCCTCTCCAGGTCCGGAGGTCCGGACCCGCGCACGCCCCACGGTGAACGTGAATTCCACGAACGATCCCCAGGACCAGTTGGTTCTGCCGCTCGGCGACTTCATCGCCCAGCCCCACTCCCCTGGCATCCCCCGCCCCCGCCGGGTGTTCTGCAACCGAAACCTCCGGATGAGCAACGTTGCCTGGGTGGGTTTCGACATGGACTACACGCTGGCGATCTACGACCAGCCCGAGATGGACGAACTCTCGATCCGGGCCACGATCGACAAGCTCATCGCGCGCGGGTACCCGGAATTCATCCGGTCGATCCCGTACTCAACGAAGTTCTCGGTGCGCGGCCTGCTCATCGACAAGAAGTACGGCCACATCCTCAAGATGGACCGCTACAAACACGTGGAGAAGGCGTACCACGGGCACCGCGAGCTCTCGAAAGAGGACATCCGCGGCCTCTACCAGGCGAAGAAGGTCCGCCCCGCGACGCCCCGCTACCACTGGATCGACACGCTCTACGCTCTCTCGGAAGCGGCGCTCTACGCGGCCATGGTGGAGGCGCACGAATCCCGTGGTCTCTCCATGGACTACGCGCAGGTCTTCACCGACATCCGCGAGAGCATCGACGAGGCGCACCGGGACGGCACCATCCTGAACGCGATCATGTCGGACCTGCCGCGCTACGTGAAACGTGATCCCGAGCTCGCGGCGACGCTCCACAAATTCCGGAGCGCCGGCAAGCGCCTCTTCGTCCTCACGAACTCGCGCTGGGCCTACACCGACAAGATGATGAACTACCTCCTCCACGGGACCATGAGCGAGTACCCGACCTGGAGGAACTTCTTCGACGTCGTCATCGTCGCGGCGACGAAGCCTGCCTTCTTCCAGGAGCGACGCCCGCTCATGGAGCGCGAGGGCGACGTCCTGAAGCCCGCGACGTTCCCCCTCGAACGCGGACGCATCTACGAGGGTGGCAACCTGCACGATCTCGAGCGCGCCCTCGGCGTGTCGGGGGACCAGGTGCTCTACGTCGGCGATCACATCTACGGCGACATCCTCCGCACGAAGAAGGAGAGCGCCTGGAACACCGCCATGATCATCCAGGAGATGGAGGCGGAGATCGACGCGTACGAAGCCTGCAAGGAGGACTTCGCGCGCGCCCACGAACTCGAGGACATGCGCGAACGCCTCGAGGACGACCTCCGGCTCTACCAGTCGCGGTTCAAGGAAATCTCGCGGAAGCTCGAACACGCCGCCCACGGACACGTTCCCCACGCGCACGGGTCCGCCCCGTCCCTCGCGGGCGTGGTCGAACGTACGGAGAAGGCGCGGACGCCGTCGAACGCTCCGCACGCCAACGGCGCAACCGGCGCGAACGGAACGCTCGCGAACGGCGGCTCGGCACCGCACGCCAACGGCGCGACGCTCTCGCCGTCGTCGATCGCGGAGCTCGAAGCGGAGAGGATGCGGATCAAGCGCAGCGTCGAACGCATCCGCGGTCGACTCCGGAAAGAGCAGGCCGAGCTCGAGGCCCTGGAACGGCGCATGGACGATCGCTTCCACCCGTACTGGGGATCGCTCATGAAGGAGGGCGACGAACAATCGAGCTTCGGCGCCCAGGTCGAGGACTACGCGTGCCTCTACACGTCGAAGGTCTCGAACTTCCTCGCGTACTCGCCCGCCCAGAACTTCCGGGGCCCCCGCGACGTCATGGCCCACGAGCTGGGCGCGTAGTAACACCGCGGGTCGTGAGACCCGAAGGCATCCTCAAGCGGACCCCGGACGACTTCGTCGTCGACGAGCTGCCCCTCTACGAGCCCTCGGGCCAGGGCGAACACCTCTACGTGCGATTCGAGAAACGGGGGCGCACCACGGACGACGTGGTCCGCGCCTTCGCGAAGGGTCTCGGCGCCGACGTGCGCGACGTCGGCGTGCCGGGCATGAAGGACAAGATCGCGGTGACCACGCAGACGATCTCGATCCCTCCCGTTCGAGGAACGAGTCGTGACGCGATGCTCGCCCGCCTCGGCGCGCTGTCCCTCGACGGCGTCCGCGTGCTCGACGCGAAGTTCCACGGCAACAAACTCCGGACGGGACACCTCGCGGGCAACCGCTTCACGATCCACGTGCGATCGATCGCCCCCGAAGCGGTGGCAGGCGTCGTCGCGACGTTCGAGCGCATCGGGCGCGAAGGGTGCCCGAACGCCTACGGTCACCAGCGTTTCGGGATGCACGGGAACAACGCGGACCGCGCGAAGTCGTGGCTCCTCGGAGAGTGGCCGGGGCCCAAGGATCCGAAGAAGCAACGGTTCCTCTTCTCGGCGCTCCAATCCGCCATGTTCAACGACGTCCTGAACGCCAGGGTGGACGATGGCTCCTTCCGGGTGCCCCGCCTGGGCGACCTCCTCGAGAAGCACCAGACGGGCGGACTTTTTCCGTGCACCGACCCCGAAACCGACCGCGTCCGTGCGGAAGCGTTCGAAATTTCCCCGACGGGTCCGATGTTCGGCGTCTCGATGCGGTGGCCGGAGGGGGAAACGGCCGACCTCGAGCGTTCCGTACTTTCGCGATGGATCGGGAACGAAGAGGTGCTTTCGCGGGTTCGTCGGCTCGGCGAGGGTACGCGGCGCCTGCTCCGGATCCAGGTTTCCGGGCTCGAAGTCGCGCCCATCGAACCTTCCGGTGGGGACATTCGCCTCCAATTCGTGTTACCGAAGGGAGCCTACGCGACGACGGTTTTGTCCGAAGCGCTCACGTTGGTCGAACCCAAGGCCCCGTCCGACGACGACGGGAAGCAGGATAGCCCCGAATGATCGAGAGACTGAAAAGCGCGATGGTCGGCGCCGGCGCGGCGTGGGTGCTCTGGCTCATGTTGGCCCTGAGTGTCGTCTCGCTCGCCATCATGCTCGAACGGGCGTGGCTCTTCTGGTCCCTCCGGGACGACATCGAGGGCCTGATGAAGGACCTCGGGCGCATGCTCCGCGGCAACGATCTCGAAGGGGCCCGTCGCCGTCTCGAGCAATCGCCGAGCGCGGAAGCCGCGGTCGTCGTCGCCGGTCTCGTCGAGGCGGACCTGGGAGCGGACGCCGCCGAAGAAGCCATGGCGGGTGCGAGCGCGCTGCAACGCCTGAAGCTCGAGAAGCGGCTCGCGTTCCTCGGCACCCTCGGCAACAACGCCCCCTTCATCGGGCTGCTCGGAACGGTCATCGGCATCGTCGGCGCGTTCGACGTGCTGGGTCAGGCGAACACGGCTCCCGGCGCCGGGGCCTCGGCCTCCACGCTCGCGCCCACCGCGGTCATGACGAACAGCGCCGAGGCGCTCGTCGCGACGGCGGTGGGTCTCGTCGTCGCCATTCCGGCCGTCGCCGCGTTCAACGCCTTCCAGCGCATCGTGAAGACGACGACGGCCAACACGGACGCCCTCGCCCACGTGCTCCTCGCGCACTTGAAGGCGGACGGTCCGGCGCTCGCGGCCGCGGGGTCGCCGCGGAACGAACGCGTCTCGAAGAACCCGGGCCCGAAGTCCGAAGGCAACTGACATGGCCGGCGGCGCGGGTCAGGACACGGACGAGGGCATCACGGGGATCAACGTCACCCCGCTCGTCGACATCACGCTCGTCCTCCTCATCATCTTCATGGTGACGGCGAAGATCATCGTCTCGCAGTCGGTTCCCCTCGACTTGCCCAAGGCGGCGTCCGGGACCGAGATCCAGACCGTGTTCAGCGTGGCCCTCGTGGCCGACGGGACGACGAGCGTCGACTCCGCGAAGGTGGCCAACGACGACGCGATTTATCCCATGGCGGTGGAAGCGCTGAAGAAGAACGCGGAACTCCGCGCCGTGATCCGCGCGGAGAACAACGTGCCGCACGGTCGCGTGCTTCACGTCCTCGACCTGCTAAAACAAGCGAAGATCAGCAAGATCGCCTTCGGAATTTCGCCCACCGATCCCATCGAACGCGCCCCGAAGAAGTAGCCTTTCGGACGGGTCCCCGACCTCCCCCATGGCTCCCCCTCCCCCGCCCCCGTCCCAGGCCCTCGCGACTCCGTCGTCGGCGGGCGCTCGGGCAGCCATCGATCCGTTCGGAGGAATCGCACGCATCGGCACGCGGGCGGAGCGGACCATCGTCGGAGCGATGATCCTCGCGATGGCGCTCCACGGAGCGGCGGCCGCTCGGACGGCCTTGATCCCGGTCGCGCTCCTCGACTGGTCGAGCGCCATCCGCGCGCGCGTGCACGACAAGCTCGTGAGCGAGGTCGACGTGGAAGTGGCCAAACCCAAGGAGCCCGAGCCCGAACCGCCGAAGGAAGAAGAGAAGGAGCCTCCGAAGGCGGCCCCTCCGCCCGTGGCGAAGGCCGAGAAGGAGCCGCCGCCGGACACCCCGCCTCCGGCACCCGCCGCGGCCCAGGCCGGGGCCGCCCTCGTCGCGGAACCGGATCCGAACGAGCCCGTGGACCTGACGAACACGGTCGTGACGGGCACGGGGACGAGTTACGCCGGTGGCACCACGGAGCGCGGCGGGACGAGCACCACCGCCGTCCGGAACGCGGGTGCACGTGCGGACGGTGTGCAAGGCGGTACGGGAACGGCTCCCGCCGTGGCGGGTCCGGATCGATCGCGGGCACCGGAGCGCGCCAACCAGGGCGACATGAACTGCCCCTGGCCCGCGGAAGCGGACGCCGCGCAGGTCGAGGAGGCGTACGTTTCCGTTCGCGTGAGCGTCGGCACCGACGGCGTGCCCGCCAAGGTCGAAATCATGAACGATCCTGGTTACGGGTTCGCGCGCGAGGCGCGTCGGTGCGCGCAACGCGAGACGTTCCGTCCCGCACTCGACCGTGAGGGCAAGGCCGTCGCCGGCTCCAAGGTGCTCCGAATCCACTTCGAACAGCGCTGATTCGGCGATAGAACCGACGCTGTCATGGCGGAATCCGAGGACGCACGCGAGAGTCTCGTATCCATCGCCGCGAGCCTCCGCGCGTACCTCGAATGGCAGAAGGACACGGGCGCGGTCGGCATCCCGCGTCGACCTCGCGTCGCGGGTGCGAGCGTCACACCGCCCCCTCCCGACGTCCGGGCAACGGCACCCGACGAACCTCCGCCCATGCCGGCCGAGGAACGACCGCGACGCGCACCGGCCCCGCCTCCGGAAGCCCCCGCGGCTCCGCCTCCGATGCCCGATTTCGACGCGCTCGGCGCGGCGGAACCCGTGGCACGCGTGCCGGCGGTGTCCGCGAACGCGACGGTCGCCGCGAAGACGGAACCCGTCGATCCCGCGACGCGAGGAACCCGCTTGCCGATCCTCGCGACGGAGGTGAAGGCCTGCACGAAGTGCGGCCTCGCGGCGACGCGCACGAACACCGTGTTCGCGCGAGGAAATCCGGACGCGGCACTGTGTTTCGTGGGCGAAGCGCCCGGTGCCGACGAGGACGCGGAGGGCCTCCCGTTCGTGGGGCGCGCCGGGCAGCTCCTCGACAAGATGATCGGAGCCATGGGCCTCGATGCGGACAAGGACGTCTACGTCTGCAACATCGTGAAGTGCCGTCCGCCGGAGAACCGGAAGCCGACTCCCGAAGAGATGGAGACCTGCCTTCCCTACCTCCACGAGCAGCTCGCGCTCGTGCGGCCGAAGGTCATCGTCACCCTCGGCAACACGGCCGCGGCGGGACTCTTGGGGACGAAGCTCGGCATCACGAAGCTCCGCGGCCAGTGGAAACTGTACAGGGGCGCGACGCTGGTCATGCCGACCTACCACCCGTCGTACCTCCTCCGGCCGAGCGCCCAGCAGGCGGAAGCCAAACGGCAAGCGTGGGACGATCTGCAGCTCGTGATGAAGGAATTGGGCCTCGAAGCGAAGAAGGGCAAGGCCTGATCGGCCCTTCGGTGCCCGGGCAGGCCGGAATGGACCTCGAACGCGACGATCCGGCAGGATTCCGGTAGCCTCGGAGCCGGACATGGCCGGGACGTTGGACGAGCTCTTGGAGCGATGGCGGAAGACGCCGGACGCGGCCACGACCATCGAGGTCGCGGACGCCCTGGACGTTTCGTCGCCCCTCGAGCTGGTCAACGAAGTGAAGGAGCTCGGTGGGAAACGTCACCTGGACGACGTGAAGGTGCTCCTCGCGATCGCCAACATGTTGCTCCGCGCGCGCCGTCTCGAGGATGCCGAGGAGAGTCTTTCGGCGGCGGGCAAGGTCGCGCCACGGAGCCCCCTCGTGTTCCGTCGGCTCGGGGAAGTGCAGCTCCGACTCGGGGACGCCGAGAAGGCGGAACGCACGCTCGAGAAGGCCGTGGAGCTCGGGGCGGGCGGACGCGACACGGAAACGTGGCTGGAGCGCGCGCGCGCCTACAAGTCGATCCAGATCGAAGGGGGACCTTCCGCGGTGGCGGACGCGGTCGAGAAGAACGCCGCCCTCGACGACTCGAAGCTCGGAGGCGGGTCACGGCCCGAATCGGGACCGGCCTCGTCGAGCCAGTTGGACACGATGGTGGCGCGACGACCGACGGAACTCGAGCTGCCCGACGGCACGACCGAGAAGCTCCCGGCGCGGGCGTCCACGCCGGCGCCGGCTCCTCGGGTATCGCGCGCTTCGGAGCCGCCCGTGGTCGCGCGGGCCGCGCGGGGCAAGGGCGACGCCGACGCCCCCGATCCGACCGTGTACGGTGAGACGCCGCGCGCGGTCGACATCCTGTCGGCCCTCGCACGCACGGGCGTGCACGACGTCCTCGGAAAACCCATCGACGGTTCGTGGGTCCCCGCGGCCCGACCCGCGTCGAAGGGGAACTGGCTCGGGCTCGTGAGCCTCGTGTTCATCTTCGTCGCCGGATCCCTCACCGTGTTCGCCCTCGCGAAGCAGCGTCGCGAGGATCATCGGCGGCAAGCGGAAGCCCTCCTCCTCCGCATCGACGACGATCTCGCCGCCGGACGGGCAGCGGAGCTCGAAGGAATCGAGACGACGCTCGGGAAGGTGTTCGATCTCGATCCCGACTCGAAGCGCGCGGCGATCCTGTGGCTCCGCGAGCGCGTGATGGCGAACCTGCTCCGCGTGGGCCCGATGGTCGACGTGGACGGGGAAGTGAAACGCGCGTTGGACGTGGGCGTGCGCGAGTCCGAAGTGGCGTTCGCGCGCGTCGCCTCGTCCATCTTCGACGGCGACGTCGAGAAGGCGAAAGGACTCGTCGATCGCTGGGATCCCGAAGCAGCCGGCGACCCGTACTTCCAGCTCGCGGCCGGCGTCACCCTGGAACGGACGGGGGACGCGAAAGCGAAGGACAGGTTCGCAACCGCCCTCTCGCTCATGCCGAAGCTCGTGGCGGCGGAGATCTGCCTCGGTCGTCACGTCGCGCTCGAGGGGAGCGCCGACGCCGCGACCACGTTGGCGAAGGCCTTCCGCGGTCGCTACCCGGACCGGGCCGAACCCGCCGCGATCCTCGCGCTCGCGTGGGGTCGGGACAAGACGCGGGCGGACAAGCCGCCGCCGGAGGTCGAGGAGATCCAGCGGCGCGTCGCCGAACTGCCGAAGTCCCTCCGTGCGGTGGCGCCCGGTGTCGCCGCGGTGCGTGCGTTCCTGAAGAACGCGCACGACGACGCGCGGAAGGAACTGGAGCACGCCTACGAGTTCATCGACGGCCCCGACACCGCGGTATGGATCGGGGACATGGCGATGGGTGGCGGCGAAGTTCTCCTGGCACGCAAGGTCACGCGCACCGCCCTCGAACTCTCCCAGGTCTACCCACCCGCGCGCGTCCTCGCCGCTCGGATCGCCCTCGTGGACGATCGTCTCGACGAGGCGCTCGTCGCGACGTCGACGTTGCCGGACAACTCGGCGGACGTCGCCGCCGTGAAGATCGCGATGGAATACGAGGAACTGGATTCCACCGGGCTCGTGAAGACGGTGGCTGCGCTCCCGGCGGACGTCCGGAGCGCGCCGGCACTCTTCGCGCTCGTGCAATCGTCCGAAGTGCTCCTCGGATCGCAGGAGCTGACCCACGACGCAATCCTCGAACTCGGGCATTCGGGTGCACCGTGGGGCGATCTCCTGGCCGTCGACGCCGCTCTCGATCAAGGGGACCTCGAGACGGCGGACGCCCTCGCGAAGGACTGGACCAAGGGAACGATCCGTCCGGCACGCGCCACGCGCCTCGCCCGGGCGTACCGGTACCGCGGCAAGCTCGAGGACTCCGATCGCATGCTCCGGATCGTGTTCGAACGTGGCGTCATCTCGCCGCGCGCGGCCATCGAGAAGGCGATGCTCCTCGCCGCGCAGGGCAAGCCCAAGGACGTCGGGCAGCTTCTCCGCCATTACCCCGCTCTCTTCGGCACCTCGGCGCCGTGGATCCAGGCGTACACCCTCGCCGCGTTCGGCAGGATCGAGGAGGCGCAGAAACGGAGCGCATCTCTCGCACTTCCTCCGGCCGTCGCCGCCGTCCGTTACCGGGCTCTCACGGCGATGGCCCTCGGTGCAATGAGGGATCGGACGCGCGGGGTGCCGTACGTCACCGATCTCGCGGCCGATCGCATCACGAACCCCGACGTCCTCTCGGCGGCCGCGAAACTCGGATTCAAGCGGGAGGAGCGGCCGAAGCAGCCGCTCCGGCTCGTTCCCCCCTGAGGCGCACGGGAAAGGCCGACGTCAGCGACCGGCGCGCGGCGGCGGTTGCCCTTGCGCGGCCGCTTGGGCGCCCCGCTCGAGCATCATGCGGAACTCGTCGGTCTCGATCGCGCGGGACATGGCTTCTTCGGCCGTGATCTGGCGACGCTGGACGAGGGAGTACAGGCATTGATTCAGGGTCTGCATGCCGTTCTTGTCCTGACCGACCTGCATCTGGCTGTAGATCTGGTGGTTCTTGTCCTCGCGGATCAGGTTCCGGATGGCGGCGTTGGGCACGAGAACCTCGACGGCGAGCGCGCGACCCGGAGCGCCCATGCGCGGGATCAGCTGCTGCGTCATGACGCCCTGGAGGACGAACGAAAGCTTCGAGCGGATCTGTTGCTGCTGGTGCGGCGGGAACACGTCGATGACGCGGTTGATGGAGGAGATCGCGCTGTTCGTGTGGAGCGTGGCGAACACCAAGTGACCCGTCTCGGCGATGGTGAGCGCGGCCTCGATGGTCTCGAGGTCACGCATTTCGCCGACGAGCACGACGTCCGGGTCCTGGCGGAGGACGTACTTGAGGGCCACCTTGAACCCTTCGGTGTCGGTGCCGACCTCGCGTTGGTTCACGACCGAGAGTTTGTGCGGGTGCAGGTACTCGATCGGGTCCTCGATCGTGATGATGTGCAGCCGCTGCTCGGAGTTGATCTTGTCGATGATGGCGGCGAGCGTCGTCGACTTGCCGGAACCCGTCGGGCCGGTGACGAGGACGAGGCCGCTGGGGCGGTTCGCCAGATCGGTGACGATGGGCGGGAGGCCGAGTTCTTCCGCGGTGAGGATCTTGAACGGAATCGTACGGAACGCGCCGCCGATGGCGCCGCGCTGGGTGAAGATGTTCGCGCGGAAACGGGAGAGGCCCTTCACGCCGAACGAGAGGTCGAGCTCGTTGTGCTTCTCGAAGTGCGCCTTCTGCTCCTCGGTGAGGATCGAGTAGCAGAGCTGCTTCGTGTCGACTGGACCGAGCGGCGGGAGCTTGAGGGGCACGATGGACCCGTCGATGCGCAGGAGGGGCGGAGTTCCCGTCGTGATGTGCATGTCGCTCGCCCCCTTCTCGATCATCGCCTTGAGAAGTTGGTGCAGGTTGAGCTTGAGCTCCGCGCCCTGAGTCATCGTTGGTTCTCCTCGGGATTCCGTGGATCGATCGCGACCGACGACGTCAGTCGGCCATGGTGACGCGGAGGACTTCCTCGGGTGTGGTCACACCGTCGAGGAGCTTCTTGATGCCGCTCATCCGGAGCGAGCTCATGCCCCCCTTGATGGCGGCTGCCTTGAGTTCGGCCGTCGAAGCGCCCTGCAGCACGAGCTCCTTCAACGGCTCCGTGAACCGCATGACCTCGTAGAGCGCGACGCGTCCCTTGTAGCCGCTGCCGTTGCAGGTGCCGCAACCGGACCCTTTGAAGAGCTGCGCGCCGGCGATCTGCTCGGGCGTGCATCCCAGATCCTTGAGGACGGCAGGGTCGGCGGGAACGGGAACCTTGCAGTCTGCACAGATCTTCCGGGCGAGTCGTTGCGCGAGCACGAGGTTGACGCTCGCCGTGATGAGGAAGGGCTCGACGCCCATGTTGAGCAGACGGGAGATGGTCGCCGGCGCGTCGTTCGTGTGGAGCGTCGAGAGGACCATGTGGCCGGTGAGCGCGGCCTTGACGGCGATTTCGCCCGTTTCGAAGTCACGGATCTCGCCGACCATGAGGACGTCCGGGTCCTGCCGGAGGAAGGATCGGAGGGCCATCGCGAAGTTGAGGCCGATTTCGTCGTGCATCTGCACCTGGTTGATGCCGGCGAGGTTGTATTCGACCGGATCTTCCGCGGTGGAGATGTTGTGGCCCGGCTTGTTCAAGTCGGAGAGGGCGGAGTAGAGCGTGGTCGTCTTGCCGGAACCCGTGGGCCCCGTGACGAGCACCATGCCCCAGGGCTGGTGGACGGCCCAGAGGAAGTCCTCGAGGGGCTTGGGGTCGAAGCCGAGCTTCGACATGTCGAGCTGGAGGTTCGATTTGTCGAGGAGACGGAGGACGATCTTCTCGCCCCAGATCGTCGGCAGGACGCTGACGCGGTAGTCCATCTCGCGTCCCTTGCCCATCTTGAGCTTGATGCGCCCGTCCTGCGGGAGGCGTCGCTCGGCGATGTCGAGCGAGCTCATGATCTTGATGCGGCTCGAGATGGCCGCCTTGAGCTTCAGGGGCGGGCGCATCTCCTCCTGGAGGACACCGTCGACGCGGTAGCGGACGCGGAGGCTCTTCTCGTACGGCTCGATGTGGATGTCGCTCGCGCGCTTCTTGATCGCGTTGAGCAGGATCATGTTGCAGAGACGGACGACGGGGGCGTCTTCGCTCGCCCGTTCGAGCTCCATCAGGTTGACGTCTTCGTCGTCGCTGCCGAAGTCGATTTCTTCTTCTTCGAACCCGGCCATGACCTCGTCGTACGAGGGGCCGACGTTGTAATACTTCTCGATCGCGGCCGCGATCGCGGTCTCGCTCGCGATGACCGGCTCGATGTTGTAGCCGGTGAGGAATTTGAGATCGTCGATGGCGTTGAGGTTGGTCGGGTCGGCCATCGCCACGATGAGGGCGTTGCCCGTGCGCGACACGGGGATGACCTTGTGACGCTCGCAGTGTTCCTTCGAGACGAGCTTCACGACCTCACCGTCGATGACGTACTCCTCGAGGTTGACCGTGGGCACGCGGTACTGCTGCGAGAGGAAGTTCGTGACTTCCTGGTCGCTGATGTACCCGAGCTTCGCGAGCGTGTAGCCGAGGTTGGTCCCGGAGCGTTGCTGCTCGTCCTGCGCGTGGCGGAGCTGCGCCAGGGAGATCAGTTTCTCGCGGACAAGGAGTTCACCAAGTCGGTTCGAATTGGCCATCGTAGGAGGTCCTCGGCGGGAGCATCGTCGCGAAATTCGTCGCGAATCGAGCGGCTGTCCGACAAGGGTCGACGGTTCGCGCGAGGTCGTCAAGGCAACTCGTGGGGACGGCGCTTACCGAAGGTCGATGTGGGGGTGCGTGTGCGCGGAACGACTCGTTCCGGAGATCGCCCGTGATACGTTGGTCGCCCGGCTCGGGATGGCGCTCTTCGATCGGTGGTTCGGCAAGGGACGGGTCCGCGAGCGCGCGCGACGCCTCGAAGCGCGCGGCGATTGGAACGCCGCCATCGACGCGTGGATCGAGGCGGACGCGCCCGAGGAGGCCGCACGCGTGTTCCTCCTCCGCGCCGAGACCGAGATGGATCCCCAGGTGCGCCTCGCCACGTTCGCGCGAGCGGTCGCGGTCGCGCCGGAGGGACACGACGTGAAGCGGGCGGCCCGCGTCGCGCGGGCGACCTGGGCGCTGGCCGTCGTCGGCGACCACGCGGTGACGGAGACGTCGCGTCTCGACGTCGAGAGGGCCGCGAAGGAGCTCGAAGAGGCCGGCGAACCCGGTCGAGCCGCGCGCGCGTGGGAACTCCTCGGTCGCACGGAGGATCGCGCGCGCGCGCTCGAGGCGGCGGGGGACGTGGAGGGCCTCGAACGCTTGTACGAGAAGGACGCGCGCGCCACGCGTGACGATCGCGCACGCGCGGACGCGAACGCCGACTTCGAGGAGCGCGTCGCGACGGGACGTCGGAGGGAAGCCGTCACGGGGGCACGCGCGCACGCGGCGTCCTTCCCGTCGGCCACGCTGCTCGTCGAGCGCGTGGAGGGACTCGAGCGGAGACGCCCGAACGGGCCGATCGTCCGCGTCACGTTGGGGAGCGACACGTTCGACGTCGCGTTCGGTCGCCGCGTGGTCGTCGGACGGGGGGAAGGCACGATCCACGTGCACTCGCCCGTGGTGAGTCGCGAGCACGTGTCCGTCGAACGCGAGTCCGGCCACGCCGTCGTGCGCGACCTCGGGACCCACAACGGCACGCGGCACCGAGGTCTCGCCATCGACGGCGCGATGCCGATCCGCGAGGCCCTCGCTTTCACCCTCGGGAGGGACGTGGACCTCCGCGTCGAACCCGTGTCAGGACACCCGACCTACGGCGACGGCGTGCTCGTGACCGTGGCCGGAACCACGACCTTCGCCCCCCTCGGACCGTGGCGCGTCCCCGGAACCGGATGGACCCTGGACCTCGCGGACGACGGGTGGCTCGAACTCGTGACGACGGACGGCGCACGCGCTTTCGCGGGCGAACTCGCGTGGGCGTCCCCCGCCACGCTCGTGACGGGGGACGCGGTCGCGCGCGAACGGGGCGCGTCGCCGTGGCTGGCCCTCCGGAGCTAGGATCCCGACGTGGGCTTGTTCGATCGATGGTTCGGGCGGAACGTCGCGACGCCGGATGCGGGACCGGCGGCCGAAGGCGTCGTCACGGGCGCCACGGGCCACGCGCCCGAAGTGCGGACGGGCGCGGACGCCCTGGACCTCGACCTGTCCTCCGCCAAGGGCACCCTCCGCGAGAGTGCGGTGCTCGAAGCGCTCCTCCGCGCCCACGCCCACGCGCCCCTCCCCGAAGCGACGCGCGCCGAAATGGCGGGCGTGTTGGTCCTCCGCGGCGACCGGGATCGGGCCCTCGCCCTCCTCGACGGATGCCGTTCGCCGGAAGCGTTGCTGGTGCGAGCGGACCTCTTGGCCGACGCGGGGGAACTCGCCGCCGCGTTGGTGACACTCGAGCGGGTGCTCCTCGTCGACGTCGACGAACCGGGCGTTCGCGAGCGGCACGCGCGCCTCCGAGAACGCCTCGGTCTCGGATCACGTGTGCCGCCCACGCGGCAACCGGCGACGCTGGTCCGCGAATCGGTGGATGCGCCGTACCGCCTGATCCGCGAGGTGGCGCGCGGAGGTTCGGCGGCGGTCTACGAAGCGGAGGACGTGGAGCTGGGCCGGAAGGTCGCGCTCAAGATGGTCCACGCCAGCGATCGGGAACGGGGCGTCGTCGTGCACGAGGCCCGCGTCACCGCACGGGTCGCCGGGCCCGGCATCGTGCGCGCGTTCGACGTCGACCCCGGACACGGGTGGATCGCCCTCGAATGGATCCGCGGGGGCTCCCTGCGCGATCGGATCCGCGCCAAGGCGCCCGACCTCACGCCCGTGTCGTGCTGGGCGATTCCGTTCGCGCGCGCGCTCGCTCGGATGCACGCCCTCGGATGGGTCCACCTCGACGTGAAGCCGGCGAACGTGCTCTTCCGCGACGCCGGCACGCCCGTCCTCGCCGACTTCGGGATCGCGCGACGGATCGGCGAACACGCCCCCGGCGGGAGCCTCGGGTACGTCACGGCGGAACGCCTCGCGGGCCGCCCCGCGCATCCCGACGACGACGTGTACGGCTTCGGACGCGTGCTCGAGGACGCGCTCCGCGCGACCGGGAACGAGGTGGAGAGCGCGCGGTACGCGGCGTTGCTCGAAGCGTGCCTCGGCCCTTCCGGAAGCCGACCCCACGATGGCGCGGCCCTCGTCACGCGCTTGTCGGTCGAGGTCCCGGGCGTCGAATCGCCTTGACCGACGAGGGGCGAAGGACTTCGCTTCCGACCATGGCGACGACGTACACCGAGCTCCTCGCGGCCACGAAAAAGACCATCCGCGAGATCGGTCTCGACGACCTGAAACGGGCCCTCGAAGCCGGAGAAAAATTCACGCTCGTGGACGTCCGCGAGAAGGACGAGACCCGCGCCGGGACGATCCCGGGAGCCCTCTCCATTCCGCGCGGTTTCCTGGAGATCCAGGTCGAATCGAAGATCCCCGACAAGTCGACGCCCGTGGTCGTGTACTGCGCGGGCGGCGTGCGCTCGGCGTTGGCGGCGAAGACCCTCGCCGAGCTCGGATACACCGACGTGCGGAGCGCGAACCCCGGGTTCGTACGTTGGAAGGACCTCGGTTACCCGATGGAGGTTCCGCCGAACCTCACCGACGCCCAGCGTGACAGGTACTCGCGACACATCCTCCTCCCCGAGGTCGGCGAAGTCGGTCAAGCGAAGCTCCTCGCGAGCAAGGTGCTCCTCCTCGGTGCGGGTGGTCTGGGATCCCCCGCGGCGCTCTACCTCGCGGCCGCGGGCGTCGGCACGCTGGGCATCGTCGACGCCGACACGGTGGATGCCTCGAACCTGCAGCGGCAGATCCTCCACGCGACCAGTCGCGTCGGGACGCCGAAGGTCCAGAGCGCGGCGAAGGCGCTCGCGGATCTCAACCCGGACGTGAAGGTGATCCCACACGAAGAGCGGCTGACGAGCGCGAACGTGGAGCGCGTTTTCGCACCGTACGACGTCGTCGTCGACGGCACGGACAACTTCCCCACGCGCTACCTCGTCAACGACGCGAGCGTGTTCCTCGGCAAGCCGGTGGTCCACGGTTCGATCTTCCGGTTCGACGGCCAGGTGACCACGTTCCTACCCGGCAAGGCCGCGGCGAAGTTCGGGCTCACGCCGGGCCCTTGCTACCGGTGCCTCTACCCCGAGCCGCCGCCGCCGCACCTCGCGCCGAGTTGCCAGGAAGCGGGTGTGCTCGGCATCCTCTGCGGCATCGTCGGGACCGTGCAGGCGACCGAAGCCTTGAAGCTCCTCCTCGGACGCGGGACCACCCTCGCAGGCCGCCTCCTCACCTACGACAGCCTGCGCATGAAATTCCGCGAGCTCACGCTGCGACGCGATCCGGGATGCGCGGCGTGCGGACCGAATCCGACGTTGACGGGCTACGTCGACTACGAAGGGTTCTGCGCGATCCCCGGATGACCGAGAGCCGATGAACGAAGACCGATGAACGAAGGCCCACCTTCCCGTTCCCGGGAGGTGGGCCTCGATCGTGTCGACCGTGTGGCGGTCGACGGACGGTCACGTCCCGATCACTTCTCGAGCGGCGCCTTGAGCGTGGCCGGCACTTCCACGGAGTCGTCCGAATCCTTGTCGGCCTTGTCCGCGGGGAGCTTCTTCGTGCGCTCGATCTTCTCGGTCTTCTCGGACTTCTCGATGCGGACCATTTCGGTCGGCGTCGCGTGGGAGTCCTCGAGATCGTGGGAACCGGGCTCCTTGTCCGTCTTGCCGCCGACGTCCTTCGTGGACGGCTTCGGCGTCTCGTCCGTCTTCGGCTCGGACTTGGCGTTGGACTCGGAGGGAGCCTCGGGCCACGAGGTCACGTAGCGCGGGAGCTCTCCCGGCATCGCGGCGTCGATCCACGTCGGATGGCCGGTGCCCTTCTCGCGCACGTCCATGTGGACGAACTCGCCGTTCGGGTAGAAGCCGCAGCCCGTGTCCTTCAACGACTTGCAGAACGCGAGGAGGGACTCGTTGCCGACGCCCTGGATGCGGAAGTCGATCGCGCGTCCCGTGGCGTGGTGGCTGCCCTTGCTCTCGGGGCGGTATCCGGAGACGAGGAGGATCTTGGGGGACGACTTCTTCTTCGAGAAGTGGTCCACGGCCTTGGTGAGGCGCTCCACGAGGCCCTTGTCCATGTGCTTGTCGTCGTAGACTTCGGCCTTCTCGAAATCGGCGACGGTCGCGAACGAGCGCGTCTTCGGCCGGGCCTTGCCGGACGTCGCCTCGGCGGCCTTCTCCGTCTTCTCGACCCTCTCGGTCTTCTCGACCGTCGTCGACTTCTCGCCCTTGTCCGAAGTCTCCGTCTTCGCGGTGGTCGTCTCGCTCTTCGAGACCGCCACCTCGAACTTCGGCTTGGTGGAGTCCGCCTTCGTGGTCACGAGCGGAAGGGCGGGGAGCGTCTTGCCCGTCTTCGTCGTACGCGTCGAGACGGCGGCCACTTCGACGTTCTCGGGCGTCGCCGCCTTCGCGGCCTTCGCGACGCGGACGAGTTCGGCGGTCGTCGGCTCGGGCGAGTGCGCCGCGAGCTTCTCGCGCGCGTGGGCGCGGGCGCGACCTCGTTCGCGCGTCTCGGCGTGCGTCTTCGCGGGTTTCTTCTGGGGAGCGGCGTCGGCCACTCGGGGGAGCACGGCACAAACGGCGAGAGCACAAACCGAAGCGAGCTTGGGGAGCGACATCGCGCTTTCCTCCTGGTGGGCGGGCGGTCCCACGCGTGCTCCTACTGATGCCCACACGGCCCCGTGCGGGCCAAATCTTCGGTGGCGTTTTTTCCGTTTCGAGTTGACGGGATGGCCCCGGTCTTGGCTGAGTGCCGTTCGTGGACCGAACCGCCTTCGAAACCGCGTTCCGAAAGCTCGTCGCCAGCGCGTCGAATTCGACCTCCAACGTCTCGTGCCTGGCCTCCACCGGGTGCGAACGCTGCACCGAGTGCACGTTCTGCAAGGACTGCAAGGGGTGCACCCGGTGCCACTACTGCACGGGTTCGGTGGATTGCACCGATTCGGCCCACTGCACGCGCTGCACGAATTGCCTGGCGTCTTCCCATTGCATCGAGTGCGAGCGCTGCGTCGGGAGCGCGTACTTGGTCCGGTGCGTGGGGCTTTCCGGCTGCACCTACTGTTTCGGATGCGTGGGTCTCTCCAAGAAGGACTTCCATATCCTCAACGAGCCCTACGACCGGAAGACGTACTTCGAGGTCGTCGCCAAACTGACCCGCGAACTCCGCCTCGCGCTCTGAGATGCGCGCGGTCGTCCAGAGAGTGGCCCGAGCCCGGGTGACCGTCGACGGCGAGGAAGTCGGCAGCATCGGACGCGGACTCCTCGTCTACCTCGGCGCGGGAGACGGCGACGGGGACGCCGAACGCGACGCCCTCCTCGCGAAGATCCTGGCACTCCGCATCTTCACGGCCGAGGGGGACGCGGGCACCGGCGGCGCGTCGGGAAAGATGGATCGGAACGTCCTCGACGTGGGCGGATCGCTCCTCGTCGTGAGCCAGTTCACGCTGTACGCCGACACGAAGAAGGGCAATCGCCCCAGCTTCACGGGCGCGATGGCGCCGGAACCCGCCCGGGCGATGGTGGACGCGTTCGTGACCGCGGCGCGGAAATCGGTCCCCGTGGCCACGGGGCGGTTCGGCGCGGACATGCAGGTCGAGAGCGTGAACGACGGTCCCGTGACGATCCTTTTGGAGCGCGCGCCCACGCCGGCCCCGCTACCATGACCCCGTGGTGAACGAACCGTCTCCCGATCCCACGAACGCGCCTCCTACCGGGACGAACGAACCCGAGAGCGACGATCTCGTGTTCGACACGTTGTGGGGGCGCGTCGTGGAGGCGTGGAACGAAGAGAAGACCCATTCCGCGTTCGTCGACTACGCGCTCCGCGCACAGAAACTTCCCGAGGCCGTCGGCCGATACAAGTCCCTCAAGGACGACCCCGAGCGCGGGGAGCTCGCGAAGAAGAAGATGGAAGCGATCGCGCTCGCCGCCACCCAGATGCTCTTCGCCACGAAGACGCCGCGCGACACGAAGATCCCCACGTCGATCACCCTCTCGGCGTTCGCCATCGCTCTCGCGATTTTCGGGACGCTCGCGTACGCCATGATGCGACGCTGACTTCGGTGACACGATGAACCGGCCGAACGGAGTCCAATTCGCGGTCGTACGGGAGGACCCGCGCATCGAAGCACGCGTCCTCGCGACCCTTCCCTCCCCCAAGCGCGCGCTCCTCGTGGCTTCGGGCGGGTGCACGGCGCTCTCGCTCGCGACGCTCGCGCCGTCCGTCGAGTGCGTGCTGTTCGACAAGAACCCGGCGCAGCTCGCCCTCGTGCGCGCGAAGGAATCGGCGCTCCGCGCGGGCCCGCCGTTCGCGACCACGTTCGACGTCGACGACGAATCCGCTTCGGGCCTCTCGCAGTGCGGGAACTTCGAAGGTCTCTTCCGCGGGCTCCGTCGCCACGTGTTCGACTTCGTGGCGCCCTATTCCGCCTTCCGTGACGCGTTCACCTCGGGCTCGGAAGGCCCCCTCGACGCGACGTTCGTCGCCGAGGTCGTCGGACACGCGTTCTGGCGCGTCGGGTTCGAGATGTTCTTCGGGGATCCGATGTTGCGCACGATGTTCGGCCCCGAGGCCGTCCAGTACGCCGCGCCCGGTTCGTACCCGACCTACTTCCGCGAGGCCTTCGAACGTGGTTTCCGGAGGCCCGACGCGCGTGCGAACCCGTTCCTCCACCACGTGTGGCTCGGTCATTACCTGGACCGCCCCGGGTGCCTCCCGACGTTCCTCGAACCGGGTGCTCGGGTTCCCCCGCGTCTCCGCGTGTTCGAAGGGGACTTCGCCGCGGTCACGGCACGCATCGACGAGTTCGACCTGGTGAGCCTGTCGAACCTCTTCGATTGGATGGGCGAAGCGGAGCGGCGGGCCGTCGCCACGCGGATCGTCCTCGAAGGCAAGTCCGGAATGGCCGTCGTCCTCCGTCAGTTGAACAACCGGAGCGACGTACGTTCGCCGTTCGGCCCGGATTTCACCTGGGACGAGAGCCTCGGACGGGAACTCGTGTCCATGGACCGGAGCCTCCTCTACGATCGCATCCACGTCGGGGTGAAACGATGACGACACGCGGAGGAGACGACGACGGTGCCTCACGCCTCGAACGGCGCGCCGCCGACATCGAGCGCTCCCGGGACTTCACCGAGAACCCGTACTTCCGCGCCCTCCGGGAGCGGACGTGGAATCGGGACGATTTCGCGGAGACCCAGATCCAGTTCTTCTTCGCGGTCGAATTCTTTTCCCGTCCGATGGCCGCGCTCGCGGCCAAGATCCCGACGCCCGAGCTCCGCATGGAGATCCTACGGAACGTGTGGGAGGAACACGGGACGGGGGACGCGAAGGCGACCCACAAGGCGACGCACCTGGAGTTCCTGCGGCGCGCGTTCGGCCTCGCGGCGGCGGACGTCGAACGACGGGACCTTTGGCCGGAGCTCCGCATCTTCAACACGACGTTGGCGGGCGCGTGCGTCCTCGACGACTACCGGGTCGGCGCGGGCGTGCTCGGGATGATCGAACGCATGTTCGCGAGCATCTCGAGCGCCATCGGTCGGGGCGTCGTGGACAACGGGTGGTTGACGAAGGACCGGATGATCCACTTCGATCTCCACGAGGTCGTGGACGTCCGCCACTCCAGGGACTTTTTCGCCGTCCTCGAGACCACGTACGACGATCCCTCCTCGACCTACGCCGTCGACCAGGGGCTGGAGATGGGAGCCGCCGTGTTCGACGGACTCTTCCGCGGACTTCACGCCTCCCGGACCCGACGGACCTCGATGCCCGAAGGCGCCGCTGTGCTCGGACGACTCGTGTGAACGTGCGCGTCGTCCGCGTGACGGAGTCCTTGCGGGCGGCGTTCACGCCCGGACTCCGGCGCCTCGAGGCCGAAGCGGAGTACCCCCTGGGCGACGACGCCTTCCGGCTCGATCACGGCGACGATTACTTCGCGTTCTACGATCGCATGGGGGACGTCGCGTACTACGCCGCGATCACCGGAGACACCATCGCCCCGACGATCGTCGGCGTCGGGTGCGGAGTGCTCCGGACGGTCCCCGACGGACGTGGTGGTCGACGACCGGCGTTCTACCTGGCGGACCTCAAGGTCGCGAAGTCGGCGCGCGGCCAGCGCGTTCCGATGCGCTTGATGCGGCACGGGTTCCTCCGTCACTACCTCGCCTGCCCACGCGGCTTCGCCGTCAGCATGAATCCGGCACGGGGCGAGAACCGGGTCGTGCGGCTCCTCCAGCGTTTCGGATCGGAGCGGTTCCGTTGGGTCTCGATCGACGTGGGGCCCGTGCTCCGGATCCACTCGCTCGACGCGGAATCGATGCGGCGCGCGTTGCCGATCGTCGAGCGCCATCGGGGGCCCACGACGTTCCTCTCCCTCCTCGGGAAGAAGGACCTCGTCCTGCGTTCGACGGGGAAGCCGTTGCCGCTCTACCACGCGCAGTTCGGGCGCTCCGCGCGGGCGGCGCGAATCGACGGGGTCTCGTCGTTCGCTCCCGTGGAGGGTGCGACGCACATGGTGATGGCTCCGGAGGGCGACGCGCTCGACACCGAACTCCGGAGCCTGGGGTTCTCGACGGTCACGACCGCGACCGTCGTCTCCCACCGGATGCGGGACGCGGACTTCCGGTTCCTCCTCACGTCCGACGTGTGATCGCGAGACGCGCGGCGAGGTCCATGGCCGTCGCCATTCCGTCCGCGTTCGCCGTGCCCTTCCCCGCGCGGTCGTAGCCCGTTCCGTGGTCGACGCTCGTACGGATCACCGGGAGGCCGAGCGACACGTTCACGGCTTCCCCGAAGCCCAGGAGCTTCATCGGGATCGTCGCTTGATCGTGGTACATCGCGACGACGGCGGAGAAGACGCCGTCCTTCGCGAGGCGGAACGCGCTCTCCGCCGGGACGGGACCGCGGAGCTCCACCGGAACCTTCGCGCGAGCGAGACGTTTCGCCGCGAGGTCCATCCCCTTCGCGATGATCCTCGTTTCCTCGTGACCGAGGAGCCCGCGCTCTCCGGCGTGCGGATTCAATCCGGCCACGGCCACGGGGGCCGGCGCGCGCGCCCGGTCGACCCCGGCCATCTCGGCCATGAACGCGCCGAGCCAGAACGTCGCGGTCGCGACCTTCGCCTTCGTGACCGCGCCGGGGACCTTCGCGAGGGGAAGATGCGTGGTCACGAGCGCCGTCGTCAGCGCGGGCGACCAGAAGGCCATGACCACTTCGTCGGCTCCGAGGCGTTCCTGCAGGTACTCGGTGTGGCCCCGGAACGTCCTCGAACGCGGCGCCCCGGATCGGACGACGGCTTCCTTGCTGACCGGTCCCGTGACCATCGCTTCGGCGGCTCCGGACGTGACGGCTCCGAGGGCCGCGTCGATCCACTCGAGCTGGGCGCGGCCGGTCTCGCGCGTGGGCGCGCCCGGCTTCGCGTCGGCGGCGGCGAGGGCACGTCCGGGTCGGTGGACGCCGACGCGCCCCTTCGGGAGCGAGAACCCTTCCGCGACTCCGGGGACGTCGACGAACCTGTCGACGGGCACTCCCATCGAACGCGCGGCGTTCCGAACCACGCGACCGTCGCCGACGAGGACGACGCGGGCCCGTGCGCGAACGGCCGCCGCGACGGAGACTTCGGGACCGATCCCACTCGCGCACCCGACGCTGACGACCAGACGTGCGTCCGACCTCATGTGCGTTTCACCTTCCTGCGACCTTCGCTCTTCCGGCCCCGGGACGACGTCACACCACGCGAGTCGGGCGGAGCGTCGTCCGGAGGAGCCATCCTGTATCCCGCTCCGCGCAACGTTTCCAGGGGGAGTGCGGCGCCGAGTTTCGCGCGCAGGCGACGCACGTGGATGTCCACCGTACGCGCGCCGCCTTCGTACCGCGCTCCCCACACCTTCGCGAGGAGCGTCTCACGGCGGAGGAGCTTGCCGCGGTTCGTCGCGAGGAAGGCGAGCAACGCGAACTCGCGCGCCGTGAGATCGACGGGCACGCCGTCGGCGTACGTCGCGTGCGCCGACGCGTCGATCACGAGGTTGCCGACCTTGATGCGTTCCTCCGTGAAGAACTCGCTCCGCGTCCATTCGAGGGCCCGGATGCGGGCGTAGAGTTCCGCCGGGAAATAGGGAAGCACGATGAAGTCGTCGAATCCGGCGGACGGCTCGACCCTCGCGACCTGACGTTCGGGGACGGCGAGGAGCGTCGGCACTCCCCGGAGCACGGCCTCCTTCTTCGCTTGCCGGAGGGCGAGCGTCGCGTGGTCGGGACGCTCGCCGGCTTCGATGACGAGGACGCGCGGAGGACCGAACTCGATCGCGAGGTCGGAGACGTCGCCCCAGAGCGGCAACGTCCGTACTTGCGCACCGAGCTGGCGGAGGAGGAACGCCGCGCCGTCGTGCGCGTCCAGCATGGACTCGTGCCCGACGACGAGCACGTAGCGCTCGGGATCGGCGCCGCGTCCGTGCCTCGCCTCCGGTGCCACGACTCCGCTCAGCCGATGCGCGTGCCGCCGACCGTGATCTGGGCGATCTTGATGGTCGGGCAACCGACGCCCACGGGGACGCTCTGACCGTCCTTGCCACACGTCCAGATGCCGTCGGACACCTCGACGTCGTTGCCGAGCATGGAGACCTTGCGGAGCACCTCGGGGCCGTTGCCGATCAGGTTCACGCCCTTCAAGGGCCGGGTGATCTTGCCGTCCTCGACGAGGTAACTCTCCGTGAGGGAGAAGACGAAGTCCCCGTTCGTGATGTCGACCTGACCGCCACCGAATTTCTTCGCGTAGATGCCCTTCTTCACGCTCCGGAGGATCTCTTCAGGATCGTGGGGTCCGGCCGTGAGGATGGTGTTCGTCATGCGGGGCATGGGCGCGCACGCGAAGCTCTCGCGTCGACCGTTGCCGCTGGGCTTCCGCTCGAAGTGCTTCGCGCTCAGGCGATCGTGCATGTACGAGACGAGCTTGCCGTTCTCGATGAGCACCGAGCTCGACGGCTCGTTGCCTTCGTCGTCCACGTTGATGGTGCCGCGTCCCTGCAGGAGGGTCGCGTCGTCCACGACCGTGCACAGCTCGCTCGCGACGAGATTGCCGATCTGGCCCGAGTAGTTGCTCGTGCCCTTGCGGTTGAAGTCCGCCTCGAGTCCGTGGCCGACCGCCTCGTGGAGGAGGATTCCGCTGTCGCCCGGCGCGAGGACGACCTCCATCTGACCGGCCGGAGCTTCTTCCGCCTCGAGCATGCGCACGGCGTGGGACACCGCTTCCTTGGAGTGCCATTCGGGGCTCTTGCCGTCGAAGTAGCCGAGGGTCATGCGACCGCCTCCGCCGGAAGAGCCCTCCTGGCGCTTGCCGTCCTTCTCGACGATCACGCGGACGCCGAAACGGATGAGCGGTTGGACGTCCTTCGCCATCTTGCCTTCGGAGGTCATGACGAGGATCTCGCGGATCTCCTCCGAGAGGCTCGCTTCCACCTTCGCCACGCGGGAATCGGCGGCGTGAGCCGCGGCGGCGGCGCGTTCGAGCAGCTTCCGCTTCTCGAGACCGGCCACGTCGAGACTCACCTTGTCGAGGCCGTACCGCTCGGGGGTCGGCACGAGGCGGGGCAGGACCGGCACCGTGCCTCCGCCGCCGGTGGCGATCTGCGCGGCGGTCTCGGCGGCACGCTTCATGGAGTCCCAGTCGAGCTTCTCGACGTAGGCGTACCCCGTGGCGTCGCCCTTCTGGACGCGCACACCGAGGCCCATGGAGACGCCCCGGGACGCGCTCTTCAGGATGCCTTCGTCGAAAACCAGACCGCCGGCGGCGCGGTATTCGAAGAAGAGATCGGCGTAGTCTCCCCCCTTCGACAACGCCACTTCGAGAAGTCGCGCGCCGAGCTGGGCATCGATCGCGTACGGACCTTCGGGAGAAAACGGAGCTTTGTAGAGGGCGGAGTGCGTGGCCATGGCGCACATCAACGTATGCCTCCTTCCCCGTCCCGTCGAGGAGTGCGGCCGTGTGCGCGTCGACTCACCCGCGGACGAAGGCGTCCGCGACCGACGGCACCTGACTTCGGAGTAGGCAAGCCGCGACGAGGGGCGTTACTCTGGTCGAGTGAGCAGGGTTCGGTGTCCGCGGACCGAAGCACCACGACGACGGCGACCCGCCCACGACGCACTGAAGCCGCACGCGATAGGAGTGTTCCAGACCCGTGGCGATTGATCGCGACAAGGTGCAACAGAACGCCCAGAAGCTTGTCGAGAAGAAGAAGTACGACAAGGCCGTTCTCGAGTACCAGAAGATCGTCCAGGAGGATCCGAACGACGCTCGGACCCTCCTCAAGATCGGCGACCTCCAACACAAGATGGGGGCGTACGCGGATGCCATCGCGACGTACGAGCGGGTCGGCAAGTTCTATTCGCAGCAGGGCTTCGCGCTCAAGGCGATCGCGGTCTTCAAGCAGATCCGCGAGATCATCGCGAAACACGTCCCTCAGCTCGAGGATCGCTACGGCCACATCGCGCCGAAGTTGGCGGATCTGTACCAGTCCCTCGGGCTGACGACGGACGCCCTCGCCGCCCTCGACGACCACGCGACCGCGCTCCAACGGGCCCAGAAGGACAGCGAGGCGCTCGGAGTCTTCCAGAAGATCGTCGAACTCGACCCGACGAATCCCCTCCCGCACCTGCGGCTCGCCGAAGCGCTCTCGCGGGCGAAGGATTCCGACGGTGCCGTGCAGGAGTTCGGCATCGCCGCCGCGCAGCTCGTCAAACTCAACCGCCGCGACGACGCCATCAAGGTGTTCGAGCGGCTCCTCCACCACAAGCCCGATCCGACCCACGCGCGTCTCGCCGCCGAGCTCTATCTCGCGCGCGGACAGCAGGCCGACGGCATGCAGGCCCTGTCGAAGCTGCAGACGTGCTTCCAGGCCAACCCGAAGGACCTCGACACGCTCGCCCTCCTCGCGCGCGCGTTCAACGTCATCGGTCAGGGCGCGAAGGCCATCGAGGTCCAGAAGGAGATGGCCCGGATCGCACGCGATCAGGGTCGCCTCGACGTCTTCCAGGATCTCGTCCAGAAACTCCAGCGCGCCGCTCCCCACGACGAGGTGGTGCGCCAGCTCGCCGCGCAACTCGCGGCTCCTCCCGAGCCGAAGCCCGCGGCCGCCAAGCCGCCGCCTCCCCGTGGTCCGCAACCCATCGAGTCGCTCCCGCCGGACGCCATCGACGACGAGGAGCTCGAACTCGTCGACGCCGAGACGTCGGAGGTCGAAGCCGAGGAACTTCTCGAGGAACCGGACGGCGCGGAACCGTTCCCGCTCCAGGCGAGCGCGAGGGCCCAAACGCCCCAGGGTCTCGGTGCCCAAGCCGCACGCCATCCTCAGATTCCGGCGGCGCCGCGTGCTCCCGCTCCCATGCCGGCGCCGGCACCGGTCCCGCAACCGGCGCCCGTGCACGACGCGCGCGTCGAGATCGCACGATGCCTCGCCGACGCGACTTCGTTCCGACGTGCACGTCTCTATCCGCGCGCGATCGACGCCCTCCGTGGCGGCCTCGAGTCGCACCCCGAATCCATCGAACTCCGCGAAGCGCTCCGCGACATCTACATCGAGTCCGGTCGCGACGCCGAAGCGCTCGACGAGATGCTCGCCATCGCGACCATCTACGCGAACGCGGGCGAGGTCGAAGCTTCCGTCCGCACGCTCGAGGACGTGCTCGCGTCGGATCCGACGAACGCGCAGGCGATCGACATCCTCCGCCAGCTCGGATACGAGGTCTACGAAGAGCAGCCGCCGGGCGAGGAGCTGCCATCCCTCGACGATCCGCAGTACGCGGCGAAGAAGAGCGTGCGTCCGTCGGCCCCTGCCGGCGAACCGCCCCTTCCCTCCTACGATCTCGACGACGCCCCGCGTGCGGGCAGCGAACTCGGCAACATCGACGATCCCTTCGGAGCGGACGCCCCGCTCCCCGCGTACGCCCTCGACGGCGAACCCGCCGAAGAGCCGCCGTCGCAGACGTCCTTCGATCTGGTCGATCGGAAGCCCGCCCCGCCGCCGGCGTCCGTCCGGGGCCCCGCCGTCGCGGACCTCGAAGAAGCGCTCGAAGAAGCGGAGTTCTTCCTCTCCCGCGGCCTCTACGACGACGCGCGCGCCATCGTCCACGAGCAGCTCGCCCGTGCTCCGAACCACCCGCTCCTCCTCGAACGCCTCACGGAAATCGACTCCCTCGAGGCCGCCGCGAGCGAGACCGGAGAAGGCACCGGGACGACCAAGCGACGCTCCATGCGTCCGGAGGACCCGGACTTCGACATCGACGCGCAGCTGGGCGCGATCGACGGTCTCGAGGTCATGGCGCCGGAAGCGCCGATCCGCGAGGCCGACGCGCAGGTCGACGTCGAGGAGGTCTTCGCGAAGTTCAAGGAAGGTGTGGCGAAGCAGATCTCGGTCGACGACGGTCAGTCGCACTACGATCTCGGCCTCGCCTACAAGGAGATGGGTCTCCTCGACGACGCGATCCACGAATTCAACGTCGCCTCCCGCGACGTGAAGCGCACGTGCATCTGCCAGTCGATGATCGGCATGATCCAGAACGAGCGCGGAAACTACACGGAAGCCATCGCCGCGTTCCTGGCGGGTCTCGACGCCGACATCAAGACCCCCGACCAGGAGCTCGCGCTCTGGTTCGAAGTCGGTGCCGGCTACGAATCGAAGAAGCAGACGAAGGACGCGATCCAGTACTTCCGCAAGGTGAAGGAACGGGATCCGAGCTACCGCGACGTCGAAGAACGGCTGCGGAGGCTCGAGAAACCGGACGCGAAGCCGCGGGAGGTGAAGGTCGTTGCGGTGGCGGACGACGAGTTCGACAAGGCCTTCGACGATATTCTCGGGGGGGTCCTGAGCGTTCGCGTCGTGTCCGAGCCCCCGACGGGCGAGGGCTCGGACACGACGCGAACTCGCGACGCACTCGTCTCCTGGGAATGGGCGGTTCTTGGCGCGCGACTTCGTCCCGCGCGCTCCTCCATGCGCGAGGTTGCCTCGGACGCGACGGCACTCCAACCTGCGCGGCGATCGAGCCCCCGACGGGCGAGGGCTCGGACACGACGCGAACTCGCGGGACGAGGGCGATTCCTTGGCTCGTCGCGGTCGCGGCCTGGACCGTGCTCGGATGTTCGACGTCGAGCGGCGCGGCGGGCGCGAGCGATGCGGGCGGCGCCGATGCGTCGGTGATCGACGGGGCGGTGACGGAACGCGTGGATTCGAGCGCGACGGCGCCACGCGATACAGGGGCGATCTTCCTCGCGGGATGCGAAGCGTTGCCTTCGCCGTGCGCGGGGAACGCGAATCCGGATTGTGGAAAGTGCCAATACCGGGTCGTTCGCGGAGAAGCGTGCACGGCCGAAGCGCCCTGCGACGATCTGCTCCTCTATTGGTCCAACTTCGGGTGCGACGCGGAGGACCTGTCGTCCTTCGTCACGGGGCTCGTGGGCGATCATCCCGATCTCGTCGTGGCCTGCGTGCAGCCCATGTTCCCGGGCGAACTCTTGCCGAGCTCCATGGGCGCGCCCGCGCGCGACGATCGCCTGGTCGACGCCGTCTTCACCCGGCTCCGGCCCGGGGGCGACCTCGGCGTCTGGTCCGGCAAGAACATACTGACGGGCGGGTGCAGTGCCGGCGCCTCCCGCACGCCCGTGGTGTCCGCGCGCACGACCACCGACGAGCGATGGCTGGGAAGCGCGAAAAACGCCGCCTGCCTCAGCGACGGCGTCGTCAGCGTCGTCGAGCAGGATCGGTTCCTGGGCGAAGGTGTCGCGCTCGGAGGCGCGGACTGCGGCGGCCGCCACTCGCGGGTCGTGTCGGCGTACACGACGGGCAGTCCCGTCGCCGGGCACTCGTGCACGGCGAGCCCGGGCGGACAGTGCGCGTGCGATCCCGCGCACGCGTCGCGCGCGTATCCCGGAACGTGCGGCGACGGCGACTGCCTCCGCCACGACACGCTCGTCACACGCGACGGCACGGGGCCCTTCCGATTCTCGGACGGCCTGGACGCCTCGGCGCTCGCGATCAAGCACTGGAAGTTCGTCGTCGAGGGCGACGGCTTCACCGACTCGAAGGACCGCTGCTCGAAGGACGTGACCCCGAAGGCGCCCTTCGCGGGCCTCTGCGCGGCGATCGACGCGTCCTCCGACCACGATTGCGAACTCGTGGACCGGCCGTCCGCTCCGCACTGCGCGGCCTACGCCTCGCAGTTCACGAACCTGTGCCTGGATTGGTTCCGCGCGATTCCGTGAGCGACGACCGGCGCGTCACGCGCGGTGCAACTTGGATCGCGCGCGCCCGGTCGGCGGGGCTTCGAGCGCGGCGGCGAGGGCGCGGGCGAAACGGTTCGCGTAGGGGTCCCCGGACGTGAACGCGTCCAACGCTTCGCGCCGGGGAAGCTCCGTCGTCACGAGCGCACGGAACGCACGCCGGAGCTCGCGGCACGACTCCTTGCCGACCTCGCGCCGCTCGAGTCCGACCACGTTGATGCCGCGCATCTTCGCGCGGTCTCCCTGTACGACGACGAACGGTGGTACGTCGCGCTCGACCATGGATCCTGCCGCGACGAACGCGCTTTCACCGACGCGGACGAATTGCGCGACGGCCGCGAGGCCCCCCATCGTGACGTGATCCTCGACGACCACGTGCCCGGCCAACTGGACTCCGTTCGCGAGGGTGACGTGGCTTCCGACGGACACGTCGTGCGCGACGTGGACGCCGACCATGAGGAGCGTTCCCGTGCCGACCGTCGTCGGGACGTCGCCCGTGGCGCCGTGAATGGTCACGTGTTCACGGACGTCCACCCGATCCCCGATTTCGACCGCGGCCGGACCGCCTCGATGGCGGCGATCCTGCGGCTCCCCGCCCGTCACGGAGAACGGATGAAGGACGCACGCCGCGCCGATCCGCGTGCGCTCCCCGACCACGGCGTGAGGGAGCACGCGCGTCCCCTTCCCGATCCGCACGCCCGCACCGACGATCGCGTAGGGACCGACCTGCACGTCGTCGTCGAGCTCCGCGCTCCTCGCGACGACGGCCGTGGGGTGGATCACGCGGGACATGGATGACTCAAACGGGCTTCGGGACGACGCTCGCGAGGAGTTCGGCCTCCGCGACGAGCGCGCCGTCGACCTTCGCTTCGCCGCGGAACTTCCACACCTTCGTCTTCCGCTTCAGGACCGTGAGTTCGAGTTCGAGACGGTCTCCCGGGGTCACGGGCTTGCGGAACTTCGCCTCGTCGATGCCGAGGAAATAGAAGAGGGAATCGGTGACGGCGGCGCGATCGGTCGCGAAGGCGAGGATGCCACCCACCTGCGCCATGGCCTCGAGGATGAGGACACCGGGCATCACGGGATGTCCGGGGAAATGTCCGGGGAACCACGGGTCGCCGAAGCTGACGCACTTGATGCCGACCGCGCGCTCGCCGGGCGTGATCGCGACGACGCGATCGATGAGCACGAACGGCGACCGGTGCGGGAGGACGTCGAGGATGCCTCGGATATCCATGCTCGTGAGAGGCACGTCGGACACGGACGTGGACGGCGAGGAAGGGACGGCGGACGGGGTCGCGGGATCGGTCATGACGCTCGGGTCTTGGAATCATGGAACGCGGCCCGGTGCAACCACGCGAGGCCACGAAGCCACTTCCGGTGCGGGACCGCGGGGTATCCTCCGAAGGTGGCGCCCGCCGGTACGTCGCCGATGACGCCGCTCTTGGCGGCGATGCGGGCACCGTTTCCCACGATCACGTGGTCGGCGATGCCGACCTGACCTCCGAGGAGCACGTCGTCCCCGAGGACGACCGAACCCGCCAAGCCGCATTGGGCCGCGATGCGCGTGCGTTCGCCGACGACGACGTTGTGGCCGACGTGGACGTGGGCGTCGATCTTGCTGCCGCGACCGATACGCGTCGGCGCGAGCGTGCCCGCGTCCACGGTCGAGAGCGCGCCGATGTGCACGTCGTCGCCCACGACGACGCCTCCCCACTGCGGAATCGCGACGACGTCGCCCGAAGGGCTCGCGGCGAAACCGAATCCCGGGCTGCCGATCACCGCTCCCGCGCCGACGGTCACGCGGTCGCCGAGGACGACCCGCTCGTGGAGCACGACGTTCGGGCCGAGGATCACGCCTTCTCCGAGGACGGGCTTGGTGCGGGGGACGTCGGCGTGGTCGTGGAGGATCGACGCCATCGCCCATGCGGCGTGCGCGTGCACCCATGACCCCGAACGGGGGAACTTCGCTTCGCGCGCCACCTTGGCGTCGGCGAGGACGACGGCGCCGCGGGCCAGGGCCTCGCGAGCGGCGTCGACTTTCTTCGAGGACAAGAGGGGCGTCAAATCGCCCCGGCCGGCGTCCTCCACGGGGACGAACGCCGAGACCTTGGTGGACGGCGACGCACCCTCGCCTCCGAAGCGCGCGACGAGATCGTCGACGCCGACGTCCCGGAGGCGGACGACGCCGTCCCAGGTCACGCGATCACTTCTTGCCGTCGGTCTTCGCGGGCGCGCCGCCGCCGCTGTTGTAGGCCTGGATGGCGCGATCGGTGATGTCGAGATCCGCCCGGATGTACGCGACCGTGGCCTTGTCCATGACGAGGTCGAACCCTTCGGTCGTCGCCATGCGCTTGATGATGCCGAGGACCTTCTCGAAGATCGGCTCGGTGATCTCCTTCTGCTTCTTCTCGAGTTCCTTGTTGTATTCGACGAAGACGCCCTGGAGCTCCATCATCTGCTTCTGCCACTCTTCGGCGCGCTTCTGGAACGCGTCCTTCGACATGACCTTCGCTTGCTTGTCGATCTCTTCCTTCTGCTTCATGAGATCGGCCTGCTTCTTGTTCAGCTCCTGCTGACGGCTGTCGAAGAGCTTCTTCAACGTCGCCTGGGCGCGGAGACCGTCTTCGGTCTGCATCACGGCCCGTTGCACGTCGACGACGGCGACCTTCATCTCGGCGCGCGCGACGCCACTGCCCAGCGCGACCGAGGTCATGACTCCGAACGCGACCACCCAGCGAGAGAACGAATTCATGGGTTGCGGCGTAATCAAGGGTGGCCGTGCGGTCAAGCCGAGCTTGGGACGAAGTCCGAGCCAGTTCCGGGCCTGGCGCCCGAAGTCACATGCCTGGGAACGGCGGTTTACACCCTGGCGGGGTGACGGCGCGTGGGCTCGGAGCGTCCGAGGGGGCTCGCCGGTGAATCCGGATGAATTCCGAGGTCTTCGACACGGTCTCGACGACGAATTCTCCGTCGTCCGCACCACCCGTGGAACTGGCACGGCCCGTGGATACTCTCCTCCCGGCGACATCGCCTGGAGGCCATGATGGTTCGATTCGGAAGCCAAGTTCGTTCGTTCGTCCCGGGGTTCACGCTCGCGCTCGTCACCGCCGGACTGCCCATGGCCGCGGGATGCGGGTCGGACGACGCCGTCCTCCCCGGAATGACGTGCGACGCGTACGGCTGTTCGTCGACGCCGAGCTCGCCGAGCGTCCCGAACCTGGCATCTTCCGGTACCGACGCTTCGGCCCCGAAGGGCGACGCCGCGGCGGACGTGTCGTCGTCCACGGCGGCGACACCCGCGTGCAAATACTCGAGCGAGTGCGGAAGCGCGAAGGTCTGCGTGAACGGCCAGTGCCTCGCATCCTGCGGCGCGGGAACGACGTGCGCCGCCGGATTCCAGTGCCAGAACGAAGCGTGCCGCGCGATTCCGACGACGGGCGCGTGTACGTCGAGCGCCTCGTGCGGCGGCGCCACGCCGGTGTGCGCCGGAGGTCAATGCGCGATCGGTTGCGCCTCCGACGCGACGTGCGGCGCCGGCACGTATTGCCTGGACGGCGGCTGCGTCGTGGACACGCGTCCCGCCCCGAACTGCCGCGTGGAGGCGGACTGCGCGAGCGCTTCCGGCCCGGCCCGCTCCTGCGTCGAGGGCTACTGCAAGTTCCGCTGCACCACGGGGGACGACTGCCTTCGCATCGACGGTCGCATCCCCGTGTGCGGCGCCGACAAGGTGTGTCGGAGTGCCACGGAAGCGAACCCCGAGTGCACCTCGAAGTCCGAGTGCAAGCAGGGACAGGACTGCGTCGGCAACGTCTGCAAGTGACGAGACGGCGCGCCCCGCGCGTTTGACGGTCGGTCCTCCGGCGTGGTTCACTTCCGCGCGGAGGGAGCATGATCGACTTCGTCGTCCGCGTGCCGTTCGCACGGACAGCGTCAAGCGCGGAGGCGCTCCCCGCCGTCGTCGTGAGTCGACACATGGAGCCGGCGCTCCCCCGCCACGCGCTCGTGACCATCGAACGGACGCCGTGGTCGTCGTTGGTCGAGGGCGACGTCGTGGCCTCGGTGCGGGACGAGAAGGGGCGCCTCCATCGCATCCTGTGGATCGCCGAGGGCGGGGACGGTCGTCACGTCGCGTGGGTCCGGAAAGACGCGGCCACGGTTCCGGAGTTCCTCGACTCGAAGCGGGATCAGCTCCTCGGTCGCGTCGCCGGCTTCGGCCCTGCCCACCCGAAGGACCCACGGATACCGGACGCCGTCTGGGCGCGGCTCGCGACCGCGATGCGGCGCGACCGGGACGGACTCCCCCTCGCGGCACGTGCCTTCGACGACTTCCATTGGAAGCGGCGCGGCGCCGACGAAAGGATGCAATCGTGGACGCGCCGCGCACGTCGCATGCTCGCCGGTCGGCGTGGTGACACACGTATCACCACGTTCGTGCCCTCCGACGTCGACGGCCTCGTTTCGTCTTGGGCCCTCTGTTTTCCGGACCGCCTCCTCTCACGCGACGTCTTCGAGGCGAAGTGGATGCCGAGCATCCGGTTCGATCCGCGGCTCGTCTTCGTGGCGAAGGAAGGAGACGATACCGTGGGCTTCGCCGTCGTCAGTGGTTCGGCGGACCCGAACCATCGACGTCGCCTCGAGGAGCTCGGTCTCGACCGGCCCCCCCAACTCGAAGTACTGGTGGTGCATCCCGATCGTCGCGGCCGAGGTATCGGACGGGCGTTGCTCGAGAGCGCCCGGACGAAGGTGGCGAGCCTCGGATACCGGAAGCTCCCGTCCGGGCCCCATCTCATTCCCTACGCGCCCGCTCCGGGGACCGACCTGGGAGTCGACGCGTTCGCACCGGATGCCGCTCTCCGATTTTTCCTCCGGAACGGCGCTTCGGTGACCGACTCCGCGCACTACTTGCGCGTAGAGCGGGCGTGGGTGCGCGTGAACGAGATGAAACGCGTGATCGAGCGGCTCATGAAAAACGGAGGCGTCCTGGGACCCCTCGCACCGGAGGACGTGGACACGTTCCTGTCCTGGCTCCGGGCCCGAGGAAAGCGACGCGTGTACGCACCGGAAACCCATCCGACCTACCGGGAAGACGCCTCGACCCACACGTTCGTCGTGAAGCACCGGGGTGCGATCGCGGGATTCACGCGGACGACGATGCCGGAATCGACGCGGCGCTTCGACGAATTCGAGTCGGTGTGGGCGATGACGTCGGCGCCGGGCACGGCCTCGAGTGGCTACTTTTACGTGGACCCGGGTTCCCGGAACCGGAACGTGGGATTGGGACTCATCCTCGGGACGCTCCGACACACGCTCGAGCGCGGTGCGGATGCTCTCGAAGGGTGGACGGCGTCCGAGTTCATCGTGCGCTGCTACTACGGTTTCGGAGCGCGCCCGGTAGCTGCGGCGTTGGTTTACGATCTTCCGGTCTGAGGCGAAGGCGCCCGAGGGCGGTCACGAACGCGGCGATTCGACCTGGATCGTGACGTGGGCGACGCCGAGCTCGCCGTTCAGGTAGCGGGCGAGTTCCTGGCCCAGCGCCCCGTCCTTGCGGAGCGTGCGGACGTGGGCGGTCACCGCATCGTGACCGGCGCCGAGGCTCCACACGTGGAGTTCGTGGACGGAGGCGACGCCGGGGTACGCGGCGATCATCTCGCGGAGGACGCCGACGGGAAGGTGGATCGGCGCGGCATCGAGGAGGACCAGCGCGGCGTCCCGAATGAGCCGCACCGCCCCGAGCACCAGGATTCCGGCGACGAAGAGACTCGCGATCGGATCCACGGCCGCCGGCCCGCCGAATCGGATGACGAGGGCCGCGACGAGGGCGGCGACGGATCCGAGCGTGTCCCCGAGAAGATGAAGCAACGCGCCGCGAAGATTGAGGGCGTGCCCGTGTTCCCGGGACTTCTTGAGCACCGCGATGGTGGCCGCATGGTTCGAAGCGACGGTCTTCGGCTCCGCACCACCGTGCTCGTGCCCATGTTCATGCCCGTGCCCGTGCCTGTGCCCATGTTCGTGCCCGTGCCCGTGCCCATGTTCGTGCCCGTGCCCATGTTCGTGCCCGTGCCCGGCTTCGTGCCCTTCTCCGTGCCGGTGCCCGTGAACATCCCCATGCTCATGGACGACCGTGGTGCACTCTGCATCCACACTCCCGTGGTCATGGGAATGATCGTGATCGTGGATGGCGCCGTGCAGGAGCCACGCGCTGACCCCGTTGACGACCAACGCACCGACGGCGACCGCGAGCATGATCCCCGCGGCCGGCGCGTGGGACTCGTGGAGCGCCTCCCATCCTTCCGAAACGATGTGCTCGACGGCGACCAGCACCAAGACGCCATTGAGGATCGCCGCGAGGGGTTCCGCGCGTCGGAGTCCGAACGTGAACCTCGCCGACGGCTTCTTCACCGCGATGCGCATCGCGAGCAGGCTCATGCCGAGCGCGAGGACATCCATGAGGAGGTGCAGCGCGTCCGCCTTGAGTACCGCGCTCCGCGCGACGACGGCTCCGGCGAATTCGGCCACGAAGAACACGGAGACGATCGCGAGGACGATGGTGAGGCGGCGCACCTGCCGCGCCTCCTTCACCGTGAACTCGCTCGTTCCGGACGGAACTTCGGCCTTCGCGGACATGGGACGTCCCCTCAGTACACCAGTTCCGCCGGCCCGCCAGGTCGTTCGCGCGAATCCCGAAGAGGGCCCTCATTCCCGGGCGAATCCGGGCGGTTCGGCACCTCGCGGCCCCGGCGGGAGATCCGGGCGATCAGACGAGGATCAGATCCTCGGTGACGCTCTGGGGCTCCCCTTCGAGGACGCTCATGGTCTCGTCGTCCCGTTGGACGGCCCGCATGTAGAGGCCGTGGAGGATGGCGGGGTGTTCCTGGATGAGACTCATGAACTCGCTCTTCGGGAGGAAGAGGGTGACGGCGGGATGGATGGCCACGACGTCCGCGTTGGGAGTGCGACGGAGGACGAGGGCGACCTCGCCGACGGTCTCCCCCGGCGGCAAGGTGGCGATGACGATGGGCTCGCCGGCTTCGTGTCCGACGACCGCGACCTCCCCGGAAGCGATCAGATGAAGCCCGGTGGCTTCTTCGCCTTCGGTGATCAGCTTGTCGCCCTTCTCGAAGACGCGGGTCTCGAACCGGTCGACCAGGACCTTCCGCTCCTCCGTGGGCACCATGTGGAGCACCGGCGACGTGCGCACGAGATTCGCGACCATGCGTCGACGGCAGTGGGCCGCGAGTTCGACGCCGACGTCGGCGCGAACTTCGGCGACGGCCTCGAGCGCGTCGCGGGTCGCGACGAGGAGGATCGACGGGCGACACGCGACGACGCTGGCCGCACGAGGCGCACGCGAAAGGAGCGCCATCTCGCCGAAGAGCGCGCCGTTCGCGAGACGGGCGAGCGTGAGATCCTGGGTGTGACCGCTCTCGCCGACGCGACGACGCACTTCGAGCTCACCGCGGGCCACGATGTACGCCTCGGCGCCTTCCTCCCCTTCCTCGATGACGGGGGAGCCGGCGGAGACGGTGATCATCTCGAAAGCCGCGATGAGGGCGCGGAGACCGTCCTTCTCGAGGGAGCTGAAGAGAGGGAGTGGCGCGAAGAGCGGCGGCACCGACTGCTCGAGGGCCTCGTACTCCTTCGCGGCGTCGTGGATGATTTTCTGCGCCTTGGAGAGGAGAGCCGGGCCCGCGAGAAACGACGAGAGCGGTTGGAACTCCTCGAACTGCTGGAGCGGCGGCGGCGGAACGTCGCTGTCGTCGGAGAGACGGGGCGACCCCGCGCAGAAGGCCGAGGCGATGGCGTCGAGGTGCACGTCGACGGGCGTTCCGAGGTGTCGGAGGTCGGCGACGGCGGCGACGGCCAGCGGCAGGTTCGCGGCGTCGATCGCGCGTTTCATGCCGAGCTCGAGTCCGACGACGGCCGCTTCGGCCCGGCCCAACGTCGCGAGGAGACGGCACGTGAGGATGAGCGCGCTGGGGACGGACGCGTCCTTCTCGACGACGGCCGCACTCCATCGGAGTGCTGCCTCGGTTTCCCCCGCGAGGAGGAGCGCGAGGGCCCGGTCGAGGGGAGAATCCGACGTGGTGGCGCTTCCCGGAAGCTCCGGAGGCGAGTTCCTCATGCAGGACGAAGCGTACCGGTCTTTTTCCCGGCCGTCCCGTCCTCCGTCATTCGTCGTCGTCGTCGTGGTGTTTGCCGCTCTCCCGCTCGATATAAGCGCTCATGGCGCTCGCCGTGGCGGTCACGAGGGGCACGACTTTCGGGTAATTCATGCGGGTCGGGCCGATGACGCCTACCGATCCCGCCGTACGTCCACGGTCGGTGTAGGCAGTCCCGACGATCGAGAGTTGGCCGCCGCCCAGGTCCCCCGCTTCGCTCCCGACCAGGATCGTGACCCCCCGGGCCACGAGGGTCGCGTCGAGGAGGCGTACGAGATTGTCGCGTTCGTCGAGCGCGTTCACGATGCTCTTCACGCCGGTCGCGTCGGAGAACTCGGGTTGACCGAGGAGCTTCGCTTGCCCTTCGATGACGATGTCGGCACCTTGATCGGCAGCGCCGCGAACGGCGGCCCCGCCGAGTTCGAACGCGGTGCGACGGAGTTCGTCCGCCCTCACCTTCTCCGTTCCGAGACGCCGCGCGAAGAGCTCGCGGAGTTCCCCGAGCGTGCGTCCCTCCACGACGTCGTCGAGCAGGTTGTGCACGCGCACGAGTTCGTCCTCGGCGACGCTCGCGGGAACGAACCGGTTCTGAACCGTGCCGTTGGTCATGACGAGGACGGCGAGGAGTTCGCCGGGTCGTGTGCGGACGAACCGCATGGTCTTGAGGGAGAGTGCCTCGGCGCGCGGCGCGACCACGAGCGCGGCGGTGCCCGTCAGTTCGGAGAGGAGTCGCCCGGTCTCCCGGAACAGATTCCCCCCGCTCTCGATCGCTTCGAAGCGCTCGCGGATTCGCGCGTGGTCCTCGGGCGAGATCTCGCGCGTCTCCATCAACGCGTCGATGAAGAGGCGGAACGCGCGGTCGGTGGGCACACGTCCCGCGCTCGTGTGCGGCTGACGGAGGTAACCGAGCTCCTCGAGGTCGGCGAGGACGTTGCGGATGCTCGCAGCGGAAAGTTCGAGTCCCGACTTCTTGGAGAGCGTGCGTGATCCGACGGGTTCCCCCGTGGAAACGTACTCCATCACCGCGTGGTAGAGCAGCTGGCGCGCCCGTTGCGAAAGCTCGGCCATACGTACCTGCAGCCTAGCGCAGATTGGACCGGTGCAAGGTCGGCTGGTAGGTTCGGGGCATGTCCGAGACGTCGACGCGGACGAGGCTGTGTGCGGTCCCGCTGTTCCTGGGCCTCGTCGCGTGTGCGCTCGCCTGTTCTCCCGCTCTCGGCCGGGGGCGCGCCATCGCGCCGAAGCTGCAGCATCGCACCGACACGGGTCCGGGTTTCGGCGCAGGAACGGGCGGCCCCTCCGGCCTGCCGGCGCCCGAATACGCCCCGGCGTCCATCTACGCGCGGCTCGATCGGGAGACGTGTCTCGCCGAACTGACTCGCCGGAACGTGCCGTTCGTCGCGACGGCCCCGGTGACCGGCGTCATCGCTCCCGTCCGTCTGACGGGGCCCGTCCAGGGAATCCGGATCCACGGCGTCGAGCCGGAAAAGAAACGCGTCACCTCCCCCTTCGAGGTCTTCGATTGCCGCCTCGTCCTCGCCCTCGACGACTTCGCGGGTGTCCTGGCGCGCCACGACGTCGTGGAAATCGTGCACATGTCCGCGTACCGGCCACCGCCGAAGAATTGGCCGGCGACCAAGCCGGGTTCACGCCACGGCGGCGCCCTCGCGCTCGACATGGGTTCGTTCGTGAAGCGCGACGGAACGCAACTCCGCGTCGAGCGCGACTTCCACGGACGGGTGGGTGCGAAGACGTGCGGCGTCGACGCGTCCCCCTACCCGCCGAGCACCGAAGCGACGGAGCTCCGCGACATCGTCTGCGAGGCCTCGGATCGCCGCCTGTTCAACGTCGCGCTGACGCCGAACTACAACCGCGCCCACCGCGATCACTTCCACATGGAAGTGACCGCGGGCGTGTCGTGGTTCCTCGTAAGGTGATCGCGGCTCACACGTCGTGGCCCACGGCCTTCTTCAGCGGCGGGGCCACGACGAAGATCGCGACGCCGGAGGCGATGCCGAGCGCGCAGAGCATGCCGAAGAACGCGCTCTTCGGCATGCGGTCGTAATAGGTGCCGAGCCAGCCGCTCATGTAGTTGCCGAAGAAGCTCGAGAGGAACCACACGCCCATCATCATGTTGAGCATGCGGCGCGGGGCGACCTTGGAGACGAGGGAGAGGCCGATGGGCGAGAGATAGAGCTCGCCGATGGTGAGGAACACGGTGCACGTGAACGGCCAGAAGAGGCTGCCCTTGGCGTCGGGGGCGTCGCCGATGAGGCGTGCGCCGGCGATCATCACGAGGAACGAGGCCCCGAGGATCACGCAGCCGATGGCCATCTTCGTGATGCTCGACGGCTCGCTCTTCCGCTTCGCCTGCCACGCCCAGAGCGCCGTGAGGAGCGGCGTCGCCGTGAAGATGATGAGCGGGTTGAACGCCTGGAAGAACGTGGAAGGCATCGTCCACCCGAAGAGCGTGGGCCAATTCGTATTGCGGTCGGCCCAGAGCTGCATGGTGTTGCCCTGCTGTTCGTAGACTCCCCAGAAGACGATGTTGAGCGCGCAGAGGACGAGGAGAGCGACGATGCGCCCCTTCTCGCCGGGCTCCTTCGCGACGGGGACCTTCACGCCGTCCTTCTTGCGGACGATGGGCGCCTGGGGCGCGAGGTACTTCTGACCGTGCCAATACTGCACGAGGCCGAGGATCATGCCGACACCGGCCGACGCGAAGCCGTACCCCCAGCCGTAGGTCTGCCCGATGCCGCCGCACACGAGGGCCCCCAACGCCGCGCCGACGTTGATGCCGACGTAGTAAACGGAGTACGCGCGATCCTTCCGCGGATCGCCTTCGGGGTAGAGGTCACCGACCTGCGTCGAGACGTTCGGCTTGAAGAGGCCGTTGCCGAGGATGAGGATCAAGAGGCCGAGGAAGAAGAGCCGGTCCACCATCAGGACGAACTGCCCGACCACCATGATGGCGCCGCCGACGACCACGGTCTTCCGCTGGCCGAAGTAGCGATCGGCGAGGATGCCGCCCAGAATCGGTGTAAGATACACGAAACCCGTGTAGAGACCGTAGATCTGCGACGCGAGGCCGTCGTTCGTCAGCACGCCGAACACCCGCTCGAGGACGACGCGCACGGTGTCGAGACCGACGACGGCGTGGGGATCCCCGGCGACGGTGATCTTCGCGCCGCCCGAGTAGGTCGTCCTTTGGGTCGCGAAGAGGAAGTCCGTCATGTAGAGGACGAGGAGCGCCCGCATGCCGTAGTACGACATGCGTTCCCACATCTCGGCCATGAAGAGGACGGCCAGACCAGGCGGGTGTCCGAATCGACGTTCGAAGGGGCCAGCTTCGGGGCGCAGGTGCGGCTTCGCGTCGGGCGTGACGCCATCGTCCGTCGGATCTCGGTCCACCTCGGTCTCCACGATCCGAGGCGTCTAACCGATCGTCATCGATCGCACCAGAGACGTTCCTCGAATCGGTGCTCGCGACCGGCGGACTCGGCCGCGCGACTCGGTCGACGGCCCCGCCAGGAGTCCGGGTCGTGCGCGGCAATCAGCCGAGTTTCTTCCTCTTGATCATCTCCACGAGTGTCGTCCGATTCACGTTGAGGAGCCGGGCTGCACGATTCTTGTTGCCGCCGGTGCGGGCAAGAGCCTGCCGAATCATCGTGTTTTCGTAGAGTTCGACCGCTGCGAAGAGGTCGAAACCGACGTCGGGAAGCGGCGCGTCCGGAATACGAGGAACGACGGTTTCCGGGACGGACGCGACGTCCATCGGTCGGGGGGGCAGTTCCGTTCGAGCCTTCGGCGTACGGAACCGGGGCGGAAGGTCCTCCACTTCGACGGTCGACGACCGCGCCATCAGGACGGCCCGTTCGATGGTGTTCTCGAGCGCTCGGACGTTCCCGGACCAGTCGTCATGGACGATGGCGGACAACGCCGCGTCGCTGATGCGATTCACGTCGTGACGTCCCGATCGCTCCGCGCAAACCCGTAGGAAATGGGCAGCCAGCAATTCCGTGTCCCCCGGTCGTTCGCGGAGGGCCGGCAGATGGACATGGATCACGTTCAAGCGGTAATAGAGATCCTCGCGGAAGCGACCCGCGGCGACTTCGCTTTCGAGATCGCGGTTCGTCGCCGCGACGATCCGGACGTCGCAGGTCACCGGTCGAGATTCGCCGACGGGCGTGTACTCCCGGTTCTGCAAGAGCCGCAAGAGCTTGACCTGCTCGAGGAGCGGAAGTTCCCCCACCTCGTCCAAGAAGAGCGTTCCGCCCTCGGCCATGGCGACGAATCCCTTCCGTGCGGCGTGCGCTCCGGTGAACGCGCCTCGCGTGTGACCGAAGAGTTCACTCTCGAGCAGCTCGGAGGGAATCGCGCCGCAATTCACCGTGACGAGGTTGCGAGCTTTCCTCGGACTGGCGTCGTGGAGAGCGGCGACGATGAGCTCCTTTCCGGTGCCACTTTCTCCGGTAACGAGGACCGTGCAGCTCGAATTCGCGACACGATCGAGTGTCGAAAGAACTTCCCGAATCGAGTGATGGTCTCCGACAATTTTGCCGCGGCTCGTCGGCCGCAAGGTGTTCCGACGTTCCGTCGGAGGAACCGCGTCTCGGACTCCCGGGACCGTATCTCCAACTCCTCCGCCAGCAGCATCGCTTGAACCATTCCTGGTCGCATGGGACATCGACTCCGTTCGGGACGTATCGGCCAGGGAGTTGCGCCACGCCAGCGCACTCCCGCTCCTCGTTTCCATCGTGGGCGTCTCCTCCAACGGTCGCTTCCACTTCCGCGGCGCGTCTCGAAGCGAACCTCGGAACTCGTCGCCGTCGTCCTTCCTTGCCACCGGGGTCGGAAGGGGTTGCGGCCCACCCTCTTGAGGGAGTCAGGCAGCCACGACGCATGGGCGCCAAAGCAACTCTTGCGCCACTCGCAAGCCCCCTTCTGCGCGCAGCCCATGCAGACGATTTTGTTGTTTTATATCCAATACATGACGGATGACTGCGCACAATATTCTTCTGCCCGCAATATTTGCGCCGCATCCGCCTACGTCGGGTCTGGGTGTGGGATGACCTCGAATTTTGCGCCCCGCCGAACGCAAATTCGCCACAGCGATCAAAAACGCCACACATTCCGGATGGGGTGGAGTTGACCTCGAACGATTCACGTTTGACCTCGAAACGCCGGACGCGTCACGACGTTGACCGTCGTCATGCGGATGACGATTCCGACGACGCAGCGCCAAGGGTTCGACGCGTCCGAGGGCGCACTTCGACGAGAGCGCGCGACGAAGTCGAAGGACCCCGCGTGGCATCGAACTCGCAGTGGACTCGGTCATGTTCCGATCCCTTCAAGTCGCCGCGAGTGGAATGGCCGCTCAAGAAACGAAGCTCGACACGATCGCGAACAACCTCGCGAACGCGAACACGAGCGGCTTCAAGCGCCAGGACGCCGAGTTCGAGGATCTCCTCTACCAGAACCTGCGCAACGCCGGCGCCGTCGGTGCGGGGACGGTGGCGCCCACGGGCGTGCAGGTCGGCGCGGGATCTCGAGTCGTAGCGACCGCACGGTCGTTCGCGCAGGGCGCCGTGCAACAGACGGGCAATCCGCTCGACGTCGCGATCGAAGGTCAGGGATTCTTGACGGTGCTTCGTCCGTCCGGTGAGCCCGCGTACACGCGGTCCGGCACACTGAAGCTCGACTCTCAAGGTCGCCTCGTCACGAGCGACGGACTTCCCCTCGAACCACCGATCAGCGTCCCCACCGACGCGACGAAGGTGGTCATCGCCTCGGACGGAACGGTGAGCGCGACACAACCAGGCCAACCCGTCCCGGTGTCCCTCGGTCAGTTGCAGCTCGCGACGTTTCCGAATCCGGGCGGTCTCGGAGCCATCGGCCACAACCTGTACGAACCGACCGCCGCAGCCGGGGACGCCATCACGGGCGCGGCCGGTACGGAAGGACGCGGAACGTTCCTGCAGGGAGCGCTCGAGGGGTCGAACGTCGACGTCGTGAACGAGATGGTGTCGCTCATCCGCACCCAACGCGCGTACGAGGTGAATTCGAAGGTGATCTCGACGGCGGACGAGATGCTCCGGAATGCGACGCAGGTTCGATGATGCGTGCGTCGGCAGGATGCGCCTTCGCTCTCGGGCTCGCACTCGTCTCCATCGTCTCCCTCGTGGGCGGCACGGAAGCCGTGCGGACGGTTGCCGTCGAAGGCGATCGCGTGCGTCTTGGAAACGTCGTGGACGTTCCCGCTGCCTGGTCTCAAGTCGACCTCGGCCCGTCACCCGCCTTGGACGGGTCCAGGCTCCTTTCGCCGGACGACATTCGGAACGCCATCCCTGGCGCACCGACGACGGGTCTTCGACTTCCGAAGGCACCGCTGCGAATCGTTCGCAAGGTCGAAGTCGTGGGAGGCGACGCCCTCGAGTCCCTCGCGCGGAAAGCCTTCGACGACGCCACCAGGAAGGGGGTCCGTCTCACGTGGGTGCGAGGTCCACGTTCCGTCCGGATTCCGGCGGGACGCGACGACGTGACCCTCGACGTGCCGCGGCTCCCGAAACGCGTCGGTGCGTCCTCCGTGGTCGCGATGCTGCGCTTCGTCCGGGGTGGCGAAGACCTCGCGAAAATCCCGGTGACACTCGGCGTGGACGTGAGCCGGGAGGGAGCCTTGGCGGCGGTCCCGCGAGGACGCGTCCTCACCGTCACCCTGCGACGGGGGGACGTCGAGATCGTCACCTCGGCCGTGGTCTCGCAGGACGCGGAGGTCGGGGACGTCGTACCGGCGACGCTGCGGCCTTCGGGAAAGGCCGTCCGCATCCGGGTCGATTCGCGGGAACGCGGGACCGTGGAGCCATGAGTCCGCGCGCAATCGCGTCCCTTCTCGTCGTGTCGATGTCGGGGTTCGGCGCCGGGTGCGGGCCGAATCACGTCACGTCTCCCGCGCGACATCGCGCGTACGAGACCGGGCAGTACGCCCAGAGGGATGCCCTCGCGCGACGCCAGCGGGGTGCGCTCTACAGCGAAGCCGTCGGCGGATGGCTCGAAGACACCCGTGCCGTCCGTGTGGGCGACTTCGTGGTCGTGCGCATCGACGAGTCGGCCGACGCGGAAGGAGGATCGTCGACGAACCTGACCCGCGACTCGTCCGGACAGTCGGGCATGACCGCGTTGATGGGCGTCGTTCCGGCGATCAAGAAGGCCTACCCCGACTTCGATCCACAGAAACTGTTCGACTACGCGTCCCAGTCGTCGTTCAAAGGGGACGGCGCGACCCGACGCAAGGGGCAGCTCTCCGGGAGCATCGCGGTGCGCGTCGTACGCGAGATGCCGAACGGCGATCTCTTCCTCGAGGGCACGAAGGTCGTCCTCATCAACAACGAGGAGTACCACCTCTACCTTTCGGGCCTGGCTCGGACCGCCGACATCGGCCCGGACAACGCCGTCGCGTCGTCGCGCATCGCCGACGCGCAGATCGAGTTCACCGGCAAAGGCGATCTCGCCGAACAACAAAGGAAGGGTTGGGGAGCGCGCGTGCTCGACGCCCTCAATCCGTTCTGAAGGACGTCGTCATGGATCGCCTCCTCCGTCTCCCATCGAATGTCGGATGCCGTCGACGTCGCGCTCCCGCGTGGCTCCGAGCATTCGGACTCTGGACGCTCGTCGTGACCTGGATCTGGAGCAACCCCGCCCGCGCGGAGGCCATTCGCGACATCGCGGACGTCGCCGGCGCGCGGGAAAACCAACTGGTCGGTTACGGACTCGTCTCGGGGCTGGCCGGCACGGGCGACGACGTGTCCGTCCCGTTCGCGGGGCAGTCCACGCTTTCCTTGGTGCGTCGACTCGGAATCCAAGTGGAAGGTCGTCAACTCCGACTGCGGAACGTGGCGGCGGTCATCGTCACCGCCACGCTCCCCGCGTTCTCCAAGCCCGGAACGAAGGTGGACGTGACCGTGAGTTCGCTCGGCAATGCACGCTCCCTCGCGGGAGGCACCTTGGTCCAGGCGATGCTCAAAGGTTCGGACCAGACGACCTATGCCGTCGCGCAGGGAAACGTCGTCACGGGTGGCTTCGAGGCGCGCGGGGCCTCGGGGAGCTCCATCCGCGCCGGTGCGACGACCACCGGGCGAATTCCGGAGGGAGCGATCGTCGAACGGGAGGTGCCCGCCGAGGTCGTGAGCGGTGGCTTCGTCACTCTGGACCTTCGTACTCCCGGATTCTCGGTGGCGGCGCGCACCGCGTCCGCCATCGACGAGAAACTCGGGACGGGTTCGGCCCGTGCGGTCGACGGAGGTGCGGTGGTGGTCAAGGTACCTGCGGACTACACGAACCGGAACGTGGAGCTCATCGCCCTTCTCGAGGACATCCAGGTGAGCGTGGTGCGACGTGCGCGTGTGGTCGTGAGCGAACGCACCGGTACGATCGTCGCGGGCGGAGACATCCGCGTCGCACCGGTGGCCCTCGTGCACGGCAACTTGACGATCACCGTGAAGGAGCGACCCGAAGTATCCCAGCCGAACGCCGGTCCTCTCCTCGGTCGCGCCGTGGGTTCGACGGTCGTCGTCCCGCGGTCGGAGTTGGGCACGAACGAGGGGGACAAGAAAATTCGGTACCTCGGTGGAGCCACCACGTTGGCCGACGTGGCGGCTCTCCTCGGGACCCTGGGTCTCGCGCCACGTGAACTGAGCAGCGTCTTCCAAGCCCTCCGCTCGGCAGGCGCGCTGGAAGCGGAGGTCGTGATCAATGAGCGTCTTCGTGAGACCGTCCACGGGTGTGTTCTCGTCCCAGGTTCCTTCGGTTCGAAGAGCCGCTTCCCCTGCCTCGACCGGCACGCCTCCTGCAGTGTCCCAGCTCGCCTCCGTCGCGCGGGAATTCGAAGGAGTCCTCCTCCGACAACTCCTCACGTCGTGCAAGGTCGCCGGTCCGAAGTCGGACGAAGGGCACGGAACGACCGCCATCGCAGCGCTGGCGGACGGGATCGAAGCCGCCGGCGGACTCGGTCTGGCGAAATCCCTCGAGTCGACGCTTCTTCGGACCTCCCGCGTGCCCGCGCACGCACCGACACGCCCGGAGAATGACCTTCCTCAAGTTTCCGACGAATCGTCCGTTCCGACCCCATGACCCCGTAGACAATCGCGAGGCCGCCATGAAAATCCGTGAATCCGTTGGAAAAGGCATCGACGCAACAGAACGCGTGAAGTCGGTCGGCGCCGGCATCGTGTCGGGACAGACCGGCGCGACGTCGGGTCCCCAAGCGCGCGGTCCGTCGGCGGCGCGAGGTGGTCGCGTGTCGCTCTCGAAGGAGGCCACCGCGTTGGCGCGCTCCGGCGAACTCGAACGCTTCGATGCCGCGAAGGTCGACGCGCTCCGGAACGCCTTGGACCGCGGCGAACTCGAGCTCGACGCGGGCCTCGTCGCGACGCGCATCGTGGGTCCGGAGACATGACGCGCGACGAAAACGTCGCCCTCCTCCGGGACGCGTTCGGCAGGGAGCGCCGCGCCATCGCGGCGATGGATGCGTCGTCGCTTTTCGCCATCGCGGAGGAGAAGGAGTCGCTCTTCGCGGCGCTGGTGGCGTCGACGAAGGACGACCCCACGTTCGCGCCGGTCCTCCGGGACCTCGTGCTCGAGCTCCGGAGGAACGCCGTACTCCTCGCCCACGGGCGGGACATCCTCGAGGACGTCACGCACGCCCTCCAAGCCACGGGACACGGCGGTCGAAGAGGCCCACGTCTCGCCGTACGAGGTTGACATGTCGGGTCTCTTTTCGCTCCTCGGAATCGCGCGCGACGGACTGGAGGCACACGGCGCGGCGCTCCTGGTCACGGGTCAGAACGTGACGCAAGCGAACGTGGCAGGATACGTGCGGAAGACCGCCGTGTTCGAGACTCGCCCCGGAACGACCGGCGGCGTGCACGTGGCCGGCGTCGCGCGGCACTTCGATCGATTCACCTTCGGACGACTTCTCGGAGAATCCGGTCAGAAGAGCGAAGCGTTCGCACGCTCGTCGGCGCTCGACGCGGTCGAAGGTGTCCTCGCACCGGAGACCGGAAGCATCGCCGAACGGCTCGCCGCGTTCGAGGCGTCGATGCGCGCTCTCGGTGCCGACGCGTCCAATCCGTCCCTCCGGAGCGTGGCGCTCTCGGACGCAGCAGCGCTCGCCACGTCCGTGTCGACGACCGCCGCGGGACTCGCTCGAGCTTCGGACGACACGTTCACGAAGGCGGTCGGTGTGGCGCAGGACCTCGAAGGACGGCTCGCGACGATCGCGACGCTGAACCGCCGAATCGCCGAAGCCACCGGAGCCGGGAACGACGCGTCCGACCTGCGCGACGAACGGGATCGGACGCTGCGCTCGGTCGCGGAGGCCGTCGGTGGAACGGCCCTGGAGGACGCCCGCGGTTCGGTCACCGTCTTCGCGGGAGGCGTGGCCCTCGTCGAAGGGGACGCTTCGGTGGGATTCACGGTCGCTCAGGATCCGACGGGAGCGATGACGTTCGTGGCGCGTCGTCCGAACGGTACGACCCTGGATCTCACGACCACACTCCAGGGGGGAACGCTGGGAGGACTCAAGAGGGCGCGGGACGTCACGTTGAGCGGTGCCCGGAAGGATCTCGATCTGTTCGCCGAGCAGTTCGCGTCCGCGGTCAACGCGGTACACACCGTAGGATTCGCGACGGATGGAAGTTCGGGACGGAACCTGTTCACCGCCGTGACCGGCGCCGGAGCGGCCTACGCGATGGCCCTCGATCCGGCACTGGTCGATCGCCCCGATCGCCTCGCGCTGTCGACCTCGGCCGCGAGCGTCCCGGGAGGAGGCGACAACGCGTTCGCGCTCGCGAACGTCACCCTCCCCTCGGGAGACGGCCCGCTCGAAAGCCTGGTGAACCTCGTGACGATCGTCGGCATCTCCAAGCGGGACGCGGATTCCGACGCCGCCATGCGCACCGCGACGTCCGAGCAGGCGGCCCGCGTGCACGAAGCGTCGAGCGGCGTTTCGCTGGACGAAGAGACGGTGAATCTCACGAAGTTCCAACGTGCCTTCGAGGCTTCGACCCGCGTCCTCCGCGCGGCCGACGAGCTCCTCCAGGGCCTGCTCCAGGAGTTCTGAAGCCATGCGCGTGACCGAATCGATCCGATCCTCCTTCGCTCGTGACGCCCAGGCGGACGCCGCCGAGGCACTCCAACGAAGGGCACGCGTGGCGTCTTCCGGGCTCCGCGTCGGGGCGCCCTCCGACGATCCCGCGGCGTTCGCGGCGAAGATGCGGATGGACGATCGGCTCGGCAGGATCGACTCCCGGGCGACGTCCGCGACGCGGGCGGGAGACATGCTGCAACTCGCCGAAGGCGCACTCGCGAGTGCGTCGGACGTGCTCGTGTCGGCGCGGGAGCTCGCGACCCGCATGTCGAGCGGATCGGTGGACGCGGCGACGAGGAAGTCCGCCGCGGCCGAAATCCGATCCCACAAGGCGGCCCTGGTCGGTATCGCGAACACACGTGGCCCTTCGGGATACGTCTTCTCCGGGTCGAACACGACGACCGCCCCTTTCGCGACGTCCGGCGCCTTCACGGGGAACGACGACGTCGCGCGCGTGGAAATCGCGGACGGAGTGTTCGTGATCGGGAACGCGAGCGGAGCACGCGCGTTCACGGCGACGGGGGGACGGGACGTCTTCGCGGATCTCGACGCGCTCGCCACGGCGCTCGACACCGACGACGTTTCGGCCATCCGGACCTCGCTGGGCAACCTCGAGTCGGATCATGCCCAGATCGTCTCCTCACGGATCACCGTCGGAACCCAGGCCGGAAGACTGACTTCCGCCGCGGACGCACTCGGGAGCACGAAGGTCGCGTTGTCACGCGCGCGCGCTTCGGAGGTGGAGTCGGACCCCGCCGAAGCCTATTCGGCGCTCGTCGAAGCGCAGGCGGCCTACGAGCGGAACATCGCCGTGACCAAGCGCTTGCTCGAGATCTCCGCCATCGAACGGTGACTTCGTCCCGGAACGTCGCGGGTCGGCGGCGGTCGCGTCCGGACGGCCGCCCCCGCCATGCCCGGGGCGTCAGTGCGGTCCGGCCCCGTGGTGCTGGGACCGCGTGGGACCGTTCGGCGGGGCCTTCGAGGCGGTCGTGGGATGGGATTCCGCTTCGTGGGCTTTTCCGGGAAGCGTCAACATGACTTCGACGGCTTTCTGACGAGGGTTCGTCGTAGCTCCCGCGACGTCGGCGTCGCCGTGACGGACGACGACGGGTGCCGCCTCCGTCGAGGACGTGGACTCCGCGGTCGCTGACGGCACCGCGTCGTGCGCGGCGGGACCGTGGGCCCGTTCGGGTGCGCTCGTGGACGCAGGCTCCGTGGTCGCCCGCGAATGCCCCGCTTCCTCCGCCCCGTGGCGAGGAAAGAATCGGTCCACGTTCGCCCCTGCGAACGACGCCAGCGAGGCCACGATGGCCACGACGACGAGTCGACCGAAGTCCCCCTTCGCGGCACGGGGCTCGAGCCCGGCCGGCACCTCGTCCACGTCCGTCCGCACACGCGGGGTGGGAACGGGCGCCCGCGATTCCGGGAGGAGCGAGGTCGGAATCTCCTCGACGCGATCGGCGAGGGATGGCGTGGGGGCGGGTTCCGGCGAGGAGGACCAACCGAACAGCGCGCCGCCGGTCTCGGGCGGACCGGAAGCCGCGGAGGGCACGTCGGAACCTCCGTCCACCGACGCGTTCCAACGCGTGACGTCGTCCGCGAAACGGTCGAACGACTCGTAGCCCGCGTCGCGGTAGGTTCCCTCCCGTTCGACCTGCTCGAGCAACCGACGAACGTCGTCGACCTTGCGCTTCAAGCGACGCACCGAGGTGGGCTCCGTCGACCTCGTCGCCCGCTTGGTTCGCGGGCGTCGAGGCGGACGAGGAGCCGCTTCCGACGTGGATTCCCCCGGCGTCTCCAGGATCGGCGAAGGGATGAGCGTGTTCATCGACAAGGTGAACGTCCCGTCGGCCCCGAACTTGAGGTCGACCTCGGGCTCGTCGGCGGCGTCACTCCGTGCCGGCGTCCCCCGGAGAGGATACCGGGGTGTCCGTGGCGACACACGATCCCTCGGAGCACACTTCGTCCGACGCACAGTCCGAGTAGCGGAGACATCGCCCGTCCCCGCAGGAGGACGTGGCGGAGAGGAAGAGGAGGGCCGTCGCTCCGATCGCGCAAGCGAAGGCCGTACGGAGGCGTTCAGAGGTTCGCACGCAAACCCACCCGCGCGAACGCTTGCCAGAGGATGGTTCCGTCGGGCAGGTCCGCTCCCAGCGGGAACGCATTGACCGTGGGACCGACGGTGACGTTCAGGGACTTCGACCACGGAAACGTCACGACGAAATCGACCGTCCCGCCGTAAATCGAGGACGGTGCGAGGATCGAGGTGAGCCCGGCGCTCGCGGAGAAGCGTTCCCCGAACAGGCGTCGATAGCGAACTTCGAGGCCGACCGCGGCGCGGGGTTCGACTTCGACGATTCCCGCGACGGAGAACACGTCCTTCGGGCTCTCGTCGAGGAACGCGTCCGCACCGAAGCGGAGCGTCGTTCGCGCGCGACGGAGGGCGACGCGACTCGCTCCACCTTCGACCCCGGACGCGACGTCGGCGAGGGCACCGTAGTGCATCGTCTGGCCGTGGGCGTGCGCGGACGTCGACGCCATCGCGGCGACGAGCAGAGGGATACGAGTTCGTCTCATGGTTTCGCGGCTCCTTCTCCGACCAGCGGACGTGAGGCGAGTCGAACGACGACGTCGACGCGACGGTTCTTCGCGCGGCCCTCCGCCGTGTCGTTCGGGGAAAGTGGGTGGAACTCCCCGTATCCCGCCGCCGCGAGTCGCGCGGGAGCGATCCCCATGCGTGCGAACTCGAGCACCACCGCCGTGGCGCGGCCCGTCGACAGGTCCCAATTCGAACGGAAGCGCGTCGTCGCGATGGGGCGATCGTCGGTGTGGCCTTCGACGCGGAGATCGAGCGGGCGGTCGCGAATCTCGTCGGCGATCACCTGGAGCGCGGGAGAGGCCGTCTTCTTCACGGAGTCGCTCCCGTTGTCGAAGATGACGCCCACCGGCATGCGGAGGACGACTTCGTTGCCGACCGCGACGATCTGCAGCGCGTCCAGCTCGGGTGAGGCCTTCGCCCGCGCCCCGAGCGCGCCTTGGAAGCTCTCGAGTTCGGAGGGAATTCGCGGAGGATGCCCGTCCGAATCCCGTTCCTCGGCTTCCTTGCCGCCCGCCGAAGGAAGGATCCCCTTGCCGGAATCGGTGAACGGCTCGACGCCGACGGCCTGGGAGAACGATTCCGTGAATCGCCCCATCTTCTTCGTGTCGACCTGCGACACGGCGAACATGACGACGAAGAAGGCGAACAGGAGCGTGATGAAGTCGGCGTAGCTGATCAACCAGCGTTCGTGGTTGACGTGCTCGGGATGTTTCTTCTTCCGCATGTCGGGCTCGGTGCTCGGAAGGGAGGCAGATCAACCGGTCGCACTGGCGGCTTGCCCGACCGCGCCACCCTTCTTCGGGGCGTGACCGGCGACGAACTCGGAGAGACGATCGCGGATGATCTTCGGGTTCATGCCTTCCTGGATGGCGAGGACCCCGACGAGCATCATCGTCTTCGCGTGCACCTCGTCGCGTACGGCGAGTTTGATGCGACCTCCGAGCGGCAGGAACACGATGTTCGCCGCGGCCACGCCGTAAATCGTCGCGACGAACGCGGCCGCGATCCCGGATCCGACGGCCGCGATGTCCGACAGGTTGCTCATGACGTGGATCAGTCCGAGGACGGCGCCGATGATCCCGATCGTCGGGCAGTACCCGCCCGCGGCCTCGAACACCTTGGCACCGTCTTCCCCGTGCTCCTCACGCTGCGTGATCGTCACCTCCATCGTGTCCCGGAGGGTGTTCGAGTCGGCGCCGTCCACGGCCATCATCAGTGCCTTGGCCAGGAACGGGTCGGAGGCGGAGGGAGCCACTTTCTCGAGAGCGAGAATTCCGTCGCGGCGAGCCTTGTTCGCGTAGTCGACGATTTCCTCGAGCACCTTCTCGAGCTGGGTCGCAGGCGGTTTGAAGGTCGCCGCCGCCGCCTTCACGGCGGCGCCGATGGTACCGAGAGGATACTGGACCATGACGGCGCCGATGGTGCCACCGAGCACGATGAGTGCGGCGGGACCTCCGACGATGGAAGCGATGTGCCCGCCTTCGAGTGTGTTCCCGACGAGGATCGCGAGGAGTGCGACGGCGATACCGAGAATGGGCCCCGGATTCATGTCAGCGCTCTCCTCGGGGGAAGGACGATCGACGGGAAGGAACCTGGCTCGGTCTCGGGAACGGAATCGCCGCGAGCTCGCTCACCGAATCCTCCGGACGCCCCGGAAGCTCGGCGGCCCGGATCGATCGCCGGTAGTCGAGGACGAGCGCGATGAGTTCGTCGAGGGACTCGCGCACGAGGATCTTGTCGCCGCCCGCGAGGCAGAGCGTCGTGTCGGGATTCGAATCCGCCCACGCGATGTGATCCGGGTTGATGGCGACCATGTGGTTGTTCAGACGAGTGAGCTTGATCATCTCGCGCCTCCGTCCGGACGCTTTTGCAACGAGCGTTCCACCGTCGCGCGACGGCGGCTCGCACCATGTCACCCGTCACGGTTGGCATGGGTCGTGGAAGACCGGAGCGAAAGGGTGCTCGCTCGCGGACCACGGACGTCGTCCGGATCCGCGGACGACGCCGAGGAGGCCTCATGTCACGGATCACGCCCACGATCGAACGCTTGCACGTGTCGCTCGACTACCACGCGTCTCGTCACGCCCTGCTCACCTCCAACCTCGCGAACATGGAGACTCCGGGATATTCGCCCGTCGATCTCGAGAGACTTTCCCCGGGCGAGGCGTCGAAGGCCCTCGCCACGACCGACGCGCGTCATCTCGGCGGGTCGAAGGGTGCGGGAACGGCGAGCCCCTTCCGGGTCATCGACGACGTGGAGAAGGGACGAAGTCTCGACGGAAACTCGGTCGATCTGGACCGGGAAGCCGTGAAGCTCGCGGCGAACAACGTCCGCTACGACGCCGTGGCGAACCTCACGTCCCACGAACTGTCGACCCTCGTCTGGGCGGCGAACGACGGACGGTCCGTATGAAACCGACCACCAAGATCGCCGGCGTCTTCACCGCCATGGAAGTGGCGGCTTCGGGCCTTTCCGCGGAACGAAGCCGCATGAACGTCGTGGCGAGCAATCTCGCCAACGCGAAGACGACCCGGACGGCCGAGGGTACGCCGTACAAGCGACTCGATCCGACCTTCCGGTCCACCCGTGTCGGTGGCGACTCGTTCGATCCGATCCTCAGGAACGTGTCGTCGGTGGCCATGACCGGGGTCCGCGAAGACCCCCGACCGGGTGCGTCCGTGTACGAACCGGGACACCCCGACGCGGACGCGAAAGGGTACGTCGTCTATCCGAACGTCAACGTCGTGACCGAGATGGTCAATCTGATGACGGCCTCGCGCGCGTACGAGGCAGGGGTCACCTCCATCGAAACCATCAAGTCCATGGCGCGTGCGGCGCTCAAGATCGGCCAGTGACCCGTGATTCGCATCCAAGACGGCGCCGGTCTCGCGGTCCACGCCCCCGCGGAAGCTTCCAGGAAGAACGAGGTCGCCGGCGGACCTGCGGACGTCGGCGCGACTTCTTTCGCGGACGTCCTCGTGCGGACCGTCGAAGACGCCTCCGCCTTGCAGAAGGAAGCGGACGTGAAGGCCGCCTCCGTCGCCGAGGGAGTCTCGGACGATCTGCACGGCACGATGATTGCGATGAAGGAGGCGGAGATCTCGATGAAGCTCGTCGCCTCGGTCCGAACGAAACTGATGGACGCCTTCCACGAACTCTGGAGGACGAGTGTCTGATTCGCCGCGAACGACGACGCCGGATCTGGCCGCGCTGTCCCGGAAGCTCCGGGACACGTGGAACGGTTGGACCCGTGCCATGCGCATCTTCGTGGTGGCCACGGTCGCTTCCGCGATCCTGCTCGTGGCTGTCGTCGTCGTCCGTGGGTCCCACGAACCGTACGCCGTCCTCTTCGCGTCGCTCGAACGGGAGGATGCGGCGTCCCTGGTCGCGAAACTGAAGGAATCCAAGGTTCCCTACCGTCTCCTCGAGAACGGGTCCGCCATCGAGGTCCCCGAATCCCGTGTCCACGAACTGCGTCTCGAACTGGCGAGTGCGGGGCTTCCCCAGGGAGGTGCCGTCGGATTCGAGTCGTTCGACAAGGTCCGCCTCGGCGCGACGGAGTTCGAACAACGCGTGCTCTATCGCCGCGCGCTCGAAGGCGAACTGGCCCGGACGGTGGGCTCCCTCGTCTCGGTCCAGCACGCACGGGTCCACCTGGTCCTTCCCGAGCGTTCCGTCTTCGTCTCGAAGACCGAACCCGCGTCCGCGTCCGTCGTCGTGCAGCTCCGTCCGGGCAAGACGCTCGGTCCGTCCGAAGTCACGGGAATCGTCCACCTGGCGGCCGCGTCGGTCCCGGGCCTGGATGCGGACCACGTCTCGCTCGTCACGACCGACGGCGTCGAGCTCCACAAGACGAAGAAGTCCTCTCCGGGACGCGAGGACGAACGGACCGACGAAGCCGTCCGTGACGAGAACCGGGCCCTCGAGTCGACTCTCGAGGAACGCGTGCGCGGGATGCTCGACCGCATCATGGGCCCGGGGCACGCGGACGTGCGCGTCACGACGGAGATGGACCTCGCACGCGTCGAGCGTCAGGAGGACCACTACGACCCCGCGAAGTCCACGATGCGGAGCGAGGAATCCCTCGTGGAGCGTCACGCCACCGACGTGCCCGTCGCCGGGGTCCCCGGCGCCGAGTCGAACGTGCCGAACGGCGACGCCGCATCGAAGAAGGCCGAGGCGGGTGCGACGCTGCGCGAATCCCACACCCGCAACTTCGAGGTCGATCACGTCTTCGAGAAGCGGGTCGCGACCTCCGGGGTCGTGAAGCGCGTGACGGTCGCGGTCGTCCTCGACCACGCGCACGCGGACGGAAGTCTCCCACCGCGTTCTCCGGAGGAGATCGAGCGCATTCGGGCGCTGGTCAAGAATGCCGTCGGGTTCGACGAGAAGCGTGGCGATTCCGTCACCGTCGAGGCCCTCGAGTTCCGGACTCCCAAGGACGTCGAGGTTCCTCCCGTACCGGTCGCCGCGCCGTTCCGCTTCGAAGCCCGCAAGCACGGACCGTGGGTGGCCGTCGGCGCCGTCCTCCTCGGCGTCCTCGTCGGCATCGGATCGTACCGACGACGGAAGGCGCGCCAGGCGGCAGCCCTCCTCGCGAAGTCCCTCGAGGAAAGTCCGGCGTTGACGGGCGGAGAGTCCACCGTCGTTCGCGCCCTGGATCCGAAGTCGACTCCCGTCCTCGATTACCGCGCCGAAGCCTTGGCCCTGGCGTCGCGCGATCCCGCTTCGGCAGCTTTGGTCGTGCGTGCGTGGTTGGGAACGTCTCCCGCACCGTGACCGTCCTCCCGCACGCGACGCCCTCCTCTCCTTCCTTCCCTCCTCACGTTCCTCCCCTCTCCCGTACCCCCTCGATGGCTCCCCCGATGACGATGACCGGCCCCGAACGTGCCGTGCTCTTTCTCCTGTCCCTCGACGAGGCCATCGCGGCCCCGATCGTCCGCGAGCTCGACGAATCCGCGCTCCGTCAACTCCGCAGTGTGGCGGCGACGATGCATGCCGTCCCTTCCGGGGCGCTGGACGAGACGATGAAGGACTTCGTCGAGCGTTCGTCACGCGCCGTGGCGGTGCCACGCGGCGGGCTTCCCTACCTCCGACGCCTGTCGGCGGGGGCGCTCGGAGAAGAACGCGCTTCGCTCCTGTTCGAGGACGGCGTCGCGAGCCCGTTCCACCGGCTGGAGGTCGCACCGCCCGACGCCGTCGCCGTCCTTCTCGCCGAAGAACCGCCTCAACTCGCCGGCGCGGTCCTCGCACGTATGGCACCGGATGCGGCGGCGCTCGTGCTCCGCGCGATGCCCGCCGATCGACAATCGGCCGTCGTCGCCCACGTCAGTCGTATGACGGAAATCCAGGCGAACATCCTCGAAGAAATCGCCAGCGCGGTGGCGAAGGAGCTGCCGGACTCGGAGGTCTCGACGTCCGTGAGCGTCGACGGAATCGCGAAGGCCGCCGAGATCCTCAACGCGTCGGGGCAGTCGTCCGCGCGATCGATCCTCTCCGTCATCGAGTCGGACGACGTCGCCCTCGCCAATCAGATCAAACAGGCGATGTTCACGTTCGAGGACCTGGTGCGCGTCGACGCGCGGGCCATGCGGGAACTCTTGCGCGAAGTGGCGACGGATCGTCTGACGATGGCCCTCAAGAACGTCTCGGACGAACTGCGGAATGCCGTGTTCTCGGGATTGTCTTCGCGCGCGGCAGATCTCATCCGCGACGATCTCGAAGTCCTCGGCAACCCGAAGAAGAGTGAAATCGAGGCCGCACGAATCGAAATCGTCCAAGCGGCACTCCGCCTCGAGGGCGAAGGGCGCATCGACCTCGGACGAAACGACGGATGACGCTCCAACTCCGGGACTTCGCATGAAAGACCAACCGCTCTCGCGCTCCCTGCCGTCGTGGCTCGCACCACCTCCCGCCTCACGCGCGTCGACCGCGTCGCCGTCGTCCGCGACGGTACCCGTGGTCCCGCACGTCCCCTCCGTCGTCCCCGCGGGAGTGCCTCGGGAGTTCACGGCGATCGCGGCCGACGACGTGCCGCCGGAATCGATCGCCGATTCCGGCGCGCCGGATCTCGAAGCCGAGAATCGGGCCCTCCGCGAGAGCGTGGAAGCGCTGCGGTTGCTGCTCGACGCGAAGGAGCGCGAACTCGTCGCCCTGTCCGCGAGCGTCGTGACCGCCCTGAAGGAGGCCAGGAGGAGCGCGGAACCGGAAATCGTGCGGCTTGCCCTCGCCGTCGCGGAGCGGGTGGTGGAAGACGTCCTCGTCACCGATCCGACGACGGTCGTCACGTGGGTCCGGAAGGGACTCGCGGCGATCGAGCAGTCCGAGACGCTGTTCGTGACGGTCGGACCCGAGCTCGGAAGCCTCGTGCCGCGCGGGGCCTTCGACGACGTCGCCAAGAACGTGGTCGTCACCATCGCGCCGGGGGAAGCGCCCTTCGCGCTCCGGCTCACGACGGCCCATGGATGCATCGACCTCGGTGCGGAGGCGCGACTGGCGGCGGTGACGGAAGCCGTCGGCGTCGCGGAGGTGGCGTGAGGTGACCATGTTCGATCTGAGCTCCTACGTCGACCGCGTCCGAAGGGCACCCGGGCCCGCTCCCGAAGGACGCGTCCACGAAGTCGTGGGCATGGTGGTGGAAGTGTCGGGCATCGTGGCGGCGGTCGGCAGTCAGCTGTCCGTCGAGACCGCCGCCGGGTCCCTGGCGCTCGAAGTGCTGGGTTTCCGTCAGGGTAGGATCCTGGCCGCCCCGCTGGGTTCGACCGTCGGAGTCGAGCGCAATGCGCGGGTGTTCATGCGGCCGAGTGGGAACCTCGTCGGCGTCGGAGAGGCCCTCCTCGGTCGGGTGATCGACGCGTTCGGTCGGCCGCTCGACGGTCGACCGGATCCCGACACGCGGGACGTCGGTGCCCTCGTCCGACCGCCGCCGGCACCGTTCACGCGTCGCCCCATCCACACGCCCTCCCGACTTCCGTCCGGGCCATCGACGCCCTCCTGCCGCTCGGAAAGGGTCAACGCGTGGGTCTCTTCGCGGGCACGGGAGTCGGCGAGAGCACGCTCCTCGGCATGCTCTGTCGGCATGCGGAGGTGGACGCGGTGGTCGTCGGGCTCGTCGGCGAACGTGGACGTGAGGTCGGTGACTTCGTCCGCGGAACGCTCGGGGAGCGCGGCCTCGCACGATCGGTCGTCGTCGCCGCGACGAGCGACACGCCTCCCCCTCGTGCGCGCCCGGGGCGCCCTCCGCGCCACGGCGATCGCGGAGCACTTCCGCGACCGAGGGATGTCCGTGTTGCTCGTCATGGACTCGGTGACCGTTACGCGATGGCGCTCCGTGAAGCCTCCCTCGCGGCGGGCGAACCTCCCCTCACCAAGGGATACACGCCGACCGTGTTCGCGGCCCTCCCCCAGCTCCTCGAACGACCCGGGACGCACGCGGGCGAGGAAGCATCACGGCGGTGTACACGGTGCTCGTCGAAGGCGACGACTTGCAGGATCCTGTCGCCGACGCGGTCCGCGGCATCCTCGACGGGCACGTGGTTCTCTCTCGGGAGTTGGCCGATCGCGGTCAGTTTCCCGCCATCGAACGTCCTGAAGGCATTTCGCGCCTCACGCACGACGTCACGACGCCGGAACACCGTTCGCATGCCGCGATGCTCCGGTCGCATCTCGCGACCCACGCCGATGCGCGCGATCTCATCCAGATCGGCGCCTACGTCCCGGGCAGTGACGCGCGGGTCGACACCGCGCGGAAAGCCATGCCCGCCATCGAATCCTTCCTCCGCCAATCTCTCGAACAAAAGGCCGACTACCAGGACACCTTGCGACAGCTGGCGTCCCTCGGAGCAGCACGATGACGTCACGAAGAGAAGACTCGCCAGGATCCTCGACCTCCGCCTCCAGGAAGAAGGTGGCCGCCGCGGCGCTCACCGCCGCGCGGAACGCGCTGTCCTTGTGGACCGTGCGGATCGACGAGGAGAGGGCCCATTGGTCCTCCGTCGCTTCCAACCACGCCGACACGGTCGAAGCGTACGCGGAACAGCGGGACATCCTCCGCGCGATCGAGTGTCAGGTCGAGCTGTTCCGACGACGTCAGGAATTGGCGCACTGCGAATCGGAAGACCGCCGGCACGAACTCGATCGGGCGCGGGTGCGCGTACGTCAGATCGAGACTCTCCTCGCCAAGGTGAACGACGAAGAACGCACCCACGAGTCCCGACGCGAGCGGACCGAGTCCGACGAACTCGCCTCACGCCGGGCATCCGGTTGAGGCCCGTCGGAACACCCGCACCGGGCCCCCTCGATCCTGGTCCGTCTCCCGTCCCGACCGACCCGGGACGGAAGCGGGCCACGCGACCGAAGGAGGACGGGAAACGACCCGGCCCTTCGGGGGACTTCGAACGCAAGCTCGGGGACGAGCGGCGCGCGACCGTCAAGCGGACCCGGAAAGCGCCGCCGACTCCCGTCCCGTGCGCCGACGCGCGGTGCGTTCCGGCGACGGCCCCCGCGTCGGACGGAAGCCACGCGGCGTCGTCGGCCATCGCGTCGTCGGCACTCGTCGACGACGTCGTGGCTCGGGTGACCCTTCGCGACGGGTCGTCGGAAGGTTCCTCGCCTTCGGCGACCACGCCCCCCACCCCGGCCGCGACGCACTCCGCGAACGAGGACGCGACGGCGTCCGCGAACGAGGACGCGACGGCGTCCGCGGGCGAACGCATCCTCGCGGGCCCGGACGCACGGACACCCGGCGTCGCGACGGGACGGGCCGAATCGGTGACAGGGTCGAACGCGGCAGGGACCTCGTCGACGGCGGGCCCGGACGCCGCGGCGGGGGCTCCGGTCGCGTCGGGCGCGGAGGAAGGGGAACGTGCGGGTGCGCGGGACCTCCGCGATGCCGAGCGGCTCGACCTCGGCATGGAGCTTCCCGCCCCGGTCCGGGAGGGTGCCGTCGACTTCCTCCCGTCGCAGGCCACGAACGACGCGCCCGCTACCGAATCCCTGCCGCGCGTGGAACGCGTCCCGTCGGCTCCGGAGCGTCAGGTGGCTGACGCCGTCGTCGCCAACGTCGTGACGGGTCCTTCGACGACGACCCTCGACGTCGCCATCGCCGACCTCGGACGCGTGCGGGTCGAAGCCCGCCAAGAGCCGCGGGAGCTCGACGTGCGAATCGGCGTCGAGCGCCCCGAAACCTCGGCGCTGATCCACGCGCACACGAGTGCCCTCGTGCGGGAACTCGAGGCCGTCCACGGTAGGACCCACGTCACCGTCGCGTCGACCACTCCCGAACCGTCCTCGTCGACGCCCTTCGGTGCGCTGACGGCGTCCGGAACGAGCACCGGGAACGGCGGTTCCGACGGGCGCGCGGGCGACGGAGCGCGGTCGCACGCTTCCTCCGGCTCGGAGCGTGGAGAAGCCGTGACGCCACGGAACGGGAGCCGCGCCTCCGCTCGTCGGGTACGCGTCGTGCTTTGAGGGGGACCATGGGAATCGACGGCATCGGTACGAACGCGACGACTCCGAACGACACGACCCGCGAACCACGGAGTTCGTCGGCGTCGATGGACAAGGAGGCCTTCCTGAAGCTCCTCGTGGCGCAGATCTCCCACCAGGATCCCCTGAAGCCGATGGAGGGCACGGAGTTCGTCTCGCAGCTCTCGCAGTTCTCGGTGGTGGAGCAGGCCATCCAGCAGACGTCGAAGCTCGACCTGCTCTCGAACCAGATGACGGGACTCGCGAGCAACGAAGCGACGGCGCTCGTCGGGAAGGACGTCGTCGTCCGAGGCAGGGCCATCGCGTTCGACGGGGTGTCCGCGACCGGCGCCAGCGTGACGCTCGGAGCGCCCGCGTCGGACGTCACGGTCACGCTCCGCGACGCGAACGGCCGGGCCGTGCGGACCATGTCCCTCGGCCCGCGCGGCGCCGGAGCGACGCCCGTCACGTGGGACGGACGGGACGACGCCGGAACACCGGTCCCGCGCGGCTCGTACACGCTCGAGGTGTCCGCGAAGAACGCCGCGGGGGACCTGATTTCCGTCTCGCAGGACGTGAGGGGATCGGTCGTCCGGGTCGGCTTCGACAAGGGGTACCCGGAGGTCACGCTCGATTCCGGAGCGACGGCCCCCGTTTCCGATCTCGTCGCCGTGGAGGCCGTACCGACCTCCCGCTGACGACCGCCGAACGTACGTGGGTTCGCCCTCGAACCCGGAAAGAAGGACGCATGAGCATCATGAACGCGATGAATTCGGGTGTATCGGGACTTTCCGCCGAAGGTGACGCCCTCGGAATCGTGGGCGACAACGTGGCCAATTCGAGCACCGTCGGGTTCAAGCAGTCCCGGGCCGTGTTCGAGGACGTGCTCGGTGGCGCGGTGGGTGCAGAACCCAGCGTCGGAAACGGCGTCCGACTCGCCCGGAGTCAGCAAATCTTCGCGCAAGGCTCCCTCCAGAACACGGGCCTCGCGACCGACATCGCGTTGTCCGGCGACGGATTCTTCGTCGTGCAGGGCACCGTCGACGGCGTGACGGGGAACTTCTTCACGCGGGCGGGCCAATCGACGCTCCGCAACGACGGGACCCTCGTGAGCGCCCAAGGGCTCGCACTCCAGGGCTACGCGGCGAAGGGCGACGGGACCTTCGAGTCGACCCTCGGTCCGATGGTCGTCCCCACGGCGGCGCTGTCTCCGAAGGTCACCTCGACGATCTCCGTCACGTCCAACTTCGACGCCACCTCCACCGTGCCGACCGCCGCCTGGGACCCGCAGAACCCTTCCACCACCTCGAACTTCTCGACCACGATCCGGACCTACGACTCTCTGGGGACGGCGCACGACGTCGACATCCACTTCCGGAAGACCGGCAACGGGACGTGGGAGTACCACGCACTCGCGGCCGGCTCCGAAGTCCAGGGAGGGACCGGCGGACAGTCCACCGAAGTGGGTACCGGCACGCTCACGTTCACGACGGCGGGCGCGCTGCAGGCGACCACGGGGTCCATCCAGGTCGACTTCGTCGGAGCCACGGCGGGACAGACCGTCGCGCTCGACTTCGGCAAGACGATCGCGCAAGGCGGGTCCGGTTTCGGTGGATCGAGCCAGTTCGGTGCACCCAGCAACGTCACCGCACAGTCCCAGGACGGCTATTCCTCCGGGGACTTCTCCCAGTTGAAGATCGAGAGCGACGGCACCGTCGCGGGCGTCTACACGAACGGTCAGCGCGTGGACATCGGCAAGCTCGCCGTCGCGAAATTCCGTTCGAACGACGGTCTCGCGCGGACGGGACACAACATGTGGGTCGAAACGTCCGCTTCGGGTGAACCCGCCATCGGAGAGGCCGCGTCCGGTGGCCGCGGCGGCGTCGTCGCCGGTGCGCTCGAACAGTCGAACGTGGACATCGCCGCCCAGTTCGTCGAACTCATCGCACGCCAACGTTCGTTCCAGGCGAACTCGAAGACGATCACCACGGCGAACGAGATGCTGCAGGAAGTCACGAACCTGAAGCGCTGAGGGACACCCATGTCGACACCCGAAGAAGCATCGCTGCCGACGCGCGGCGGGAAGGGCGCTGCCATCCTTGGCGCATTGCTGCCGGCCGTCCTCGCGGCGGCCGCGGCCTTCGCCGGCGCGAAGATCGCGGCGGGCGCGAAGACACACGTCGTGCCCGAAGCCCACGCGGAGCCCGCCAAACCTCCGGGACCGACGATGGTCCTGGAACCCTTCATCGTGACCTCCGGAGACGCCACGAAGAAGCATGCGATGAAAGTGACGCTCGCCGTGGAGTTCGACGCCACGATGAAGGAGGACGCCATGAAGCTCCTCGTTCCCCGGGTCCGGGACGCGACACTCGCCTACCTGAGATCCATTCCCGTCGAAGAGGCGACCGACCAGAATCGGACGGACCGCACCCGCGCCGAGCTCCTCGAGAAGCTCAAACTCGCGGGGGCGTCCCAGGCGCAACGCATCCTCGTCACCGACATGGTCATCCAGTGAGTGCAGGGTCTCCCATCCTCAAGCTCTCCGCGGAAGGGCCCCGCGGAGAGCGGGCGTGCGCGCGGCTGGCGGAACACGGCCCGGCGTTGGCCTCCGCGATTCGGCGTGCCATTCCGAGTCTCGTACGTCGCGGCATCCAGGTGACGTTCTCCGGCGTCCGTTCGACGTCCCAATCCTCCCTGTTCGCCGAGTTGCACGGCCCCACCCACGTCACGCCGTTCAACGTCCGGAGCGCCACGCACGTCGGCGCGTTCATCTTCGACATCGAAGCCATCGACGCGACCATCGACGGCGTCCTCGGCGGCAAGGGGCATGTCGCGACGACGACGCGGACGCGCCTGAGTGCCGCGCAGCGCGCGTTCATGTCGCGAATCGGTTCCGGGGTACTCGACGCGTGCTCCGAGACGTGGATCGCGCGCGAAGGTATCCCTCTCGTCGTTTCGGGAAAGGAACTCGCACGCTCCCTCGACGACGCCACGGTCGTCGTGGCCAGTTTCGAGTTCGGCGAGGAAGGATCGGGGGGCAAGGTCCTGGTCGCGTTTCCGAGGGACGCGCTCACCGACGCCCAGGCGGGTCAGGACACGTCGGTCGACGACTCGGATCCGAGGATTTCCTCCGTCGTCGAAGCCGTCGAAGTGGAACTCGTCGCCGAGCTCGGTCGCATCCGGATGCCGTTGTCGGAACTGGAACGCATGACGGTCGGGAGCACGTTCGTCGTCGGAACTCCCGTGGGCGGCGTCGTCAGCGTCCGCGTGCGCGATCGCGAAATCCTCACCGCGGAGCCCACCACGGAATCGGGTCACATCGCCCTGCGCGTCCGTTCGGCGTCGGCCGCATGACACCCGCCGTCGTCGGACCGGAGGTCCGATCGCCATGGCCTTGACACCGGCCTCACGAAACGCCGCGATTCCACCGCGGCACGGAGCTTGAAAGAAGCGATTCCCTGCAGGGGACACTCCGCCTCACGGCTCCCCGGGTGAAAGGCACGACGATGGACGGTCCGGAGATCGCAAAAGAGTCCGACGCTGCTTCCGCATCCCCTCCGACGTCGGACGGCAAGGTCCACGCCGAGGGGCCGCTCGAACTCCGCAAACTCCTCCGGGACGTGGAGGTCGAGGTCACCCTCGAGATCGGACGACGGAGGATGCGCATCGCCGACGTCCTGCGCCTCAAGCCCGGTCAGGTGCTGGACCTCACGAAGGCCGCGGGCGAACCGCTCGACATCTACGTCAACGGACGCCTCCTCGGCCGTGGGGAAGCGATCGTGGTCGGCGACCGGTACGGGGTGCGCATCGCCGAATTCGTCGCCCCTTCGCAGGAGGACGACACGTGACACGCTTCGCACGCATGCTGTCGGTGTTCGCCCTCGCGGGAGCGCTCTTCGCTCCGGGAACGGCGCACGCGGGGACCGAGACGGACGGCGAACGGGGACATCCCCTGACCCTGCGCGCCTCCGCGGATCCTGCGCCGAACCTCCAGGGAACCTTTTCCTCGGGCCCTTCCCGCGCCGTTTTGGTGCTCGTGGCGCTGGGAGTCGTCGGTGTCGCGATCGTCCTCCGGCGAAGGACGAGCAAGGGGTCTCCGCTCGTCGTCCGACCGCTCGCCATCTCCGCACGGGTCGCCGTGGGGTTCCGGAGCGAACTCGTGGTCGTCGAAGCGTCGGGACGGAGGATGCTCGTCGGTGTCACTCCGAACGCCATCGGGCTGCTGTCGGAGCTCGACCCGTCCCCCGGCGAGGAGGACGTCGAGAGCGCGGCGACCGAGGGAGACGAACCGGGACGGTCGACGAACGCTCCTTCGTCGAGTCCACGCGCCGCCCCTTCGGACGCCTTCGAAGTCCGACTCCGTTCGCTCGTGGATCACGGCGACGATCGCGCGCGTTCCCGGGCCCCGCTGCGACCGGCGTCGGAACCTCCGGTCGAACGACAGGCTCGGGAACTCCTCCGCCGGAAGCGGCCCGCATGACTCCCGCGGGAGTGGGTGATCTGCTGGCGAACGGGGGCCCCGGACTCGCACCCCAACTCAAGGTGCTCCTCGTCCTGACGGTCCTTTCGCTCCTGCCGGCGATCGTGCTCACGATGTCGTCCTTCACGCGCGTCGTGGTCGTCCTTTCCTTCGTCCGCCAGGGACTCGGCACCCAGCAGTCGCCTCCCAACCAGGTGCTCGTCGGTCTCGCGCTCTTCGTCAGTGCCTTCACGATGGCCCCCGTGATGCACACGTTGCTCGACGACGTGTACACGCCGTACTCCGAGGGACGCATCGACGAGAAGGCGGCCTACGAGAAAGCGACCGTCCCCCTGCGATCGTTCATGCTCCGGCAAACCCGGGAGCAGGACCTCGCCCTGTTCTATTCCAGCGCGCGGAAGGAGTTCCCGAAGACCGAAGAGGACGTTCCGTTGCCGATCGCCGTCCCGGCGTTCGTCGTCAGCGAGCTCACGACGGCGTTCCAGATGGGCGTCCTCGTGCTCCTGCCGTTCCTGGTCATCGACATCGCCGTCTCGTCCGTCCTGATGTCGATGGGCATGATGATGGTTCCACCGAGCAGCATCAGTTTGCCGCTGAAGCTCGTCCTCTTCGTCGTCGCCGACGGTTGGAATCTCCTCGTGGGCTCCCTCCTGCGGAGCTTCGCGTGACACCGGACGCCGTCATGACGCTCGCCGGAGCGTTCCTCCGGGCGACTCTCCTCGTCTGCTCACCCATCCTCGTCACCTCGCTCGTCGCGGGAGTGTTCGTGGGAATCGTGCAGACCGCGACCCAGGTCAACGAGGCCAGCGTGAGCTTCGTCGTCAAGGCGATGGCGGTCGTGGCCGTGGTCGCGGCCGTCGGTCCGGCGATCGCCGCCGAGGCCGTGTCCTACACGCGCCACAGTTTCGAAGCGATCGGAACGGTCGTGCGATGACCCTCGCGTCGGAAGCGCCGACGGTGGCGGCGTTCTTCGCGCTCTCGGTGACGCGGCTCTCGGGCTTCGTCGCCACGTCCCCTTTCCCCGGTTCACGGGTCGGACCGACGGCTCGGACCACCTTGGTCGTCGCGCTTTCCGCCGTCGTCGCGCTCGCGCCCGAAACCCGCTCCCTCCCCGTGTCGTTGCCCGGGTTCGTCGCGTCGGCGGCCCTGGAACTCGGCGTCGGTGTCGCGATGGGCTTCGCCTTTCGCCTGCTCGTCGTCGCGGGCGAGGTCCTCGGGAGCACGCTCTCCCAGGCCAGCGGCCTCTCGACACCGACCATGTTGGATCCGAACCTCGACTCCGAGGAGACGGCCCTCACCCACTTCGTCACGCTGGTGTCGATGCTCCTCCTCCTCTCGGTGGGTGGGCACCGCGTCGCCTTGGCGCACGTGTTGGCGTCGTTCCATTCCATACCCCTGGGGTCGACGCCGCGCGCATCGGCGGGGGTCGTCGGAGTGTTCCGTACCTTCGGAGATTCGTTCGCGGAGGGCGTCCGCTTCGGGTCTCCGGTGCTCGCGGTGAATCTCGTCGTGCAGTCGGCGTTGGCGATGGTGGCGCGTGCCGCTCCTTCGCTCCAGATCTTCAACGTCGGACTCTCGCTGCTCGTCCTGGTGGGAATCGCGACGTCGTTGGCGACCTTGGACGCCGTGACGCGAGGCATGATTTCGCACTTCCTCTCCCTCGACGTCCGGATGGATGCCGTCGTCGATTCGTTCGTCGCCACGCCGCACTGATTCCTCCGGAAGGAAACGACCGTGAGCGGTGGCGATCAGGGCGAAAAGCAGTTCGAACCGACCGCCCAACGTCGCGAGAAGTTCCGCAGGGAGGGCCGATTCCCGAGAGCGAAGGACCTCGGCGGTGTCGTGGCGACGGCGACGGCCATCGCGGTGCTCGTGGCGGGCCACGACGCCGCCCGTACGACGATGGTCCAGTTCTTCGCGCACACCCTGGGCGACGCGGGTGCGGTGTCACGGGGTGACTTCGACTCCCCGGTGCGGGAGTTCGTTCGAGCCCTCGCGACGTTCGCGCTTCCGACGGCACTCGGCGCCGCCCTCCTTTCGAGCCTCGCGGGACTCGCCCAATCGCGCATGAAGCTCGCCGAGGATCCGTTCGCATTCAAGCTGGACAGGCTCGATCCCATTTCGCGACTGAAGGAGCTTTTCTCCCCGCGACGTGCTTCGGGCGAGGTCGCGGTCGCCCTGCTCCGGGTCGTCGTCGTCGGAGTCGTGGTGCATCGCGCCGTGATGCTCGAACTGCCGAACCTCGTCTCGCTGGCCTCGATGTCCGTCGACGCGGGCCAACGCCTCTTCGTCGAACTGCTCGTACGGGTGGTCGTGGCCGCCCTCGGGGCGACGGCGATTCTCAGTGCGGTGGAGTACGCCACCAGCTGGATCCGGCTCGAACGCGAGATGCGGATGACGCGGAAGGAACTCCTCGACGAGACCAAGGCGCAGGACGGCGATCCCCACGTCAAACAGCGCATGCGATCGAAGGCCCGTGCCCTCCTGAAAAAGCGCTCGCTCAGGCACGTCAAGGAATCGGCGGTGGTCGTCACGAATCCGACGCACGTGGCGGTGGCGCTTCGATACTCCGAGTCGGACCCCGCCCCCGTCGTCGTCGCGAAAGGGCATGACGACTTCGCCCTCGCCATCCGCCGGGAAGCCCGGCGTCACGGCATTCCCATCGTGGAGAATCGACGCCTCGCGCGGTCCATCGACGCGACCGTGCCCATCGGACACACGGTCCGTCCCGATCACTTCACCGCGGTCGCGCGGGTCCTCGCGTTCGTCTACCGCCTCCGCGATCGGGTCGCCTCGGTGCGAACCGGTTGATTCCGTCTCGGCACGCCCCCTGCTTCATGGGTCTCCGTGACGACGACCGTGAACGCGACGCCGGCGACGAAGGCCCGGATGTGGGACGCCGTGGTTCCTCTCGGAATCATCGGCATCGTCCTGATGATGGTGATGCCCATCCCGCCCGTCGTGCTCGACGTGCTGCTCGCGCTTTCCTTGGCGCTCGCCATCGGGGTCTTCTTGACCGCACTGTTCATCGAGGACGCACTGGAATTCAGCGCGTTCCCGGCGTTCGTCCTCGTCGCGACGCTCCTCCGACTCAGCCTCAACGTCGCGACGACGCGTCTCATCCTCCTCCACGGTGGCGAATCGCAAGGCGCGGCGGGAAGCGTCGTCGAGGCGTTCGGTCGGTTCGTGGTGGAGGGCAACGTCCTCGTCGGGCTCGTGATCTTCCTGATTCTCGTCGTCATCAACTTCGTCGTCGTGACCAAGGGCGCAGGTCGCGTCGCGGAAGTGGCCGCGCGATTCACCCTCGACGCCATGCCCGGCAAACAGATGGCGATCGACGCGGACATGGCGTCGGGTGCGATTTCGGCGGACGTGGGACGGACGCGCCGTCGCAACCTGGAGCGCGAGGCCGACTTCTACGGAGCCATGGACGGTGCGAGCAAGTTCGTCCACGGCGACGCCATCGCGGGCCTCCTCATCACGGCCATCAACTTGCTCGGCGGATTGGTGTTGGGCGTATCGCGCGGCATGGACCTCGGAAAAGCCGCCGAGACGTTCTCCGTCCTGAGCGTGGGAGACGCCCTCGTGTCCCAGCTTCCCGCGCTCCTCATCTCCGCGGCTTCGGGTGTCGTCGTGACCCGGAGCGCCACGGGCGAACAACTCGGCAAAGCGTTCGCTGCCCAACTCTTCGGCAAGACGACCGCCGTCCGGATGACCGCCGGAATCCTCGTCGTCCTCGCACTCACGCCCGGCATGCCGGCCATTCCGTGCCTCGTACTGGCCCTCGCACTCCTGGTCCTCGACCGCCGGAGGTCCTCGGCGAAGTCGTCTTCGACGACGACGACGACGACGACGGCGGGATCGCCGTCGCCCACGCTCGAAGCGAAGCCGGACGACATCGACGCGAACCTTTCGCTCGATCTCCTGACGCTCGAGGTCGGTTACGACCTCGTCGGTGCGGTCGACGTCGCGCAGGGAGGAACCCTGCTCGGCAGGGTGGCGGCGCTCCGGCTGGAGCTCGCCAAGGAACTCGGCGTCGTGGTTCCTCCCATCCACGTGTGCGACGATCTGGAGCTTCCCCTGCCGGTTACCGCATCCGCATCCTCGGGGTCGACGTGGCCAGCGGTCAGTGCGTCCGCGGTCGCGTCCTGGCGATGTCGAACACGGGAGACGTTCCCGCGCTCGAGGGGGAAGTCGGCAAGGACCCGACGTTCGGACTCCCGGCGCGTTGGATCCTCGCCCGGGACCGTGAAATCGCGGAAGCCCTCGGGCACACGGTCGTGGACCACGCGACGATCATTGCGACGCACCTCGGTGAGGTCGTCCGCGCGAACGCGCACAAGCTCGTCGGTCGCGAGGAAACGCAGCACCTGCTCGATCTGCTCTCGAAGTCGGCTCCTCGGCTCGTGGACGACGTGATCCCGACGCTCCTCCCGCTGGGCGACCTCGTTCGCGTGCTGCGGAATCTCGTGCGCGAGAACGTATCCATCCGGAACCTTCGCACGATCATGGAGAGCGTCGCGGAATGTGCGCCGACGACGAAAGATCCGGAACAGCTCACCGAACTCGTGCGCGAGCGTCTTTCGGGGCAGATCAGCGCGCGCCTCAAGACCGCGCAGGGGAGCGTCGCGGCGCTGACGCTCGGCCCCGAAGTCGAGGAATCCCTCCGCAATTCCCTGCGTCAAATCGCCGCCGGCAACGGCACTCCGCCGGCACCCGAGGTCCTCCGGTCGCTGACGGAGGACGCGGAGTCGAGTCTCGAAGCGTTCGCCGCGATCCCCGCGCCCCCCGCGCTCCTGTGCCCGCCGGACCTCCGGCGCTTCGTCCGCGCGATCTTCGAGCGCAAGTTGCCCCAGCTCGCCGTGGTCTCGTTCCGCGAGGTCGACCCGGCCCTTCCCTTGCAAACGATTGGACGACTCTCGTTCCGTACGAGCCCCTGAGGAGTGCACGATGACACCGCAGATTTTCCGAGGCAGGACCGTGGAGGAAGCACACGGACGCGCGCGCGACGAACTGGGAGACGACGTCGTCGTCGTTTCCACGCGTTCCGTGAAGAAGGACGGAATCGCCGGTCTCTTCGGCGGCGCCGAGTTCGAGATCGCGGCGACGGCAGGATGGGACCGCGAGTTCTTCGGTCCCATCGGACACGATACGGAGCCGTCTCCTCCCCCGGCGACGTACGGCCGGACGTCGTTGCGTCCGTTCGCCGAAATCACCTACGACCCGCCGCCGCAACCGCGGCCCGCGGAGGCCGAAGAGCTCGCGGCGCTCCGCTCGGAGGTTCGTACTCTCCGGGCGACGCGGCACGCCCGGCGACGCCACCGGCACCGCCTCCGAGTTCGGCGCCGGACGTCTCCACGGAACTCGAGTCGTTGCGATCGCTGGTCCTCGAACTGGGTGCCGGAGTGCGTTCCGGAAAGAGCAGTCGCGTGCTCGAGGCCCTGGGAGCCATCGGGATCGAAGGACGCGCGACGAACCGGATTTCCAAGGAGATCGCCCGCCTCGACGGTGGCACTCCGTCCGATCCACGTGCGTTGGTCGCGACGATCCGCCGGGCCATCGCCAGCCTGGTCCCGACGACGTCCTTCCCCATCGGGAGAGGCAATCGTTCGGTGATCGCGCTCGTAGGTCCGTCGGGAGTCGGCAAGACGACGACGGCCGCGAAGCTGGCCGGAAAGGCCATCCACGAGCACGACATGTCCGTGACGCTCGTGGCGTGCGACTTCGTCCGTGTGGGCGCGAGCGATCAGCTCGCCCGGTTCGCGTCGCTCATGGGGGCCTCGTTCGAGCGGGCCGACAGCCCCGCCGAACTTCGCGCCGTGGTCGATGGTGCGAAGACCGACGTCGTCTTCGTGGACACGGCAGGTCACTCCTCGTCCGCGGGGGACGCGCTCCGCGAGGAGATGGCGAACATGCGACCGAGGGGCCGTGAACGGATCGTGCTTCTCTGTGCCCCCGCTTCCATCCGCGCCGTCGACGCCGATCGGGTGGTACGCGAGTCGGAAGCCGTGAAGCCCACGGCCCTCGTCCTCACGAAACTCGACGAGACGGACCGGCCCGCGGGGCTCGTCCACGCGAGCGTCGCGGCGAAGCTCCCGATCGCGGCGGTGACGTTCGGTCCGTCCGTCCCGAACGACGTCGGAGCCGCGTCCTCGGAGGCCGTCGCGCTGGCCGTGGTGCCGGACGACGTCGGCACCAAGAGGAGGCCCCGATGAACCAGGTCAGCGAATCGTCCGGGTCGGTGGGCCGACGTGTGCTCACGCGGGAGGACTACGAACGCTACCTGCCGCTCGTGAGGCGCATCGCCATGCGGGTCGCTCGCAAGGTTCCGGCCCACATCACCGTCCCGGATCTCGTGAGCTACGGGTGGCTCGGACTGCTCGAAGCTTACGCACGATCGAGCGCGACGATGCCCGCCGAGGAATTCGAAGCGTACGCGTCGTACCGAGTTCGCGGCGCGATCCTCGACCACCTCCGGAGCCTCGATCCGACGGCGCGTGATCTGCGGACACGCTCTCGCGTCATCAGTCGGACGCTCGCGACGTTGACCCGCGAACTCGGTCGTCCTCCCGAAGAGGAGGAAGTCGCCGCGCGGTTGGGCGTGAAGGTCGAAGCGCTCCGCGAGGACCTCGCGAAGATCGCCGAAGCCGGACTCGCGCGTCTGGAGATGGTCGATCTCGACGACGCGCACGTCGAGGGTTCGTTCGAGCGCCCGGACGACGAAGCCGCGCGTAGGGACCTCGTGGGTGCGGTCACCGACGCCATCCCCCGCCTTCCGGACAGGCTCCAGAAGGTCCTCGCCCTCTACTACCAGGAGGAGTGCACGCTCCGGGAGATTGGTGCCGTCCTCGGCGTTTCCGAGTCGCGCGTCTGCCAGCTCCATTCGGAAGCCATCCATCGCATTCGCGCGGCCGTCGGGAGGGAATGAACGATGAACGGAGGCATTTACGTCGCGCTGAGCGGCGCCGTCGCCCAGCAAACGTCGTTGGAGTCGACGGCGACCAACCTCGCGAACGCGAGCACCCAGGGTTACCAGAAGCTCCGTCCCGTGTTCCACGAGGCGCTCGGAAAGGCGCGCGCCGACCGGACACTCCGGTACTCCTCCGTCGATCGGACGACGATCGACGCAACTCCCCAGCCGGTGCGCGTGACCGGTCGCACCCACGACGTGGCCCTGGAGGACGGCCACTACCTCGCCGTGACGACCGACCGCGGGGAGCGATACACCCGGGCGGGCAGTCTCGTCGTGGGTCGGACGGGTGCCTTGACGACCAGTTCCGGACATCGCGTCCTGGGCGAGAACGGAAAGCCGATCGACCTCGGGGATTCGACCGGCACCGTCACGTTGGCACAGGACGGGTCGGTCCTGGTCGGCGGCGAAGTGCAAGGCCGCATCCGGGTCGTCCGATTCGACGCTCCGGCCGAACTGTCCCACGACGGGGAGTCGCTGCTCGCCGCCACCACGACTTCCGGTTCCGCTTCCGTCGTGCAGTCGACGCTCACCGTGGGGTCCCTCAATGATTCGAACGCGTCTCCGGTGTCGGGCATGAACGAACTCATCTCGGCCTCGCGTTCCTTCGAGGCGTTCCAGCGAGCCATCGACGCGTTCCGGGAGATCGACCGGGCCGCGGTGACCAAAGTGGCGGGCGTCGAATGATGCACGCTCGCGAATCCAGGCGACCCCTCCCGGTGACGCCCGTCGAGCGGACGAACGTGACGGCGGAGGACCTCTCCCTCTTGTCGAGCGTCCACTCCTTGCTCGCGACGCTGAACGACCCCTCGGCGAGCGCCCACGCCGTCGCGCAGCACGTCGAGAACATTCCGGTGCTCCGGGCGCGCCTCGAGGCGGTACACAAGTCCCGCTCCAACACGCACGTCTTCGAGTCGGGCGCATTGTGCGTGGCCGACCAGATCGCGCTGCTCGGGAACCGGGAAGTGGAACGCGTCCTGCTCACGTTGCTCGAGGACCTGACCGAGTTGGCCGCGGAGCAAACTCCATGAGCGTCGCCGCCGTCCGTCCCCAGTCCCCTCCGCTTCCGGCGCGAGGACGCGGTGTCGTCCACGTCCCCGCGGAGCGAACGTCCGTCTCCCGGGACGCGCTCCGTGACGCGATCCGGGACGCGATGGCCGCTTCCGGAAGCCAGGCATCCGCCGCGATCGTGGAGACCCTCACCGCCCACGCTGCCCACGAGACGGGCGACGGTTCGCGGATGTTCAACTTCAACTTCGGCGGCATCAAGGGCGTGAGTCCCGAAGGCCTGACCGCGGACACGCGGACGCGCGAGGTCGTGGACGGACGGAGCGTCGAGGTGCGCTCGGGCTTTCGCGCCTATTCGAGCCTCGCGCGCGGCGCGGAAGACTACGTCGCGACCATGCAGACGCAGTTCCGGAGCGCGCTGGGCCCCGCCTCGATCGGGGACCTGCGCGGATTCGCCCATGCCCTCAAGGAAGCCCGGTACTACACGGCTTCGGAGGAGGACTACGCTCGTGCGCTCGAGCGCGCATCGGGAGCCCCGACGGCGCACGGATCCGGAGCGTCCCGCGCGAGCGTCCCCGGACTTTCCTCGCCGGATTCCGTGACATGGGCCGCCGTCCTCGACGCCCTTTCGCTCCCCACGGCGCGCCTGGCCGCGCCCGACGACTCCGAAGAGACCACATGACGTCGAAGCACTGACTTCCCCACCACGCTCGTCGGACGCCCGGTCGCATTTCCGGGTTCCCAGGATCGGAATGGCCTCAAGCCATCCCGGCGGCGGCCGTTCCATGGAGTCGAGCCCGAGTGCTCGATGCCGACACCAGAGGGGTGCCGGCAGAACTCCCCAAGGAGCGTGTGCCATGAGCGTCTACGTCCGCACCAACGTCGCGTCCCTCGAAGCCCAGCGTCACCTCTCGAACACCCAGATGGAGCAATCGAAGACGTTCCAGCGTCTCTCCAGCGGGTACCGGATCAACGGAGCGGCGGACGACGCGGCAGGACTCGGCATCACCGAGAGCATGAACGCGCAGATCCGATCGTACGCGGTCGCGGAGCGCAACGCGAACGACGGCATCAGCATGGCGGAGACCGCGGACGGTGCCGCGGGGCAGATGAGCGGCATTCTCACGCGACTTCGCGAGCTCGCCGTGCAGTCGGCGAACGGTTCGCTCCAGGCCGCCGATCGGACGAACCTCAACACCGAATTCGTCGCCCTTCGCGGTGAAATCGACCGAATTTCCACCGTGACGAAGTTCAACGGCCAGAGCCTCCTCTCGGGTGCCGCGGCCAACGTGAACTTCCAGGTGGGCATCGGTACGAGCGCGAGCGACACGGTCGCGATCTCCTTCGGCGGCGTGACCACCACGACCCTCGGCATCAACACCTCCACGGTGGACAGCGCCGTGAACGCGACGGGATCCATCACGGCCCTCGACGCCGCCATCGGTACGTTGAGTACGACGCGGGAAGGCTTCGGTTCGGCCATCAACAGGCTCACGTCCACCGTTTCGAACCTCCAGTCGATGCGCACGAACCTCTCCGCCGCGCACAGCCGCATCAAGGACGTCGACGTCGCCGACGAGACCGCGGCACTCGCGCGGTCCCAGGTGCTGTCGCAGGCGGGCGTCGCGGTCCTCTCCCAGGCGAACCAGGCGCCCCAGCTCGCGATGAGCCTCCTCCGCGGCTGACGTTCCGGCCCCGCGGGTCCGCGAAGCATGCGGTGACGTACACCGGCGGCGGCGTGGGAGGTGCTCCTCTCCCACCCCGCCGACCGGTGACGAAATGCGATTCGTGCTCAAGGGACGACGGCAAGGTCCGTTCTCCAGGGACGAACGCGGTCGTGCGCGGCACACGGAAGTGAGCCCGCGACCGCCAACCCAAGGAGCCAACCCATGTCCGTCTACGTCCGCACCAACGTCTCATCCCTCGAAGCGCAACGGCACCTCGCCCGCACCCAGATGGAGCAAGCGACCACGTTCCAACGTCTTTCCAGCGGCTACCGCATCAACGGTGCTTCCGACGACGCCGCGGGTCTCGGTATCAGCGAGAGCATGAACGCGCAGATCCGGTCCTACATGGTGGCCGAGCGGAACGCGAACGACGGCATCAGCATGGCGGAGACCGCCGACGGCGCGGCGGGACAAGTGCACGGGATCCTCTCCCGGCTGCGTGAGCTCGCGGTCCAATCGTCCAACGGTTCGCTCCAGGCGAGCGACAGGGCGAACCTGCAGACGGAGTTCGCCGCGCTCAACGCCGAAGTCGATCGCATCTCGAACGTCGCCAAGTTCAACGGCATCAACCTGCTGTCGGGCGCCGCCGCCGCCGTGAACTTCCAGGTAGGTATCGGTACGACCGCGAGCGATCAGGTGGCCGTGAACTTCGGCGGTGTCTCGGCGACCGCGCTCGGCATCAACACGTCCCAGGTCGACACGGTCGCGAACGCGCAGGCGACGATCACGGCCGTCGATGCCGCCATCGGCACACTCAGCACGATTCGCGAGGGTTTCGGTTCGGCCATCAACCGCTTCCAGTCCACCGTCGCGAACCTCCAGTCGACGCGCACGAACATGTCCGCCGCGCACGGTCGCATCAAGGACGTCGACGTGGCCGAAGAGACGGCCTCGATGGCCCGCTCGCAGGTCCTCTCCCAGGCCGGAGTCGCCGTCCTGTCGCAGGCCAACCAGGGGCCGCAGTTGGCCCTCAGTCTGCTCAAGGGATGACGCGGATGGAGGAGGGGGAACGACCGGGTCGCCGTTCCCCCTCCTCCCTCACCGCGCGGCCCGCTCGAACCCGTCATCCAGCGTCGGAGTGAACCATGGCCATCCAATTCGGCGGACTCGCATCCGGTCTCGACGTCAACAGCATCGTCTCGAGCCTCTCGAGCATCGAACGTGCCCCGGCCGACGCGGCGCGTACGCGGCAATCGAACGTCGACTCCGCGCGGACGAGCATTTCGACGTTCACCCAGAAACTCTCCACGCTCCAGTCGGCGGCCGCCGCACTCGCGGATCCGGTCCAGTTCGCGTCGTTCGCCGTCTCGTCGAGCGACTCGGCCATCGCCGTGAGTGCGTCGGGCGTGGCCACCACCGGGAGCTTCACCGTCGCCGTGGACGCCCTCGCGCGGGAGCAACGGACCTATTCCTCCGTCCAGTCGTCACGCTCGACGGCGCTCGGACTCACCGGGGCGATGACGCTCACCCTCGGTACCGGGAGCCCGGTGACCGTGAGCGTCGACGCGGGCGACACGCTCGACTCGCTCGCCACGAAAATCGCCACGAGCGGCGTGAGAGTCTCCTCCTCCGTGCTCTTCGACGGGACGAACTACCGACTCCAGGTGCGGGGGCTCGACACGGGCGCGGCGAACGCGTTCACCATCGACGACTCCGCCTTGGGTCTCGGTCTCGGGACCCCGGCCAACACGCTCCAGTCCGCGTCCGACGCCCGAGTGCGCGTCGACGGAATCACGGTGACGCGATCGACGAACCTCTTGTCGGACGTCATCCCCGGCGTCTCGATGGCGCTCACGAAGACCGCGGCATCGGTCGAAGTGAAGACGAGCGCGGACCCGACGCTCTTGAGCCAGAAAATCGGGGCGTTCGTCACCGCCTACAACGACATCGTCTCGTTCGGACACACGCTCGCGGGATACGGCTCGCAGAAGGCGAGCAATCCGGAACTGAGCGGGGATTCGGGAATCCGCTCGGCGCTGTCCCAATTGTCGTCCTTGGTCGGTTCGCCCGTCGCGGGCACGAGCGGCACGCGGACGACCCTCGGAAGCATCGGCCTCGCGTCGACACAGGAGGGAACGATCAAGCTCGATTCGACGAAACTGCAGGCCGCGTTGGCGGCGGACCCGGACGCCGTGTCCCGTCTGTTCGTCGTCGACCCGACCCGGGGGTCGACCGGCGTGATGGGGGACTTCAAGGCGCTGACGCTGCGTCTCGGGACCGGAGCCGATTCACCGTTCCAGACGCGCATCGAGGGTTTCCGCACGCGCTCCCGCGCCATCGGCGACGAGATCACGCGACTCAACGAACGCGCGGACGCGTTCGAGACCCGTCTACGCAAGCAGTTCGCGAATCTCGACAAGGTGATGGCGGCCTACACCTCCCAACAGTCCGCGTTGACGCAGTTCGTGTCGAGCTCGAACTCGAACAAGTGAGTCCGTCCCGGATGCTCCGGGGAGACCCCGGTGGGAAGGAAGCGACACCATGAATCCGACCGCTCGCGCGATGCTCGCCCGCTACCAGAAGGTCCAGGTCACGACGTGCTCGAACGAGCGATTGCTCGTCATGCTGTTCGACGGACTCGTACGCTTCGTGGAGGAAGCAGCCGCCGCGCTCGACGAAGGCGATCGACCTCGCCTCGGTGAACGCGTCGGGAAGGCACTCGCCATCCTCGAGCACCTCACGGGCACGCTCAACCGCACCGAGGCCCCCGAACTCTGCGAGCGGCTCGAGGGGACGTACCTCTTCGCGATGTCGCGGCTGACGGAGGCGAACGTGAGGAAGGAACGGCGCGCGCTCGAAGACGTTCTCCGTATCCTCGTCCCTCTGAGGGACGCCTGGCGGGTCGCCGTGGAGCAAGTCGAGGCTTCCCGATCAGGTTGAACGCGTCGCGCGCGTCGAAGGCGTCGACTCCGATTGCTCGGCTGCCTCGGCGCCGGGTGGAATCGACGGAGTGACACACCACGTCCGCGACGTGTCGACCTTCAGGCCGTCCCCATCAGTTCCACGTACCGACGCACCTCCGACCGGGCGGCCTCGGCGAGCGTGACGAACTCGAGACCGATGGCCGACCTCCGGGCGCGTTCCTTCCTCCACCGTGCGACGGCCGCCGTTTCGACGATGCGCCCCGACACGGGCGTGGCGAAGCGAATCCGGACCTCCTGCCCCAGGGGAAGCTCCTGGTTCGGGAGCACGAGCATCCCTCCCTCCGACAGGTCGGCGCTCCGTCCGTCGACGGATTGGCCGCTTCCGAGGAGCAGCGTCACCGGGGTGACGTACTCCGCGCGGGGGTGCCGTCGACGTGCGACGTCCTCCGAAACCTCCGGCTCCCGGTTCGCGTCCGAGCCTGCGAGAAGCCGGGTTCCGGTCGTCGGAGGGATGCCTTCGAACAGGGCCGCTCCGAACTCCGCCATGCCCACGTGGCGCTCGTCGGCGGACCGGGACATGGCGCGCTCGATGGCCCGTGCGACGCCGTTGGGCACGTCCGCACGCACGGCGGCGAGCGGAGCACGTCGCGACGTGGCCGCCTTGTAGACCACCGAACCGAAGGTTCCTTCGAACGGGACGGTGCCCGTGAGGCACTCGAACAGGGTGACGGCGACGGAGTAGACGTCCCCTCGCGGATCCTGGTTGCACGCGTCGAGGATTCGCTCGAGGGGCATGTACTCCGCCGTGCCGAGAATCGTCTCCGAGCGGGTGATCCGGGGCCTCGGTCGTTCGTCGGCACCGGCGTCCCCGAAGGCGCAGATGCCGAAGTCGATCACCTTGACGCACTCTTCGCCGCCCTCGGACCGGCAGATGAAGACGTTGGAGGGCTTCACGTCCCGGTGGACGACGCCCATCCGGTGGCTGTGGGCGAGTGCCGCCACCAGCGCCCGCGCGACGACGAGCGTCTGCGCGAGGGAGAGGCGGCCGCGAGCCGCGAGAATCGCGTCGAGGCTCCTTCCGTTCAGCATCTCCAACGCCACGAACGGCTCCCCCGAAGTCGTCGTTCCTGCATCGAGGACCGACACGACGTGCGGATGGGCCACGACCGAAGCGGCGCGCGCCTCCCGGAGCAGGCGAGCCCGGCTCTCGCCGCATTCGGCGAGGGATTCTTCGAGGACCTTGATGGCGACGACACGACCGGTGTGTACGTGCTCCGCCTCGAAGAGCACGCACACCCCCCCACGGGCGATTTCCCTTCGCAGCGCGAAGCGGCGGTCCACGACGTGACCGACCCGGAACTCGGTCCTTGCCGTCACGGTTCCACCTCGATTCGCGCCAACTGCTCCTCGAGAGTTCCCTGGTCCAACACGATTCGCGTGCCGGTGAGTTCCGATCCGACGTCGGCGAGCAGCTCTCGCTCGAGCGAGTACGAGTACGTGGGGCAGACTTCGTCGGAGCCGAACCACGTACGGGAATCGGGGTCATAGAGCTCGAGGACGCGCGTGACGGTGATTCCGTGTCCGTCCCAACGGAACTGGAACGTGTCGCGTTGCGCATCCGCACCCACACCCGACGTCGTGCGGCCCGTCAACCGACCGGCGGCAGCATCGATGCGGAGGACGGAAATGTTGTGTCGCGCCAGAGCGCGAGACACGGCGGCCGGAATGCGATCGACGGAAGCGTCGACGTCGAGGTGCGGCGACACGTACTTCGGGTTCGCGAGCTCGATGCATCCGGACGGCGAAAGCGCGAGGACGAGGGCAGCCACGACGAATCGGACCGAAAGTTCGCGTTTGGACATGCGGACGCACCTTTCCTGGGCAGGGGGACCCGGGAGGCCGCACCCGCGTGTGTGAATGAAGGCTGGTCGACCCGAGGCGACTCGGGCTCGCCTCAGGCGGCGTGACTCGGAATCGAGAGAGAGAACGCCGTCGAGAACGGCGGCATCTCGGCCAAAGACAGCGTTCCTCCGTGGGCCGCCGTGGCGAGTTTGCAGAAATAGAGGCCGAGGCCGTGACTCGAACGCATCCCGGAGCGCGCGCCGCTCGCGAACTTCTCGAAAATCCGCGCTCTCTGGTCGCGCGGGATCGCGCTCCCGTCGTTCGCGACGCAGAGTTGGAACCGTCCGTCCCCGGTCGTGGCGACGATTCGAATGCGCCCTTCGGCGGGGGTGAACTTGACGGCGTTGTCGAAGAGATTCTCGAAGATTCGGGACACGAGCTCGCGGTCGACGTGCACTTCCGCGTCCGAATCCAGGACGAGCTCGAGGTGGAGTCGCAGGGCGTCGACCTCCGCTTCGCGCTGATGGACGACGGGGCGGACCTAGGACGCCACGGAGACCGGTGTGCGCGACGCGATCAACGCACCGCTCTCGCACCGGGCGATGTCGAGCAGGTTGCCGATGCGGCGACGGAGAGTCGTCGCCGAGGACTGGCAATCGGCGAGGGCATCGAGGACGGGATTCGGACCGTCCCCCCGCGCGAGCACGGATTGGACGACCGAGAGGTTCGTCGTCAGGGACGCGAGAGGACTCTTGAGGTCGTGCACGACGAGGGCGGACATTTCCTCCTTGAAGGCGGACAGGGTCTCGAGCTCGGCGGTGCGCGCGGCGTGGTGGCGCGCGTGGGATCGCACCCGAAGCAGGTTGTCGACACGCGCGCGGAACTCCCGCGCCACGAACGGCTTTTCCAGGTACTCGTCCGCCCCGCTCTCGAGCGCCTGGATGCGCGCCTCGCGATGACCGAACGCCGTCACGAGGACGATCGGCAATCCGTCGTTCCTGCGAACCTGCCGGATCCTGCGCGTCGCCGCGAATCCGTCCATGCCGGGCATCATGACGTCGAGCAAGACCAGATCGAAGGCGTCCGCCTCCACGAGACGGACCGCGTCCATCCCGGTCTCGGCTTCGACGATGTCCGAGGTGAACTCCCGGAGGTAGAAACGCATCAGCGCGCGGTTGTTCGCGTCGTCGTCGACGACCAGGATGCGGGGTTTCGGTTCGTGGATTCGTTCGCTCACGACTCGCTCCATTCGCCGATGACTCGTCTACCGACTCACGCCACTTCGACGTGCGAAACCGTGGCGGCCCATTCTTCGGCGGAGATGTTCAGGAAGGCGTCGTACACCTCCGGGTCGAACTGCTCGCCGACGTGCCGCGCGATTTCGCCCCTTGCCGCCTCGTCCGAGACTCCCGCTCTGTGCGGCCTGTCGCTCACGAGTGCGTCGTAGGCATCCGCCACCTGGAAGATGCGCGCCTCGATCGGGATCGCGTTGCCGAACAGACCGCGCGGGTACCCTTTCCCGTCGCGGCGCTCGTGGTGGCATTCGATGACCGGAATGGCGCGACGGAGCGCTGGCACCTGGGCGACGAGGGCCACTCCGAGGTCGGGATGCTTCCGGATCTCCTGCCAATCGTCGGCCGTCAGCGGACCCGCCTTGAGGAGAATCGAGTCGGCAATCCCGATCTGGCCGACGTCGTGTAGCAACGCGCCGAGCTCGACGTCGAGAATCCTGGAGGCGGACAGCCCCATGCGCGACGCGAGTCTGCGCGACCACGCTGCGACACGTTCGCAGTGGGTTTCGCTCTCGAACTGTCGGAGCGAAAGCGCCCGGACGATGGTCCTGGCGAGCGCACGGGCTTCGGCCGAAATCGCCTCCGGAGAGGCATCCGGCGAACCTGCACACAGTTCCTCGACGATCGGCACCAATCGCGCGGGAGCCTCCTGTTTGGAGACGAATGCGTGGACCGCGTACGGAACGGCCATCGAGGCGACGCGATGAAAGTCCGTTTCGCTCGTCATGAGGAGCCGGGCCGTGCGGGGAGCGGCATGCGCCACCATGGCCAAGACGAGCTGCCCCCCCATCTCCGGCATGTGAAGGTCGGAGATGATGGCGTCCGGCGCCTCGCACACGACGGCCTCGATGGCCACCTTGGGACTCGTCGTCGCCATGACGGAGAATCCGGCGGCGGTCAGCAGTCGCTCCGTCGCCCGGAGCATGTTCGCGTCGTCGTCGAGGACGACGATCCGGCGCGCCTGTGCGGCGCACGTTCCCGTCGACGCGGGAGCGGTGAACACGAAACGGGACGCGGGCGAAGATTCGATCGGATGGGCCATCGGCGTTCTTTCTCCAACCAGAGGTCGACCTTGGGAGACGTCCATCACGCCCACCTCACGTCGGGAAACGGATAGGCGGGTTTGGCGAAGAGATACCCCTGCATGAGGGAGCAACCGACCGAATCGAGGTAGTCGCGCTCCGCGGCGGTTTCGACGCCCTCGGCGACGACCGAGGCTCCAAGGTCCGTGCACATCGACAGCATCTGTCGAACCATCGTTTGCTTGAGGGAATCGGAGTCGACCCCCCGGACGAGGGACATGTCCAACTTGACGACGTGGGGCGCGATGAGCGCGAAGCTGGTCAGACCCGAATAGCCCGCGCCGAGGTCGTCGATCGCGATCCGGTACCCGAGCGCTTTCAATCGCGCGATGCGCGCTTTCACGTCGACGATTTCGTGCACGGACGCCCTCTCGGTGATTTCGAGGACGACACGTTTCGCGATCGCGTGGAGAGGAGACGCGACGCCGAAGAGCTCCTCGTCGACGAGGTCCATCGCGTGCAGGTTGACGAAGAACGTGCTCGACGTGTCCGAGGCCACGGACGCGACGAGCTCACGGACGGTCCGTCCGATGTCGTTGATCCGGCCCAGGGCCTCCCCGACGGCCAGGAGAGCGCCAGGATGCGGGAACGCCGGGTCCTTGCATCGGATGAGCGCCTCGTGTCCGAAGATGGACCGCTCCCGGAAGTCGACGATGGGCTGGTAGGCCATGAAGCACTTGTGGAGTGCGAGGGAGAACGCGTCGTTCGGTCCCCTCCGGTTCGAAAGCACGTCGATGTCGACGTCGACGAGTCCGAGTGCCGTACGCTTCGCCCGCGCGAGCCGGAATTCGGAGGTGAGTTGGGTCGCGAGACCGTGCAACTCTCCGAGGTCGATGGGCTTGCGCACGTACCTCCGCGCGCCGAGCTCCATCGCACGGATGGCGGTATCCACGCTGGCGAGAGCCGTGGTCAGGACGATGGGCAGGTCTTCGTTCTTGGCGTGAATCTGGGACGTGAGCTCGAGTCCGTCCATTCCCGGCATCGTCAGATCCGTGATGACGAGGTCGACGTGTTGCGCTCCGACGATTTCGAGCGCCTCTTCGCCGCAGGTCGCGGTGGACACCTTGTATCCACGACTCACGAACGAGCGTGCGAGTGCACGGAGCAGCTCCGGCTCGTCGTCGACGAGGAGTGCGTGGGCCGCCTCCGAATCGCGGGGTGTCGGAGGTAGCGAGAAGGTGGGAATGTCGAGCTGCGCCATCGGAGTCCTCCCGTGCGTGGGCCGTACGGGACTCTCCAGCAAGCAGGATGCCGACGTTCCGCTGCGCCGAATCGTCGCGACATTCCGGGCCAGAACGCGCCCCCCCCGGGTGAAGACGGACTCGTGTGGGACGCGGAGGGGCATGTGGTGGCCCCTGTTCCTCGGGACGCGCCGCAACCTGGATTTTTCCGCGGTTGGAGCGTTCCGCGACACGATCGCGCGCATCGGTCGAAATCGACCCACGCCGGAGCGTCGAGCGACCCGCCCGTCCGATCGTCGCGCTCGCCCCTCGGCGCGCGACGCGGAGGAAGTCTCCGCCTGCGGCGCGACGAGGCACCCTCAAGGTCCACCGGCATCGTCCGTTCTCGGAGACGATGGCTCTCGAATCCCGGATCGAATCCTCGATGATCCCACCCGCTCGCCGGGGAAGCGACCTGTTCGCACGACGTCCGGTCCGACCGTCGTCCGCACCGGGCGTTCCCGCCTTCGTCCTCGAAGGCGACCCCGAGACTCGCCGCCGTGTGTGCGCCGTCCTCACCGCGATCGGATTCCGTGTCGAATCGGCCACGCCGGACGAAACCGTCTTCGAACGCGTGCGCCGCTGCGAGCCGAAAGTCGTGGTCGTGGGCGCATCGGTGCAAGACGAGTTGCCACGACTGCTCCAGGGTCTGCACATCCTCCTGCCGCACGTGCCCGTCGTCAGTCTCGACGGACCGCGGAGTTCCGCTCGGCCGAGGACCTCGCGGCGACCCAGCGAGATCGACGTCGTCATCGGCGACGTGGAGGAGGAGCGGACGCTCGAGGTACTCCGGGAACTGCACGCGAATCTCGCGTCGAGAGAGGCCGACATTCCGATGGTCGCGACGTCAATCGCTCCGGAACCCCTCACCGAGTCCGGAATGCGCGGCGCCTCGAGCGCCATGCGGGAGGTCCATCGCCTCATCGACGAAGTCGCCGACACGTCGACGACCGTCCTGATTCTCGGTGAAAGTGGCACGGGAAAGGAGCTCGCGGCGCGAGCCGTCCACGCGAAGTCGAGGAGGCGTGGTGGCCCGTTCGTCGCGGTCAACTGCGGCGCCATCCCGGACGATCTCGTCGAGAGTGAACTATTCGGACATGCTCGTGGTTCCTTCTCCGGAGCGATGCAATCCCGTCCCGGGCTCTTCGAGGCCGCGGACGGAGGGACGATTCTTCTCGACGAAGTGGGTGACCTGCCGCTCGCCGCCCAGGTGAAACTCCTCCGGGTACTTCAGGATGGAGAGGTGCGCCGCCTGGGCGTCGACGAGGCGCGACGCGTCGACGTGCGCGTCCTCGCCGCCACGAACATCGATCTCGACTCCAAGGTCGCGGCGGGGACGTTCCGCAAGGACCTCTACTACCGACTCAACGTGTTCCCCATCACGATGCCCAGGTTGAGGGACCGTCGGGCGGACATCGGCGTCCTCGCCGAACACTTCGCGGAGAAGTTCTCGCGGGCGAACGGTCGACCGGGCGCGCGCCTCTCGGAGGAAACGTACCGCGCCCTCGAATCGCACGCGTGGCCTGGAAACGTCCGCGAGCTCGAACATGCCATCGAACGAGCGATACTTCTCGCGCGCGACAACGTGGTCGAGCCTTGGCATCTGCCCTTCGTGAAGCCGATCCGTAAGCTGCGCAGCATCCTGCCCGAGTCGTCCTTCGACTTGGGACGTACGTCCCTCGCGGAGGAGACGTACGCCGCCGCCAAGCGCAGGGTCCTTCGCTCCTTCGATCGCGCGTACACCGCCGAACTGCTGCGCAGGGCCGCGGGCAATCGATCCGAGGCCGCGAGACGCGCAGGCCTCGACCGCGCCAACTTCCGGCGCCTGATGAAGCGGGTGGACGAATGACGTCCCCCTCCTGCGTCCGTGGAACGGCCGAAGGCGTGGATTCGGCAGACGACGAAGCGTTCGCGGCCTCGACGCCCGCCGAGATCGTGTTCGCCGAATCGGTGACCGACCTCCCCCTTTTCCGTCGCGTCGACCTGGGAAGATCAGGCCGCCTTCTTCGTCGTTGCGGAGTCGTCGAGCTCGGACGAGGCGAAGTCCTCCTGGAGAAGGATCGTTCCAACGACGTGCTCTACGTCGTCCTTTCGGGCAGCCTTTCCGTCCGTCTGGAATCCGAGGACGGGGACGAGGTCGCGAGGGTCGTCCCGGGTCAGACGGTGGGCGAGATGAGCGTCATCGACGACTCCCCCACCTCGGCGTTCGTCGTCGGAGCCGAACCCTCCCGATTGCTCGCGATCGACGAAGGGACGTTCTGGGAGTTCGTCCGGTCGTCGGACGAGTTCTCCACGAATCTGCTCTTCCTGCTCGCCGGTCGCATCCGGAAGAGCAATGGGTCGCTCACGGAAGTTTCCCGACAGAAGGTCCACTTCGAACGGGCATCCTTGGTGGACCCGCTCACGGGCCTGCACAATCGCCGTTGGCTCGGCGAGAAATTGCCCCGACTCTTGCGCCGACACGAGTTCACGTCGGAGCCCGTCTCGGTCGTCGCGATCGACATCGACCACTTCAAACGGGTGAACGACACGTTCGGCCACGCGGCGGGAGATCGGGTCCTCGAACGCGTGGCCATCCTCCTGCGCGACAACCTCCGACCGACCGATCTCGTCGCACGTTGGGGCGGGGAAGAGTTCGTGGCCGTGCTCCCGGGCACTCCGGGAGAGGGGGCGCTCGTCGCCGCCGACCGCGTGAGACTCGCCGTCGCGAACTCGCCCTTCGAAATGGAAGGGCATGCTTTCGATTGGCACGTGACCCTTTCCATGGGAGTCGCCGACACGAAGGCGGGGTGCGACGCCGACGCCATTCTCGCCGCGGCCGACGCGGCGCTGTACCAGGCCAAGCGGCGAGGAAGGAATCGCGTGTGCGCGTCGGGCGGGAACCCCGACGAAACGTGAGACGGGACCAAAGTCCAACCGGAATCCGGATTTCCGAGGAGTCGAGATGTACTTTCGCAAGCCCGCCGACAACGGTCGTCGCTCGTCCGACGCGGACACCGCCACCCCGCGCGAAGTCGGTCACCCCGTGCCACGTCGCTCCGATGCCTCGGACCAGGGAGGAACGGAGGCCGTGGACGCGCTGAGTGCGGTCCTTCGCACGTTGGGAGAGCACGTCGTCGTGGCGAACGAGGACGCGAAACTCAATTCGGAGAGGTACGACGCGTGGGCGAGACACGCGCTCATCGGCGTCGCACCTCCGGGCGTACCGGCGAGGCCCACGGGCACGGCGACGGAGTCGACGACGCGTCGCGATTGGTCGGGGCTCCGGCGATTCGTCACGGGCCGTCGCGTGGAGGAGAAACAGTTCGTCGCTCGCATCGTCGAAGACCTACGCGCCACCGTGCTGTTCGTCGTCGCGAACACCCACCAGGTCGCGTTGCGGAACGCCAAGGACCATGGCGTGGCACAGGCGCAGCTGGATCGTCTGAAGGCGGCGCTGCGCCGGAACGACATGGTCGCCGTGCGCGAGGAGGCCACGCGCGTCATCGACGTGGTCGAGGGTGTCTTCGCGAAACAGCGGTCGGCGTTCCGCTCCGAGCGATCGGCTTTCGTCGAACGAATCCGAACTCTCGGCCAGCAGCTCGAGACCGAACGGCAGGAAGGGTCGCTGGACTCCATGACGCGCCTCCACAATCGCGCGTCGTTCGACGCCTACCTCGAACGAAGCGTCGAGTTGTCGTCCTTCCTCAACATGCCGTGCTTGCTGCTGCTCGTCGACATCGACAACTTCAAGTCGGTGAACGACACGCACGGTCATGCCGTCGGCGACAAGACGATCCGTGCGATCGCCGACACGTTGAGCCGGACGTTCCCCCGCCGAAGCGACTTCGTCGCGCGGTTCGGTGGGGACGAATTCGCCGCCATCCTCCGGGACGTGCGGGTGGAGAACGCGAAGGTCCTGGGAGACCGGCTCGTGCGGGCGATTCGCGAGACGTCGGTGGTCGACGCCAGTGTGACCGTCCGTCCGACGGCATCGATCGGGATCGCCGCGCCCGGGTGTCCAGAGGCCGCGTCCGACTGGTTCCGGCGCGCCGATTCCGCGCTCTACCGAGCGAAAGCCGCGGGCCGGGATCGTTGGGCGGTGGCGGAAGACCCGTGAATCGCGGGTCGCGCCGACGTCCGGCGCGACCACCTGCGGGAGACGTCTCGCATCCCATCCCTGACACGTCGTGTTCGGGAATGCCACCGGAGTGCAGGCACGACCGTGCTCACGATCGTGTCGGCATGCCGCGACTTCCGGCCCGGAGGCCGACGTTCAGCGGCGGGCGTGCCCGAACAGGTGACGACCTTTGATGAGTTCCGCGACACCCCGGGGAACCATGGTCTCCCATGTCGAGTCGCCTGCCGCGATGCGGGCGAGGACGTCGCGCGACTTGATGGAGAGACATTCCTCGTCGTGGTTGTCGAGCGGGACGAACCTTCCCTCGCGGTACAGGTAGTCGTAGAGCGGCTGCTCGCTCCGTGGCAGTCGGATCGACTCCGCCGAGACCTTCTCCCGACGTTCGGGGTCGAGGAACGGGTAGACGAACACGCTCACTTCGCCACGAAACATGCGTCCGAGCGCCTCGAGGAGGCCGCCCTCGAGGTCCGCGTAGAACTTCGGGTCGAACAGGTCGGGCAACGCCATCGCACCCATGGCGAGGCCGATGGGCTTCGTCGTCAGACGGCGCAGGTGGGAGGTGAGTCGGTGATACTCCGCGTGATCGGTGACGAGGACGTTCAAGCCCGAGGCACAGAGGACGTCGGCGCGGTTCAGGAAGTCGGACGGATCCGGAGTCGTCCTCTCCGTCGTCAGGTTGCGCATGGTGATTTCCGCCACCGATACGATGGCGTCGCCGTCCGTGGCGTCGAGGCGTTCCTTGAACCGCGATCGTGCGGCATCGAGGATGTCGAGATTCGTCCTCGTCACGGGACGGAAGCTCCCGCGTTCGACCAGGACGGGCCGCTTGTACAGCGATTCGGACGGCTCGCGAACGCGACCGTCCGGGCCGAACAGGGCGAGCTTGGCCAGCCCGAGTTCGACCAGCTTGAGGCTCGTCAGGCGTGGGTCGATCGTTCGGAACGCGATTCCCGAGAAATCGACGACGTCGATCTCCACGCGCCCTTCGAGTTGGTCGACGAGGGAGAGCAGAAGTTCGTCGGGCTCGTGATGGTGGAAGAATGCGGCATAGAGGAGGTTGACTCCGACGATGCCGACGGCTTCCTGCTGCTGGACGTTCGACGGGTCGAGAAGACGGACGTGGAGCAGGATTTGACTGACCTGATCGCGGGGATAGGCCTGGAAACGTACGCCGATCCAGCCGTGACACGCGTTCGTGCCACGGAAGTTCATGGCCGAAACGGTATTGGCGAACGCGAAGAAGGCGGTCCTGTCGCCGCGGCCCGAGGCGAGGCGTTCCAGGTTCAACGCGAACTCGCGCTCCAACATCGACTCGAGGCGCTCGCGACTGACGTAGCGACTGGCGGCCCCGTAGATCGCGTCACTCACGGACATGTCGTAGGCGGACATCGACTTCGCGATCGTCCCCGCGGCCCCACCGACCCGGAAGAACCATCGCGCCACCTCCTGGCCCGCACCGATCTCCGCGAACGAGCCGTAACGCGACTCGTTCAGGTTGATTCGGAGCGCCTTTCCATGGGTGTCGGGGCGGGGTGCCGCGTTCGCCGACGGGACGCGCGAAGGCCTCGGTTGTCGCACGGGTGCTCTCCTGGTTCGAACGTTCGTCCTCGACGCACGCCCTCGGACGGGGACCTGGGCGAATGCGGGCCCTCCGGCACGCCGTCGCGGTCGCTACCGTCCGAGACCGAACGATGTCAGCTCCCGCACTTCGCGAACGGCTCGCACTCGTCGAACGAACGCAGCGAGTCGAAGACGGTGTCCCGTTCGTGCACGCCACTCGCGACCTCCTCGTCGTCGAAATCTTTCGGGTAGTCGAACGCGGGCGCGCGAACCGTTTCCATCTCGGATCGGGCGATGCGTTCGTCCTCGTCGCTCGCGGCGAGGGTGGAGGTCTCGTTCTCGGCCGCGTACGCATTTTCGTCGGCGACCCTCCAGAAGGATTCGCACGACGACGGACGGGGCAGCGTTTCGACTTCGACGACGACGTATTGGACGCTTTTCATGACCGACCTCCTCGCTCAGGGAGAACGGCCCAACTGCAAAATTCTTTAGAAATCGCAATTCCGAGCGAATCGCCCCGGGGAGCGCGATCGGGCTCTCGTTCGTGGCACGTGGGGGACGACGGGGCTCCAGCTCGGCGTCCGGGAGCAAGGACGCGCTTCGATCGCGACCGATGCGCGAACCGTCGTTCGCCACGCACACTTCGAGACTCCAATCGACGCAGGACACGCCGATGCGGACGCGGCCCGAGGCGGACGTGAACCGGAGCGCGCTGTCGAGGAGGTTTTCGACGATGCGACCGACGAGGACGCCGTCGACGAAGACGGGCGACCGGAGAGCGTCGACGGCGGGCGACGTCGCGTCGACGATCACGAGATCGACGTCGGTGGAGTCGACGATCGCGATCGCGTCCTCGGCGCCTTCCACCTCGTGGATCGCGCACCCGCGATCGTGGAGGCCCGGGCGACGCCGCCCGTGTGGTGGGATCAGGGAGGAAGGACGAAGTCGCGCACGACCGGCATGTGCTGCATGTTCGTGGCGGCGCTGTCCCGTGCGCGGACCGGCGCGACGTCGGCGAGCGGCGCGAATACCCGACTGTCGAGGACCAGTCCGGCCGGGAATCGGTTCGTGCCGACCGCGACCGGCGTCGCCAGCGCGTCGAGGTTCGGACTCGCGAGGACCCAATCGTAGGGCTTCGAACGGCTCGCGTTCGTGTTCGCGTTGTTCCGCTGATCGACCGGATACGGTCCCTTCGTCGCGACGACCGCACCGAACGTCGTGATGCAGGCCTCGCCGCGCGAACCCGTGTTGAAGTCGCCCCCGAAGACGACGTAATCCCCGGAGGGGACGCGCGAACGCACGTAGCCGACGAGTTGATCGGCCTCGGACCGTCGCGTGCTCGCCCCCGTCGTGAGGAGGTGGAGACTCACGGCCCAGAGGTCCTTCGGTCCGGGCACGTCGATGCGCGCCCACGCGAATCCGCGGTTCTGCACCTGCGAGTCGCGCCAGGAGCCCGATTCGAGGATGGGGTAACGGCTCACGACGCCGTTCGGGATCTGGACCGACGCTTCGCGCACGTACGAGAAGCCGCTCCCGAACGTGGTGTCGACCCACGACCGGATGTCCTCCGCGGAGTCCGAGCCGTAGTTGAATTCCTGGACGAGTGCGACGTCGGGTGCGAGCGCCTGGAGCATGCGCGTGCCCTCGCCCGGGTCGTAGGACTGTCCGTTGCCGCTCGTCGTGTTCGAGGCGACGACGCGGAGGAGCGTGCCGCCCGCTTCCGTCTTCGGGATCGCCCGTTCGTCCGCGATGCCGACCGATCCTTCGACGACGAGCGCGTCCGCATCGTCCGTCGCGGAGGTCGCGTCGGGAGACGAGCTCGACGCGCACGCCGACGCGCACGCGACCAGGAACAGGATGGACGTCGACATCCATCCGTGACCGACACGAACCATGATCGCCTCCGAGCGTCCGAGAGGGGGGACACGCACACCCCGGAACGACCTCCCGGACGCGCCCCGTTCACGAGCACCGAGGACGTTAACCGAAGGTTCGGGTCGTTCCGAAAAGAACGGGTGACGCGCGCGCAACTTCGGTCGCGCACTTCACGCCACCGTCACCTCACGGACTCCATGGCCTCACATGAAAGCTCGTTCCCTCGTTCGGGCGTCGCGATGGACGCGGCGCGTCGAGGATGGATGCGATGCGTCGTCCGCGGACGGGGATGGATGCGGCGCGTCGGGACGCGTCGACGACGAGCGCGTGGTCGTCATCCTTCGCGGAGACGGGACGCCACCGCGAGCATGTCCGCAGGGAGAGGATCCTCGAACCGGATCTCGCGCTCCGTCGCGGGATGCACGAAGCCGAGTTCGGTCGCGTGGAGCATGAGCCTGGGCGCGGGGAGCGGGGTGCCCGCGAACTGACGCACGTACACGCGTTCGCCCACGAGCGGATGACCGGCTTCGCTCAGGTGGATGCGGATCTGGTGGGTGCGCCCCGTCTCGAGGCGGCACTCGACGAGCGTGGCCGAGCCCAGTCGTTCCCGCACCTCGACGTGGGTGACGGCACGTTGCCCCGTCTCGTTGGGCCGCGCGCGACCGCGCGCTCGCAAGGCTTCGAGGGAACCGCGGAGTCCGTCGCCGCGGTCGGCGACGAGGTGCGACGTGATCGTCTGCGAACGCGGGGCTCCGTGCACGATCGCGAGGTAGCGGCGATGGACCGTGTGCGCCCGGAACTGCGCGGTGAGGCTCTCCTTCGCGGCCCACGTCCGCGTGAACACCACGAGCCCGCTCGTCTCCTTGTCGATGCGGTGGACCACGCCGAGGGAAGGTCGGCCCGCCGACCGCGGGTCGCCCTTCGCGATGCGCGCGAGGTGGGCGCGGACACGGGCGTCGAGCGTGCCTTCCTCGTCCTCGTAGGGGATGGTGCTGATGCCGGCGGGCTTCTTCACGACCACCACGTGCGCGTCGACGAAGACGACGGCGTCGTCCGGGAGGTCGAGATCGGGTCGGGGTCGACGGGCGGACATCCGCACTTCCACCTCGGCCCCTTCCCTCACGTACTTCGTGGGCACGAGGACGGGTTCGCCGTCGACGAACACCTTGCCGGTCTCGATGAGCGCTCGCGCCTTGCCCCACGAAATGTCCAGCTTCGTTCGCACGTGGGCGTCGAGGGACGTCCTTTCCGATCTTCCGGGTCCGCTTTCGGGACGGGCGCCGCGCCGATCGGCCTTCCCGTGCGCGCTTTTCGGGCGCCGCGCGTCGGACGACACGCTCGCACCTTTGCGTTTCGACCCCTTTCCCTTCACGCCGCTTGACACTCTCCCGCCCTCCTCCGCACAATCATCGAGATTTCTCGCCGTAGCACGTAGACCAGCCCAGTCGGAGAACACTCTCGTGGCCAAGACCCTGCTCGCCGTCGATGACAGCACCACGATGCGTAAAGTCCTCGAAATCACTTTCGGGGGAGATGACTTCGACGTCGTGACGGCGGACAGCCGTGATGGCGCGCTCGAGAAGCTCACGGGGGACACCAGCGTCGTCCTCATCGACACGGCCCTCGGTTCCGACGACGGCTACGCGCTCTGCAAGGACGTCCGTGCCAAGGCGCCGAGCGCCGCGATCCTGCTCCTCGCGAGCCGCTTCAACGCGTACGACGCGGCGAAGGGGCAGGCGGCGGGTGCCGACGACTTCCTCGACAAGCCCTTCGACACGCAGCAAGCGATCGACAAGGTCCGCAAGCTCCTCGGCTCGCGCGACGGTGGCACGGCGACGGAAGCGGCGAAGCCCGCGGCGGCGGCGGCGACTCCGGCAGCGGCGGCGGCGAAGCCCGCACCGGCTCCGGCTCCCGCGGCGGCGGCGGCTCCGGCGTCCAAACCGAAACAAGCGGCCGCGCCCGCAGCAGCCGCGGCGGTCTCGAACGCGACGGCCTCCATGGCCGGCAAGATGGAAGGCCTCGGCCTCTCGAAGACCCAGGAAGAAGCCGTCCTCGCGCTCTCGCGTGAGGTCGTCGAACGTGTGGTCTGGGAAGTCGTGCCGCAGCTCGCCGAGGTCCTCATCAAAGAGGAAATCGCGCGCCTCATGAAGGCGTGAAGGACTCCGATCCGGACGGTTTCCGCTGGTCGGAAATCGCCGAGACGGTCGGCCGACTCGAAGAACTCCTCGCACGCCTGCCCGGCGGTGTGGCCGCGGAGCTCCGTCTGAAGATCGCGACCCTGCGCACCCTGGTCCTGGAACGGAGGCCTCCGGCACTCGTCCTCGTGGGGCGGCGCGGGTCGGGGAAAAGTTCGCTCGTGAACGCGCTCTTCGGTGCACGCGTCGCGGACGTCGGGCACGTGCGTGCGCGCACCGGCAGGGGTCGTTGGTTCGACTTCACGTCTCCCCTCGGAACCATGGCCATTCTCGACACGCGGGGCGTGCAGGAGGGTTCCGCGCCCGAGGAGGCCGACGAGGCCCCGACGCCGCTCGCGTCCATCCTCGAAGAGCTCCGGACGAAGGCCCCGGACGCGATCCTGTTCCTCGTGAAGGCCGGCGAGGTCGACGCCGCCATCGACGGCGACCTCGACGCACTGGCGGCCATGCTCGCGGAAATGAAGGCGGCCCACGGCATCCGGCCTCCGGTGATCGGCGTCGTCACGCACTGCGACCTCCTCGAACCGAAGAACGTGAAGCTCCACGACGAAGCGAACGAGGACCCGGCCGAATACGCCGAGAAGCGCGCGCGCGTCGCCGAAGCGGAACGGGCGCTCCGCACGAAGCTCGAGGCCCGCGAGGACGTCCGGAGCGAGATCGCGCCCACGCTGGGGATCTCCTCCTACCTCTCGTTCCGCGCGGACGGCACGGTTCGGGACGACGAACGTTGGCGCATCGACTCCCTGGTCCGGGCGTTGTTCCAGGAGGTCCCCGACCAGGGCAAGGTCACGCTCGTCCGCATCGCCCGGGTGCGGGCGCTCCAGAACGATCTCGCGACGACCCTCACCCGGGCGACGGCGGGGATCGCGGCGGGCGTGGCCTTGACGCCGATCCCGGTGGCCGACGTCGTGCCGATCTCGTCGCTCCAGGTGTGCCTCGTGGCGTCCATCGCGTGGATCGGAGGACGGAACCTCGACGGCAAGGCGGCCCTCGAATTCCTCACCGCACTCGGGATCCATGCCGGCGCCGCCTTCGTCTTCCGCGAAGCGGCACGTGCCCTCGTGAAGTTCGTCTTCCCGGGGGCGGGCGGAGCGGTGTCGGCGGCGGTGGCGTTCGGCGGTACCTACGCCATCGGTGCAGCCGCGAAGGCGTATTTCATCCACGGTGCGACGCCCGAGGAAGCGCGCCGCGCCTACGACGACGCCCGCCGCGATCGCGACCGCGACGACGACCACGACCCACGCGAGGACTGAGCGGACGTCGCCTCCTCGCCGAATTCGTGGCTTTTCGTGCTATCGAACGGACCATGAGCGAGCCGCAGGCAGATCTCGACAAGGGCTACGAACCGTCCGCCGTGGAAGCGCGTTGGTACGCGTTCTGGGAAGCCAACGGCGTCTTCGAAGCGGGCACCGCCAAGGACGACACGCGCCCCACCTACGTCGTCCCGATGCCGCCGCCGAACGTGACCGGTTCGCTCCACATGGGTCACGCGCTCTTCTGCACGTTGCAGGACGCACTCGTCCGCTACCACCGCATGTCGGGGTTCAACACGCTCTGGCAGCCGGGCATGGACCACGCGGGCATCGCGACGCAGACGGTGGTCGAGCGGCAACTCCAGCGCGAAGGTAAGACGCGATTCGATCTCGGTCGCGCCGAGTTCGAGAAGCGCGTGTGGGCGTGGAAAGAGGAGAGCGGCGGCCGCATCCTGAACCAGATGCGCGAGATGGGCTCGTCGGCCGATTGGAAGCGCTCCAAGTTCACCATGGACGCGGACCTCTCCGTGGCCGTGAAGGAAGCGTTCGTACGCCTCTACGAGCAGGGCCTGATGTACCGGGCCACGCGTCTCATCAATTGGTGCCCCGAGTGCCGCACGGCCCTGTCCGATCTCGAGGTCGACAACGAGGAGGGCGCGAACGGCGAGCTCTACGAGTTCGCGTACAAGGTCGAGGGATCGGACGAGGAGCTCGTCGTCGCCACGACGCGTCCCGAGACGATGCTCGGCGACACCGCCGTCGCCGTCCACCCGGACGACCCTCGCTACACGCACCTCCACGGCAAGAAGCTCGTGCATCCGTTCGTCGACCGGAAGGTGCCGATCATCACCGACGCCATCCTCGTCGACATGAAGTTCGGCACGGGCGCCGTGAAGGTGACGCCGGCCCACGACTTCAACGACTTCGCCACCGGCAAGCGCCACGGCCTCGAGGAGATCAACATCTTCGAACTCGACGGCACCGTGAACGCGGCGGGAGGTTCGTTCAAGGGCCTCGAACGCAAGCGCGCCCGCACGGCGGTGAAGGCCGCCCTCGAGGAGAAGGGGCTCGCGCGTGGCGCCAAGCCGCACACGCTCACCCTCCCCCGCTGCCAGCGTTCCGGCGGCGTCGTCGAGCCCATGATCTCGACGCAGTGGTTCCTCTCCATGGGCGAGATGGCGAAGAAGGCGCTCGCGGCCGTGCACTCGGGCGAGACCGAGATCCATCCCGTCGAGTGGGTGAAGACGTACGAGCACTTCCTCGGCAACATCCAGGACTGGTGCGTCTCGCGGCAGCTCTGGTGGGGCCACCAGATTCCCGCGTGGCACGGTCCGAACGGCGAGATCCGCGTGGCGCGCGAACGTCCCGCGGAGTGCGGCGAAGGGTGGACGCAGGATCCCGACGTGCTCGACACGTGGTTCTCGAGCGCGCTCTGGCCGTTCTCCACCCTCGGCTGGCCCGCCGAAACCCCCGACCTCGCCCGCTTCTACCCCACGAGCGATCTCGAGACGGGTTACGACATCCTCTTCTTCTGGGTGGCCCGCATGATGATGTTCGGGATCCACTTCACGGGAAAGGCCCCCTTCAAGCGCGTGCTGCTCCACGGCCTCATCGTCGACGAGACCGGCGACAAGATGAGCAAGGTGAAGGGGAACGTGATCGATCCGCTCGATCTGATCCACGGGTCGTCGTTCACCGACCTGATCAAGAAGACGTTGCCCGGCGCGCCGGAAGCCGAGGCCCTCGCGAAGTTCAAGAAGGCCTACCCCTCCGTCGCCAATATGGCCGACGGGTTCCCGGCATTCGGTGCCGACGCGCTCCGCTTCACCCTCGCCACCTTCCCACCCTCCAACAAGCGCATCGCCCTCGCGCCGAAGCGCCTCGAGGGCTACCGCTTCTTCGTGAACAAGGTGTGGAACGCCACGCGCTTCGCGCTCGAACACGTGAAGGACGTGGGCGCCATCGAGGCCGGGGCTCCGAAGGTCACCGGATTCTTCAACCGCTGGATCCTCTCGAAGCTCGCGAACGCGATCGCGATCGCCCACGAGGGGATGAAGAACTTCCGCGTCGACGAGACCGCGAACGAGGCCTACCGCTTCTTCTGGAACGACGTCTGCGACTGGTACCTCGAGCTCACGAAGCCCGTCTTCGCCGAAGGCAGCAAGGCCTCCGACGCGGAGCGACTCGAGACGAAGCGCACGCTCGCCCACGTGCTCGAGACGTCGCTCCGTCTCCTCCACCCGCTGATGCCGTACGTGACCGAGGAGCTCTGGCAGCGGGTCCCGCGCCCCACGGCGCGACCGAAGACCGTCGCCCTCGCGCCGTTCCCCGGAGCGACCGACGGAACGCGTGACGCCGCCGCCGAACACGACATGGCCATCGTCCAGGCAGTGATCGTCGCCGCGCGCACGGTGCGCAGCGAACACGAGATCCACCCGGCGGCGAAGGTGCCCTTCCTGGTACGCACGGACTCGCCCGCCGTGACGAAGCTCCTCGCGGAACAGTCCCTCGCCATCCGGACGCTCACGAAGGCGGAGGGCGACACGCTCGCCGTCGAGAAGACGGGCGGGCCGAGGCCGCCGGGCAGCGTCGTCTCCGTCGTACCGACGGAAGCCGGCGCGATCGAGGTCATCGTGGGTCTCCGCGGCCTCGTCACGGCCGACAAGGAACGCACGCGCATCGATCGCGAACTCAAGCGCATCGAGAAGGACCTCGCCGCCATCGAGAAGAAGCTCGGTTCGAAGGGCTTCGTGGATCGCGCGCCGAAGGAAGTCATCGTCGAGGCGAACACGCAGAAGGCGAACATGCTCGCCGCGCGCGAACGTCTCGCCGCCGCGCGGGAGCTGGCCTCGGAGCTCGACGCGTGACGCCTTTCGATCCCGCGATTTCGGCCCTCCTCCAGGGGGCCCTCGCGGAATTGAGGAAGTCCCCCGACGTCCGGTACGGCGAGGTTCGCTACGTCGAGGACTCTTCCGAGACGCTGCGCGTCCGGGACGGTCGGCCGGAGCGCATCTCGTCCGGTCAATCGCGAGGCATCGCCGTGCGCGTCCTCGGGCTCCGGACCTGGGGATTCTCCTGCACGCCCGATCTCGACGAAGCGAGCGTGACGTCCGCCGTCGCGTCGGCCATCGCCGTCGCGCGGGCGAGCGGCGTCACGTTCGCGAAGGCGACACCCTTCCCCGAAGGCGATGCCAACGTCGGCAACTACGCGACGACCCTCGAGCGCGACCCGTTCGCGATCCCCCTCGACGAGAAGCTCGCCGTGATCGACGGAGCCGTCCGCGCCCTCCTCGCGTCGGGTCCCCACGTGCGATCGGCCGAAGCGTGGATGGAGTGGTCGAGGACGTCGAAGCGACTCGTGACCACCGAAGGGACGGACGTGACCAACGTCTGCACGTACGGGGCGCACGGAATGTCGGCCGTCGCGGAAGGCGACGACGGCTCCACGCAACGCCGGAGCTACCCGACGTGGCAAGGTGGCGACGGATTCCAGGGCGGATACGAACGCGTGGACGCCATCGATCTCGTCGGACACGTCGCCGAACTCTCGGAAGAACTCCGCGCGCTCGTCGTGGCCCCTCCCTGCCCGTCCACCGCCACGACGGTGATCCTCGAGTCGAGTCAGATGGGCCTGCAGATCCACGAATCGTGCGGTCACCCCACGGAACTCGATCGCGCCTTGGGGTCGGAGATCACGCTCGCAGGAGGATCGTTCCTCCAGCCTTCCATGCTCGACCGGTTCGCGTACGGCTCGAAGCACGTGACCCTCGTCGCGGACGCGACCAGTCCCTCGGGCATGGGCACGTTCGGGTGGGACGACGAAGGCGTCCCCGCACGCAAACGCGAACTCGTGCGGGAGGGCCTCTTCGTCGACTACCTCTCGAGCCGCGAGACCGCGGCGGCACTCGGTCGGTCGTCGACGGGGACCATGCGCGCCGACGGTTGGAACCGGACGCCCCTCATCCGCATGGTGAACGTCTCCATGGACCCCGGCCAGGGCACCCTCGACGACCTCGTCGCCGACACCGAGGACGGGATCCTGATCGCGACCGACCGGAGCTGGAGCATCGACGACCTACGACTCAACTTCCAGTTTTCCTGCGAGATCGCGTGGGAGATCAAGCGCGGCAAGAAGACGCGCATCCTCAAGAACCCGCTCTACACGGGCATCACTCCCGCATTCTGGGGATCGTGCGACGCGGTCACGGGTCCCTCGGAATGGAGGCTCTGGGGAATCGCCACCTGCGGAAAGGGCGATCCGATGCAGACGATGAAGGTCGGCCACGGCGCGTCACCCGCGCGCTTCCGGAACGTGACGGTCGGCAACGCGGGGGCGACCTCGTGAGGTCCGACGATCTCGTCGCCCGCGTGAAGGACGGACTCGCGCGTTCGGGAGTGTCCGAAGCGGAGGTGTACGTCCTCGCGAAGGAACGGGGGTTCGCGCGGTTCGCCATGGGCGACCTCGGCCAACACATGCACGTGCGCGAGCCATGCGTGACGGCGCGTGTGGCCGTCGGACGACGGGTCGCCGAGGCGGTCACCGCGCGACTCGACCCGGAAGGAATCGTGGAGGTCCTCCGCCGCGCGGAGTCGAGCGCACGTCTCGCTCCGGAAAGCGAGGCGTTCGACGGGTTCGCGGGACCTTCGGACGTGGGCCCGGAACCTCCGGCACTCGACCGTTTCGCGGCACGCACCGCGGATGCCACCGCGGAGAAACGTGTGGAACTCGTGGCACCGCTCCTCGAGAAGGTGCGCGCACGGGGCTTCGTCTGCGCCGGCATCCTCGAGACGACGACCTCGACGGAAGCGGTCGTCACGACCCGAGGATGCGCACGCGGTGCCAGGGCGACGACGGCCACCTTCAAACTCTGGGCGACGGAGACCGCGGGCGCCGGTGGCGCGGCGGGGTACGGCGGGGCGGTGCATCGCGACGTCGACGCGCTCGACCTCGAGGGCGAGACGGAGCGCGCGATCCGGATCTGCACGGACTCGAGGAACCCCGTGGCCATGGATGCCGGCAGCTACGACGTCGTGTTCGAACCGGAGGCGGTGTCGGAGCTCCTCGAATGGCTGTCGGCGACGGCGTTCTCCGCGGCCGACGTCGAACAGGGCATGGGCGCGGTCGCGGGCAGGAAGGGATCGCGGGTCACGGGCGAGGGTGTGACCATCGTCGAGGATCCGCTCGACGCCGGCGTGACCGGTTTCGGGGCCCCCTTCGATCGCGAAGGGGTCTCCCGCCGTCGCGTCGCCTTGATCACGGCGGGAGTCGCCGAGGACATACTGTTCGATCGCGCCCACGGCAAACGCATGGGAGCGTCCTCGACGGGAAGCGCCGTGCCGCCGACCTTCGGGGCGGAGGGTGGGATCGCGGCGACCTCCATCCATCTGGCCCCGGGGACGCACGAGGACGTCGCTTCCCTCGTGGCCGGCATCGACCGAGGTCTCTACGTCTGCCGCTTGCACTACGTGAACGGATACGTCGAACCGAAGCGGGCCGTCATGACCGGTCTCACGAGGGACGGCTGCTTCCTGGTGGAGAAGGGCAAGATCACGCGGCCCGTCGGCAACCTCCGATTCACGGAAAGCTTCCTCGAAGCGCTCTCCCGCTGCGACGGCATGACGAAGTCCCCGAAGGCGATCCCCACCTGGTGGAGCGAGAACGGTGCGACCGTGACGCCTGCCGTGCGCATGCGAGGCTTCCGGTTCTCCTCTGGCAGCGCGGTCCGTTCGTGACCGTCGGACGACGAAGATCCCCGCTCGCGATCGCCGTCGTCGGTTGCGGGACGGCGGGGGCCGCCGCGGCGCTGCTCCTCCAGCGCCAAGGTCACGACGTGACGCTCTTCGAACGTGTCCGGGATCCGGGCCCCGTCGGTGCGGGCATCATGCTGCAGCCGAGCGGACTCCGGGTCCTCGCCGAACTCGGTCTCGACGGCCCGGTCCTCGACCACGGTGCACGCGTCGCGCGGCTCGTGTCCGTCACGAGATCGGGTCGGACGTTGCTCGATCTCGCGTACGCGCGGCTCGATCCTTCGCTGTTCGGCCTCGGTCTCCACCGTGGCGTTCTCTTCGACACGCTGCACGACGCGGTCCGGCGCTCTCCCGTCCACCTGACGACGGGCGTGGACGTCGCGCGAGTCTCCGGAGGTCCGGGTCGGCGCCCCATCCTCTTCGATCGTGACGGGCGTCGACTCGGTGCGTTCGATCTCGTGCTCGCCACCGACGGCGCACGTTCGACCCTCCGTGGAAATCACGCGCTGTCGAAGGAGGTTCGTCCCTACCCGTGGGGCGCCCTGTGGGCGATCCGGGAGGATACCGAGTCACGGTTCCACGGCCGTCTCTTCCAGGTGGTGCACGGCACCCGGAAGATGATCGGCCTCCTTCCCACGGGCCGCGCTCCGGGAGCGACGGTGCCGAGCGTGAGTCTCTTCTACAGCGTGCGCATGGACGCGATTCCCGCGTTGCGGGACCGGGGTCTCGACGCGTGGAAGGACGACGTCCGCGCCATCTGTCCCGACGCCGAGCCCGTACTCCGGACCGTGCACGGCTGGGACGAACTCACCTTCGCGGGGTACTTCGACGTGACCATGACGCGGTGGCATGCCGACCGCGTCGCGTTCCTGGGCGATGCCGCGCACGCGACCAGTCCCCAACTCGGTCAAGGGGCGAACCTCGCGTTGGTCGACGCGGCGGAACTGGCTCGGTCGGTCGCCGAGGACGCGGATCTTGACCGTGCACTCTGCACCTATTCGGAGCGTCGGCGCGCGCACCTGGGGTACTACCAATGGGCCACGCGCTGGCTCACGCCCTTCTTCCAGTCCGACCTTTCTCCGCTCGGTTGGTTCCGGGACGCGTTCATGGGACCGATGTCGAAGGTTCCGTACGTGGAGCGGGAGATGGTGCGCAGCATGGTCGGAACGAAAACGGGGCTCTTTTTCGGGGATCTGCACGGTCTCTGAGGGCTCCGGCGTCCTCGGGCGGGGAGGTTCCACGACCCGGACCCGGAACACCCGTTCTCGGCGTGACGCTTCCTGCGCCGCCCCAAAGTTGCTAAGCCCTGGGCCCAACCATGGCCCAGGGGCCATGGCCCCACTTTGTCCCTTGGCGAAGCCTTCCGTGGCCGCCGCACGCGAGCGATGACCGAACACGACTCGAACGAAACGGATCGGAACCCAAGTTCGTCCGCCCTGCCCCCGTCCGCACCGGACGAGGCCACCTCGTCGTCGTCGCCCACGAACGGTGCGAAGAACGGCGGGACGAACGGCGAGGGCCACGGCGCGTCGAACGGCGAGACGGCCGAAGCATCCCTGCCTCCCGACGGGACGACGACGAAGGATTCCGCGGACGCGCCGACCGAAACGGGCGCGCCACTCCTCGCACAGGGCAATCCTCTCCGGGTGGTCCGAGGTGGCCTGACCACGGGCGTCGCCGCCTTGGCCGCGTTCCTGCTCATGGCCGAGAACGGCCAGCTCAAGTTCGGTGTCCCCCTGGGACTCGTGTTCGTCGCGATCGCCGCCTTCGGCATCATGGATCTGGTCGGTTCGTTCGACGACACGCCGAAAGGCGAGGACACGATGCCGAGCCAGTCGCTCGCCGCGTTCCTCCCGGCGCTCGGAGTGGCGGCCGGCGGCATCCTCCTGTTCGGCGCGCTTCTCGGGGTGGCGGCGACGGGCATCGGCTCGAACGCGCTCTGGGGCACCCTCGTCACGGCCGGTTTCGCGGCCATGGTCATGGGCATCTTCCACGCGGGTCGCGTGCTCGGCCCGTGGGCCACGGACGAACTCGGTCTCGAACGCCCGCTCCACCGTCGCGAGGGCTTCTGGCTCGTGATGATCGCGGGCCTCCTCTACCTGCCCACGATGGGCACGTTCTCGCTCTGGGATCCCTGGGAGACCCACTACGGCGAAGTAGCGCGCGAAATCCTCGCCCGCGACGACTGGATTTCGCTCTGGTGGGCCCAGGACGGCTGGTTCTGGTCGAAGCCCATCCTGAACTTCTGGATGCAATCCCTCGCCATGGCGAGCACGGGCGTCCACTACCAGCCGGACATGATGATGCAGGGTTGGTCCGGCGCGACCGCCCGCCCCGAGTGGGTCGTCCGCGCGCCGAACGTCCTGCTCACCATCGTGGGCATGTACTTCCTCTACAAGGGCGTCGCGAAGGTGTTCGGTCGTCGTGCCGCCCTCTTCGGCGGCATCGTCCTCGCGACCATGCCGGACTGGTTCTTCCTCGCGCACCAGACCATGGCCGACATGCCCTACGTCGCCCCGATGACGGCGGCGATGGGACTCATCCTCCTCGGCATCCACACCGACGAGAACGTGAAGGCGCGCCTTTACGAGATCACGTGGAAGGGACGCGCGTTCCGACTTTCGGTGTGGCACCTCGTCATGGGCGCGATCCTCGTGTGCGCGCTCCCGCAGATCCTCTACCTGCTCTCGCGGAACGTGGAGTTGGTCGTGAACGGCAGCGGCCAGCACGGCTTCCGACCTCACTGGGACGAGTTCAAGAGTGGCTCCGGCCTCGGCAACTGCGGGCTGCCCGGCAACGAAGGCTGCGCGAACCATTCGCCCGCGACGCTGCCTCCGGGCGTCACCGGCGACGCGTCGGGCGCCGGCGTCTTCTTCTCGCATCTCGTCCGCGGCTTCGAACCGATCATCCAGGCCCTGGTGTGGATCGGCGTCCTCGCGGGCGTCCTCTACCTCAATTGGGGCGAGCGTCGCGTGCGTCGCCTCGCGTACCTGGCCGCGTGGTTCTTCGCCGCGATCGCCACCATGGGCAAGGGCCCGGTCGGGACCGCCCTCCCGATGATCTGCGCCTTCGCGTACATCGCGACCAAGAAGCGCTGGTCCGAACTTCTCCGCCTCGAGATCGTCAGCGGACTCCTCATCATCCTCGCGGTGGCGCTGCCCTGGTACGTCGCGATGTACGTGCGGCACGGCCCGCCGTTCACGGACCGACTCATCTTCCACGACATGTTCAACCGCGCGTTCGGTCACGTCCACGACACGAACGAGGGCGACGACACGTCGTTCCGCTTCTACATCTGGCAGCTCGGCTACGCCGCGTTCCCTTGGACCGGCCTCGTTCCTCTCGGCCTCACCTACTGGCTCCGTCGTTCCGACGCGGCGGACAAGGGCAAGGGCGACGTCTCCGTCTTCCTCGCCATGTGGTTCCTCTTCGCCTTCGCCCTCTTCTCGTTCATGGGCACGAAGTTCCACCACTACATCTTCCCGGCCGTTCCTCCCGCGGCGATGCTCACCGGCATCGTGCTCGACGAGATGGTGGGCGACGTGACGTGGCCCACGCTGAAGGCCGGCATCGTCCACGCGGTCGGCCTCCTCGTCTCCACCGCCCTCCTCACGACGGGTGCCGCCGCCTTCTTCTCCGGCTCGTTCTTCGGCGATCGCATGAAGGGCGAAGAAGGCGTCTACCGGATGTCGGTGCTCGGCGTCGTCCTCGTCGCCGCGAGCCTGGCGACGTTCATCCTCACGGTGCGTTCGTCGAAACTCGGCGCACGTGCGGCCACCGACGAGAGCTCCCGCGCCGACGGCGCCCTCCCCGAGGTCACCGCCGATCTCGCCGAAGGCGACGCCGAACACGAGACCTCCGAAGGCAGGACGAGCCGCTCGAGGCACGAAGGACTCATGCTCGGCGCGGCGTCCATGGCCGGTGCCCTCGTCCTCGTGCTCGTGGGGCGAGACCTCGCGATCAAGCCCGAAGGCGCGGACCAGCCCGGCGCGATCCGCCTTCTCCACCTCTTCACGTACAACTACCGACGGCCCTGGCCCGACTCCCTGGATTTCTCCGCGGCGCTCACCGGATTCACGATCGTCGCGGTCGCCCTCGGAGCGTTCCTCGCGTGGAAGCGCCATCGTGCGCACTTCGCCCTCGCGTTCCTCGCGTTCGGCTTCTTCTGGGCGATCTGGGGGCTCGACGTCTACATGACCAAGACGGCTCCCCATTGGGGACAGCGCGAGGTGATCGAGGCGTACTACAAGTCGCGCCAGAGTCCGGACGAGCCCCTCGTGGCCTACCAGATGAACTGGAAGGGCGAGAATTTCTACACGAGCAACAAGGTCCCCGCCTTCGTTTCCACGGGCGCGAACTACACGGCCTGGGTGAAGAAGAAGAAGGACGAAGGCGTGAAGGCCATCTACCTGATCACCGAACACAATCGCACGGGCGGTCTCCGCTCCGAGACGGGCGCGAAGACGTACCAGGAAATCACGACGAAGACGTTGAACAACAAGTTCATCCTCGTCCGCGCCGAGTTCTGAGGATTCCCACGCTCCGATGGGCCCGCCCGGCGGCGAGGATCACGGACGGCGTCGTCCGGAGCCTCGCCACGCACGGAAGGGCCCATCAGGGCGTGACGGGTTTCGTCCGGAGATCGATGGTCCCCGGCGACGTCGTCGTCGCGCCGGCGAACGCCGCGAACGCCACTTTGTGACGGGTCTTGCCGTCGGCGGCGACGACGAGCCACGTCGCGGGAACGGGCGTGAGCGGAGGTGTCCCCTTCGTCGTCCACAGACCGTCGAACGCCGTGACGACGCGGTCGCCGCGGAACGTGGAGGCCGCGAACCGGGCCGCGTCCACGCGGTCGAAGCGCGCGAGTTCGGACTCGGGCGTCCGGAGCTTCACGGCTTCGAGGGTCTCGCCGGCGGTCTCGCTCGCGTCGAGGTCGGCGGCGCCGGTGCCGCGGGGGCCACCCAGCTCGCCGTTGACGAGGATCGCGTTCCGACGGAAGCAGACGTGCCATGCGCTCGACCCGCTCGCTTCCGCGGGGGTGAGCATCGTTCGTTCGCCGGTGCCGAAGTCGATGCACGCGCTCTTCGCGTTCACGCCTCCGGCAGGACCTCCGGCGGTCCCGTCGAGGTCGGTGACGACGACGGCGGGCTTGGACCCCGAAGCGTCCACCTCCGCGTAGCGGATCGTGTAGAGCGCCGGGACGCCCGTTCCGTCCCTCTCCCCGTAGTAGCCGAGGACCTGAACCTTGAACGTCCGGGTCCCGTCCTTCACGCCGTACACGTGGAAGCGACTCCAGAGGACGTGGTTGCCGGCGCCGTCGTAGTCGTACCAGTCGAGGAACGCTCCGCCCGACTTGTCGGGGTTCACGAAAGGGACGTCGGGCAAGGTACCGCCGGGGAAGTCTCCCGGGTCCAGTGGACCGAACGCGGCGCCGGCGCCCGCGCCGGACGGACCGCTGTTCGTGAAGACGTCGTAGCCTTCGAAGGCGAGGTCCCACTCCTTGGAGGCTTTCGGGTCGCCCGTCGGTGTGACGACGGCAGGAGGCGCGAGGCGAAGGTACGTGCGCCCGTTCGCGGGCACCTGCACGTCGACGCGGGTGCCCGATTCGAAGGCCGCACCGCCGTCGACGACGCCACCGTCGGTCGCACCTCCCGCGTCGGCCTTGGCGCCGGCCGTGTCGCTGCACGCCGCGAGGAGGGCCGAAGTTCCGAATGCCAACGTGATCATGACCGGTTCGAGATGCTTCATGGAGGCCTCATTCGTCTTGCCACGGGAGTTCCGCGCGCAATCCCACGTAGAACGTCCGACCGACGGGCGGCCGGAGATCGCCGACTCGCCCGGGTTCCTGCCGAACGTCGCCGACGTTGAGCGCGCCGACGTACGCGACGCTCTTCTTCCACACTTCGCGCTCGAGACGTGCGTCGAAGGTACCGTACCCCGGCGACCGTTCCGTCTCGCTCACGAACGCGTCGGACACGAGTCGGTAGCGGAGCGTGAGATCGACGGCCAGCGGCAATCGGCCCGTGAGCGAACACGTCACCGTGTGTGGTGGTCGACCGCCGAGAGGGCGATCGTTCAGTTCGTCGCGCGTGTAGAGGTACGCGTAGCTCACCTGGCTCCGGAATCCGGGCGCGAGGGTGAACGTCGCGTCGACGTCGGCGCCGAGGGTCTTCGCGCGGCCGAAGTTCGCGTACGCGTACGTCGCGACGCCGCCGGTCGTCGTCCCGTTCGCGAGGTCGATGTCGATCATGTCCTCGATGAAGTTCACGTACCCGGACGCGCGCAGCCGCACGGCTTTCGCGGGCTCGACGGTGACGTCCGCGTTGACGCCCCACGAACTCTCGGGGCGCAGCGAGGAGTTGCCGGACACGCGGTAGCCGTAGAGGGAGTGATCGAAGGCGAAGCCGAACTCCTTGGCGCTCGGCGTCCGGTACCCGCGACCTCCGGAGGCTCGGAGGATCCACGTCTTCGCGGCGCGCCACGCGACGGCGAGCCTCGGCGCGACCGCACCCGGGTACCGCGCGTGCCCCTCCGCGCGGACGCCGGGCAGGATCGTGAGTTCGGGAAACGGCTTGTAGGCGAGTTGGGCGTAGGCGGCCGCGCTCGCGAGACGCAGCGGCGCGACCTCGTCCGTCGTGTCCGCACGGGGTCCTTCGGAGGTGCTCTCCACTTTCGTGATGCGTTGGGTGAGGTCCTCGCCCTCGAACCGGGCGCCGAGCACCCACGTGCGCTTGCCGTCGGCGAACGTCCCGACGAACTCGGCGCTCTGCATGCGCTGCGAACGGTCGCGGGTCTCGCCGATCGGCGACCCCCGACGCAGGGTGCCCGATGCGTTGTCCACCCACTGCCGACCGAGGGTCATGCGGAGGTTCGAGCCACCTCCGAGGTCGAGCACCTCGATGAGGTGGAGCGTGTGGCGCTTCGTCTCGTTGGGCAGGTCGATGACGTAACGGCCAAGTCCCGGGAGCACCTGCGAGTCGACACCGTCGAGCGAGTCGGCGAACGTCCTCGCGCGCACGCGGACGTCGACCCGCGGTCCGAGCTTCACGCCCGCGCGGAGTCCCACCATGCGACGCGTGGACTCGGGCACTTGCGTGTCGGGCGTCAGGGCGGACTCGAGGATCCGGTCCTGGCGGGTGAAGTTGCCGTCGAGTGCGGCCCACGCGCGTTCACCTCGGTAGGCCCCTCCGCCCTGCAGCACGAGGCCGTTCCTCGATCGTCCCTCGACGCGGGCGCGCGCGCTCGGGCCGTCGTGGATCGGCGGGCCGGTGATCACGTTGACGACGCCGCCGATGGCGCTCGATCCGTAGAGGGAACTCGTGGGTCCGGTCACGATCTCGATGCGGGAGACGTCCGACAGCGGGAGGGTCGAGAGATCGATGGCACCGCCGACGTCGCCGACCATGCGTTCACCGTCCTCGAGGACGAGGACGCGGTCCCGATCGAAGCCCTGGATCTGGATGGCCGACACGCCACCCAGGTACCCGTACGCTCCGGGGTTCACCTGGACGCCGGGTTGACGCGACAGCGCTTCGGCCACGTTGGTGGCGCCCCGTCGTTCGGCCTCGTCCCGCGTGACGACGTCCGTGCGGATCGTGGACCTCTGGGAACTCTCCGGCGTACGTGTGCCCGTCACGACCACGTTCTCGACGTCGTCGTTTCGGGCCTTCGGAGTCGAGGACGGTCCTTCGGCGCGGGCCACGGCGCTGCACGCGAACGCGACGCTCGCGACGACGACCCCCGTGACCCGACTCGCTTCACCCATCCGACTTCGTGATCCCGTTCACCGGCAGCCCGCGCCCGTCCCGTCGGGCAAGAGGACGGTATAGCGGAAGGCGCCCCGTTCCGTGTGGCAAGCCATGCAGGTGTAGGGCGCCGCGGAGGTCACAGGCTCCCCGCCGGCGGTGGCGAACGTGCTCCGGTCGGTGAGGTCGCCTTCGGGGGTGTAGACGGCGAAGTCGAGCTGTCCGTCCGTGCGGGCGTTCTCGAAGAGGATCTCGGTTTCGCGCACGGCAGCCGCCGCTCCCTCGCCCGCGAGGGTTTCCGCGACGTAGACGCCCGACTCGTGGTTCTCGCGGAGCCGCCGCGGGCCGTCCTTGGGCCGCGAACACGCGATCGTGCGCGTGGGCCACGTCGTGTAGTCGCCGTAGAGGGCGCGCACTCCGGCGAGGGTCGTCGGCACCTTGCGCACGCACCGGTAGTGGTGGTGGAGACCTCGTCGGAGCATGGTGACGTCGAGGGCGCCGCCGTCCGGTCCGCCGATGCCGCCCTTCGCCGCGGCGGCGAGGATGACCTCCCCGAAGGGGCCCGCACGGGAGGCTTCGTCCCGCGAGAGCGTCGTGCCTTCCTTCCGTTCGAGCATGTAGTTCACGAGGCCCCGCGTGAGCGCCGAGGCCGTGGAATAGTCGAGAGGATCGGGAACCGCGCGGACGTCGGTGTCGGCGACGGTCCGGACGAAGTCGTCGTAGGACACGGCACTCTCGACGATGCCGCGGGCCATGGGCGCGCCGGGCAGCGCCGCACCGCACGCGACCCCGAGCGCCACCGGCGCGGACCCGTCGCCCGCCGCGTCCTCCGTCGAAATCGGGGCCCCAGCATCGGCGACCTCGACCGTCCCGGCATCCACCGCCGATCCACCATCGATCGCCTTGGAGGACGCGTCGCCGCCGCTGCACGCCGCGAGCGCCGACGCACCGAGGGAGGCCATCAGAGCGATATTGATAATCGATTTCATCAGAAGCTCCACCCTATCGGCCCGGCGGATTCCGTCAAGCGCGCTCGGAGGGGCGGAAGACCTCCCGGAAGAGCCACGCCTTCGGCGCGATCCCCGCGCGATTGGAGTTGGCGAGGGACGGGGCGACCGGTAACACTGAATGGCCATTCATTCTTGGCGCAGCGTGCCAAACCGTCGCCGCGCACCCGCCGTAGCCGAGGCAGAGGAGGAACCGTGTCGAAGCCCATCCAAGCCATCAACCGCTACAAGGCCGATCTCCGCGAGATGAACTTCCTCCTCTTGGAGCAGTTCAAGTTGGGCGAAGTCCTCGGCAAGGCCCCGTACGAGAACTGGGGCGAAGAGGAGATCAAGAGCTCGCTCACGGGCTGTTACCGCTTCGTTCGCGAAGTGACCGGTCCCTTGAACGCGGTCGGCGATCACGAAGGCTGCCGCATCGAGGGCGGTCGCGTGAAGACGCCGAAGGGCTTCAAGGAAGCGTGGACGCAGGTCTACGAGGGCGGCTGGAAGGTCATCGGCGTCGAGGAAGAGTTCGGCGGAGCCAACTCGCCGAAGGCGCTCCAAGTCCTCGTGGAGGAGCTCCTCTCCGGCAGCAACACGGCGTTCGCCATGTACCCGGGCCTGGCGCTCGGCGCGGCCGAAGTCATCGGCTCGTTCGGCACGCCGGAGCAGAAGAAGATCTACGCACACCGCATGTTCAACGGCGTGTGGGGCGGCACGATGTGCCTCACCGAGCCCCATGCCGGCAGCGACGTCGGCGCGTCCTCGTCGACCGCGAAGAAGAACGCGGACGGCACGTACTCCATCCAAGGCACGAAGATCTTCATCTCCGGCGGCGACCACGATCTCGCCGAGAACATCGTGCACCTCGTGCTCGCCCGCGTCGACGGCGCGCCCGCCGGGACGAAGGGACTCACCCTCTTCATCGTGCCCACCTTCCGGCACGACGGCGACGGCAAGATCACGGGCCCCAACGACGTGCAGGTCGCGTCCATCGAGCACAAGATGGGCATCAACGGTTCGGCGACGTGCGTCCTGAACTTCGGCGAGAAGGGCGCGTGCATCGGCGTGCCCGTCGGCGGCGACGAGAAGCTCAATCAGGGCATGTCGCAGATGTTCAAGATGATGAACAGCGCGCGCATCGCCGTGGGCGTGCAGGGCATCAGCCTCGCGTCGACCGCGTACTTGAACGCCCTCGACTACGCGAAGGAGCGCAAGCAAGGCTCCTCCATCACCAACTGGAAGGACGCCACCGCGCCGCGCGTCCCCATCATCGAGCACGCCGACGTCCGTCGCATGCTGCTCGACATGAAGGCACGCGTCGAAGGCGTCCGCGCCCTCGCGATCAAGCTCGCCGTCCACCAGGACTACGTGCACTCGCTCAAGGGCAAGGACGACGCGAAGGCCGCCTACCACCAGGGCCAGGTCGATCTGCTCGTGCCCCTCGTGAAGGCGTACGGGTCCGACCAAGCGTTCCGCGTCTGCGAGACCGCCATCCAGACCTACGGCGGCGCCGGTTACACCCGCGACTATCCCGTCGAGCAATACTGCCGCGACGCGAAGATCTTCTCGATCTACGAAGGCACGAATTTCATCCAGTCGATGGACCTCGTCGGTCGCAAGCTCGGTCAAGCGGGCGGCGCGAACCTCCAGGCGTTCCTCGGGGACGTCGGCAAGTTCGTGGCGAAGCACGGAGGCCACGCCACGCTCGGTGCGTCGGTGAAGCGGCTCGGCAAGGCGCAAGAGGCCGTCGGCAACGCGGCCATGAAGCTCCTGATGTGGTTCCAGGGCGGCGCCGTCGCCATGGTGCCGCTCTACGCGACGCGGTTCCTCGAGATGATGTCGGAAGTGGCGGTCGCGTGGATGCTCCTCGAAGGCGCGGTCGTCGCCGACGAGAAGTCGAAGACCACGGACCCGAACCACCCCGACACGAGCTTCTACAAGGGCAAGATCCACGCGGCACTGTTCTATGCCCGCAACGTCCTCCCCGGTGTCGAGGCGAAGGCCGCCTTGATGAACGAGGAAGATCCGTCGGCGCTCGAGATCCCGGACGCGGCCTACGCCACGGTCTGAGAGCTTCGTTCGCGACGCGCGGCCTCCTCGAAGCCCGCCGCGTCCCCGGACGTTCGTCGTCCCCGTCGCCCCGGCCGCCTTCCGCGGACCGGGGCGACGCGTTTTCGACGCGCGGAACGCCGACCCGGTCGTGGCGTGAACGGGAGCACTCGCGGCTCCGTGAACCGCCCGTCACACGTGCGGACGTCGGGCGCACGCGCCTCTGCGATTCGAGCGTGATCGCGCTCGTCCGAGGACGCGGGACGATCCGCGGCGGATGGCACGGTGGATGCTCACGGCGCGGGTACCATGACGCCTTCCCGACTCCGCGGTTCCCTCCCCGTGCGCCTCGCGCGCCCGTCTTCCCTTCCCTTCCTTCGCTTCGCGTTCCCGTGGGCGATGACGGCCCTCCTGGGCACGGCCACGAACGCCCGTGCCGAGGGCCCACGCGCGGACGCCGTCGACCCTCCGAAAGACACGAAGGCACGGGACGAAGGCGCCCCCACGGGACTCGAGATCCTGCTCATGCCCGGTGTCGGATCCGGGGGAGCCGAATCACCGCTGGTCGTCGCTCCTTCCCGTCTCGTCCGCGCCGACGAACTCGGAAGCGTGCTCGCGGGAACGGCGTCGCCGTGGAGCGCGGGGTTCGCGGGAAACGCGTTCCTGGGCGGACGCTTCTCGAGGTGGGCCAGCGTCGGACTCCGCGGCGGACTCCGTACGGCGTCGGGCTCGGCCCCGAGCGATGGATCCGAGAATCTTTCGCGCACGGCGTGGAACGCGGGACTCTACGCACGCTTCTACTTCGAACCTTGGGTCGCGCGGGTCGTCCCGAAACTCGATCCGTGGGTGGCGATCGGCGTCGCCTACACCCGGGACTTGCAGTCGTACCGTCGTCCGGTGGCGACCAACCTCGGGCCACGGGTGACCGATTGGTCCCTCGATCACCACGGCGTCGCGGTGCCGATCGGCGTGGGCGTGGACTACCGCGTCCTTCCGCGCGTCGCCGTGGGACCGTCCTTCGAATACGCCCCGGTGTTCGGGGTCGCGGGGTGCATGTCCTTGGGCGGTGGTGAGCTCACCGCGCAGACGATCTGTTCGCTCGGAAGCAACGTCTCCGGAGCCATCGAGGCCCGGAACTACGGCTCCTGGACCGCCGCCCTCGACGTCCGCCTGACGCTTTTCTGAGGGATTTCCGAGACGCAATGGAGATGCCCAAAGCTTCCCCGCGGACGGGGAGCCAACTAACAATCGCGGCGTGAACGACCCCCGAAATCCGCAAGGTTCGCCGCGTTCGTCGACCCGTCCCGTTTCCCCGCGTCCCCCGCGGAAGACCGCCGCCTTGGTGTTCGCGACGACGTCGCTGGGAGCGTTCGTCCTCCTCGGAACCGCCTGCGGGACGCAGGGGCCCACGGGTTTCAAGAGCTCGGAGTTCGACGCGGGTCGCGGGACCGACAACCGCGCCGATGCGACGACGGACGGGACGACACCGTTCACCACCGACATTCCGAAGCCCGACGACACGACCCCTCCTTCGGCGACGCCTCCGTCGGAACCCGAGTGCAAGCCGACGACCTGCGCCGCCATCGGCGCGAACTGCGGCCCCATCGCCGACGGGTGCGGCGGACTCGTGGAGTGCGGAACGTGCACGGCTCCGGAAATCTGCGGTGGTGACGGGACCGCGAACGTCTGCGGCGGAGCGTGAGCTGTACGCCGAAGACGTGCGCGGCCCTGCAAGTGAACTGCGGCCCCGTGGCCGACGGCTGCGGCGGGCTGCTCCAATGCGGCGATTGCGTCGCTCCGCAGACCTGCGGCGGCGGCGGATCGCCGAGCGTGTGCGGCGGCGTGGCGGATGCATCCCGACGACCTGCGCGGCGGCGAACGCGAACTGCGGCCCCATCGCCGACGGGTGCGGCGGCATCGTCGACTGCGGCTCGTGTTCCGGTGCCGCGTCGTGGCGGCGGCGGTGTCCCGAACCAATGCGGTCACGGTACGGTCGTCCTCGACGGCGGTCAGGTCCTCCTTCCGGACGGCGCGGTCGTGGACGCGTCCGTCCTTTGCCAACCGCGGACGTGCGCCGACGTCGGCGCGACGTGCGGGCTCATCGGCGACGGATGCGGCGGCATCGTGCAATGCGGCTCGTGCACCGCGCCGGATACCTGCGGCGGCAACGTGCCGAGCCAGTGCGGCTCGCCTCCCTGCCAACGCCGTACCTGCGCCCAAGCGGGCGCGTCCTGCGGTCCGACGGGCGACGGCTGCGGCGGCGTCCTCGACTGCGGTTCGTGCCAATCCCCGGAGGTCTGCGGCGGCGCCGGCGTCGCGAGCCAATGCGGCGGCGTGAACCATTGCGTTCCCCGCACGTGCGCCCAGGCCGGCGCGTCGTGTGGCCCCGTGGGCGACGGCTGCGGCGGCGTGATTCCTTCGTGCGGTTCGTGTTCCGCACCGGACATCTGCGGCGGCGGTGGCGTCCCGAGCCAGTGCGGTCGATCGAACGACGGCGGGATCCCGTGCACGGGACTCTGCCAGCAACAGGTGCAGTGCGACGGCGGCGCGACGACGACCATCACCGGCGTCGTGACCACGCCGCGCGCGTCGTCCCCGGACCCGCTCTACAACGCCATCGTCTACGTGCCCAACGCTCCGGTGGCCGCCTTCGGCACCACCGTCACGTGCGATCAGTGCGGGAGCGAGGTCTCGGGCAAGCCGCTCGTCCTCGAGCACACGAACTCGAAGGGCGAGTTCCGTCTCACGAACGTTCCCGTGGGTACGAACATCCCGCTCGTCATCCAACTGGGTCGCTGGCGTCGTCAAGTGACCATCCCGCGCGTGGACGCGTGCACGACCAACGCGCTCCCGAACGACCTCACGCGCCTCCCGCGGAACAAGTCCGAAGGCGACATCCCGAAGATGGCGATGGTCACCGGAAGCCTCGACTCCATCGAGTGCGTCCTCCGCAAGATCGGCATCGACGACTCCGAGTTCACGGCGCCTTCGGGCACCGGTCGCGTCCACATGTTCCGCGAGAACGGCGCGTGGATCACGACCGTGAACTCGAGCTCCCAGCCCACGCGCGCGCAGCTCTTCGCTTCCCAGGCCACGGCCGACGCGTACGACATGATCCTCTTCGGATGCGAAGGTTCGGATCCGACGAAGCCCACCCGTGAACAGGACATCCTCCGGGCGTACGCCGACAAGGGTGGTCGCGTCTTCGCCACGCACTACGCGTACGCGTGGCTCGCGTACAACGGTCCCTTCGCGAACGTCGCCCGCTGGAACGTCGACCAGACGAGTTCGCTCCGGGCCGCGAACACCATCGAGACCTCGACGCCGGCAGGTCAGGCCTTCGCGGACTGGCTCGTCAACGTCAACGCGAGCACGACGCGTGGGACGATCTCGCTGGAAAACATGCGTCACGACGTCGACGCGGTCGTCGCCCCGACGCAGAAGTGGATCTCGACCACGACGACGGCCACGAGCGCGCGGCCGAGCGTCCAGCACATGACGTGGAACACGCCCGTCGGATCCGGCAGCGCGCAATGCGGCCGGGTCCTCTTCAGCGATTTCCACGTCTCCGACGCCGTGACGTCGACCAAGCGCTTCCCCACGGAGTGCACCGCCGGCGCCCTCACGCCCCAGGAGAAGGTCCTCGAGTACATGCTCTTCGACCTCGCCTCCTGCGTCGTACCCGACGTGCCTCCGGTGCAGACGTGCACGCCGCCGGACGTGCGCGGCCCAGGGCATCTCGTGCGGGCCGGCCGGCGACGGATGCGGCGGTCTCCTCGATTGCGGCACCTGCACGTCGCCGGACACGTGCGGTGGCGGTGGCACGCCGGGCGTGTGCGGACACGTCGCGTGCCCGCCACGGAGCTGCGCGGCACAACAGCTCGCCTGCGGGCCCGCCGGAGACGGATGCGGCCACGCCCTCGATTGCGGCGTGTGCGCGACTCCGTCCACGTGTGGAGGTGGCGGCACTCCGGGCCAGTGCGGATCGCCCTCGTGCTCTCCCATCACCTGCACCGCGCAGGGTCTCGAGTGCGGTCCCACGGGAGACGGATGCGGTCGCGTGATCCAGTGCGGCGACTGCCCGCCGGGACTCATCTGCGGCGGTGGCGGCGTACGCGGCAAGTGCGGCGCTCCCGACGCGGGTGCGTGCGCTCCGCTCACCTGCGGCGGACTCGGAATCGAGTGCGGCGCGGCGGGCGACGGTTGTGGACGGGCCCTCGATTGCGGCACCTGCCCGCCCGGTCTCACGTGCGGTGGCGGCGGCGTCGCGGGCAAGTGCGGCGCGCCGTCGTGCGCTCCCCGCACCTGCACGGATCAAGGATTCGAATGCGGGTCGGCCGGAGACGGGTGCGGTCACGCGCTCGACTGCGGCTCGTGTCCGCCGGGTCTGACGTGTGGCGGAGGCGGCGTTCCGGGCAAGTGCGGCGCGCCCACCTGCGCTCCGAAGACGTGCACCGATCTCGGCTTCGAGTGCGGACCCGCCGGCGACGGATGCGGAAGGGCCCTCGACTGCGGCCCCTGCCCCACCGGCACCACGTGCGGCGGCGCGGGAATTCCCGGCAAGTGCGGACCGAGCGGGCCGCGTTGAGGTGGAAGGCGCGGACCGAGCGGGCCGCGCCGTGTCTCGGGATCGGGGTTCGCGTCCTCAGAGCGAGAGGACGGCGAACCCCTTCACGTACGCGTCGATGGACCCGGACTGCTGGATGTTCATGCCGTCCGACTGACGGATCGTGATCGGCGGCAGACCGTTCGAACACGGGGTCGTGTCGCCGTACGGGAGCGACGACCCTCCCGACGAGGCGCCGAATCGACCTGCGCCGAAAATCTCCGCGTACCAACCCGCCGGCAAGTGGAAGGACGCCTCGACGGAGGTCGACCCCGTCGTGGTCGCGGGAAGGATGGCGGTCGCGACGACGTCGGTGGACGTGAGCGTCGGCGAGTTGGGGAAGTCGGCCGAGCTCGTGAGCGCGACGATGGCGACGAACGTCGTGTCGACGGCATATCCGTAACGGGCCCCGAGCGCCGTGACGTCGAGCCCTCCCGTTCCGACCTGGAATCGCCATCCGGTGTAGAACGACGTGTCCGCGGCGATGCCCGCGCCGTTCGTCGTCGAGGTCGCACACCGGACCGTCACGAGCGTGCGCGGCGGTCCGTCCGAACCCGCGTCGAAAGGAGCGTCGACGCCGACGTCCCTGCCCGCGTCGATTCCGGAGTCGACCCGCGCGTCGCTCGTCGCGTCACCGGACGTGGCGTCCCTGCCCGCGTCCAGGCCTCCTGTCCCGCCGTCTCGGGACATGGTCGCGTCGATGCCCGCGGCATCGACCGGAGGGAGGATCGAACCGTCGGACGTGCGTGCGTCGACCCCCCCACGTGGCGTCGCGCGGCTCCCCCGCGTCGTCCTTCGCCGGACGACGTGGGTCGCGCCTGGAGACTGTCCACGTCGATGCATGCCGCCGAGACGGCGAGCGTACCGGCACCCGAGGACGATCGCCCGACGGAGCGGGGCGTTCGCGTCGACCATCCTGGAAGTCTACGACGGACGGAGCGTCACGTCGAAACGACGATGCGGTTGCCGTAGTCGCTGGTGCGCGAGACCGTCGCGGGCACGATTTTCTCGAGATGGACCCGGAGTCCGTGCAGGACGTCCGAGTTCCGCACGAGGGCGGAGGCATCGGCGGTGCCGCCGAAACTCACGAGTCCGCCGGTGTTGAGGGCCATGGCCGTGCCGCTCGGATCCCGTGCGAACACGGAAGCGGAGGACATGAAGTCGGAGTGGACGAAGAGCCGGTCCGAGAGACCGTTGACCGGATCCTTGGTCTTCGACGGGCCGAGGATGATGGCCGAAGGAACGGTGTCGTCCCCGGCGGCGTCGTTCCGACCGCCTTCCGACGTCACGAGGACGTACACGTCGTCGTACCGCGCCACGGCTTGAGCGAGCACGTTCAAGCCGAGAGCGAGCTGCCGCATGCCTTCGACGTAGGAGAGACCCCGCGCGAGGTTCTCGCCGGGACCCTGGCCCCGATCGAACTGGTTGCCGTCGAGGTCGGCGACGTGGAGATCGAGGCAGAAGGCCGAGAACGGTTGCCCGTCGATCTCGAGGGCGTCCACGACCCAGCGGCACTGAGCCAGGAACTCCGACTGCGCGGTCGCGTCGACCTCGGGGTTGTGGCCGGTCTGCTGCTTGTTGCCGACACCGACGATCTGCTGCGTCGTCCCGACGGCGGAGCTCGCCTCGAGCTTCGCCTTCGTCGCGAGGAGCTTCTGGCGGCTCGCGACCATGGACTGACGGAGGACGGATTCCTTCGAACCGAGGGCGTCGAACTTGCCGACGAGGGTGTCCTCCACGAGTCCCGTGGAGATGACGGAGTTGAGGACGTCGGTGAGCTCGTCGACGCTCTTGCCGTCGGCGACCGACGCCGTCCGATCGCTCGCGAGGACGCTGCAACGGCGTCCGCCGTCGGGCGTCTCCTTGAGGCCGCCCATGTTGAAGCAGGTCAACCCGAGGGACGGGTTGATGATCCCCGACTTCAGCAGATCGTGCATGAAGTCGCCTCCGACGCCCTTCTGCACGATCTGGCCCGCCGCCGGGTAACACATGTTCGAATAGCGGTGCGCCGCGTTCTCGTTGATGCCGATGATCCCCTGGAACGCGACGGCGTCCGTCACGTTGCCGACGTAGCCCGTGAGCTGGGTCGGTGTCGTGCCGTTCTCCGCCCCGGAGAAGAACATGTTGCCCCACCACTGGTTCAGACGGAGGGCCTGGCCACGGGGGTTCGTCATCACCTTGTCGATGCCCATGCCGACGAGGGCGGTCGCCGAGGCGGAGGCCTTCTGGGCCCACGTGCGCTCTCCCGTGGGGGCGGTGACGTCGCCCGTCGCCGGCGCGGTCAGCGTGCCCGGACGGAAGACCAGCTTCGCGTGGAACTGGTTCATCACCTTCACGTGGATGATTTTCAGGGTCTTCGGCCGCGTCTGCGCGAACGCGACGTTGCCACCGAAGGAGATCGCTTTCCGCAGCTCGAGGGCCTGCTGGAAGAGTTCGAAGGTGCCGACCGGCGCGGGCGCGAGGGCGGAGGCGCTGGTGGCCGCGGGGCCGGCCGGAACCATGAGGCCCCCCTTGGTGAACCGCATGGAGGAGAACCCGAGGGTGGTCACGCCCGCGGCGACACCGCCGGCCACCGCACCCCGCAAGAGCTGACGTCGCGAAAGCTTCATGGTGCCTCTCAATTCCCCTTCATGAACGCGAACGAAGCGACGAGCGAGGCGATGGCGTGTCCTTGCCCGCTGTCGGGGCTCGTGGACGCGCACGCCGCGGCGAGAGCCGACGTGGCGGCGGTGAGTTCCGCGCTCGCCCGGATGTTGGGCAGGCATCGCGCGATCATCTGGGCGGCATCCGCTTGCGAGTCGCACTTGCAGAGGCCGGTCTGGCCGTTGGCGATGCAGTTCGCGCCGACGACGTTGGCGACGTGCTGCATGGCCGACATCGCGGGGAGCGTGAGCTGGTCGGGACGGGTGCCGGTCTTGAGGGCGGACTCGTCGCCGTCGAACTCGATCGACTGGGACGCGACGATGTCGGCTCCGACGGCGAACCGGGGCGGGAGGAATCCGCACCGACCGTTCTCGGTCGACGGGAGGTTGCAGGTACCCCCTGGCGCATGGCGGCGGTGACCGAGGTGCGCCCCGGACCGAAACACCTCGATCGCGTTCGCCACTTGCGCGGCGCTCTTCATCTGGAAATCCGGGCGGACGTTGTTGACGGGACTGGACGAGTCGTAGACGGGCGTGCCGGCGTCGACCGGGGCGTTGCCCGGGCTGCCGCCCGCACCGCCCGAACCGGAGGCACCGGGATCGACGGGACGACCGGTGACGGGATCGATCGCGTCCTCGCCGGTGCCGTTCTTGAAGCGCCCGCCTTCGACGGTGCACGCCGCCAGCAGGAGGCCCACCGTGGCGGTCGTCACGACGGACTTCAGGGTCAGGTCACGGAACTTCATTGCGTCCCTCCATCGGCATTCCCGGCGGCCGCCGGCTCGCACGCGAAGGTTTCCGTGAGGAAGTACTCTTCGACGAGGTCCGGCAGCTTGTTCTTCCCGTTCGAGAACCCTTCGGCGAGGCGGTTGGCCATCTCGAGGGTGATGGTGTTCGAGTTCGCGAAAGCGCGGTGCGCGTGGCGCGCGAAGCCGCGGGCGATCGCGGAGCTGCTCTGGTTCAGATAGAAGCTGGCGAACTCGCCGACGTCCTTCACCGCGAGGAAGGGATTCGACTTGTCGCCCGTCGACACGCACGCCTTCCGACCCGCCGCGTCGAGGGACGGGACGAGGAGCGTGTTCTTGAGGAAGTCTTCCATCGCGATCGGCGTGCGGTTCGCGTCGCAGTTGGTCGCGCCCGCGGTCGCGCAGGGCACCGGCATCGGTTGGCCCGTGGTCGCCGTCTGCTTCGGCGCGGTGATCTTCCAGCGGTTCGCCTGCGTCGCGCTGTCGAAGGACGGCTTGTCGAGCATGGCCGTCGAACCGAAGGTCGCCGTGTCGTAGACGCCGCCGTTCCGAGAAAAGGGGCGGAACAGGACGGCGCCGGCCGCCATCGAACGGGTGATGTGGCACGTCTGGCAGATGGCGCCCTGCGCGGCGACGGCGTGGAGGCCGATGGGGCCCGGGGCCGCAGGATCGTTCGACACGTAGCGGAGATCGGCGTCCTCGAGGCAGCTCGGCACCGGCGCCGCGACGCCGCCCGTCGGTCCGGACGTGTCCGGCCGGAGGCCTTCGCCGAAGATCGCGAAGTACATCTGCGCGACACGGCCGTAGTTGTTGTTCGCGTCGAGGAACGACGAGCGCTTGGAGGCGAGGAAGCCGCGCGTGGTGAAGAAGCCCGCGCGCGGCGGCGGGAGCGCGCACTCCGCCCAACCCGACACGGGGCGCGTGCAGCCCTGGTAGAGCGACGCCGTCGTCGCGCTGACGTACACCTTGTTCTGCGTGAGGAACGTCTTGTAGTCGGTGGTGTCGTAGCCGGCGCGGAGCGCCTGGTAGAACTCGAGCTTGAGATCCGCGGCTTGGGCGGTCGTGAGTTCCTGGTTCGCCTCGATGCCCGGAGCGCCACCGATGGCGCGGGCGAGCTTGAGCAGACCCGAGTTCGGCTGGGTCTCCGTGCCGACGAACTCGGACTTCAGCGTCGTGCGCAACTTGCCGACGACGAGCTTGCGATCCTCCGGCGTGACCGGCTGGTCCGGGTCCGCGCCGAGCTCCGCGAGCTCCGCGGGGCGCGGGAGACGATCGAGGACGGCGGCGTAGAAGTTCGTGAGGAAGGCGCGCTTCGAGACGTACTTCTGGCAGCTGTAGCTGAAGTTGACGATGACGCTCTTCGTGGTCGCGGGATTCTTGTAGCGACCGTCGGCCTCGGCGACGGCGAACGGCAGGCGCACCTGGAAGAACGCGAGCATGCGTTGGATCTCGGCGAGCTTGTCGACCTTGTGCGCGTAGTCGGTCGCCTTGACGTCCGGGTCGGGCATCGGCGTGGGGCGCTCCTGACCGACGAAGCGGTTGTAGAGCGTCTGGTAGACGACGGGCGTGAGGTTCGAGGTCTCGAGGGACGAGATCGAATAGTCCTCGTCCATGCCCCAGGACGTGTACGCGACACCGAGCTTCGTACCGCCGTCTTCGCGCACGACACCGTGACAGTTCGCGCAGTTCGCGACGATCCAGGAGATCGCTTCCTTCTCGGTGAAGGGTTCGGAGGACTTCGCCGCGACGCTGCCGACGGGGACGACCGCGCCGTCGGAGAGAACGATGAAGCCCGCGTCGGGATCCGGACGCGCCGAGGGACGACGGCTGGTGGCGGCGGCGTCACGCTCCTCCGCTTCGAGGTCGGAGGAGTTCGAGTCCATGCACGCGGCGAGCGACGCGCCCGCGAGGAAGGCCGCGAGCATCACGACCTTCGCGTACCGCTTTCCTCGATCCCGTCCGTTCGGAGCACCGCCGCCACATCTCCAAGAATACGAATCCCGTGGGCGTCGCAGGAAGACGCCGGGCCAGCGGGGACGGGTAGAGCAATTCGGAAGCCAGCCGGTCGGCAGGCTGTTTCCCGGTGATTTAGGGATTCTGTCGGAAATCGATGCAGCGTTGGTGCAATATTCTACCGCAAATCGAGGACGTCCGATCGAGCGGTCCTCGCCCCCAATGTGGACAGAGGACGAAGCGGAGACTCAGGGTGAGGTCCTCCTTCGGAGTCTCCTTCGGCCCCACGTGTGAGGACCGCCTTTGTTGGTTTTCATCGCGAGAGGAGTCTCCGACTCCTCTCGCTCTCGGCAGACCGGATGCATTCATGGGGTGAGACGGGACCTCCGCCGAGAGGACTCCCGGGGTGAGTCCTCCGTTTCGGAATCTCCTTCGGCCCCGTGTGAGGACCGCCTTGTTGGTTTTCATCGCGAGAGGAGTCCGACTCCTCTCGCTCTCTGAGCTCCGAGGTCCGTTCATGGGGTGAGACGGAGACCTCCGCCGAGAGGACTCCCGGGGGTGAGTCCTCCGTTTCGGAGTCTCCTTCGGCCCCACGTGTGAGGACCGCCTTGTTGGTTTTCGCCGAGAGGTCTCCGACTCTCTCGCTCTCGGCAGGCTGGATGCATTCATGGGGTGAGACGGAGACCTCCCGCCGAGAGGACTCCCGGGGGTGAGTCCTCTCCGGACGGGCTCTCATTCGGCTCCACGTGTCGCCGCGGTGATGTTGGTTTTCATCGCGGAGTCGTCGACTCCTCTCGCTCTCGGCGAACCGGATGCCCTTCCGCGAGGGCTTGCGAGGCGGGACAGACGTCCTTCGCGTCGCGACAGGAGGCATCGCAAGCGGCACCGACGCGTCGTGAGGCCAAGGCCCGCTGCGCGCGCCGTCACTTCGAGCGTGATGCATCGAAGATGCATCACGCGTTAAGCTCAATCGTGGATGGATCGAAAGCGTCGCAAGTCGACGAATCGAAGGACTCACCCCGGGAGTCCTTCGATTTCATCACGACTGGGCGCTCACGGATCTACCCGCGACGCCGCTCATCGCCGTCGGATGCGGCTGGCAGGTGTACCCGTACGTGCCGGCGGTCGTGAACGTCGCCGTGATCCGCGTGCGCGTGGCGTCCGCAGTCGCGAGGAAGCTCGGGGACGTCCCGCCGCGCGCGATCATCTGGTGGAAGCCGATGAGATCGTTCTCGCCGTCCCAATCCCATTGGAACGTCTGACCGACCTTCAGCTTCACACAGCGGTATTTCGAGCTGGAACGCCGTCTCGGGAGGCACCGACTTGTTGTTCCACTCGATGCGACGCACGGCCGCAGGATCGGTGGATCGAGGTACTTCGCTCGAGTTGATTCGCGGCGTTCGAACAGGGCGCGAGCTCCGGCCCGTCCACGAGGACGGGAGCGACCACGACGGGCCGTCGTCGGCGGCATCCGTCGTCCCCGCGTCGATCCCCGGCCCGACGGACGCGTCGGCCCCGGCGTCGGCGCGTGGGGGCGATGGACGCATCCTGCCCCGTCGGTACGCTGCCCGTCGTCAGGATCGGGACGATCCGCGGGAAGTTCGCGTCCGTCGTTTCGCGTCGATCTGCGCGATCTCGCCCGTCTTGCAACCGACGAGCGCGACGACGGACGCAGGGACGATCGCGGAGTACGTCACGGCACCACCCAGACGACGCCGGACATCGCGGTCGGATGGGGACGACATGTTGTCCACGGCGTCCGGCCGTATCGAACGTGGCCACGTCTTGGTGCGCCCGTGGTTCGCCGTGTCGACGAAGCTCGGCGAATCGCCGCCGTTCGGCACGAGCACGTGGAACGTCACGAGATCGTTCTCGCCGTCCCAATCCCACTGGAACGTCTGACCGACCTTCACCTTCACGCAGGTATTTCGAGCTGGAACGCGCGATCGGCGGGGACCGACTTGTTGTTCCCTCCCACGCGGCGGAACGTCGTGCGGTGAGATCGAGGTACTTCGCGCCGAAGTCCGGCGCCGTTCAGCTACGGCGCGAGTTCGGGGCCGTCCACGGACTCGGGAGGCGCGTCCTCGGGCAGTCGCGCGGGTCGATCCCAAGGTTCGTCGGCGTCGGCGATTCCGGAGATCGGCGTCGGGTCGGGCGGATCGGACGCGTCGCTCCGTCGACGCCGGCGTCAGACGTCCCCTCCACCGTCGACGACGAACACCCCGCCGCCAGGACGACGGCGAGTGCGATTCCCAGACTTCGCTTCGCTGGACGTACCTCGGAGAGGTCCTCCGAGGGGCCCGCCCACGAGCTTCTGGTGGGACGCGTCGCGTTTCCAGCTTACAACGACTCGCTCGCGCGGTCCGCCGATCGTCACCTTCGGTCCTTCGACGTCGACCCCGTCTTCGGGGGAAAGGAGCGTGGGACGACCGAAGACGTCAGACCGGGTTCGGCGTGCCGAAGTGGACACGGAAGGGCGGAACCCGTTCGCTGCACGTAGACGGGCGGCACCTCGGGACTTCGACGACGTCGCGATCGAGGGCACCATGGCCTCCGCGCCCTCGGACGACAACGTCGAGGATCGACGACGGGCCTGCGAGGCCGACGGCGGAAGGAACACGCCGCGCACGCGGCGCACGACGACGTTCCCCTCTTGCCACACCACGAGGAGACTTCCGTCCGATCGGAAAACCGCCTGGGGCCTGGAGACGCGTCGATGCCCCGCGGCACGGGGGTGGCGATCTTCGGGATGTCCCACGCGCCGTCGGGTCGACGCACGGCGACCAGGATCGTCCGCTCGTTGCCCGCCACGACGGGGGACGTCTCCTGGGACCAGACGATGGCGGCGCGTCCTCGGTCCGATCACCCGGAACGAGTGCTTCCCCGCGATTGCCCGAGATGTCCCGCTCACGGGGCGGAATGGGTGTCGTTCCGTTCGCGACGGGGTCGCCGAGCTTCCGGCGTTCGCTCTTGTACGCCGCGAGGACCTCCACCACCGACCTTGTCGCTTCCGCTTGGTACCACGTAGAGGGCGTCGCCCGACGCGTCGAGCGCGACGTCGTTGTCGTCGACGAAGATGGAGAAATCTTCGGGCTGAGGACGTCGAACGATCGGCGGGCCCGTCCACGAGGACTCGGGCGTGGCCGTTCGCTGACGGCCACGCCGAAGAACTCTGGTCAGGCGTTCCGGCCTGCGTCCACACCATGAGGCAGCGACCGGACTCGGCGCACTTCACTTTCGGATTCCCGGTCCACACGTCGGGGAGGGAAAGACCTTCCTTGTCCTTCGGATCGCGCCACGCTCCGTCCGCGTCACGCGCGCTCGCGACGATGACCGCGGCCTTCGGTCGGCCTGTGTTGCCACGCGACGAACAGACCCGCTGCCGGGTCCCGCGGCGATCGTCGGGGCGAGGTTCATGCCGGGCGGCAACGCGAGACTCGCCGTGCGCACCGCCGTGCCCGACGCCGACTCCGTCGCGATCGCCATGTCGGCACCGACCGCTTCCCGGACTCCCACGCGGCCGCGAGTCGACCCTCGCCGTCGGTCACGAGCACGTAGGCGCCGACGGTTCCTTCCCCGAGTCCGGCCGCGGGCGTCACGATCGGAACGGCGTCGGCTCGCATCCCGACGGCGTCGGCGTCTCCCCACCGCCCGCACGTCGCGCTCCCGGAGTCGGCCACGGGGCAGGGCACCCGTCGTGCGACACACGCTTGCACGCCGTAGGCGCCCGTCACGACCACGGCGAGGTGTCCCCGCGAGGATCCGCTACTGGTGGGGCTCCTCCGTTCCCCGCGTCATCGCGTGACGACCCGCCGCGCGCAGAGCGAGGACGCCAGGAAAGGAACGCACGAACAGGTGCGCGTCCTTCGTCGGACAAGGCGGCGTACGCGTCCCGGACGCCCTGGGCTTCGCCGCCGTGCGCCAGGATGGCGGCGTCGAAGTCGGACGCGCGGCCGTCGTGCATGTACGGCTTCGAACGTGCGACACCCCAGAGCGGAGGGGTCACGAACTCGTTCTTCTTCACGCCGCGGTCGTCCCGATCGTCGGAGAGCGCCTCGCCCATGTCGTGGCGCTTGAGATCGCTGTAGAGCCACACGGATCGCGGCGTCCCGTCGGCGGGCGCAGGTCCCAGGCGCGGGGTCGCGCCTTCCGTGGCGAGATCGACGCGCGCGTCCGACGCGAAGAGGCCCCCCGATCGTCTCGGCAACACGTAGGTCGACGACGCGAGCGGAACCTCCGGCGTGTGGCAGCTCGCGCATCCGATCGAACGGAACATGGTGCGCCCCTTCGCGTAGAGCGCGAGCTGATCCCCGTCCTTCGGGGGCGAGACCGTCGGGATCTCCTGCATGGCGACCCAGAGCGTGAGGGCGTCGACCTGTCCTTCGTCGATCTCGTCCTTCACGCCGTCGCCGTCGGGGTCGTCCTTGCCGAACGTACCTATCCGCGCGGGCTCCCCGTGGGCGACGAGCCAGGTCGATTGGATGCCGTGGTGCACGAGGAGGGACTCCTCCACCATGCTCCGGAGATCGCCGAACGTGCCCTTCCATCCGAACGGCTTCACCACGAGATCGGCGTCGACGCCCGCAACGTGGGAGGTGTCCACGGTCCCGTCCTTCACGACGAGCCAACCGAACGAGACCCCCTTCGTGACGAGATCCTTCTTCACGGGACGCGACGATTTCTTCCCTTCGCGGATCGCCTCGTCGCGCTGCACCTGGAGCGCCGCGGTCATCTCGCGCGCGAGGATCTCGACCACGCCTGCGCCGACGAGCGCCTTCGGGTTCCGACCGAACGCCGACTCCTGCGTCTCGCCGTCGCCGTCGAAGTAGGCGTTGTCGGAAGCGTCGCCACCTCCCGCGGGTCCACCGCGCGCGTGGCACGAGGCGCAGGCGCGGGCGTCCGGTCCGCCACGACGTCCCTTGTGGAACCGTCCGACGGTCGGCAGGTCCTTCGCGCCGTAGCCCTCCTCGGGCAACCAGGTGTGCGCGAAGAGGCGCCCCCCTCGATCGAAGACGTCGGCCAGGGGTCGGTCGAGGACGTCGCCGGGGGCGCGGAGTCCGAACGGGTCCGCGCTCTCGCCCGCCGCGGCACGGAACCGTTCCTCGCGTCGGTACGCGTCGGCGACGAAGGCGGCCTGGGCCTGCTCGCGCACGTCCTCGGGGAGTTCGCGCGTGAAGCGACGCGCAGGAGCGGGCGCTTTGGCCGAAGCCGCGTCGCCGCCGTCGGGAAGGCTCGTGAGCGAGAGCGTGAAGAGAGCGAGGGCGACGACGTTGCGGTTCATCGACGTCATCGGATCACGCGGAGGTGGGGCTCGCGCGAGAGCGAGAGGAGGTAGACGTGGAGGTCCTTCCTGTCGGAGTCGGAAGCGCGCTCGAACGCGAGCTTGGCCGCTTCGCCTTCGCCCCCGTGGGCGAGGATGGCGGCGGGGATCGTGGCCGCGCGACCGTCGTGCATGTACGGCGGGGACTCGGCGAGCCCCCACAACGGTCGCGTGAGCCACTCGCGGACGGGCACGCCGTCGGAGCTCGGGTGCCGATCGGCGAGTTCCGCGCCCATGTCGTGACGCTTCAAGTCGCTGAAGAGACGCACGTTCCGTCCGGTCTTCGGCGGGTCGCCGTCCTTCACGAGATCGACGGCGACGACCTTGTCGGAGAGATCGGGCTTCTCCTCCCAGTTCATGCCGAGGGTGAGGACGAGTTCCTTCCTGTGGCACGAGGCGCAGCCGAGCGAATCGAAAACGACGCTCCCGCGGGCCCATCGCTCTCGGAGCGACTCGTCGTGGGGCGGGAGGATGACGGCGACTCGAGCATCGCCATGTACACCGCGCCCGTCGTGAGCACGCCTTCCGGCAGCTCCTTCGTGATGCCGTCGCCGTCGGGGTCGAACCAGTCCTTGCCGTTCCCGAGCCGCGCGACGTCGGGCGTGAGCTTGTGCTTCTCCACGAGGATCGTGGACTGGACGCCGAAGTGGATGCGCGAGGCCTCCTCCACGAAGCGGCGGAGGCGCGCGGTGTTGCCCTTCCACCCGAAGGGTTTCACGACGAGGTCCGCGTCGACGCCGACCACCTTCGACGTGTCCACCCGTCCGTCGGGGAACACGGTGAGCTTGCCGTAGTCGACTCCCTTCGTGACGAGCGCGAACGTGCGCTCCTGTCCCGTCCTCTTCGCCTCGTCGAGGTTCCACGTGCTGCGGAGGGCATGGAGCTCGCGGGTCATGTCCCAGCCGAGGGACTGGACGAAGCCGGCTCGCACCGATGGCGCGTTCCGCAGAGGGTGGACGAGACGTGCACGCCGTCCCCCTCGATGTGCGCGTTCTCGAGCTCGGACCCCGCGCCGTCGACGCCGCCGACGCTGTGGCACGACGAACGCAGTACGTCGAGACCTCCACGGACGCCGTCGTGCACGCGGTGGATGAATCCCTTCGCCTTCGACGGACCGAGTCCGTCGTAGGCCAGGTGATCGAAGAACAGTCCCCATGCGGAAGATCGTCGTCAGATCGTAGTCGCCGCGATCGATGCGGTCCTGGAAGACGCGGAGGTGCTCGCTCGACTCGCCTTCCTCGGCGGCCACGCGCGGAACTCCTCGAAGCGTTCGAGGTCGGCGACCTCGAGTTCGTCGGTGAGCTGTTCCTCGACCGCGCGCGGATCGGGCGCGTCACCGTGGGGCCACGGGACGGCCGCGCCCGCAGGCGATCGTGATGCGAATCCGAGCGCGGCGCCGTAGGGAATGGGGCCGCGCTCTATCCGCGATCGAGGAAATCGGACGATCCCCCGGGAGACTCAGTTGCACTCCGCCGGGACGGTGAAGCAGCAGGGGATGAAGCGTCCCGTGCCGCCGTTCGCACCACCGCAGGGAGCCCCGGTTCGGTGAACTGACCGTTGCCGTTCGGGGTTGAAGATCGGCTGCGTGTCGAGGTGGAAACGGGCTTCGTTCGCCGTCGCCGGATCCATGTCGTACCACTCGCCGTTGGCGCGGTGGTTCGTGTCGTAGGTCCAGTCCTCGCAGTGACCGCCGCCTTGCTGGTCGGCAGGATACGTCGTTCCTTGCCCGGAACGTGACCTGTCCGTACGGTGGACCCCGTGGACGCGGCCTCGTTCGGAACTTCGTTTCGAACGCGCGCGCGGACGAACTCTTCGAACACGCAGACGTGGCTGTTCGGGAACGACGTCGCGCAGAAGCTGTTGCCGGCCGCGACGCCCGAAGCGCCGTGCCCTTGCCCCAGTCGGAGCGCTTCGGACCGACCTTGCCGGCCAGACCTTCTTGCCGACACACTGCGCGAGCGCGGCGTCGCCGCCGGCGCCCAGATCGGTGGCGACCGTGCCGCTGTCGGTGCCGCCGCCGGAGTCGACGGTGGTGCCCGTGTCGGCCGCGGAACCGGAGTCGGCGCCCGGGTTCAGTTCGAGCCGAGTCGGCGCCGGCCGCCGCCTTCGCGTTCGGCGCAGGACAGTCGACGGTCTTGTCGATGCAGGTGCAGTTCGAATAACAGCCCTTGTCGGCGTCGCACTCCTCGCCGGGATCGAGCTTGTTGTCTCCGCACTTGGCGGACTTCGTGGTGGTTCCGTCGTCGTCCTTCAACGTCGGGAAGCTCGAGGCTCCACAGGCGACGACCGCACCGACGGCTGCCACGATCACGGATGCAAAAACGACGCATCGGCCGGACCTCTGCTTCACGACGGCACGCGGCCGGTGATTGATCTCGGTTAAGAGAACCACGAAACGTGTTTCGCGTGCACCGCCTCACGAAGACGGCGGTTCAGAAGACAGTGTGCACGAATTCCGTTCACGCGCCACTTTTCCGCTGTCGTTCCCGCTCCCACTGCGCGCGGCTCGCTACGTCCTCCTACATGTGCAGTTTGCACGTTTCCCGATCGCGGTGCACGGATGCGGTGGGAGGCCGTTCCGCGCCGAGCGGAACGGGGACATGGATCGCCCGTGTTGTACCGACATGGGACGACCGCGTCGCTTCGATAGGTGCAACGCTAAACACTCCCACTGCTCCGTGCGCGCGACGACATCGCGCCCTGGACTGTGAGACGCTTACGTATCGGAGGACTCATGGCGGAAGGTCGCGTCGTGCGCAGCTTGGGCGTGTCCCGTGGACTCGGGATCGGAACCTTCATGGTCGGCATGGCCGTGGTCCTGGCGGCGTGCGGATCGTCGTCGACGCCGATCGACGACGACGAAGCGGACGGTGGACGTGCGCGGCCTGGCGCGGACGACGGCGGCACCGGCGACGGAGGAATCTTCGGCGATCCGACGCCCATCCGCCGACGGCGGCGCGTGCGGCGCCGTGTCCCAGAAGTCCTCCCTCGCCCCCGTGAACTTCGTGGTCCTCGTGGACCGCTCGGGCAACATGGGCGACGCGTTCGGAGCGGCGACAAGACGCAGAAGTGGAATCCGACGGTCGCGGCGTTGAAGGCCTTCTTCAACAGCCCGCAGTCCGACGGTACGAACGCGTCCCTCGCGTTCTTTCCGAAGCCCGGCAACTACGACCCGACCACCGTGCCGCAAGCGAATCCGGAAGCAATGTTCCGTCGCGACCTACTCGGCGCCCACGGTCCCCGCTGACTCCTTCCCAGTGCGTCGTTCGACGCACAACTTTCGTCGGTTCTGCCCGAAGACGGAGGTGGCACTCCGACCGACGTCGCGTTGGAGGCGACGTACACCTTTGCGAAGGAACAACAGACCGCTGCGACCAACAAGGCGGGGCGGACTGCCGTGCTCCTCGTCACCGATGGGTTGCCGTGCGAAGCACTTGTGGGGACGCGACGTGCAACGGTAGACGAGTTCGACTCGACTCGACAACGTGAAGGCCAAGGCCCAAGGAGCCGCCGCAGGGACGCCTGCGATCAAGACATTCGATCGTCGGAATCAAGGCCTCCGGGGATCAGCGAACTACACGTCGATTCTCAACGAGATCGCCGTCGCGGGAGGAACGACGCAAGCCATCCCCGTCGATACCGGAAACGCCGCGGCCACCAACAGCGCCATCCTCGCCGCCATCGCCTCCATCCGCGGCCAATCGCAGTCCTGCGACATCCCCATTCCCGCGCCTCCACGGGCCAGACCTTCGACCAGGAACAAGGTCAACGTCACGTTCAAGGAGAACGGCGGGGCAGCGACGGACGTCATCCTCGAGAACGAGGCTGCAAGGATTCCGGCAAGGGCTGGCAGTACGACAACGCCACGAACCCGACCAAGATCGTGCTCTGCGCGAACACGTGCACCACGGTGCAGAGCGGCGAGCTCAACGTCGCGTTCGGTTGCCAGACGCAACGGGGAACCGGCGGACCGCGCTGAATTCGCGTCGCCGCACGGTCACGGGATCGCGAGGTTCCGGGCCGTGCGGCATCGGCCCACGGAGAGCTCGATGCCGATCGCGTCGAATCCGAACGCGTTGGCGACGGCGAGAGCGGTTCCCTTCCCGCAGAACGGATCGACCACGATGCGGGTCGAGGTCTCGTCGCGCAGGAACGTGCACGCCACGCGGCAGGCTTCGACGCCCATGGCGCGGCTCCAGGTCATGGTGCCTGCGGAAGGAAGCACGTCGACCGAACCGTGACGCGGCGGTGCGAACGTCCCCTTCGCGACGGCGATCATGTGCGAGTACGTGGCGCGGCCGTGGCTCACGGTCCCGGCGGGCTTCCGGCACACGATCTTGTGCCAGAGGATCGGCGCACCTTCGTCGTCCGCTGCGCGGAGCACGAGGTACCCCTTGTCGATCCAGACGCCGCGGTGCCGCACGTCGCTCTGGTAGAACACGGCGACGCCGCCTTCCGGCACCCAGCGGATCACGGCGCGTGCGGTGTCGAGGAACCAGGCGCGCCACGCGGCGATGTCCATGCCCTCGATCTCGGACACGTCCGGCAGCGAGGTGACGACGCTCGTCCCGGGATCGGCGCCGTTCTCCCGGAGCCACGCCCGCGCTTCGCCGTGGACGACGCGCCGGGTGACTGTCGTCGTCGTCAAAGCACTTCTTCCCGGATGGGAAGCCCTTCGCGCTTCTTCCGCACGCGATCGACGAGGAGGAGCACCGACGGCAGGACGAGGAGCGCCGCCGCGAGGCAACACACCTCCCCTTCCACGGCCAAGGACCCGAGACTCCGGATGGCCGGATTCACCGATCCGAGGAGCGCGAGGTAGCCGAGGATGGTCGTGAGGCTGCAGAGGACGATGGCTCCCCCCGTCGTCCGCACGGCGACGAGGACTCCGGCCGTCCGATCGGCGTCGTACCGCTGCACGAGATTCACGGCGTATTCGACGCCGATGCCGAACGTGATCGGCAGCGCCACGAAGTTGAAGAAGTTCAACTTCAGGTAGGTCGCGAACATGAAGATCGCGAGCCACGCGATGCCGACGCCCAAGGCACCGAGCACGAGGGCCACGCTCTGGAGTCTCGGGAACGAGACGAAGACCGTGAAGAGCGTGACGAAGAGCGAGAGGACGATGGCCTTCGGCATGTCGGCGAGGATGGCCGTGAGCATGTCGGCGAAGATGACCGCTCTCCCCGATCCACGGACCAGTTCGCCCGTCGGGAGCTTCGTCTCGCGGAACCCGGCCGCGAACCGCAAGAGGTAGTGGAGATCGGTGTCCTTCTCGCCGGCCGTGGGTTCGACGAGGACGATCTTGCCGACGGAGCCGTCCTTCTCGGTGAACGGCCTGCGTACGTCCGCCGGCAACTCGTCGAGTCCGTAGGGAACGAGTCCCTCCTCGGGCACGTTCGGCTCGATGTCCTTCCAGTCGGCGTCGGTGACGAAGCCCTTGTCCCTCGCGCGGAGGATGCGCTCCCGGATCGATTCGAGGAGCGGGATCTTCGCGGCTTGGTCGTCGGGCACGAAGTCGTAGATCGAGTGCACGGCCTGGAAGGGCTTCCGCCCGACGGGCGCCTCGTCCCGGCGTGCGTCGAGCGCGGCCATCAAGGGCTTCACCTGGTCGAGGCGATCGACGACGACGATCATCGCGCCCTCGATGGTCGCACCGAGGATGGAGTCGGCGACCTTCGTCAGGCGCGCCGTGTCCCCGGTCTGCGCGGCGTCGGTGCGGACCTTGCGCATGTCGTATTCGAGGGGGTCCCGCACGACGTAGAGCACCGTCGCCACGAGGCCCACGACGGTGAGGATCGCTCCCGCCGTCGCGAGGACCCACGGCGCCTTCGACACGACCCACGCGAAGGGCGCGTCGTACCGGACGCCGTACAATCGCAGCCGACCCCAGAGGGTCTCGTGGGAACCTCGGAAGGGGCGGATCTTCTCGAGCACGACGAGCACGGCGGGCAAGAGCGTGTAGGTCACGACCCAACACGCGAGGATGCCCGCGGCGCCGATGAACGCGAAGTGCTTGAACGCGCGGAAGTCCGTGATGCCGAGGGAACCGTAGGCCGCGCACGCCGTGAGGGCGGCCGTGAGCGTCGACGGCCAGGTCGCGAGGTGGGTCGTCCGGAGCGCTTCACGGACCACGTCGGCGTGTTGCGAGGGACGTCCGGTACGACGGCTCGGGATCTCGCTCTCGCCGATGCCCGTGCGGAGCTCCTCGAAGAAGCGCCCCATGAAGATGATGCCGGCGTTGATGCCGTTGCCGGCGATGATGCTGATGAGGAACCCCGTCGCGACGTTGAGGTGGCCGATGAAGATGCGCGTGAGTCCGAACGTCCACGCCAGGCCCACGAGGATCGCGGCTCCGAGCGCGAACAGGGCGCGCACGCGCATGAAGAACACGAGGATGACGCCGAGGACGAGCGCGAGGCCCATCGCACCGACGCTCACGAGGTCCTCGCGGATGGCGACGTACTCGGTGAGGCCCGTGACGAGATCCCCCGTGTACCCGACGTGGAGTCCCGGACACGTGCCGGCGGCGACCACGTCGCCCACGGCCTTCTTCACCTGGCCGAGCGCCTCCGTCTGGCGCTCGAGATCGCCCGGCGCGATGTCGGTCGTCGCGACGACGACGAGAGTCCGCCGATCGGCGCTCTGGTAGTAGCCGTCCGGGTACTGGTTGGCGGCGCCTTCCTGCTTCTTGAAGCGCTTCCTGAGCTCGGCGGCGGAGAACGCCGGAGCCGGCTCGTCGTCGTCGAGCGCCGTGCCGATGCGGTGGGACACTTCCCAGTCCCATCGAGCCTCGAGATCCGTGTCGAGCTTCTCGAGTTCGGCCTTCGGGAGGAAGAGGCCCGCCCGCTTCAGGAGGAACTCGCGGGCGTCCTGGACGCCGTTCGCCACGGTCGTCACGTGGGGTGCGCCGGACTTCGCGATCGCGGGAACGAGCGCGTCGCTGCACGACCGGAGCGTGGCGCTCGCGTCACTCTCGGGGATCTCCGTGGGCGCTTCGAGGACGACGAACGCCTTCGACGCCGAGGTCGCCTTCGACAGGACCCGGCGGAGTTCGAGGACGCTCGGCTGGTTGTCCGGGAGGAGCTGATCGAAACGGGTCCGGAGCTCGAGCCCCCGCGCGAGCAGGATCCCGACGGCCGCCAGGAGCACGCAGACCGCGATGGGCAGGAACGGTTTCTCGAACTGGATCGCGGCGAGCTTCTCGAGGAGCGCGTCGACTTTCGCGCCGCGACCTCCCTTCGGTTGCTGCGACGGACCGGAAAGAGACATGGAGACGGAGCCTCGAAAGGGCGCGGAGTCGAGCTCCGACACGGTGCAGCAAGCGCGTCATGGATCGACGAACGCCGCGGAAACGCTAGCACTAGGAAGAGATCGAAATCGAACGGGACGAACCCGGTCGGGATGATAGCGTGGCCGCGCGAATCGGGCGCGTTCGCGGAGGGTTTTCGAGGATGGCGGATCGGGTGCGACCTCGGGTTCTGAAGGCGGGTTTTCTCGCGGCCGCGTTGGCGACGGCTCTGTTCGGGGCGTGGGTCTTCCGTTCGAAGGAGAAGACCGATCCCGCAAGCGCGTTCCCCAAGGAGAGTCCGCGAACCTCGACCTCGCCGCGCGTGTCCGAGGGATCGGCGCCGTCTCCCGCGACCAACGGCGCCGACCTCGGCTCCGCCTCTGCCGGACGTCCGAGCGAGGGCGAGGGATCGGCGACCGACGCCGAACGCCTCCGTGCGAAGCGCCTCGTCGCACTCGAGGACGCCCGCGAACTCTCCCGTTTCCCGCCGACGTCGCGTCCGCTCGACCGCGAGATGACGGACATCCTGAAGCCCCACGCCCGCCACGAGACGCCGCTGTCCCTTCGCACGTTCGCGAAGGCGGACCTGCCGGAGAAGACGAAGGAGGCGCTGGGCAAGCTCCAGGTCTCGTTCACGGCGTCGACCTACCAACTCGACGCCAGGACGCCGGCGCGCGTCGAGCTCTCCGTGCACGACGCCGACGCCCCGACGAAGCGTCACCCGATCCGGGTCGTCGCCACGGAGGTCGTCGTGAACGACGGCGTCGCGCCCAAGGCGGTGGGCACGTTCACGCTCGAGGACTCGGGCAAGGGCGGCGACGCGATTCCGGGCGACGACGTCCTCGGTGGCGAGATCGACGTGACCCGGGCGGGGATCCCGCGCACCAAGGGCAAGGTCGTGCTCGGCGTGAAGTTCACCGTCGCCGGCATCGACGCCCCCCTCGAAGACACGCTCGACTTCGATCTCGCGGTCGCGGAGCCCGCGCGCTTCACGGATCGGACGGTGGATCACCTCGAGGGCGGGTCGCTCGTCTTCGATCTCGGCATGGACGTGCGCGAACCGGGCAACTACCTCGTCCGCGGACTCCTCTTCGACCGCCACGACACGCCCATCGGGTACGCGACCGCGAACGAGACACTCGCAGCGGGCGAAGGCACCGTGCACCTCCGCTTCTTCGGCCTGCTCTTCCACGAGGCGAAGGCGGAGGCTCCCTACGTCCTCCGCACGGTCACGGGGAAGAAGCTCGCCGGCGACGGTGAAAAGTTCGACGCGCCCATGCTCGATCGGACGTCGGAGTTCCGGACGGGGAGCTACGCGCTCGCGCAGTTCTCCACCTCCGAATGGACGTCGACCGCGTCGAATGCACGCATGGACGCCCTGAAGGAGCTGACGAAGGAGAACCCCGCCATCGTGACCTCGAAGACGCCGACGCGGGTCATCGAGGTCGGTTCGAAGTGACCTTGGCCCCGAGCTCGGGCTTGCCCGCGGCGACGGACGCTCGAACGAGCCACGTGGCGACCACCGCGGAGTCGACGTCCGAATCGAGGACCGTCTCGAAGTCGCGGATGGCTCCTTCGTAGTCCCCCGCGTGGAAGCGGCGCTGTCCGCGCGCGAACACGAACAACGGATCGGTTCCCCGGATCCTCTCGCCCCGGGCTTCGAACCACGCGGCGGCCTTCGCGTCGCCCGCGCGGATCGCGGCGAGCAGTCCGTTCGTGTGGACGGGGGCGAAATCGGGGAACGTCCCGGCCGCGAACGCCGCGACGTCCCGCGCCTCGCCGTGTCGTCCGAGTCGCGAGAGCGCGACGACGAGGTTGCTCCAGATCTCGGCGACGTGGGGCGTCTCGTGGACGAGGAAGCGGAACGTGCGCTCGGCGCCGACGACGTCCCCTTCCTCCATCGCGTCGACCGCGTGGTTGCTCGCGAAGAGTGCGAACGCAGCCGCGTCGTCGATGCGGTCGTACCGTACGAGCTTCTGATCGCGTGCGTGCCGCGCGACGTCGACGACGTCCGCATCCGGACCGTTCCCGAGTCCGACGGCGACGTGCGTGGTCGCGAACAAGGACGCACCGTCGCCGTAGAACGTCGTCACCTCCTGCGCACGCACGAAGTACGCGTCCACGTCGAGCGCGCGCGACGTCGCGACGAGCAACATCGAGTAGGCGAGGCAGTCGCCACGACGCTGGTGGAACGCCGAGGACGCGCGGAGCGTGCTCCCGCGTTTTTCGGCCGCGGTGAAGCCACGCTCGGCGAGGAAGCGGACGAGACGCTCGAAGCGCTCGGTGGGCGTCCCGAGATGGCCGACGTGCCGGTCGAGTTCCGCCAGCACGAGGGCGTCCAGGCGGAGCGGGTCCTCGACGTCGATGCCGTGCTGTCGGGCGTCGGCGAGGAACATGGCGGGCGGCACGGGGACCGGCCGCACCGCGGCGCCAGCACACCCGATCGTCGTGGCGGCGAACACGAGTACGGCGAGCGCCCGAACGGCACCGTCCATACGTCAGGCTAGCATCCGCGTCGGGACGCGCCCGGCGTCGGGGACGTCTTCCCCGCCTCAGCGTACCGATCGCTTCATCACGAGCTCGACCTCGAGTCCGTTCCTCGGGGTCAAGGTGATACTCCGACGTACAGGACGCATGGGACGCTTGTCCGCGAGGCGCAGGGTGGCGCGGGTGAAAATGCGCGCGGTCACGATCTTCATCTCGTAGAGCGCGAACGCCATGCCGATGCACCGGCGCACGCCACCTCCGAACGGGAAGTATTCCTGCGGTGCGATCTTCTTGCCGAGAAAGTGCGCAGGATCGAAGCGATCGGGGTGGGCGTAGACGGCCTCCCGTCGTTGGGCGAGGTAGATCGAGCAGGACACGGCGACGCCCGCAGGCAGATCCCAACCCTGGATGCGCGCGGGCTTGTCGAGGATGCGTCCCACGAGCGGGACCACGGGGACGAACCGGAGCGCCTCGCGGACCGTCGCGTCGAGGTACTCGAGCTTCATGATCCGCTCGGGCGTGAGGGGCCCCTCGCGTTCCGCCTTCGAGAGCTCCGCCCGGAGGCGTCCCTCGATCTCCGGATTCGCGAGGACGCCGTGGAGGAGCCACGCGATGCCCGTCGCCGTCGTCTCGTGGCCGGCGACGAGGAGGGTCACGAGTTCGTCGCGGAGCTCCACGTCTTCCATGGGACGACCGTCCTCGTCCCGCGCGTCGACGAGCATGGAGAGGACGTCGGTGCGCCCGGCGCTGCCCCTCTCCCGGCGGCTCCGGATCTCGCCGTCGAGCATGGCGTCGAGCGCCGCGCGCTTCCGGAGGTACCTTCCCCAGAGGTTCACGCCGAGGTCCTTCCGCATCGCGGGGATGAGCAGGCGCGGACTCGACGCGAGTTCGAGCAACTCGCGGATGTTCTCGGCGAACGCGTCGAGCCGGGGACCGTCCTCGACACCGAAGATCGTGCGGAGGATCACGTGCAGCGTGATGCGCTGGAGGTGATCGTGCACGCGGAACGGCGCCCCGAACTCCCACGCGTCGATCGCGCGATCGGCCGCGTCGATCATCACGTCGCCGTAGGCCTGCATGCGCTCGCCGTGGAACGGCGGCATGAGCAGCTTGCGCTTTCGGATGTGGGACGCGCCGTCCGCCATGAGGACGCTGCGTTCGCCGAGGAGCGCGCTCAACGTGAGGTTGAAGCGCCCTCCGAGCAGGGTCTCGCCGTCGTCGGCGAACACGGTGCGGACGGCCTCCGGATCCGACACGACGACGAGCTCGGGCAAGGCGAGCAGACGCATCGTGAACGTCTCACCGAACCGCGCCTTGGTCTTCTCGAGGAAGTCGTAGGGCGCGCGGACCCACTGCCACGTCGTGACGAGGGGGGACTGGTTCGGGCCCGGAGGCAGCATGGCCCCACGGTATCAGAGCCCGAGGAGCGAGCGCGTCAGTTGCGCTTCCGCGTCATGCAGAGGCCACGTTGGCCCTGCTGGGACCGTTGGCAGTACCGCTCCACGTTCACGCCGGGCATCACGGTGTTTCCGTCCTCGGCGCGGGTGGGCTTCGCCGTGCACGAGCACGTGGGGTTCACGTTGAGGCGCGCGGAGTCGATCTCGCATTGGAGGACGTCGCTCGTCTTCGCGCGCGCGTACGCGACCACCACCATCGACCCGCAGCAGTCCACCGTGTGGGTCGTCGTGTCGCAATCCTGGTTGCTCCCGCATTCCTTGTAGGAATCCTTGAGCGCTTCGCCGTCGTAGCAAATGGCGGTCTTCGGGCCCGTGGATCCGGAATCGACGGGCGTCGTCCCCGCGTCGATCCCCGGCGGGTTGCCGGAATCGACGGGCGTCGAGGTGTCGGGAACGGAAGCGTCCACGGGCTTCGTGGTCCCGGAATCGACGACCGGCGTCGTGGATCCCGCGTCGCTGCCTCCCGCCGGTCCGGACTTCAGGGACGGATCGACGGAGGGCGTCTCGCCTTCCGAGGTCCCGTCGTCGCCTTCGGTCGCACCGGGACGGGGCCGACCCGCGTCTTCGTCCGAGGCCGCGAGGGCGCTCTCGTCGAACAGCTCGCCGTGGGAGGAGCCGCTGCACGCCGCCACGAGCACGGTCGATGCGAGGAGACACGGAACCCAGGCCAAGGAGAGCGCGCGCATGGACCTCCGAATTGCAATCGTCGTGCGCGCGAGGAACGACCTACCGCGCGTTCCGAATCGCCCGACGCCCCCTGGATTTCGGCGGAAACGCGCAGGTCCCACGTGAACCCACATCGACGCCTCGACCCCGACCGCGAACCACGCGCGGAGGCACCGCGATCCAGGCTGCGACGTTCCGAGGACGTCGGTCGGTACGGCACGGGATCGGGGCGCGTCCGTTCGGGGCGCGACCGATCTCCTCGATCAGGTCTTCTCGATCAGGATGGCGCCGCTCTTCCGCTCTTCGTCGACGTCGACCTCGGTGGGGCTCGGTCGCTCACCGGGGACGATGGCCCATCGGGCCGCGTTCCGCATGGCGGCCGCACCATGCACGGCGGACTCCACGTTCGGAAACACCCACGAGAGCGTGCCGGGCGCGACGCTCGTCCAGCCGTACACGATGAGGGTCACGCGTTGGAGGGTGGGGTTCATGGAAGGGCTCGTGGAAATCGGGGTCGCCCGAGAAAGCCGGGCAGATGCGGGGGTCCGTATTCAGGGAATCGGAAGGTTCGCCCCGCGTGTAGCAACCCATATGCCGCGGGGCGGCATGGTACTTTTTCCAACGATTTCATGGTCGAGGCACGGCGGCGGACCGTGGTCGCGTGGACAATCGCCACAGCCCGCTGGTCCCCCGGGGCACCATCGCAGGCGCCCACGCGGGAACGGGCGCCGTCGGGGTACGGGGCGACCGTACGAATTCGAGACGCGCGGCCCGCCACCGGTCGGGGCACCCTGTGATCATGAACGAACTTGGCTTCCGAGGAGCGTCCCGATCGGGGCGTTGGGTCGTGCGCGCCGTTCCCCGTGTCGCCGTCGTGACCCTCCTCGGCGGTCTCGCCACCCTCGTGGCCTGCGGTTCGTCGGCGAGCTCCCCGGGTTCGGACGTTCCGTCGAACTTCGACGCGAGTGCCGCAGCGACCGACGGGAAGGCCGACGGTTCCAAGCCGACCATCGATCCGGGCATCGAATTCGGGGAGGACGGTGGCTTCCGCGAGGACGCGTCCGAATCCGTGGACGCGTTCTTCGCCGTGGATCCTCCCGCGATGTGGTGCGGCCCCGCGAACTTCGACGCCGGTCCCGACGCGAGCGGACCGAAGCCGCCGCCGACGCCCACGGGCACCTTGCAGTGTCCCAGCGACAAGAACCTTCCGGGATGCCCGTGCACCACCGCCAACGAGACGGCGCCGTGTTTCACGGGTCCGCGTGCGATCCGCTCCCAGGGCATCTGTGCCGACGGCGTGACCACCTGCGAGAAGACGGGCGAACTCACCAAAGCCTGGGGCGCGTGCAAGGGCGAGGTCCTGCCCAAGCCCGGCGCGACCCTCGGCGCCGACGCGTGCAAGTGTTTCTCGAAGGGCCTCTGGGACATCACGAACATCGCGCCGTGCACCCACTACTCGGCGCTCCCGTTCTCGGCCGAGAACATCGTCAACGCCGACTCGACGCAGTCCACCGGCATGTGCCAGCAGCAGAACGAGACGCGTTCGCCGTTCTGGTCGACCAACACGCTCAAGGTCGACTGCGCCGGCCACTTCAAGCTTTGCTACACGATCAAGGCCGGCAAGTTCGCCATGCCGATGCCGACGGATCCGGTGGTCGCGGAGTCCTGCACCGAAGGGGATTACCCGGTCGAGAACGCGGTCGTCACCTTCCCGCCGCTCCCGCACTGGACCAGCGATCGCGCGTCGGCGCAGGCCTTCTTCACGAACGGCGGCTACGGCGAACAGAGCGTCGTCGGCCAGAGCTACCGCTGCGAAGCCGTGGGCGACGGCAGCGGGGGTCGGCGCGTGTTCAAACGCATCGAGTACTGCCCCGCGAAGTGCTCCGTTCCCGAGAACGCGACCCTCCCCGAATGTGTAAACTGCGGCAACGGTGTCTCCGGCGAATTCTGAACCTCCCGACGCTCCCGCGCGCGCCGTTCCGACGACGGCTCGTCTCCGCGGCACCGCCCTCCGCGGCCACGTGGCGCGGGAGGGTTTCCACGTCGTCCGCAGCTTCATGAGCGACGTCAACGCCGCGGACATGACGGCCCTCGTCTACCGCGCGCGGAAGGAATGGACCCCGGCGTTCGGAGGCGCCCAGTGGAGTCTCGGCATCGCCTGGTACACCCACCTCGAAGAGGGCAAGGGGCGCGAGTACTTCGCGAACGTGGACGCCTCCCGGGTTCGCGTCGACATCGCGCTCCCCGGACTCGTCGCGTTCGTCGAGGGAGGTCTCGAGCTCCTTCTCGACGGACGGGTCGAGCCGCGACGCGGCTTCGCGGGGCCGGGCGTGCACGTGTTCCCCGCCGGCGGCCCATGTGCGAAGGACGGCGGTGACGTCCACTTCGACACGGAGGGACTGACGCCCGCCGAGCGCGCATCCCGCGTCGAGGCGTTCACCTTCGTCCTGATGCTGCAACCGGCGGAGTCGGGAGGGGGCCTCCGCGTGTGGAACGAACGCTTCGATCCGGACGATCCCACGCCCGAGGCCGAGCGCGGCACGGGCACACCCGCACTCGTGACGTACGGTCCCGGCGATCTGCTCGTCCTCGACAGCTACCGCCTCCACCAGATCGAGCCGTTCGGCGGCACGAAGGACCGCATCTCGCTCACGTGCCACGCGGTCCTCGCCGACGCCCGCTGGCAGATCTGGTTCTGAGCCGCGCCCACGTGGGCGCCGTGCGCGTGTCAGCGCAACGCGCGGAGATACTCGTAGTGCGGCTCGGCGAGTTCGCTCTCGAGCACTCCCTGTTCCGGCTCGCCGGGGCGCACGTAGATCGCGTCCCCGCGGACGGTCGCGAAGTTCAGGAGCGGGATGCCCGTGAGGATGTGGTGGAAGGCCGCCCGGGTGAAGTACGTGTCCTCCGGCATCCGGCAACGTTCGCAGATCGTCGTGTCCGTGTTCGAGCCCTGCTTCACGAGGAAGAGGAGCGTGACGAACGTGTGCCCCTGCCCTTGCCGGTAACGACCGCCGGCGTCGGCAGGCTTCGGTTCCATGGCGTCCCTCACGGTCCCTTCGCACCACCCGCGGTATTCGTCGTCGGCGCGGCCCGGGTCCTCCACGTAGTCCCACACGCCGCGGGTGGCGACGGTCACCCACGGGACGATCGCGTCCACGACGGCGCGGTAGAACGCGGCCTTCGCCTCGAAGCTCGCGCCGTCCGGCGCACGGGCCACGAGGCTCTGCAGCGCGAGCCGTAAGGGCTCCGCGGCCGGCAGCGGGAAGAACATCTGGAGTGCGAGGAGCGTGTGGCGCATGGGCGTTCGTTCCTTCAGCTGCTCGTGGAGAATCCCGAGGAGCGTCCCCACGAGCCGCTGCGGCTCGAGCTCCAGGACGGTCGGGACGATCCCGAACCCGAGCTCGAACTGCCCACCACCATGGACGATCCGAAGCCGCTCGGTTTCGCCTTCGACGCGAAGCTTCCGGAGAACAGGGTGGACCGTCGCACGGGTGCGTAGGGCACCCGGTTCGCGATCGTGGGCACGGGGACGACCCGCGACGCGATCGACGACGGACGGGACCACCCGTAGTGCGTCCAGAACCAATAGTGCGTGAGCGGCGATCCGCCGTAGTACGCATGATGAGGGTGCACTTCCTCGTCGACGTCGTAGGACGCGGAGGTGCCCGAAGCCCGACGACGCACTCCGCCATCCGATCCGTCCGGGACGGCGAAGGTGTCGACGAGGAAGTCGTCCAGGGAAACGGCCTGCACGACGATGCCCGCCTCCCGGTAGGCGACGAGATCCTCGTTGAGGTCGTCCGACTCGACGTCCGTCGCTTTCGGCATCACGTAGAGCACCGCCTTCACGCCGGACGCCGCGAGCCGGGTCGGATCGGGAATGCGGGCGGTGTAGCGGTTGTCGAACTTGTCGGAGTCGTCGGCGTACGGCGCGAGACGGTTGCGATCGAGGACGAACGCCGGGAGCGACGGGACCGTGCGGCCCTTCGCGAGCTCCTCGAACGTGGGGACGTAGTGGGCCGCGGCGAACAGCGTGAGGTGCGCCGGAACGACGCCTTTCGGATGCGGCCAATTGTCGAACGCGAACACGGGGTCGAGCCGACCGGCCAAGCCCAGCGCGAAGGCGACGGCCTCCGGACCCGGAAGGTCCACGATCACCGCACGCTCGGTTTGGTTCTCGAGGAGCCCCGCGAGGGAACGTCCCTTCGCGAGCGCGTCGGACATCTCGGTCGTCACGACGGACCTCGCGTACTCCCGGAGCGGATGGGCCACGCTCGTCCCCGGACTCGTGGGAACGGCCGCGACGGACTGGAACAGCGTGCCGACGTAGTCCGGTTTCCAACGCGGGTCCCGGGGTGCGAGTCGGGCGGGCAACGTGTCGAGCACGCTCGGATCGATGGACGCGAGGCTGCCGCTCTCGGTTCCGAGGGGATCGTTCTCGCCCCCGAAATTCCAGCCGTAGGTCTTCTGGACGTCGAGCGAGTCCCGCGCTTCGCCGTTGGACGAGGACGAGGACACGACCGCCGCCACGACCGCGCCGACCCCCGCCACACCGATGCCGAGGGCCGCGAGCGTGAGGAGCGCCTTCCGTCGGGCGATGGGATCGGAACCGACGCGGATCCGTTCCTGCCACCAGCGCGCACCGATCAAGGCGCCGTGGGTGAAGTGTTCGACCCGCTCGAAGGGAGGTCGCTCGGTCGAGGTCACGAACGTCCTCTCATGGTTCGAGGAGGACGGCGACGCTGTCGTCCGTGCGGTGACGGGTGGCGCCCGTGGGATCGGAAGGATCGTCGTGCATGGTCTCGACGCGTGCGTAGAGACCCGCGGCGAGGCCGCCCATCACGTAGACACCGTGGTTGACGACCCCTCCCCCGGCTTCGGGGACGGCCTCGAACGCCCGTTGGACGACCCATCGGCCGGGGAGCGCGAGTTCGAGCGCGGCGTCCCACACGGCAGGGGTCACGTCGCGTCCGCGAATCACCTCGTCGCTCTCGCACCCGTAGTCGGACTTGAGCACCCAGGCCTCCCGCTCGGCGGAGATCTGTTCGACGAACGTCGCTTCGAGGCGCAGCGTCTCCGGGACGTGGGCGCGGACGATGGCGTTCGCCTCGGCGGAGAAGAGACTCGGCCGCTCCCAGAAGAGCGCCATGCTCCGCTTGTTCTGCGTGACGACGGAACCGAACGGGTTCACGACGGCGACCTTCCCGAGCGCTTCGGCCGAGAGCAACGTCTCGAGGGGCTCCACGAGCGGGAACGGATCGGGAAACGGCGCCTCGTCCTTCCAGACGGGGATCCGTTCGCCCCACCAGTCCGTCTTGTAGTGACGGAGGACGACGGACACGCGTTCACCGAACAGGCTGACGCCGCCGCCCTCGCACGTGCGCAGGTTGAACGGGGATCCGGTGACGACGCGGAAGCCACGCGGGACGAACCAAGACTCCACGAGTCGGACGAGCGACAGGTCCTCGGGAATGTCGGTCGGGTACACGATGCCGATGGTCGGGACGTAGTCCGCCCCGAGGGTGCCACGCGCGAGGGCGTCCACGGTCCCGACGAACCGGTCGCCGAGACCGGCGTTGGGATCGACGAGGCCCGGATTGCGGGCGAGCGCGAGGGCCCCGGTCACGACCGCCTCGGGTTCGCCCGTGGGCGTGTCGCTGTTCAGTTCCGTGATGACGAGCCCCCGCGAGGTGCGGAACACGTCGGCGCGGGCGATGCCGTGCCACAGGGGAAGGGACGCCTCCGCCATCGCCTTCTGGCAGGGTGTGAGGCCGAAGAACTCGTCGAGGAGCGACGGTGCCCGGGCGACCACGCGCACGAGTTCGTCGTAGAGGTAGGCGACGCGCTCCGCGACGGTGGCGAGCTCCGACGCCGCGGCCCGGTCGAGGACGAGGGGTCGCTCCCGGAACCGGAGGCGTCCGGAGGCGAACGGATCGGAAAGGATGCCGCTCGCGACGAGCGCGTCTTCGTAGGGCACGTCCGTGACTCCCCGGGTGCCGCTCATCCGATGCGCACGACGAGGAACGCGGTCGCGAGGTACGCGACGGCTTCGAGGACGGCCTTCCCGACGTCGCGATCGGTGGCGATGCCCCGATCGAGGACGCCGCGACGGAGCGTGGGAGGAGCGCCGAGGAGGACCATGGGGACGACGAACTGTCGCACGACGTACAACGACACGCCGTAACCGAGCGCGATCGCGTACCCCGTGAGCGAGGACGTCCACCCGGTGAACGGGCCTTCGACGGCGTGCCCCACCAGGATCGCGACCGCGACCGTGACGCCGGAATAGCTCACGGCGGCGGCGAGGTTGCCCCCGAGGATCTCCTCGGCGTCGTCGTACGGCGTGAGCCAGCGGAAGAGGGCGACGAGGACGTGCAACGACGCCTGCGCGATCGCGAAGAACACGAGCGAGAGTCCGAGCGAAGGCAGGTCGTTGCCTCCGATCGCGCGGGCCACGAGGATTCCGGTGGCGATCGCGTGCGCCGCCGCGGTGACGCCGGCCGCGAGGTTGCCGCGCGCGAGTTCCGTGCCGACGAGCGACTTCTGGAAGAGCGCGCGCATTCCGAGACGCGACGTGCCGTAGTAGAGCGACGTGGCGACGATCCCGAACGCGGCCGACCACGCGACATCCATTCCGACCGACTCGCGGTGCACGCAGTTCGCGACGACGCTGGCGGACACGAGGAAGACGGCGAGGACGTCGCCGGCGTGGAGGATGGCGAACGGGACGTCGCCCCGTTCGAGATCGGACTTCAGGCGGTGGTCGGGGGCGAACGTCCGTTCGAGGAGACGGAGGAGGACGAGCAACGCCGTCGTGACGGCGCTCGCGAACGCCAACGTGTACACGGTCTCGTTCCTCATGTTCCGCGCCCCATGGGGCGGGAACGATACGACGACGCCGAACCGGACCTCAACCGAACTCTGCCGCGACCGCCTCGCGGAACGCGGGGGTGAACCGGCCGTCGACCCGGATCGAGTAACGGAACCAAGGGTCGGCGTGGACGCCGTGCCAGTCGGAGTCGTTGAACCAGTACACGGAGCTCGTCACGACGTGTTCCGCGCGCGCTTCCTCGTCCCAGACGAACAGCCGTTTGTCGGCGCGGGGAGAGAACGTGACGAACTCGTCGCACGTGGTCTTCTCGGCGGGATCGGCGTCGCGGTGGACGGTGCCGTGGTCGTTCGGAGCGAGGCCCAGGAGCTTGACGCTCCCGATGCTCTCCATCGGCAGACTCCGGATCCACGCCACCGTGCGCGGGAAGTGGACGAGGGCGTCCCGCGTCCAGTGTTTCCCCTCGGCCCGTGACTTGTCGACCCAACGTCCCCCCGGGATCAGTTCGAGGTAGGTCTTCCACGGGAAGTACACGCGGAAGCGCGTCTCGAGCCAACGCATCTGGGCGCGCGACAGCGGGTACGCGCGCTCCTCGCCGAACTCCCCGGACTCGCGGGCCGAGAGATCGAGGACGTGGGGAGCGTCGGCGAGGGACGCGAACACGAGGAACTCGCGATCGGTCATCCCACGGATCGCTTCCCCGTAGTCCCCGAACCGGGACTCGGACGCGAGCCAGGACGGGGGAACGATGCCCATGGAGCGGTGGCTCCCGCCGGTGTACTCGGTCGGCACACGTCCGAGGGCGAGCGTGATCTCGTCGTCGAGACGCGGGAGTCCGGCGGTGTCGACGAACCCGCCGACGGCGCTCAAATCGACCCAAGGTTTGCCGAAGACCCCCGCGAGCGCCACGCGGCGTTCGTAGCACGTGGTAGACGTGGCCGGCCATGCCGCTCCCCGAAGAGTTCGTCGCCGACTGTCCGTACGCGCCCGGAGGACTCCTGCTCGACGAGATCCTCACGATCGACGTCGAAGGATCCCTCGTGCGGGCGACGATGCCGACGTCCGACGAACTCCCGCTCACGCGCGAGCAACGGGCCCATCCCGTGCGTCACCCGCGGCACGTGTCCGGCGGCCTGATGGTCCACATGACGGGCATGATCGCGTTCGTGCACGCGTACTACGTGCTCGGGCTCCGCCACGCCGACGGATGGGTCGGCTACGGCGCTCGCATCCACGCCGCGCGCTTCCACGCGCTCGCGCCGCCCGGCGAGGTGATGGTCCTCGAGTGCAAGGCCAAGCAGGTGCGCAAGGGCGACAAGAACGTCCTCGCCCGGTACGACTTCCGCTTCACGCAGGGAACGACCCTCGTCTACGAGGGCGACCAGACGGCGTTCTGGGCGCGCGTGCAGGACGGCGGCGTCCTGCCGACTCCGGACGCCTGACGACGCTCAGAGCGCCATCAGCTCCTCGACGTGACCGAGGAGTTCCATCCGCTTCTTCACCACGGGGCTCGTCCCGTCGACGAGGCGCGCGGACTCCTCGAGCACCGCGGCCAGGGGCACCATGGAGACGGACGGATCGTTCGTCGGCGCGAAGCCGCCGCCCGGGGGCTCCC
>JAXLYL010000009.1:0-234035 GCA_046351475.1 Polyangiaceae bacterium
ATTTTCGACGGTCGGCGGAGGAGTGGACTGCGACGAAGCGGGCGGCGTGGACGGCGACACCTTCGGAGGCGCGACCGACGGCGACACCTTCGGAGGCGCGACCGACGGCGACACCTTCGCGGGCGGCGTGGACGGCGACGCCTTCGGAGGCGCGACCGACGGCGACGCCTTCGCGGTGGGCGACGCCGCCGGGGGAGGACGCACCGACGATCCCACCGGCGTGAGCGGTCCGCGGGCGGACGATCCCACGGGAGTCAGCGGACGGCGATTGACGGGAGCTCCGATGGGGCGAGCAGGCTCCTTGCCCCCTGGTCGCATCGAAGGCGTCGACGGCGTCGCGACGGGCGCCACCGCGGCGGCAGGGGGCGACGTCGGGGCCGGTGCCGCACCCAGGATGGTCTTGCCATCGACGTCGGTCGTCGGATCCTCGCCCGACGCCGCGGCGAGGGCCGCCGCGTGTTTGGCCGCGACCGCTTCGAGTCCCGCCAGACGTTCGTTCTGGAGCGTGTCCTCTTCGTCTTTGGTGGACGAACTCAAGGCGCTTCCCCCAGGTGGTTCGGGTGGTCTCGCCGGGTCCGCACGGAAGCTCGGAACGAAGGACGGCTCACAGTACGAGTATCGTGCGTCCCGCTTTCGAGGGCGAATCCAAAATCGGGACGGGCCGGAATTGGGTGCACATGTGCCGTGCGTGTCGTCCACCGTAGGCGCGGTGTGCCGGGGTCCTGGGCCAAATTCCCGAGCGAAGGGGCGAAGCGACGCCCACGCTCCCATTCGTTGCGATTCCCTCGTGTGAAAGGCAAAATAGGAGCTTCGTGCGCGCTCCCATGCCGGCGGATTCCGCTTCCGGACGAAGGTCGATGCGCTCCGCCCTCGGGCGGATCGTGGCATGGGTCACGTGTGCGTCCGCGTTCACGGCGACGGCGGGCTGCGGCGTGATTCTCGACCTCGGTTCCCTGGAAAAGGTGGACTGCGTCGACTGTGACGACACGGGCGACGGTGGCGAGGGCGGGTCCGTCGCGGGGGACGGCGCCGTCGTCACCCCGGACGGCGGAGCGCCTCGCTCCGATTCCGGCGCCGAAGCGGGTGCGGTCCCGACCCTGGCCACGGTGACACCCGCGGCCGCATTCGCCACCGATCCGGCAGCGACACTCGTCGTCACCGGGTCCGGTTTCGAAGGTTCGTCCGTGCTCCTCTTCGACGGGACCCCCGTCACGACGACGTTCGTCGACGCGTCCACGTTGCGCGCGGACGTCCCGGCATCCGCGCTCACCGTCCCGAAGAAGGTCGCGCTGACCGTGCGAGGGTCGGGTGGCACGTCGTCGCCCCTCGCCTTCTTCGTCTCCGACGTGGTGCTGAACTCCGTGACTCCGTCGACCCTGGCGACCGGCTCGGGAACGTCGACCATCACGCTCGACGGAAAGGGGTTCGCGTCGGACACGACCTTCTGGTTCGACGACTCGAAGCTGGCGTCGAACCTCGGCAACGATCGCACGGCGAGCGCCATCCTCGGTTCGGCGATGCTCGCCACGGCGGGCACGCACAGGATTTCGGCCCGCGGTCGTGCGTTCGACGCGGGAGCCGACTTCGCGAGTTCGGTGACGCTCAAGGTCGAGACGCCCACTCCCGTCATCCAGTCCATCGATCCACCGAGCGCGCTGGTCGGCGACTCCACGACGCTCACCATCGCCGGGACGGGATTCATCCCGGCGTCGACGGTGACGATCCGTGGGACGGCGGTGCCGACGACGTTCGTGAACGCGTCGACGCTCATGGCGACGGCGTCCGGAACCGTGACCGCCGTACCGGCAGTCCTCGACGTGACGGTCGTCTCGCCCGCGCCGGGTGGCGGGACCTCCGCGCCGAAGTCCCTCACGATCGCCAATCCCACGCCCACGATCTCTTCGATTTCCCGGCGATCGTGACGGTCGGATCGCCCGACACGACGATCACGATCCTCGGCTCGAACTTCGTCCCGACCTCCGTCGTCACGTCGGGAGGTGTCAACGCGAACGCGACGTTCGTCAGCGCCTCGGTGATGACGTTCGTCCTCCCGGCCGCCAAGCTCGCGACGCCTGCCTCCTACTCCACGACGGTGACGACGCCGAGTCCGGGTGGGGGAACCGTGTTCGGTGCGACGGTCGATGTCCGCTGCGACGACTCCGGCGTCACCACGCAAATCAACGCCGTCGCGAACCCCGTGACCGTCAACCTCGCCACGCGCTATGGCGGCTCCGCGGAGCAGATGATCTCCGCGCAGACGGGTAGCGGCTTCTGCCCCACGACCATCCAATCGACGACCGGCCGTGTGGCCGCCATCGTGGTGCAGAACGGCACCGCGGCCACGCGCCAACTGTCGGCCTGGAACGTGTGCAGCTTCTCCAACGAATCGGCCGTCCTCGCGTTCTACAACCGCGCGACGGTGCCGGTGTTCGCGGCCGACCGCGCCCAGTGCACCTTCCGGGTCGGTCTCGGATTCGCCAACAGCACGATCAGTCCGGAACGCGGTGCCTCCTCCCAGTGCCCCGGTCTCTCGGCAGGGAACGCGCTCACGATGCCGATGTGCGGAAGGGCGGTCGTGTTCGTCCAATCGCCGACGGGTTCCGCGGCTCCGGCGTCGCTCAAGGTCCAGCTCGACTGAGTTTCGTCCGTACCATGGCGCATCCGCACTTCACCGAACGCAACGTCCGTCATCGCCTCCGTTCCTTCCTCGACACGCGACCGGCGAAAGAATGGTCGGGTGAGCCGGCGACGCCGAGCGCCGTGCTCGCGCTCCTCAGCGAACGTGACGGGCACGTGCACCTCATGTTCCTTCGGCGGGCCGATGCACTCCGGAAGCACGGCGGTCAGGTCGCGTTTCCCGGTGGCAAACGGGACCGCGAGGACGCTTCCCTCCTCGCGACCGCACTCCGGGAAGTCGAGGAGGAGATCGCCGTTCCCGCGTCGGCCATCGACGTGCTCGGTCGTCTCGACGACATGGGAACGATGACCGGGTTCGTGATCACGCCGTTCGTCGGATGGATCGATGCGTCGACGCCCATCGTCCCAAACCCGGAAGAAGTGGCGCGCGTCTTCTACGCGCCACTCGCTCGCTTCACCGTCGCTCCGGCCGAAAGGCGGGCGCAGTTCTTCGATCGCTTCGGCTACACGATCGACGGCGAGTTCCTCTGGGGCGCGACCGCGGCGATCACGCGCGCCCTGGCACGGATGATCGCCGAGCTGCCGGAGGACGTCGGGCGCTGACCCGGAGCGTCCCCGCGGTCAGTAGGGGTTGTCGGGATCTTCCGCGGGCGGCTTCGGAGTCGTCGGCGGCTTGGGCGCGGGAGGCGGCTTCGGTGCCGCGGTCGTCTCCGGATTCGGCGTCGCCGTGACCTCCGGCTTCGGTGCCGGCGGAGTGAGAGGCGCGGCCGTGACGACGGGCTTGGGCACGACGACCGGTTCGGGTTTCGACGTGGGAGGCGGCGCGACGACGGGCTTCGCGGTGACCGCGGGAGTCGGCGGCGCGACGGGCGCAGGCGTCGGGATCGGCGCAGGCGTCGCGACCGGGACGGACGTCGGGATCGGAGCGGGGGTCGGCACGGGTGCGGCCGTGGGAAGATCCGGCGGCGCGACCTGCGGTGACGTCGGGATCGGCGGCGTGACCTGGGTCGCCGTCACCGTCGGAGCCGAGGGCGTACCGTTCGCGCGCGTCTCCTCGTTGCGTGACCAGAGGACGTAGCCGACCGTCACGACGGCGATGATCGCCGCGAGTACGAGCGGCACGTTCGACTTCTTCTCCGCCTCGACTTCGGCGAGCGCCTCGACGGCTTGCGGAGGTCGCACGGACGGCGCGCGCGTCGAGAGCGGCGCGACGGAAGAACGGACGCTGCGCGGGACCGGCGACGGATCCGGGGAACTCGGTTGGTCCGGCGGCAGCGGCGACGGCCCCGTCGAGGGCGGAGGCGGGATCGACGCGGGCGCTTTCGGGGAGGTCGATCCGCTCGAGGGCGCGTCGGGGAAACCGCCGCGGGTGGACGGGACGCCGGAGAAGAGCGGATTGGTGCCGACGTCGTCGGAGCTGACGCCGGTTTCGCGGAGGACTTCCTCCAGCAATTCCGACGTGTGCTTCATGAGCGTGCGCTCGGCGGGCGGCGGCATGTCCGCTTCGCCGCCCGTCTTCGGGAACATCGGGGACGTCGACGAACTCGACGAACGGACGACTTCCGCGACGTGCGCCTCTCCCGAATCGTCGGGATCGGGAGGCGTCGACGCCGAGGCCGCGGCGGGCGGCTTCGACGGCACGCTGCCGAGGACGGCACCGTGATTCGGTTTCGTCGGAGGTTCGGCCGTGGGCGGCACGCTCCCGGTCATGGGCCCGGGCGGCGCCGAGGAAGGCACTCCGATGCCGATGATCGTACCCTTCCGATCGGGCCCGCCCGCCGGAGGAACGGAGGTGCGGGACGAACGCGTGACCTCGACGCCGGCCGGCCGGTCGTAGGCCGCCCCCGCGTCGGGATGCTGGGCCGTGAGCTTGTCGATGACCGTGCGGGAGGCGTCGTCGAGCTTGATGAACTTGATGCCCATCCCGCTCGGTCGCTCGGTCCCGCCGGTCGCGTCCTCCCGCTTCCACACGACGCGCCCGACGCCCGCGATCACGGCCTTGTCGTCGTCCGTACGGATCTCGAATTTGAGGAGCGTGCCCGGGGGGAAAGGGTTCGGCGTCTTCACGAACATGCCGCCCTTCGACACGTCGTGCGAATGGTGCTCGATGAACTCGTCGACCGTCGCGCTCTTGTAGCGGACGTTCAGCGCGACGATCTTGGCGCGAGGGTCTCGGCGCGTGTCTTGGCTCATCGGCGGGTCGTCTCCTGGGGACGTACGCCACCAGAATAACCGAGGCCAAGATGGAATGGCCAACCCCCGTCCGCGGCCGGGGTCCGGACACGAGGCCCCCGCGACGCGACGCGATGTGGGAGGAACGCCGTGGACGGGGCTACTTCGCGCGCGCCTTCTTCGGACGCTTCGCGCCAGCTTTGCCCGCGGCTTTCGCCGACTTCGCCTTCGGAGCTTTCGCCTTGGGCAGCGGATACGTAAGTGTCGGCGCGAGCTTCTTCCGGCGCTTCTCGACCTCGGTCTGCAGCGTGCGTACGGCCGTGGTGCGGGCGTCGTAGAGGCGACGGTGCTTCCGGTGGATGGTCGGGTCGGACAGGAGCGCATACGTGAGCCACGGGAACACCGCGGTCACGTCGGAGTGGCAGTAGACCGAGCCGTACTCGACGCTCTCCGCCGAGACCTTGCCCCAGGTGTGGCCTTCGCCGGCGGGGCACGAGCTCAGGGCGCCGTTGTCGACCGGGTCGACGCAGAACTGGACGTCGACGTCGAACCCGTGGGTCGGCACGCCGAGGATCTGGTCGAGGAGCGGTTCGCCCTGGAGCGTGTAGTTCTTGGGCACGCCGCCGCCGAGGATCCAGACCGCCATCTTCTTCTTGAGGGGACCGAAGCAGTGGTGCTGCATGGCGCCCATCTCGAAGACGTCGTCGTTGACGTCGATGGTGAGCTTGAACTCCGGTCCGAGGAGCCGCTTCAGCTTGACGATGTTGAGGAAGATCGAGCCGTCCTGGACGGCACCGACGAAGATCGGCACGCCGAATCGGTAGGCCGTCGCGAGGAGCGACGGGCTCTTCACGCCGAGGGCATCCTCGATCTCCGCGATGGCCTTGCCGAGCAGGTAGTGCAGCTCGACGGTCGTCATCTTCTTCTGGAACTCGGGGCGACGGAGGATCGCGGAGAACAGGCGGTCCGTGTCGAGGAGGGTGTCCTCGTGGAACCCGAGATCGTAGATGCGGATGATGCGCGCGACGCGGAGCATGACGTCCCCGGCGTTCGGATCGATCTCGCGGATGCGGTGACCGATGATGCGGTGGGCGTCGTGATAGAGGTTCGCGCCCGTCGTCGTGATGCAGTCGAGGATGCCGCGCTCGATGAGCGGGATGAGGCACGACTGGTGGAGACCGGCCGGCGTCATCGCCCCGGAGAAGGTGAGGAAGATCGCGCAATCCTCCTTCACGCTGCGACGCATCAGTTCGAACGCCGTGCGCTCCTGACGGCCGACGTAGGCCGGGAACATCTGGGTGATGATGTCCACCGGACGTTCCTTGCCGGTGATGCCCGTCGGACGGACGTCCCGCGAGCGGTCGAACTGCTTCTGCACGTCGTTCTTGCGGGATGTTCCGCGCGAGGGCTTCCCCATGGTCTCGCCGCTTTTGCTCGGCTTGTCCGAATCCGTCAAGCGACAAGGTTGAGGGCGGGCCTCCTTGGGTGCATTGTGAGGAGGGACCATGAAAAGCGTGCCTCACCGTGCGACGTCCGCGAGCGCTCCCGAGTCATCCAAGGGGCGTGGCGATCCGGCCTCCACCTCTTCCTCTTCGTCCGAAGTCCGACCCAAACTCGTCCGGTTCGAGGAACTCGCCGCGCTTCCCGACGATCGCATCGACGTCGCCCTGGGCTTCGCACTCGTCGCGAAGGACGTCTACGCGTCGCTCGACGTGCACGCGCTCCTCGCACGCTTCGACGCCCTCGCCGCGCCTCTCCAAGGTCTCGGTCTGCACGACGCGTCGCCGAAGGAACAGGTGTCGGCGATCTCGAAGTACCTGTTCGAGGACCTCGGGTTCCGCGGCAACGAGGGCGACTACGAAGATCCGCGCAACTCGCTCCTGCCGGACGTCCTCGATCGCAAGCTCGGCATCCCGATCACCCTGGCCCTCGTCTACTGCGAGGTTGCCCGTCGTGTCGGTGTCCCTGCGTACGGCGTCGGATTCCCCGCGCACTTCCTGATCGGGATCGACCAGCCGCGCGCTCTGGCGCCCGCGCGCGCGTCGGGCGAGAAGGAACCCGTCGCGATCCTGCCGATCCTCGTCGACCCGTTCGGCGGCAAGCTCCTCGAACGTCCCGACGTCGTGGCGCTTCTCCACCGTGTGTTCGGCGGGAAGGCGAAGTTGCGCGACGAGTACGTCGCCCGTTCGGCGCCCCGCGCGACCCTCCTCCGCATGCTCACCAACCTGAAGAGCGTGCACCTCCACCGCGGTGATTTCGCGCGGGCGCTGCTCGCGCTCGACCGCATCCTCGTCCTCTCGCCGCAGGCCACGGACGCGCTCCGGGAGCGATCGGTCCTTTCGGAGCGCCTCGGCGCCCACGAGGCGGCGAAGGCGGATCTGCTGAAACTGCTCGAGATATCTCCCGGCATCGGGGATGCGGAAGCCATCCGCGCACGCATCCGCAAGCTGGAAGGCGGCGGGCGCGTCCTTCATTGACCCCCGTGACGTGAGAGGAGCGCGGCGAGGGCTCCTTCGAGAGGAGGGCGACCGGAGCCCCTCCTGCCGAATCCCCTTGCGCTATCGGTCCACATAATGAAAATGAACATCACTTTCATTATCATAGTTCACGACCCCGCGCCCGCGAGAGTGTCCCATGCCCACGGTTCCTCCCTCCGAATGCAAGCACATCACCTTGGCTTCCGGCGCCGTCGCCTCCGTGCAGACGTGCCGTCACTGCTCGGGCTTCTCGCTTCACCTCGGGTCGACGACGATCCGCCTCGAGCCCGCCGCCGCGGAGTCCCTTCGGAAGACGCTCGGGGAAGCGATGCACGCGTGGCACTCGATGCGGAGCGAGGACGTTGGCGGCGCCATGCGTCTGCCCACGTTCGCAACTTCCGGTCGGGACCGGGGGATCGCGTGAACCGGGACGACACGAGAGCCGAGGTCGTCGCCTTGTCGATCGGCGGGTTCGGCATCGTCGGATTCGTCGCGGCGAGTGCGGCGGCCATGACGGGTCTCGTCGACGCACGCGCTTCCCTCGCGTTCTCCCTGACGTCCTTCGCGGTGTGGACCGCCGCGCTCCTCGTGCACGGCGACGAAGGACGCCGAGGTCCCACGCACGCACGCACGAGGCGATCACGTCGACAGTTTCGTGCTCCGGGCAGCGACCTTCCCGGCGACGGCATCCAGTTTCGACGTCAACGTTCGCGCGTTCATCGTCCCCTTGTACGCATAGAGCGCGGCCGGTAGATCCTCGTCGAGGACGTCCTCGTCGACGCGGAGGCGCTTCGAGAAGGCGAACACCACGGGTTCCCCCAGTCCCTTCTCGACGAGTTCCACGCGTTTCCACACCGCGTCCCGACTCCAATATCCGAGGACCTCGACGTAGACGCGGCGTCCTTCGCGCGTGCACTCGAGATCGGGGACGACGAGACCCACGCCGGGGAGATCGAGCACGCGCGTGGCGGGTGCGACGTCCCATCCGGAATCGCCCGTCCGGATCCGCTCCGCCAATTCGGCGACCTCGTCGGGAAGGGCCCGGGAGGCCGGTATTGCGCCCGATCGCGCGACCGCGCGATGGTCCACGCGGAAGGAGAGCGGCGTCCGCTCCTTGCCCCACCGCACGTCGGCTTCGAGGCTGAACCCGTCGCAGGCCGCGATGGACGGGAACGCGAGGGCGAGATTGAGCCCGTACTTCGTGACGGCTTCGAACATCGAGAACGGACCGTCGATGTCGACGACGTAGTCGTCTCCGGAGGCGTCGCGCTCGATGCGGAACAGGAGCCGGTGGAACTTGAGGGAACGGAAAAGCCCGCGCGTCACGACCGGGGACGCCGCGGACACCCGCACCTTCACGCGCACGGCGCGGAGGAGGACGGCCTGCACGCGGCCGAGTTCGTAGGCGGCCGCGACGTCCGACGGGGAAGCGGGGGTGACGGCGAGGATCTTCTGGGCGCCCTTCAGATCGGCGTAAAGCAGTCGCTCGAGCGCCTCCGGGTCGAGTCCCCGGGCCCCCGCGACCTCGGCCAGGACCGCGGCGCGATCGAACCGGTGGAGCACGGCCTCCCGACGCGCGCGCGAAGCCGCGACGAAGATCTCGCGTCTCACGACCGAGGGGTCGATCTCGGGATCGCTCTCGAACGCGACGCGATCGACGACGAGCTTCTTCACACCGGCCGCGAGTTTGCGATCCACCGGAGGCACGACCAGGCGCGCACACGCCGACTCGAATTCGTCGCGCGTGCGGCCGACGTGTTCCCCGGCGATGCCCAGGTAGAACGAGGCGAAGGTGGCGAGGCGCGCGCGCTTGTCGTCGTCGAGCGCGACGAGCTTGAGGTCGCCCTTCGAACGACGGACCGCGACGTGGTCAGCGGTAAGCACTGTGATCGCGCCTCCGCTCGCTCGTGTACGCCTCGCTCGTCCCCTCCGACACGAGCTCGTAGAGGAGTGCGTGCTTGCCTTCCCCCTTCCGGAGGATGCGGCCGAGCCTCTGGACGTGCTCGCGGACCGAGTCACTGCCCGAGACCACGATCGCCACGTTCGCGCGCGGGATGTCGACACCCTCGTTCAGGACCTTCGACGTGACGACGGCGCCGTAGGTCCCGTCCTCGATGCCGGCGAGGATCTCGCTCCGCTCGCGCACCTTCGTCTGGTGGGTGATGGAGGGGATCAAGAAGCGCCGCGAGATCCGGAGCGCGGTGGCGTTGTCGTCCGTGAAGAGCAGCACCCGATCGCCCGCGTGATCGCGCAGCAGTTCGTCGACGACCTCGAGCTTGGCGGGCGCCGCGAACGCGATCTCGCGTTGCTTCCGGTACGCCGCCATCGCGCGGAGACCTTCCTCGCTCTGCGTCGAGCGGAGGATGAAGTCCGACCAACCGGTGGGACTCGACATGCGGATCCCCGCTTTCGCCAGGAAGGCGCGGTAGATCGCGCGCTCCTCGTCGTAGCGGGCACGCTCCTCGGGTGTGAGGGACACGACGATCGTCTCGGTGGCGTAGTCGGAGAGGAACGCGCCGGAGAGCTCGACGATGTCCTTCCGGTAGACGGTGGGTCCCACGAGCGCTTCGAGATCGGCGTCACGACCGTCGGTGCGTTCGGGGGTCGCCGTGAGTCCGAGGCGGTACGGCGCGAGGGAGAACCGGGCGGCGAGCGCGTAGGACGCACCGGGCAAGTGATGGCACTCGTCGAACACGATCATCCCGAACCGGGAGCCGAGGTTCTCCATGTGCACGTACGCGGAGTCGTAGGTCGTGACCGTGAGATCGTGGACGGTGAATTCGCCGCCGCCGACGATGCCGACGTCCGTCCCGAACGCGGTGCGGAGGACGTCGAACCATTGGCGCACGAGGTCGAGGGTGGGTGCGACGACGAGGGTGGAGCGACGCTTCGCGTCGATGGCCATGACGGCGAGGTGGGTCTTGCCTGCGCCCGTCGGAAGGACCACGACGCCCCGGCCCTGTGCGCGCGTCCACGCGTCGAACGCTTCCGCCTGGTAGGGACGCGGTTCCCGCTGGACGCGGACGCCCCGTGGGAGCTCGGTGTACTTGCGCGCCCGGTCCTCGAACGGGAGCTTCGCACGCACGAGGAAGCGCACGACGTCGGCATACGCGCTCGCGGGCGCACGATGGCACGCACTCCGTTCGTCCCAGGCCCACGGGGAAGGGAGGGAGTCGGATCCGCCCTCGTGGCCCCGGAGAACGAGCGTTCCGGACGCGAACGCGAGCGAACGTCCCGGGGACTCGCGCGGAGGTTCGATCGAGGGCACCATCCGGTGGTCGGGGTTACCACGGCCCTCACGGGCTGGGCCGAACTTTGACGCCCCGTATTCTCTGCTAGATTTTCCGCCGACCCCCGGACCGTCGGGCGTCTCCGGAGCTCCCTCGTCATGGACCGCGCACACGACTATCCGACAGGCGCGCGGATCCCGGGCACGAACTACGTCGTCGTCCGTCCCGTGGGGACGGGAGGGATGGGACAGGTCTACGAGGTGGAGGACGTCCATGTCGGACGGCGCTTCGTCTTGAAAGCGTTGCATTCGGACCTCCGGAACCGCGCGGATCTCGCCGAGCGGATGAAGAAGGAGGCGCGGGCCCTGGCGCGCTTGAACCATCCGAACATCGTCCAAGTGTTCACGGCGGGTTCGACCGAAGACTCGCTCCGGTTGCCGTTCTACGTGATGGAGCGCCTCGACGGGCAGACGCTCCGGAAGCTCATCGAACTCAAGGGCACCCTCGGTGTCCCGGCGACGCTGACCATCGGCATCGAATTGCTCGACGCCCTCGATCGTGCCCACGAGTTCGGGATCGTCCACCGGGACGTGAAGCCCGAGAACGTCTTCATCCACAAGAACGGGGACGGCACCGCCACCACCAAGCTCCTCGACTTCGGCGTCATCGCTCTGCTCGAGAACCAGAGCCAATCGGCGGCGAACCGCTTCATCGGAACCATCCGCTACGCGGCTCCCGAACAACTCCGCGGAGAGCCGGTCGGTCCCGCGGCCGATCTCTACGCCGCCGCCCTCACTCTCTACGAGATGCTCACGGGCCGGGGGCCGTACGACGACGTGCTCGAACCTGGCATGCTCGCCCACGCCCACGCCCACGTGCACGCGACCCCGAAGCCCCTCTCCTCGCTCGTCTCGGTCCCGAAGGAACTCGAGAACGTCGTGATGCGCGCGCTCTCGAAGAAGCCCGACGACCGGCCGCGCGACGCCTTCTCGTTCGCGGGGGTCCTCCGGAACCTGAAGCAGAAGACGTCGCCGCGGATCTCGGAGGTCCCCGGGTCCCACGACAGTTCCGTGACGACGTCGCCGGGTCACGAGGTCTATTCCGTGGAGATTCCCCGGTCGGCCAACGATCTCGAACGCGCACCGTCGACGGAACGGAACCTCGAACGCGCGGACGCGCCGTCCGGCGGTCCGTCCGGCACCCTCGAGAACGCCGACCCTCCGTCGGACGGCTTCGGTGCCACGACTCCGGAAACGGGCGACCGGGACGTGGACGCGAGCGGCGAGCGGGACGGGCCGAGCACCGAAGCCTTGGGCGACGCACGCGTGGCCGTCCCGCGCGCGCTCGCCTCCCGATGGGGAGCCAACGACACGCCGAGCGTCCTCTCGCACACGTACGACGACGGCGAACCGTCGGGGCGTCGACGTCGGAATCCTTCCTGGTGGTCGCTCGCGCGCGGCCCCGTCTCGCTCGTGGCCGCGGCGGTGGTGGCGACGGTGCTCGTCGTCGTCGTCCTTCGTGTGTCCGGGTTCGGGGGTCCGGGCGCCGACCGCACGAACGGCGCGCCGACCGTCGAGACGAGGAACGCCGAGACACCGTCACCCTCCACGCCACCGACCGCCACCCCCGTCGTCGCGCCCGCGATCTCGGCCTCGTCGAATCCCTCCTCCGCGAGCGCTCCCGTGCCGACCGCCTCCGCATCCGCGGCCTCCGCCGCGACGACGACGAAGGGTCCGGCGAGAGCGACCCCCAAGGTCCCCCTCCCTTCCCCTCCTTCCACGTCCACGAAACGACGCCTTCCCGGCGCGGGACTCTGACCATGCTCCACGATCTCGCCGTCGACGCGCGGCACGTGATTCCCTCCCGCGAACTCGCCTTCGTCGCCGTCCGGGCCAGCGGCCCCGGAGGTCAGAACGTCAACAAGGTCTCTTCGAAGGTGGAGCTCCGGTTCGACCTCCCGGGATCGATCGCGTTTTCGGCCGAGGAGAAGGCACGCATCGTCAACCTCGCGAAGAACAAGCTCGACGCCGAGGGGAAGATCGTCGTCGTGAGTCAGAAGACGCGCGACCAGGCTCGGAACGTCGAGGACGCGCTCGAAAAACTCGCCGAACTCCTCCGAGCGGGTCTCTTCGTCCCGAAGCGCCGGAAGAAGACACGTCCGGGCCGCGGTGCCATCGAACGTCGACTCGGCGAAAAGCGGCACCGCAGCGACACGAAGGCCACACGACGGGGCGGATTCGACTGAGAGTCCCCTCCGACGCGACCTCGCGCCGCGTCGTTCTCCCCGAAGTGGAGGCTTCGACGGAACCCGGATAGAGTTCCCGTCTCCCATGGACGCGCCCGAGACAGAATCCGCCGAAGTCCTCCTCGGTGCGCTCGGAAGGGACACGAAGTCCGTACGGCCGCGACCCAAGGGCGACAGCGCGGGCCGCGATTACGCGTCCTTCTCCAGCCCTCCCCACGCGCCCCCGGTCCCGCGAACCGAGGACATGGACGTCCCGTCGGTCGTCGTCGCGGGCGTCATTCCGACCCATGTCGAAGTTCCGGGCGCATTCGACGGCATCGACGCTGCGCCGAGCCATCCCCCGGTGGCGTTCGACGACGCACGCGACGACGAACGGCCTCTGCCGGACCCGTTCGCCGAACGGATCGACCCGGACCGATTGAACGGGCTCATCGCCGTGGCCGCGAGCCTCTCCGTGGCGTTGTTCCTGGTGTCGTTCGTGCTCCTGCGCCAACGCGGAGCGACGGCGGATCTCGGAGTCGTCGCCACGCGCGCCCACGTGCGGGTGGACTCGGAGCGATTCGATCGCGCGCGCGTCCTCCCACGAAGGGGGCGCGTGGTCGTCGAAGACGTCGCACCGGCGACGCCCGCGCACCGGCGACGCCCGCGCACCGGCGCGACGGGAGCGGGAACGCGATCGGCTCCGGCACCCACGGAAACTCCGGTCGCCGATCTGCTCGAGAACGATTTCCCGCACTGAGTCGACGATGGCCCCCCGCATCCGATTCCTCGCCGTCGCGCTGGTCGTGCCCCTCGCGTTCGCTCACGTCGCCCATGCCGAGGGCGAGACGTCGGCCACGCGTGAAGCGGAGGCACGCTTCGAGGAGGGCAAACGCCTCTACCGCGACAAGAAGGACTTCGAGGGTGCTCGGCTCAAGTTCGCGCAAGCGTTCGCGCTCAATCCGAGCGCCGCGATCCTCTGGAACCTCGCCGTCAGCGAGCTCGACGCGAACCGGCCCCTCGAAGCGCTCCAGCACTTCCGGGACTACGCGCGCCATCCCGACGCCAAGACCTCCAACACGGAACTCCTGCCCGAGCTGACGAAGCGGGCACGGAAGGGACTCGGCCGGATCGCCATCGAGGCGCCCGAAGGCACCGAGATCGTCGTGGACGGTCGCCCCTTCCCCGATCGCGCGCCGTTGTCCGAACCGGTGGACGTGGTTCCCGGACCGCACGTGGTCGTGCTCCGGGGCGGCGGGCGCGAGAAACGTTTCGACGTGGACGCCGCGGCGGATCGGTCACCCGCCGTGGTGAGGCTCGACGCCCGGACGGAAGGGCCCGCGACGAAGCCGGTGACGAAGGTCGACCCCGCGCTCGGGTCTCCGTCGGCGACGACGTCACCGGCGACGTCCGTGGCCCCGGAAGCGGCCTCGAACGGGACGGCGCGCACGGTGACGTCGGTCGTCCTCGAATCGGTCACGCTCGCCGCCCTCGGCACCGGCATCGCCTTCGCGGTCGTCGCGCGGAACGAGGGGAACGACGCGGCGAAGATCCGGGACGCCTTCGTCGCGTCCCCCGTCGCCGCCGACGAAGCGAAGACCCGCGCCGCGTTCCAATCCGCGAAGGACGCGGAGGCCTCCCACGCGACCGTGGCCAACGTCCTGTTCGTGACGAGCGGTGTCGCCGCGCTCGGCGCCGTGGCCACGTGGGTGTTCTGGCCGCGGACGAAGTCGACGAACGCGCGACTCGTTCCGTGGACCTCGCCACGGGACGTGGGTGGTTCGTTCGCGATGGAGTTCTGACGTGAAGATCTTCCGCTTTCGGGCCGTGATCGTCCTTTCCACCGTCGCGACCTCGGCGCTCCTCGGCGTCGTCGCGGCCTGCACCACGGTGAGTGGGGACTTTCCGACGGTCGCCTATCCGGACGGGTCGGTCCTGCCGGACGCCGGCGGCGACGCGGACTCGAGCATCGTGTTCCCCGTCACGGGATGCGAACCGTCCCCCAAGGACGATGCTTCCGTCATCGAGGATCGGTGCGGCACGTTCGTGGTTCCGGCGGCCAAGGGTGGCGACGACACGACGGGAGACGGCACGCGTGCCAAACCGTACGCCACCTTGGCCAAGGCCGTCGCGCGCGCGAAGGTGACGCGCAAGCGCGTCTACGCGTGCAGCGCGACGTACCCGGAAGCCGTGGTCGTCGAGGGCGAGAGCGTGGACATCTTCGGAGGATTCGTGTGCCCCGGCGAAGCGTCCGCGTGGACCTACGGAACGGGAAAGAGCACCCTCGAACCGACCACCGTGGGCATCGGCCTCACCGTGCGCAGCGTCACGAAGATGCGCGTGGAAGACGTCGCCGTGCGCGTGAAAGATGGAACCGCCGAAGCGCCCACCTCCATGGCCGTGTTCGTCGCGCTGTCGAGCGACGTCGCCTTCCGCCGTGTGGACTTCGTCGCAGGCCAAGGCGCGCCCGGCAAGGACGGCGTCACCCGCACGAACCACGACGGTGGCGTCGCCCCCGCCGGAAACGACACGAATGGCGCCATGGGTGGCGCGGCGAAGACCTGTGCGTGTGGGACGACCAGTTCCATCGGAGGCAAGGGTGGCGACGCCGTACCCACTCCCCAGGACGGACTCGCGGGATCCTCGACGCCGTCGGTGCCCGACGCGGGAGCCACGGGGCAAGGCGGGAGGGTCGTCGGTGGGACCGTCTGCTCGAACGGAGACGAAGGCGGCCGAGGACAAGCGCCCGTGGCAGCACAGGCGGCGACATCCGGGACCCTGAGCGCAGGCGGATGGATGCCTTCGCCTCCGCCAGGGGGACACGTCGGCAACCCTGGTCAGGGCGGAGGCGGTGGAGCGGCCAGCGTCTCCAACGCCTTCGGAGGCGCCGGAGGTGGATGCGGCGGATGTGGCGGGGGCCTCGGCGAAGGAGGGACGTCCGGCGGCTCCAGCTTCGCGCTCGGGATCTTCGCATCCACCGCGGTGTCCTTGGGGACGTCGTCGTTGAAAGCGGGTCCCGGCGGTCCGGGCGGCAACGGCGGGAACGGACAAGGGGGACAGGCCGGCGGCACCACCGGAACCAAGAGCGGCGCCGCGTGCTTTGGTGGATTTGGCGGACCCGGATCCGGCGGCGGCGGCGGTGGCGGCGGTGCGGGCGGACACAGCGCCGCCTTGATCCATTCCGGGGAGGCACCGTCCCTCCTCGACACCGTCCTCACGAGGGGGACCGGTGGCGGAAAGGGCGGCGGTGGTCTCGGCGGTCCCGCGGCGGCGGGAGGAACCCTTCCGGCGTTCCCAGGCCCTCCCGGCCCCGACGGCACCGCGGGCCAAGCCATCGACATCCTGAAGCTGGACTGATCGCCTCCGTCGACCCAAGGCCTCCAGGACCTGCGTGTCCGAAGGCGGATGGGCACGTCGAATTCGGTGGTCACGTCGTTCCGCGCACTCATGGATCTCGAGGAGGAACGGGTCGCCGAAGAAGCGCGCGTCGCCCGTGAACGCGCCGCACGGGACGCCGAAGACGCGCGACGTCGCCTCGAGGAGGCGGAGCGCCGAGGCATCGAAGCCGCGAGGCGGGACGAGGCGCACCGCGCCGAACTCGCCCGCCGGGAGCGCGAGGAGGCGGCACGCATCGAGGCGTTGAAGCTCGCGGCCGTCGAGCGCGCGGCGCGGGATTCGGAATGGGCGGCGCGCGCACGCGAAGCCGAGGTCCGTCACGTGCGCGATCTCGAACTCGCGCGCATGCGTACGCAGGGCGCGAGCTCGCGGGCCCGCGTCGCCCTCGCGACGACCATCGTCTCGCCCCTCGTCGCGATCGGCATCGGCGCGATCGTGTGGGCGACCTCGGTGCGTCCGTCCCTCGACGACGCACGAACGCGCCTCATGCTCGCCGATTCCGATCGGGTCGCGCGCGAGACCGAGCACGGTCGCGTGCTACGCGCGAAGGACGAACGCATCGCCGAGCTCGGTCGGGATCTCGACGCCGCACGCGCGACCATCGACGACCTCCGTCGACCCCACGCGACGGCCGTGACGCCTCGGGCCCCGTCGTCGCCGCACGCGACGCCGCGCCCGGCGAAGGTGGACGATCCGTGCGCCCATCCCGGCGACCCGCTCTGCGGTTCCCTGGCGCATTGACCTCCCGCCCACGGTCCGACGAATCCCCGCAACCGGCCCGTTCCCGCGGTCGATTCCCGCCATGGCTCCGACCTCGGCATTCGCGCCGGCGTCCGGGCGCCGGGGGAATTTCTACCGTCGTCGAATCCCGTCCACCGCCCTGCGTCAGGGCGCGTCGTCGTCCGTCCTGCCGCCTCGTCCGGATCTTCCGCACGGGGAACCTCGTGCACGGGGTCCCGGGATACCCCGCTCCGGAAGCCGCGGAATTTCCTGTCTTTCGCCCCAGATCCGTTCCGCGGAGCGACGTCACCTCGCGGGGCGGGCGCGCCTCGTCGCTCACGTCCTGACTTGCCTCGCGGGCCCCCTTGCGCGCGTTCCCTTCGTCCCTCACACCGAGGTCCCATGCCGATTCTCCGCACGTCGTCCCTCCGCCGCATCGGGTCCCACGCTCTCGTCGTCGTCGCCATGGGCACCGCGACCGCCTGCGGATCGGACGGCGCGTCCACGGGTTCCGACACCGTCCCTCCCGGTGCGGGCGCGAGCGCCGACGCGGACGGCGGCGCGCCGAATCGTCCCATCATCCAGGCTCCGCCGTGCGCGAGCTACGGCGCCAACGACGCCCCACCCTGCCTCGTCGACGACGCGGCGATCTACGTCTCGTCCACCCTCGGGGACGACGCCGCCGTCGGAACGCGTGCGCGTCCCATGAGGACCCTCGGGGCCGCCATCGAACGTGCCCGCGCGAAGCACACCCGCGTGTACGCGTGCGCGGAGACCTACCCGGAGGCCGTCACCCTGGTCGAAGGCGTGTCGCTCTACGGCTCCCTCACGTGCACCGGCGGCGAGTGGGCCATGGCCAACGTCCGCGCGAAGGTGCGTGCCCCGTCGAGTCCGGCACTCGTGGCACGCGGCGTCCTCGGCACCACGCGCGTCGAGGGCTTCGAGATTTTCGCCGCGGACCAAGTGGCCGTGCCGGGCGCGCCCGCCGCCAGCTCCATCGCCGGTTTCGTGGAGAACTCCACGGGCCTCACGTTCGCCAACGCGCGCTTCGTGGCCGGGCGTGGCGCCGCGGGCGCCCGCGGGATCGATGGTCGCTCCATGATCGCCCTCGGATTCGGCGAGGGCGGCGACGGCGCTCCCACGCAGACCTGCCTCGACGACGGCACGGTCATTTCGAACCTCTGTCGCAGCGCCCACCAGAGGCCCCGCGGTGGAAGCGGTGCCTGCGGCTTCCAGGACGACGGCTCCGTGACGCCGGCGCGTATCTCGGGAGGCGACGGCGGGGCGGGCGCCCATGGCGGGAGCTCCAAGACCACGATCACGATGTCCGCCGCCGGCATCGTCTCGAAGCAGGTGACGAAGCTCACGTTGCCCGAAGACGGCGCGCCGCTCGTCGCGTCCGTCGCCACGGCCCCGGGGGGGACCGTCGCGGGTCGCGTCGCGGAGCCCGGAGTCGATGGCAAGAACGGTCGCGACGCCGCGCGCCCGCGGGATCTCGGGTCGTTCGACGGCACACGCTACCTTCCCTCCGACGGGATCGCGGGTGAAGACGGCCAGCCGGGACAGGGCGGTGGCGGCGGTGCCGCGGCCCTGAAGGAAGAATGCGCCGACATGAGCAAACCGTGTTTCCTGGCGACGGGCTCGGGAGGAGGCGCCGGGGGTTGCGCGGGGCTCGCCGGGTCCGTCGGTCGCGGCGGCGGCGCGAGCTTCGCGCTCGTCAGCCTCGACGCGTCCGTCCGCCTCGAAGGGGTGTCCCTCGAGACGTCTTCCGGCGGGAGGGGGGGCGACGCGGGAATGCCGAGCGACGCACTCCCGGGTCGGAACGCGGGCGCGAATCCGTCAGGGTATGGAGCGAACGCGGGCGCGCCGGGAGGGCACGGCGGTCAGGCGGGTGCGTCCTCCGGGGGCAGCGGCGGTCCCTCCATCGGACTCGTCTTCCGCGGGGACGAGCCGACGCGCCACAACGTGGTGTTCACCGTCGGCGAAGGCGGCGTCGGAGCTTCCGCGTCCACGGAAACCCGGAATGGACGCACCGTCCGACGCGAGGGAGCGCCGAACGGTCGGACCGGCGAAGTCGTCGGCCTCTGACGCGGACGGCGGCGCCGGGTCACTCCTCGAGGAGGTCGGACGTCGCCTTGGGCTTGGGTTTCGCGCCCGCCTTCGCGGGGGGCGCGTGGGAACGGGGAAGGGTCGGCGACACGTTGCCGACGACCGGCACCGCGGACGCTCCGGGCGACGGAGGGTTCGGTACGGGAGGCGGAGCGACGGCGGGAGGAACGTCCGGACGGGGCGTGGCCGGGAACGCGGGCACGGGCTCGGCGGTGACCGTGGCCACGCTCCGGGGAACCTCCCGACGGGTCCACCAGACGCCGCCCAACATGAAGAGCACGACGGCGAGGCCCGCCACGACCGCGACCATCGATCGTTTCGCCACGACCCGGGGATCGGACACGACGGTCTTCATGGCGGTTCTCGCCGTGGGAAGTCCGGCCGCGCGCGCTTGAGCAGCCCGGGCGGCGACCTCCGCGAGGCCGCGTTGCACGTCGTCCCGCTCGATGCGCGCCGTGGGCGCCGCCTGCGCCGCGGACTCCGCGACGATCACGGAGGGCTCGTCACGCATGTCCACGTTGCTGAGCGGCGCGGGCTTCACGCGTTCCGTTCCGTAATACGCGGCGGACGCTTCTCCGGAACTCTCCGGCGTCTGCTTCGGCGGAGGTTTGCCCGAGGGTGTCGTCGCGGGACGCTCCGACGCCGCCTTCGAGGCGACGGGCTTTCGTCCACTCGACGGCGGCGGGGCGGATGGCGCCGACGCCGGCGACGGTCGCGAACGCGGCGGGGGCGGCACGGAAGCAGGAGTCGGTTGCGCTTCGACGCGTGGGAACGGAAGCGGTCCGTCGGGCTCCGTCGTGACGAAGTCGCGTTCGTCCTGCCCGCCCTGGGGGTCGGTGTCGTTCTCGGACGCGCTCATCCTTCCTCCGTGGAAGTCCGATTCACTCTCCTAGGATTATCCGTTTTGGCCCCGAGTGGCTAACGTGACGATTGCGGATGGACATCGATCGAACCGAGTGGGGACACGTGCGCACGACTCGTCGTGAGTGTTCGCACGCACGACGCGGTCCCACATGCGCGGTCGCGGCGATCGCCTTCGTTTTCGCGACGACGATCCCGGGGACGGCCGGGGCCCAGCTCCACTGGGATGCGTCGGCCCACGCGGGCGTGACGCAGCGTTTCACGTCCGGTTCGGTCCGACCGAATCCGGATCCTGGGCCCATGGCGAGCGCCTCGCTGCACCTCGCCGTGCTCCCCTTCGTGCGCGGCGGCGCGTACGTGACCTACGACGCATCGAAGACGGCGAACGGCGACTTCCGACACTTCGTGGCCGGGGGGCTCCGTGCGAAGCTCGTCTCGCCCTTTCCGGAACGGCCTTTCCGTACGTGGCTGTTCCTCGGCACCGGTTATACGCGCGCCTTCGACTCCGTCGCGTCCGGGGGCTTCGTGGAGATTCCGGTGGGCGTCGGGATCTCCTACGAGATCCGCAAACCGTACCAACTCTCCCTCGAGCTCGGTGGGCGCTTCGGCTTCGGATTCCACGGCGCCGCGTACGACGCCTCCGTGCTCGGTCGTTTCGCGGGGAGCGAATTCGCTGCGGTGTTCGCGAGCGCCGGGATCACGTTCGATCGCTGAAGGACGCGGACGCACCGTCCCACACGGTGTTCGCTTTCGCGCGCTTCGGGCTCCGTCTCGTCTCGCGCTCATGAGGCGTACGAGGCGCGGCGCCCGATGCCCAAGGGACGCGCCTGTGTTACGCAAGGAGATCCCGGACCCTTCGCGACGATGGCCAACCCCGACGAGAATCCGCGACGAACCGCCCTCGGTGTATCCGGCGGACGTGCGGACGCGCCCAGTGTCGATCCTCTCGCGACGACGAATCCGTCCGAAGCGTTGATCGGCGTCGTCATCGGCGGTCGCTACCGCATCGAACGCCTCTTGGGCGAAGGCGGCATGGGCGCGGTCTACCAGGCGGAGCACACGCTGATGCGGAAGCGCCTCGCCGTGAAGGTGCTGCACGCCGAGATGTCACGGATGTCCGAGGTCGTCGCGCGCTTCGAACGGGAGGCGATGGCGGCCGCACACATCGAGCATCCCAACGTCGCCGCCGCGAGCGACTTCGGCAAACTCGACGACGGTTCGTTCTTCCTCGTCCTCGAGTTCGTGGAAGGAACGAGTTTGCGGGACGCCATCGGTCGTGGCCCGTTCGGCGTGCCGCGGGCGCTGCACGTCGCCAGACAGATTTCGGCGGCGCTCCAGCGTGCGCACGGCATGGGAATCGTGCACCGCGATCTCAAGCCCGAGAACGTGATGCTCGTCGCGAAGGACGGCGACGGCGACTTCGTGAAGGTCCTCGACTTCGGCATCGCGAAGGTGCCCGTGGGCGAGATCGCCGGCGAACTTCGGAACGACAAGCCCGGGCAGGTGCTCACGCGCCAGGGCATGCTCTACGGGACGCCCGAGTACATGGCGCCCGAACAGGCCCTCGGTCAGGACGTCGATCCCCGGGCGGACCTCTACGCCCTGGGCGTCATGATGTTCGAGATGATCACGGGCAAACGGCCGTTCGACCACGAGAGCAAGGTCACCCTGCTCGGCATGCACGTGACCGCACCGATCCCGACCTTCGCCGAACGTGCGCCGGACCTCGACGTCCCGCCCGGAGTCGAAGCGATGGTGCGGAAGCTGCTCGCGAAGGAAGCGAACGACAGGTTCGCGGACGCCCGGGAACTCTCCGAGACCCTCGCCCAGTTCGCCGACCCCAATGGCGTGGACGAACTCGGTCGACCCCGGATCAGCAGCACGCCCGGCACGGGTTCGCGTCCCTCGTTCACGGGTGGAGCGCAGACGCAGAAGGCCATCGGCACCCCGGCGGCGATGGCGGGCAGCCCCGGTACGTTGCCCATCGTGGCGACGCAGGCGCTCGGGGCGGGTGGCATGGGCATCCTCGCGTTCCCGCGCGAGAAGAAGTCCCAGCGCACGTGGATGATCGCCACCGGAGCGACGGTCCTCGCCCTCGTGGTGATCGTGCTCCTCGTGAAGGCGCTCTCGTCGTCCGACGCGAAGCGGGACCTTTCGAACGGGACCGCGTCGACGAACGGCACCCCGTCGCCATCCGGGACGAAGGACGACAAGGATCCGGGCGAGGACGACCTCGAGATCATCACGCCACAACCCGGCACGCCGCAAGCGGAGGCGTTCGCACGGGACATCAAGGCGGTCGAGGATCTGATGGACTCGGGCCAGGTCTCGGCCGCCCTCGACAAGCTCCGCACGCTCCGGAAGCGTCGCCCGAGGGACGTCCAGATTCGACGGCTCCTCGTCCGTGGATTGAACGAGACGAAGCAGTCGCGGGAAGCGATGTCCGAGGCGTTCTCGCTCGTGGAGCAGTCGGCCGAGGCGGCTGGCGATCCGATGATCATCGGTGCCGTCCGCGACGCCGCCCTCGAGAACGAGGGGCTCGCCTTCGACATCCTCGAGAAGAAGATGGGTCCGAACGGTCTCGACATCCTGTACGACCTCGCGTTCCCGAAGGGAGGCTCCCGCTCGCCGCAAGTGTCGAAGCGCGCGGCGGAGGTCCTCGCGAAGCCCGCCGTCCGCGAGAAAGCCACGCCCGCGCTCGCCGTGGCGTTGAAGCTCCGAAGTGCGGGCGGGAAGTGCGAAGCCATCAAGGAGCTCCTGGGTGCGGCCGCCGAACACGGCGACGGGCGCTCGCAGTCGGTCCTCGTCCCCCTCACGAAGACCTCGGGGTGCGGCTTCGCGAACGCGCGCGACTGTTGGCCGTGCCTCAGGAAGGACGCGCGGTTGGACACCGCGTTGAAGTCCATCGCGGCGCGCGCTCCCAAGTCGCCGTAGCCGCGAGCCCGTGGGGCGCTTCGGGGGTCCGACGCGCCCGCGAGTCAGACCGGGAGGCCGAATCGCGGACGCTGGTCGCCGACGAACGCGACGTAGAACTCGCACTCGCGGTGTCCCTCGAGCTCGCCGCTGGCGATGGCTTCCTCGAGGGCCTTCTTGATGTCGCCGATCTGCCGGGAGGGCTTGAGCGCGAACGCCTTCATGATGGCATCGCCGACGCCCGAAGGCAGCGGAGGGACCTTCGCGTCCTCCTCCGCGAGACGGCGGATGCGGGCCTCGAGATCGTCGAGCTGACCGAGTCCCTTCCGCTTCTTCTCGGGGCGCTTCGTCGTGATGTCGGCGCGCGAGAGACAGAACAGGTCGCCGAGATGTTCCCCGAGCTCCCGTGCGAATCGACGGACGGCGCTGTCGGTCCAGTTCGGATCGTACTGGTTCGCGCGGAGGTGGTTCAGGATGAGGAAGCGCACGGTCCCGCGAAGTGCCGAATCGTCCGACGACGAGAAGAGCGGCATGCGGCGATCGAGCTTGTCGAACATGCGCGTGCCGACCTCGGCGTGACCGAGGAAGTGCACCTTGCCGTCGGGCGAGATGGACCGCGTCTTCACCTTGCCGATGTCGTGGAAGAGGGCGGCCCAACGCACTTCGAGGCGCGGGGTCGCCTGACGGACGACCTGCTTCGTGTGCTTCCAAACGTCCTTGTGACGCCACTCGCCGTCGCCGAAGCCGACCATGGCGTGGACCTCGGGGAAGATGGCCGCGAGCGCGCCCGTGGCCTCGAGGACGTCGAGTCCGATCTCGGGATCGGTGCCCATCATCACGCGATCGAGGCGGCCGCGGACCGCCTTCGGGTCCATGCGGACGAGTCCCGCGAAGGCTTCGCGGGCGGCGACCGAATCGACGCCGACGACCACGCCCCGTTCCGCGGAGACTGCCGCCCGTTCGAGGGCGTCCATGGCCGCATCCTCGGACGTGGCCGCGGACTCGGCGACCGCGTCGGACAGGACGGGATCGGGGCCTTCGGGCGTCCGGGCGGACCTCACGTGGATGCGGGTGCTCATGGGGGCGCGTTCCCGCTCTTCGCGGGGGGCGAGCCTTTAGCATGGCACCGTGTCGGAGGCCCAGCCCGTGGGCCGTTCGCGGCGTGGTTGTCCACCGCGGAATCCTCCGACATACTTTCGAGATGGTTGTCGGACCGCGGAATCGCCTGGGTTTTCTCGGCGCCGCACTCCTCTTCGGACTCGCTTCGGGCGCGTTCCCGACCCTCTCCGCCTGTTCGGGCGCGAAGGCCAACGACCTCCTCGACGGGGACGGCGGCGGTGAAACGAGCACGCCTCGCCCCGAGCCGACGGTCCCCGGAGACGATCCCGGACGGGATCAGGATGGCGGCGTGGGCGTCTTGCCCGGCTCGGGCAACGGCGGTTCCGCGGGAGCGGGCGGCACTTCGGGTGCCGGAGGATCGGCGGGCACGGGCGGAACCGCGGGCGCCGGAGGGACGTCGGGGTCGAGCGGAGCCTCGGGTGCGGGCGGAACGGCGGGCACCGCGGGCACCGCCGGCGACGCAGGGACATCGGGCGACGCAGGCCGCCCCGACGCGTCGACCGTGACGGGGACGATCGCGTGCGGCCAGGCGACGTGTCCGGCCGCGACCCAATTCTGCTGCGCCCGCCAAGCGGTCTCGAACAACAACACGTGCCTCGGCAAACCCGGCACGAACCAGTGCTTCACGGGCAAACCGGTCGAATGCGACAGCGCGGACGACTGCCCCTCGGGCACCGTTTGCTGCGTGTCCGTCGGCGGGTTCAGCAACGGCGTGCGGGACATCACGTGCCGCGCCCGGACGGAGTGCGCCACGAATTCGCGTTCGGAGCTCTGCACCAAGTCGGGCTCCAACACCTGTCCTGCGGGTCAAAGCTGCAAGGTCGACGTGCCCGGATTCGACGGCCTCACCACTTGCGCTCCGTGACATTCGGCTTCAAAAGGTCGGGCCCCCATGGTTCGCCGCCCCACCGTCGCCCTCTTCGCGCTCCTCTCCCTCGTCGCAGGGTGTGAGGGCGCACGCGAGAACGGGCTTCTCGACGGGCTCGACGGCGCCATCGTCGACGGCAACGGCGAACGGGATTCGTCCGCCGCGAGCGAGGACGCGTCCGGCAGACTCGACGACGCCACCGTTCCCGAGGACGCATCGACGACCGAACCGGCGGACGCGACCACTTCCGAGGACGCGGCGACCACGCCGGACGGTGGACGCGACGCGAAGGCGACGGACGCTGCGACCGACGCACGGACGACGGACGCCGCCGATGCTGGCCCGAGGGACGACGCGGGCGACGGATCCGACGGGTCCCGCGACGCCGGAGTGGGGTCCCGGGACGCGGGCGATTCGGGCGCGAACCCCGAGCGCGTCGTCGAGTGCGGTTCGTTCCAGTGCGACGTCGGCACGGAGGTGTGTTGCCGCACGCGGAACTCCGTCACCACGGTGTTCACGTGCACGCCCACCGGCGCGTGCCCCACGAACGCGGACGCGGGCGTCCTCGCCATTCCCTGCGATCACAACGACGACTGCGCGGCCGCGGGCATGATCGGCAACGTGTGCTGCATCGAGTTCGAGTCGTCGCGAATCACGGGCGTCAGCTGCAAGCCCATCTCCGCGTGCGCGTTCGACACCGACACGGTGAGCTACGTCTGCGATCCGGACAGGAACGACGCGTTCAATTGCCCGGCGCCCACGGGCACCGATCTCGAGTGCACGCCGAACCCGAGCGCCGCGTTCCCTTACGGCATCTGCCGCGAGATGTGACGCGCGCCTGCGCCCTTCAGGCTTCGGCGGATTTCGCGCCCGAGCGAACGGAGGGCGGAGGAGGAGGCTGGCTCGCGGTCGGTTCCTCGACGAAGCCACGGAGCTCGTCGCTCACCTTGCGGAGATAGGCCTGCTTCACGTGGAACGGGAGGAACGCGCTCTTGAACCCGTTGAGGATGATCTGCTTGAGATCGCGGAGCGTGAGCCCGAGCTCGTTGTGCGCGAGCCAGAGTTCCTTCGAGACCGTCGTGTCGGTCACGAGACGGTTGTCCGTGTTCACGGTCACGCGGAGACCTAGGTTGAAATAGAGCTTCAGCGGATGGCTCGCGAGATCCCGGATGGCACCCGTCTGCACGTTCGACGACGGGCAACACTCGAGGGCGATGCGGTGGTCGTTCACGTAGTGGAGGAGGTCGCCGTTCTCGCGGAGACGGCAGCCGTGTCCGATGCGGTGGGCGCCGCACACGTGGATGGCCTGCGCGATCGACTCGGGACCGTAGGCCTCCCCGGCGTGGATCGTGACGTTGATGTTGTTGTCGCGCACGAGTTGGAACGACGCGCGGTGGTGCTTGGCCGGGTGATCGTATTCGGCGCCCGCGAGGTCGAACCCGACGACGCCACGGTTCTTGTAGGCGACCGCGAGTTCGGCCATCTCGAGGGAGCTCTCGGGCGAGACGTTGCGGATGCCGCAGAGGATGACGTTCGACTCGATGCCGAACTTCTCCTGGGCCGCGCGGAGCCCGGCGAGCACGGCTTCGACGACGCTCGTGAGCTTGAGTCCGCGTCGCGTGTGGAGCATGGGCGCGTAGCGGACTTCCATGTACCGCACGTTCTCGGAGGCGGCGTCTTCGGCGAGCTCGTACGCGATGCGCGTGAGCGCTTCTTCCGTCTGCATCACCTTGAGGGTGACGTCGAAGGCCTTCAGGTACTCGACGAGGGACCCGCAGTTCTCGCCGAGGTTCATCGCCTTCCGGAGACCGTCCTCGTCCCGGGCCGGCAACTCGACGCGATGTCGGTCCGCGAGTTCGAGGATCGTCTTCAGACGGAGCGAGCCGTCGAGGTGGACATGGAGGTCCGTCTTCGGCAGCGCTTGGATGAGCTCGAGGGGGATCGGCTTGCCGTGGAATTTCGACATGAGGAATCGTACCACGATTCGCGGGCGTCCTCCTCTCTCCCGATGGGGAGCGCCGCGTCGTCAGCCGCGGTCGGCCTTCGATCCGCCCAGACATGCGGGCGAAACGAAGCCTTCGGCGCCTCCGGCTTCCCATTCGGCGGGGTCGAGCGCGCGGATCGTGAGGGCGTGGAGGCCGCTCCGGAGCTCGCGTTCGAGCAGCGCGTTCACCTTCCGGTGCCGATCGATGCGGCCGAGTCCTTCGAACGCGGCGCTCGCGATCACGACCTTGAAGTGGGTCTCGGATCCCTTCGGGACGGAGTGCTGGTGACTCTCGTTCTCGACGGCGAGGAACACGGGGCCGAGAGCCTCGCGGAGGACGGTTTCGATGCGTTCGCGGCGCGTGGTCACGGTCGCTCCCAGACTTCGAAGGTGACCCCGTCCCCCGGTCGCGCGCTCGTTCGCTTCCATCCGGGTCGGGGGAAGTCGGGGAAGAACGTGTCCCCCTCGGCGGAGAGGTGGACGACCGTGCGGTAGAAGACGGTCGCGACGTCGAGCGCGTCCTCGTAGAGACGTGCGCCTCCGATCACGAACGGGAGCGGATCGGTCGCGCGCGCCAGGGCCACCGCCGACGCGAGATCGCACGCGGTCTCGCAGCCTTCGAACGACGCGCCTTCGCGGGACGACACGACGATGTTCCGACGGTGCGGGAGCGGCTTGCCCACTTCCTCGAACGTGCGGCGACCCATGATGACGGCGTGGCCCTTCGTCGTCTCCTTGAAGAACTTCAGGTCTTCGGGGATTCGCCAGGGCAAGCCGCCGTCCTTGCCGATGACGCCGTTCTCCGCCACCGCGGCGATGAGCGCGAGCGGAGCGCGGGCGTTCATACGGAGACCTCGGCCTTGATGTGCGGGTGCGGGTCGTAGCCTTCGAGCTTGAAGTCGTCGTAGGTGAACGCGAAGAGATCGCGCACGGCGGGATTCAGCACCATCTTCGGGAGCGGGCGGGGCTCGCGGGCGAGCTGCTCGCGTGCCTGATCGAAGTGGTTCTTGTAGAGATGCGCGTCCCCCAAGGTGTGGACGAACTCTCCGGGCCGGAGATCGCTGACCTGCGCGATCATCAGCGTGAGGAGCGCGTAGCTCGCGATGTTGAACGGAACGCCGAGGAAGATGTCGCCGCTCCGTTGGTAGAGTTGGCAGGAAAGCGTGCCGTCCTGCACGTAGAACTGGAAGAGCGTGTGGCACGGAGGCAGCGCGACCTGGTCGGCTTCCTTCGGATTCCACCCCGTGACGATGAGGCGGCGGCTGTGCGGCTTCTCCCGGATCTCGACGAGGAGTCGCTTGATCTGGTCCACGCCGTCGCGGGCGTAGGAGCCGTCGGCATTCTTCGACGCGCCGAAGTTCCGCCACTGGTGGCCGTAGACGGGGCCGAGGTCGCCGGCGGCACGGCCGAAGCGGGCCGTCTGTTCGGCGGTCGCCCATTCGTCCCAGATTCGGACGCCTTCCTTCTGGAGGGACTCCACGTGGGTTTCGCCACGCAGGAACCACAAAAGTTCGTGGAGGATGGAGCGGAGGTGGAGCTTCTTCGTCGTGAGGAGCGGGAAGCCCTCGGCGAGATCGAAGCGCATCTGGTGACCGAAGACGCCGCGGGTCCCGGTGCCGGTCCGGTCGTCGCGATCCCGTCCCTGCTCGAGGGACCGCCGGAGGAGTTCGAGGTAGGGACGCACACCCTCGATGTAGCGCGAAACGCCGCCCCGGAAAACAGACGCCGTGGCCCGGCGAACGCCCCCCTGAAACGACCGCGGCGCCCGAGGTCCGAAGACCGCGAGCGCCGCGTGACGTGACGAAGGAAGGGAGATCAGTTCGCGGTGAAGAGCGCGCTGTCGACGGCGAACGTCTGGATACGGTCGACGTTGTTGAGGACGCGGAACTCGACCGAAGAGACCGGGTGCGCCGTCACGAACGAGCGACGACCACGGGTCCAGCCTTGCGCCGTCGTGTACCCGGACACGGCGCGGTTCATGGTGACGTCCGGAGAACCGTCCGCGTGGTGGACGATCATCTGGATGAGCGCGGCCCGGTCGGCGCCGGAGATGCGCTTGACCCAGATTTCACCCGCGACGCTGACGCCCGCCGGAATCGGCGAGGCGAAGCGGACGACCTGGGCGACACCTTGGCCGGCCGACTTCGTGGAGACGCGGAGGGAGGACGAACTCACGGTGTCCTTCGCGAGGGTGAGGGTCGCACCGCCGACGGAGCTCCACTTGCCCATGTCGGTGGCGTTGTCGAAGTTCGAACCTTCGAAGAGATTGCCGGAGGGAATGCCCGAAGCGGATCCGCCGCCGCCGACCGTTCCGCCACCGGTGCTGCCGCCGCCGGTGGAACCGCCACCCGTCGAGCCACCACCCGTCGAGCCACCACCCGTCGAGCCACCACCCGTCGAGCCACCGCCCGTCGAGCCACCGCCCGCCGTACCGCCACCGGTGCTGCCACCGCCCGCCGTACCGCCGCCGGTGCTGCCACCGCCCGCCGTACCGCCGCCCGTCGCGCCGCCACCCGTCGCACCGCCGCCCGCCGTACCGGCCGTGCCGCCGCCCGTCGAACCGCCGCCCGCCGTGCCGGCCGTGCCGCCGCCCGCCGTACCGGCCGTGCCGCCGCCGGTGTTGCCACCGGGGTCGACGCTCGCCGGCGGGTTCATGAGCCAGCCGAACGTGCCGGTGGAGTGGTACTGCCAGCCGTACTTGCGATCCGGATCCACGCGGAACGCGGAGAGGCCGGACGCCGGCGCCGCCGGACGCGTGTAGTAGTCCACGCCGATCATGTACGTCGTGTAGAGCTCCTGCGCCGTCTGACGGAGCGTCGGATCCGGCGTGCCGGTGAGGTCGGCGAAGTAACCGGCCCAGGCGAGAGCGTTCGCGACGTCGAGGGAGTGCTCGACGTCTTCCATGGCGGACTCGCTCGAGGCGCCGGTGATGGTCGTGATGTAGTCGGGCGAACGAACGGGAACGTTCACCTCGTAGGTGACGTCCGCGGGCTGACGCATCTTCGTCGCGGCCTTCTCGAACGTACCCATGCGGGCGATGAAGCGCGCGACGCGCGGATCTTCCGTCACCATGTACGCACGCGCCATCGCGTTCACGATGAGCGCGCTCATCCAGGGCGAGGCGACCATGCCTTCGCCGTCGCCGTGTTGATCGGACGTGTGCCAGAGGCCGCCGTCGATGCGGTTCGCCGGGAGCTGCCCGCCGGCGCCGTCCTGGTGCCAGACGAAGTCGTCGACGATCGACATCATCTTCGTCTTGTACTTCGCCTCACCCGTCACCTCGTACGCGATGACGTTGTCGAGGAGCGTGTAGGACGTGTGGCGCTCCGTCCACGAGCCGAGCGAGGGGCTCCAACGCGTGGGCTCACTCTGGTCCTGGGCCTGGCAGATCCAAGGAAGGTACTCGAGCATGCTGTCGTCGCCCGTCATCCAGTACGTGTAAGCGAAGGGCTCGGCGTACGAGTACATCGCGCCGTTTCCGCCCGGGTAGTCCTCGGACTTGTCGACCTTCATGTCGAACATGCCGGTGACCGCGGCCTTCTGGCCCGCCCCGCCCGGACGGTAGATGTGCTTCTTGTAGAAGTCGGCGGCACGGACGGCCTCGCGGAGTTGCGTGAGGTAGCCGGACCGGATGTATCCCTGGAAGAACGTACCGGACCGGTCGTAAAGCCAAGATTCGTAGAAGGACTTGTACTTGTTCTGGTTGTCCGCGGTGACGCGGGCGTCGTCCTGGTTGATCGTCGTGTAGAAGAAGTTGTTCGCGGCGTGGTCGAGACCGAGGAAGCCCGTGAACGATTGGCCCTTCGTCGTCGTCGGGTTCTCGCGCGCTTCGGGCACCGAGTCGTCGAGCGCACGGCTCGGCAAGGAGACACCCGACTGGGTGAGCCAGTTCTTGGGGAGCACGGCGTAGACGTCCGGCTCCTGCACGGCGTCCGCGGCGACGAACGTCCCGCTGTCGGCCGTGTGCCAACCTTGGCGAACCGGCGTGAGCGTCGTCACGTTCTGCGTGCGCGCGGTGCCCCACTGCACTTCGATCTGTTCGCCGTTGGCGGCGGAGTTCGCGAACGTGTGGTGGATCTGGATGCGGGCGACGCGGATGGACGCGCCGTCGACGTCGGCCTTGAGCGCGTTGCGCCAGGGCGACGCCACGCCGACGTAAGCCGGGATCTCTTGGCCGTTCCGCAGGACGCGGATCTGGGCCGGGTCCGTCACCCACCCTCGCGGGAAAGGAACGCCGAAGGTCACCAACTTGTCCTGGTTCGCCTGCACGACCTCCGTCGGGCGCAAGGTCACCGTGATCGACCCACCCGAGCGCGTGGCCGGGAAGATGCTCGGTGCGGTGAGGGCCGAGGAGCCGGCCGGGCCACCCGTATTGAGCGCGCCGAGGGCGGCGTGGTCCTCCGAGGCGCCGGAGCAGCCGGCGAGGAGCGCGAGGACGAAGCCGATACCGATGGAGCGCGTGGGGCGGGAAGCGCGGACGACGGGAGAAGCGGTGACGAACGTCATGTGTCCTCGGGTGGGGCAGAGGGTGGGTGGTGGTGACCGTCACCGGGACTGGGCGGGCACCGTCTTCGCGCCGCGGACGCACGTCTCCCGTTCCTCCCCGTGAAGCAGGGAAGACGACATCGGTGCCCTTTCGGCGTTGGCGTCCCCACTCGGGGCGCCGGGGTCGGGTCTCGCGTTCCGGACGAACGAACGATGCAGCCGACCCTTCGACAATGCGGATCGGGCTCGACACCGGCAAGACAAATTCGGAATGACGAATTCCGAGTCAGCGCGAGCGTTACGTCACGAACCACGGAGAAAACGGCTGCGAAATGCGTGTTTCAAAAACACCTTGCGCGACGTCGATTCGTGGTTTCACACGGGATAGGTGCGCACATTCGACTCGGGATCACGCGCAACCGAACTGGATTCTTCACGATCGCGCGGAAAGAAGTCGCACGCGGAGCGACGCGTGGATCACAACGAAGCCCTTCGGGTTCCTACGTCGGTGCGCGCGTCTCCGTCGCGGGCGGGTGCGATCTTGGCCCTTGTGATCCGGACGCGGATGCGCCGCGATTCCCTGGATCGCGTCCCGTTCTCGCTCCGCGCAGGGAACGACGCGCGACGAATGCGAGAGCGCGCGACAGCGACGGAGCGGCGTGCGAAGGTGCGGCCGTGACGATTCCCCCGACGACGTTCGTTCCCTGCACTGCGCCGCCTCCGGGCACGCGCGAACGATGGGCGTGGGACTACGTCACGACTACGAACTTGGAATCGAAGTTGGCAATACCGACGTTCCCGGACGCGTGGGAAGAAGGCGCGCCCGCGAGACGGATCGACGCTCCAGGGCGTCCGACCGAGCTCCGTGTGGTGCCGAAGTCGAAGAAGACGCCGAGCCTCGAAGCACTCCGTCATCCGGAGCGTCGCGCGCAACTGCTCCACACGTTCCTCCACCACGAGTTGCAGGCGGCGGAGCTCATGTGCTGGGCGCTCCTCGCCTTCCCCGACACTCCCTCTCCGTGGAAGCGGGGTCTCCTCGGCATCTGCAAGGACGAGATCCGCCACATGGCGATGTACCGGAAGGAGCTGGCGAAGGTCGGCATCGCCTACGGCGATCTTCCCGTGAACGACTGGTTCTGGATGCGCATCCCGACGGCGTCGTCGCCCGCCGCGTTCGCCGCGGCGATGGGTATCGGCTTCGAGGGTGGCAACCTCGATCACGCCGAGCGGTTCGCGGCGCGATTCGAGGACGTGGGAGACACGGAAGGTGCCGCGATCCAGCGTGTCGTCGGGGACGAGGAGATCGCCCACGTCGCCTTCGCGGTGCATTGGTTCCGCGAATTCACGGGAGGGTTGGACTTCGACACGTGGTGCGCCCACCTGCCCGCTCCTCTCTCGCCCATGGTGATGCGCGGATCGCCCCAGAATCGACGGGCCCGCGAACGTGCGGGGCTCGACGCCGCATTCCTCGAACGGCTCGCGGCCTGGACCCCCGCATGACCGCCCGGGATCTTCCCGGAATCGTCTGGTGCCTCGCCTTCGACGCCGACGACGAACTCGCGGATCCACGGACCGATCCGACCGGCGGATCGCTTCGGGCGCGGGCCCGGGATCTGGTCGGGATCGTCCGTCGGCTCGGTCTCGTCCTCCCGGATCACGCGGTCCTCGACGAGGGTGGGCCGACGCCGGACGGGACGTACCGGGGTGTCCGGGGACTCGCGTTCTGCCCGACGCCGCGGTCCCTCGCCCGTCTCGCGCGGGCGGGAGCGGTCGCCGATCCGGCGCCGGACGTGGACGTCCTCCGACGAGTGAACGATCGGGCGTTCGCCTTCGGCCTCGGCCTCGGTCTCGCGGAGGCGGCGTGGATCGACGGGATCGGGGCGTTCGACGCGTGGACGCGGGACGCTTCCTTTCCCGAGGACTGTCTCCTGAAACGTCGCTTCGCCTACGCCGGGCGCGGTCAACGGCGCCTCCGTCGGTCCTCGGTCACCGACGCGGATCGCGACTTCGTCCGGAAGACGCTGGACGTCCAAGGGGGCCTCCTCGTCGAACCGCGGGTGGCTATCTCGAGGGAGTTCGCGCTCCACGGTCATGTCGATCGTGGAGCCCGGGTCACGTGGGGCTCGCCGTGCGTCCAGGAGTGCGACGCCCGCGGCGTGTGGACGGACACGCGCCGCGCCGGTGACTCTCTCGACGGCGACGACGAACGGTCGCTCCGCGCGGCCGGAGAGCGCGTGGCGACGGAGCTCGTGGCGACCGGGTACCATGGTCCCTTCGGCATCGACGCGTACCGGGGCACGGTCGGAGACAGCTCGCGCTTCGTGGCGGTGTCGGAAGTGAACGCCCGGTACACGATGGGATGGGGCGTCGGAATGGGCAGCGCGCGGCCGGACCTCCGCGCCTGAGGGTCTCAGTCGGCGAGCGCGCGCGCTTCGACGTTCTCCGGGTCGAGCTTCGACGCCTCGTCCTTGTGGAACTTCGCGTCCGCCTTCTTCCCGAGAGCCGCGGCCTCGCGCGCGAGGGCGACGTGGATCTTGGCTCCCACCTTGGGCTTCGGGGCACACGCGAGAGCACTCTCCAGCTCGAAAGTGGCTTTCCCGTGGTCGCCCGTCTTCGAGAGGGCCTCGGCGTAGAGGGTGTGCGTGTCGGGGGACTCGACGTCCACGAACAGCGCCGCCTCGCCCACTTTCACGGCCTCGGCATAGGCTTTCTTGGCGACCAATTTCTCGAGGAGTACGCGCCAGAGCTTCTGGTCGTGTTGTTCGAGGGGCGCGAGTCGCGAGAGGACGCGGACGATGGCGTCGTCGTCCTTGCTCTCGCGGGCGATGTCGAGGAGTCCACGGAGAGGATCGGGTTGGGACGGGTCGAATCCGTGCGCGGCTTCGAGCGCGGCGCGGCGGGCCGGTGCGTCCTTCCTCGCGGCGGCCACGTCGGCGAGGACCATACGAGCGCTGTAGCCGTCGCCGCCGGACTTCACGAGCGTGTCGAGCGCCTTGGCGGCACCGTCCACGTCCTTCGTCATCAGGGCGAGTTTCGAAGCGAGATAGAGCGCCACCCGGTTGGTCGGTTCGAGGGCGAGCGCTTCCTTCAATTCGGCCTCCGCCTCCTGCTTCTGGTGCGCGCGGACGAGCAACGCGAACGCCCGTTCCGCGTGGGCGATGGCGCTCTTCGGGGACGCCTTCACCTTCGCTTCCGACTCCTCGAGCTTCGGGGCCGTGTCGTCGAAGAGGAACTGCTTGTCGTAGCGAGCCATCTTCGCCAGGGCCCAGGCGCGGAACCTGGCGTCGTATTCGCCGGGTGTGACGTCGAACGCGAGCTTCAACACCTCGGGGGTTTGCTTGCCTTCACCCCAGAGTTCGAGGGCGCGACGGACCCGTTTCATCCCGAATTCCGAGACGGTCCACACGAGCATCTGACTCGAGGCGTAGTACGCGACGGTGACGTCGTTGCCGTCGCTCGCGTGCGTGAACGCACGGTTCATGTCGACGGCCGCGGGGAGCCGGCCGGTCTTGATCGCGAGCCAGAGCTGCGGATCGAGTTCCCGTTGCCACTCCGGCCTCCGAGCGATGGTCTCGTATTCGCTCAGACCTTCGGTGAACCAGCGCGGGACGTGGTTCTTCGAGAGCTGGATCGCGAACACGTGACCGAGCTCGTGCCAGACGACGTTGCCCCAGTTGAAGGCCTCGCTCTTCGGGCTCATGGCCGCGAGCACCCGCCCGAAGCAGACGCCCTGGATCCCGATGTTCGGGAGCCCGCTCGTGCGCACGCTGAAATACTGCCGCGACCCGTAGAGTTCGACGGCGACGGGGGACTTGGGCACGTAGTCGTAGCGGGCCTTCATGGAGGCCCACGCGTCCCCCAGGAGCGCGGGGACGTAGCGCTCGAGGACGGGTTTCTCGTCCTTCGGATAGCGGATCGTGAACGGTCCGTCGGACTTCGACTCGTACTGCGTGGCGATCGTCTGCTCGTAGAGGTTGAGCGTGTTGAAGACACGGACGTTGAAGTGGTCCTTCGCCCAAGCCTTCCGGAGAGCTTCGAGTCCTTGCGTCTCGTCGCCGCTGCGGAGGAGGGTGAGGCCGAGTTCCGCCCACGCCTTCTCGTCGTCGGGATCGACCTTGGTGGCCTCGCGCATCATGGCGACGATGTCGTCGTAGCGGTGCTCCCATTCGGCGAACTCGCCGACGATGCCGAAGAACCGCGAGTACTCCTTGTTGCGCTTGAACACCTCGCGCTTCGCCGTCTCGAATCCGGCCTTGTCGTCGGCGAGGAAACGGACGGCGGCGCGGAGCGAGAGGAGTTCGAGATCGTTCGGATCGATCGCGAGCCCCTCGTTGAGGGTGGCCTCGCTCTGGGCGAGATCCATGTCCCGGAGCGAGCTGCCGACGCGCACCGCGTACGCGGCGGTGAGCTTCGGATTCACGGCGAGCGCGTCCTTCGCGAGCTTCTCGGCGCCGTCGAAGTCCATGGCTTGGTCGAGTTTCACGCGGGCCATGAGCACGAGCGCCGCGGCGTGTTTCGGGGCGACTTCGAGCAGATCGCGGAGCGCCTCTTCGGCGTGCCCGGGGTCGTACTTGTCGAGGAAGAGTTCCGCCCGGAAGAGGAGCGTCTCGACCCGCTTCTTGTCGACGCGCTCGCTCTTGTTGAAGAGCGTGTTGGCGTCCTTCGCGGATCGGAGGAAGAATGCGGCGCGGCCCGCGAGCGCGAGACCTTCGGCGTCCGTGTCCTTGATCTGGTCGCCGTTGTATTCGTCGACGAGGGACATCAGCACCGGTTCCGCGGCGGCGCGATCGCCCCCCGCGAGGAGCAACTCCCCGAGGAGGAGCCGTGCGCGACGGGACTCCTCCCCGCTCTTCGAACGGAACGGCGCGAGCAGCGCCTTCGCCGCGTCGGTCTTGCCCTGGACGCGCAGGATCGTCGCGCGGAGCGTCCGGACGCGCACGTCGAATGCGGGCGTCGTCGGTACGGGAGCGAGGGCCTTTTCCGCTTCCGCGAACTTTCCCTGCTCGACGAACGCGGTCGCGAGGAGGAGCCGTGCTTCGTTCTCGTCCGTGCCGCGGATCTTGGCGAGCTCGGCTTCGGCGCGCGGATAGTCGGTCGCGCGGAGGGCGGCGCGTCCGGCGTCGAGGGGCGACGTCGCGTCGGCCGAGGCCGGGCGCACCGAAGGACCCCACGACGTGGGCGACGACGACGGGACGACCGTGGCCACCGTGGTCACCGCGAACGCGAGGGGGAAGACGACACGACTCGGGTGCTTCATGGGACCCCGGAGTCTACGGAACTTTCGTGGCGTCCGCCGCGCCGAAGCGAAGGACGAGTTCGAGGGCGTCTTCGCCGTCCGGGTAGTAGTTCTTCCGCTTTCCGAGGTCGACGAAACCGAAGCTCCGGTAGAGACCGATGGCGGCCACGTTCGAGGGGCGCACTTCGAGGATCACCATCGCGACGTCGGAGCGGGAAGCGTACGCGACCACGTGGCCGACGAGGGCACGGCCCACGCCTCGTCGACGGAAGGCCGTCGACGTCGCGACGTTGAGCAGGTGGAGTTCGTCGGCGACGTGCCACACGAGGACGAATCCGAGGACCGTTCCGCCGCCCGGGTCCGCCGATTTCGCGACCCAGAGACGTGCCCACGGCCGCGCGAGCTCTTCCTCGAGGGAGGGCGCCGCGTCGAACGCATCCCGTTCGAGCGCGGTCACCTCGGGCAGATCGTCCGCCGACATCGGCACGACGACGAACGGAGGGTTCACGGACGACCCGACGGCGGTGCCGGAGGAGGGTCGCTGACGCGATCGGGGACGTTGCCGAGTGCGCGAGCCCGCGGGGCGAGTGCGTAGGCGTCGATGGCCAAGCGAAGCGCCCGGTCCCCCTTGAGGATCCCGCCGGCGTACGGACCTAGTCCGCTGACGAGGGGTGGAAGCGGCCGGACGAGCACCTCCTCGATGGCGCCGATGGAGTCCACGCCGACGCGGTACCGACGTTCGCGTCCGTCGCTCGCCTCGATACCGAACTCCACGGCGAAGGGCGCGGCGACGGCGGCGCCTCCCGTGAGGCATTCGGCGAGGTGCGGAACACGCGCTCCGGCTTCCGACGCGGGGAGCACCGCTTTCGCGTTCGCGGCGGCGAGGGCGTATTCGTCGCCTCCCGCGCGGACCCAGAGGACCCGTGCGAGTCCGCTCTCCACGGGTACGTCGAGACGGACCGAGAAGCCCGCTCCGGGGCGGCTCGAGAGGTGGATGGTCCCGCCCAGGCGGAGGATGGCGGAGCGGACGATGTCGAGCCCGATGCCACGACCGGCGAGGAGATCGCTGGAGTCTCGCGTGGAGAAACCCGGCAGGAAGAGGAGCGCCAGGAGCGTGTCGTCGTCGGCGGCTTCGGCGATGTCGGCGAGGACGATCTCCTCGTCGATGGCGCGCTGCCGGATTTTCGCGATGTCGACGCCACTTCCGTCGTCCTCGACGTCGATGCGGAGCCTGTTGTGGAGCCGGCGGGCCGAGAGCGTGATGGTCCCCGCTTTCGCCTTCCCCGCCGCGGCGCGTACGTCGGGCGCCTCGATGCCGTGGGCGATGGCGTTCCGCACGACCTGGAGGCACGGTTCGATGAGCTGTTCCGCGATGCGGCGATCCAGCATCTCCGCCGCGCCCGTCGTCCGCACGATCACCGTACGTTCCGCGCGTCGCGACTCCGCCTCGATCGCGGAAGTCATGCGCGCGAAGACGCCCCCGAGGGAGGTCAGTCGCATCATCGAGAGTTCACGTTTGGCGCGGGTTCCGCTCTCTCGGAGCGCTTGGTCGACGAAACGGAGAGCGAGCGCGTCCTGGCCCAGTCCGTCGGCGTGCTCGTCGAGGAGGAGGATGGCGGACTGGATGCGATCGATGGCGGTCGCCGGAGCGCCCCACGGCTTCGGAGGGCCTATCAATCGGAGCGCGTCGGCGAGGCTCGTCCTCACGCGCCGCATCTCCTCGGATTTCGACTCCGCGGATTCGAACCGACTCGCGAGCTCCTCGCGCGAGACGCCGATGGTCTCGACGAGCTCGAGTACCTTGTCCACGGAAGAGGCGGAGACCCGGATGGTCGCGCCGCCTTCGTCACGGTGTGCGGTCGCTCGCACGTCGTCGACCCCACCCGCGAGCGGAACGCGCGACGGGGCGATCACCGCGCCCTTGCGTCGGCCGGCCATCGCACGGAGCGATCGCAACGTGGCGTGCGGATCGTCGAGGAGGCCGCCGAGCACGCCGCGCCACGTCCGCATGTCCTCGAGGGCGAGGAGGGCGCCTTCCCGGCTCGTCGCCTGTCGGAGGCGATCCTCGAGTCCGTGGCAGAACCAACTCATGGCGTCGTGGCCGACCGCTCCGGCCGCGCCCTTGATGGTGTGCACGTGCCGGTAGACGACGGAGACCGTGTCGGTGGGATCCACGGACGCCGACATCGCTTCGTCGATGTGGGACAGCCGGTCGCGTACCTCGGACGCGTAGTTTCCGTTCGCGGCCGGGTCGTACGGAGCTTCGACGAGGGCGTCGTCCGGCTCGGGCCATTCGGCGGCGAGTCCGCTCTCGCCCCGGGCGATCCGCTCGGCAGCCATGGCCACCATGCGCACGGCTTCCTCGCGGACGTCGCCGTCGCCCGAACGCATGGCGCGTTCGATGCGCTCGAGGACGCGGGCGAGTTCCCGTTCCCCGGCGAGACCGGCGGATCCTTTGAGTGCGTGCACCGAACGCCGGACGGTCTCGGCGTCGGTCTCCTCCGCGCGGAGGATCTCGAGATGACGCGTGAGTTCGGCGACGAGCAGTCGCGCGAGCTCGGGGTCCTTCTCGGTCACCGGGCCGCCTCGTCGCCGTCGCCGTCGCCGTCGTCGTCCGCGAGGAGACGGGCGATCGGTTCGAGCACGGGACGCAATGCGGCGACGAGGAGACTCCGGGGCACCTTGCCGCTGAGCGTCCCGAGCGCGGTGACGAGCGCACGCGCGTGTTCGGTGGCGTCGGCGATCGCGCGGACGGTCTCGGGGTCGCTCCCGGTCGCACGACGGATGCGGTCGGTGAGGTCGGCGAGGGCGCGTTCGGTCTCGGCCATCGCGCTCATGGTGCGTGCGGCGTCGAGGGCGAGCTCCTGGGACAGTTCCCTCGCGGCGACGAGGTCCGTCGCGATGTCGCTCGCGTCCCGGGCGAACTCGCGGAGGGCGGTCTGGGTCTGCTTGGAACTCTCCTCGCCGCGGGACGCGTGGCCGCGGACTTCGTCGCCGACGAGGAGGAGCGCGCGCCCCGAAGGTTCGCCGAGGCGCGCGCCTTCGAGACCGGAATTGAGCGCCACGAGGGACAAGCGTTCGAACGATTCGACGACGCGCGCGAAGCCGTCGGCCACGGCGTCGGCGCGATCGCCGAGGGCGCGGAGACGTTCGGTGGCGGCGTCGACCGTCGTGCGGTGACGGGCGATGATCGCGGAGACACGCTGCGCGCTCTCGCCAGCGTCCCGCGTGCGCTCCACGGCGCGTTCGTGGGCCTGCCAGACGGCGTTGTGATCGAGCGTGACCTTCCCTTGTACGGAGGCTTGGGCGCTCCGTGCCGTGCGGCGCAACTTGGCGAAGAAGCTCGGTCGATCTCGTTCAGCCATCGAGCGTCCTACGATACGCGCTCTTTCGAGGAGGGCGGTGGGCCTTTGCGTCGGTCGGCGCGGTGGGTGGCGACCCGGTCGTAAAGTCCGCGCAAATCGAGGATCTCGGTGCTCCGTCCGTCCACGAGGACACGTCCGGGAGCGGACGGATCCGGCGGAAACGACCCCGTCCGGACGACCTTGGCCCCCGAGAGGACGACGAGTTCGCCGACGACCTCGCACACGATCATGGAGCCCTGGGAAGCACCGATCGCCAACACCGGAACGAGCGCCCCCTCGTGGAGCGTCACCCCGAGGAGCTCCCGCGGACCTCCCGGCACGTGGGCGACCGAGGTCTCGGGGACGATGCGGAGAGCGACGTCCGCCGTCACGAGCATCCACGAACACCCCGTGTCGACGACGACTCCGCCGCGGGACGCGTCTCCGTTCATCCGAGTCCGCCGCCCTTCCGGCGCACCAAGCGCGCCTCGATGAACTGATAGAGGATCTTGCACGCGTCGAAACTCGACATGTGGCTGGCGGCGACGACCTCGCGGACCGTGCGTTCCCCGTCCACGAGGGCGAGCACCGCGCGCTCCTCCTTCGAGATCGCGTCGTCTCCGAGGGAGTCGATGGCGAGCTTGTCGACTTGGAGGATACCGTCGAAATTGCCGAGTTTCGCCTCGACGAGACGCCACTCGTCGACGCGGCGGAATCCTTCCATCACGACGTGCGCGACGGGGAGCGCCAGCTTCGCGGAGAGCGCCAGGGGCGTGACCGCCTCCGCCCGGAACTCGAACGATCCGGCCTGCCATCGGAGGAGTTCGTACACGAGCTCGCTGGACTGTCGTGACAGCGCGTCCCGCAGATCGCGCTCCGTGATGCGACCGGAGACGAGCATCAGGTCGCCGAGGAGGGGCTTCGCGCTGGGAGGTGGGGAGGATGCCGAGATCCGCGAGGGCGGCACGGACTTGCCCGGATCGTGGGATCGACCGCGCGAGGCGGCGAAGGACTCGGGACCGGGATCGAGGGCGGCCGGGATGGAGGCGCTCGCGTCCCTCACGGGAGGGCGCGACGGGCGGACGCTCGGCGGGGGTCCGTCGAACTCGATGCGCGATTCTTCACGGAGGACCTTCTCGATCTCCTCGGGCGTCGCGAGGCCGCTCTCCACGAAGAAACGACCGAGCCGGAATTCCTCTCCGACGCCGCGGGACTCGACGAAGTCGATCATCCCTTCGGAAAGGGACACGCGGATCTCGCTCGAAGGGCTCCGTACGGTGAGCGTGCCGGTCTGGCACTCGACCTGGAGAAGCTGGAGGATCGCCCCCATGGGCACGACGTCGAGGGACCCGGTCAGTCCTACACGGCCCGCGCCGAAATCGAGGTCGCGCACGAACGACGCGAATTCACGGGCCACGTCGGCGGTGAGCGCCTCCGCGAGACGCGTCGCCACGTCCCGCGCGAAGCTCGACGCGCCGGGATCGGAAGCACGTCCGCTCCCGGCCCCGAAGAGTTCCGAGAGCCTGCCGTGGAGAGCGGAGGTCGCGCGGGCGGCCCGCACCTCCATCGTGGCGACGGGAATGCTCTTCGGTCCTTCGTCGTCGACGTCGTACGCCTCGGCGGGGTGCACCTGGGAGGACTTCGCGTCCCCGCGGTTCGCGACTCTCCGGAGGGCGTTCTCCACGAGCGCGACGAGCGCCTCGGCGTCGAACGGCTTCGTGATGGCGTCGATCGCTCCCGTCTGCTGGACGAACCGCTCGCGGATCTTGTCCGACTTCGCGCTCATGAGGACGACGGGCGTCCCGGCGAGTTCCGCGTCGTGTCGGAGGACGCGGCAGAACTGGAAGCCGTTCATGCGTGGCATCACGAAGTCGAGGAGCACGAGATCGATGGCGTCCTCGGGAGCTTCGCTCTTGAGGACGTCGAGCGCACGCTGTCCGTCGCCGGCGGTGCGCGTCTCGTAGCCGCGCCGTTCGAGGATGGAGGCCACCACCTTGCGGATCGTGGGGCTGTCGTCGACGACCAGAATGCGCGTGGACATCGTGGAGTTACCGGTCGAGGACTCTACCCGAGGAGCCCTCCGAGAGGTCTCCGAACCTCGCGGGTTCGGTGCTAAAAATGTCGGTCGTGGACACGCTGCTCCGGAACGGAACCCTCGTCACGTGCAACGGGACCGACGACGTCGTCGTCGGCGATCTCCTGATCCGGGGCCGGAACATCGTCGCGATCGGCAAGAACGCCGGGAAAATGGCGGCTTCCGGAGGACGCATGGTCCGCGTCGTGGACGCGACCGACTGCGCGGTCATCCCCGGCTTCGTCCAGGCCCACGTCCACCTCTGCCAGGTGCTCTTCCGCGGCATGGCGGACGATCTTCCCCTGCTCGAGTGGCTGAAACGACGAATATGGCCCCTCGAGGCCTCTCACGACGCCGCGAGCCTTCGGACGAGCGCGGAGTTGGGTCTCGTCGAGATGATGAAAGCCGGGACCACCGCCATCCTCGACATGGGCACGGTGCACCATCACGACGAGGTCTTCGACGCGTGCGAGCGGAGCGGCATCCGTGCGCTCTCCGGCAAGACGATGATGGACAAGGGCGAAGGCGTGCCCCGCGGCCTCCGGGAAACCACGAAGGAGAGTCTCCGCGAGAGCGAGCGTCTCTGCACGACGTGGTCGGGACGCGGCGATGGGCGACTCGGGTACGCGTTCGCTCCGCGCTTCATCCTCTCGTGCTCCGAAGCCCTCGTGCGTGGGGCGTCCGATCGCGCGCGCGAGCACGGTGCGTTCCTCCACACGCACGCCGCCGAGCACCCGGACGAACGGAAGGCCGTGCGCCGCATCCTCGGTGCGGAGGACGTGGCCGTCCTCGAACGGTGGGGCGTGTCCGGTGAGCGCGCCGTCCTCGCGCACGGCGTGCAACTCACGGACGGCGAAGCGAAGCGGGTCGCGCGGCTCGGTACCCGCGTCACCCATTGTCCGAGCGCGAACCTGAAGCTCGGGTCCGGCATCGCCCGCGTGGCGGAGCTCCGGGCCCTCGGCGTCGCCATGGCCCTCGGCGCCGACGGTGCTCCCTGCAACAACAACCTCGATCCCTGGGTCGAACTCCGGCACGCCGCGCTCCTCGCCAAGGTCCGGACGTCGGTCACGTCCCTTCCGGCGAAGGAAGCCTTCCGTCTCGCCACGATCGACGGAGCCGTCGCCCTCGGCATGGGCGACGTGACGGGCTCCCTCGAAGCGGGAAAGCGGGCCGATCTGGCCGTCGTCCGTCTCGACGGCGCCCACGTCGAGCCCGGGGGAGACGTGTTCTCGAAGCTCGTCTACGCCTGCACGTCGCGCGACGTGCGGCACGTGTTCGTCGACGGCACGCAGGTGGTCGCATTCGGCGAGCATCGGATGCTCGACGAGTCGGCGATCCTCGCACGCGCGCGCGACGAGGGACCGAAGGTCGCCCGACGCGCGCGGCTACGCTGAGGTTCCGCGGGGCCGCCGTCAGCCGACGGCGCGGCTCTCCGTTTCCTCGATTTGCGCGAGTGCGACCGCGAGCGCGTCCTTCGCACGTTCGAGGGACGCCCTGTCGGAGTCCCATTTCGCGGAGGCCTTGGCCACGCGCACGGATTCTCCGGCGAGTTGTTGTTTCGTCGCCGCGATTTCCTCGCGGAGTTGCTCGCCCTCTTGTTGGGCGGCCTCGACGATTTCGCGGACGCTGGCGAGCTCGCGCTCGAGGGCCCCGGCACGATCGGTCATGGCCTTCAATTGCATGTCGACCATGGCCTTCTGACCTTCGAGCGCGGTCTTCTCGCCCTCGATCGTGGCGAGACGGTCCGTCGCGGCGATGAGGTCCGCGGCGAGTCGGTCACGTTCGTTGGTGAGCGCGGTCTCGCGCGCCTTGCTGTCCGCCATGACTTCGGCGAGCGTCGCGTCGTTCTCGCGCACGAGCGTCGCGATCTTGTCGTCCCGCTCCTTCTCGAGCGCCCGCACCTTTTCCGCCGCTTCGTCCTTGAGGGCGGCGACGGTGGCGTCGAGTTCACCCTCGAACTCCGCTTGCTTCTCCTCCCGTTCCTTCTCGAGACGGGCGACGGTCTCGTCCCGTTCGGCCTTCGCCGCGGCGAGGGCCGTGTTCTTCTCGTCGGTGAGCGTGAGGATGGCGGCGTCCCGTTCCGCGTTCGCCTTGGCGACCGCGGCGTCCCGTTCGTTCTCGGCGACGATCTTCGCCTCCGCCCCGGCCTTCTCGGCGGCAGTCACCCTCTCGGTCGCCGCACGCTCGGCGTCCGCGAGGGCTTCGGCGTGGGCCTCGTTCGTGACGGCGAGGGCGGACTCGTGGGACGACTTCGCGGACGCGAGGGCCGCCTCGTGGGCCGCCGTCGCCGCGGCGAGCGTCGCGGCGTGTTTCGCCTCGAGTTCGGCTTCCCTTCCGGCGAGACGTTCACGGGCCTCGGACTCGAGTCGGGCCACCTCCGCCTGCAACTGGGACCCCGCGCTACGTCGTTCGTTGGCGAGGGTCGCTTCGAAGTCGCTGGTGAGGGACGCGCGGAGGGCGTCGATGGCCGCATCCCGCTCCTGCTCGAGTTCGGCGCGCACGTTCTCGAGACGGCTCTCGAGTTCGGTGCGCACGGACAGGATCTCCTTCGCTGCGCTCGACTGCATCGACGCCTTCGTCGCTTGCAGCTCGGCGTCGGCGGTCTCGCGCAACGTCGCGAGGGCGGCCTCGTGGGCCGTCCGGTCGGCGATTTTCGCGCTCTCGTGGGCCTGACGTTCGGTGGCGAGCTGGTTCTCGAACGCCTTCCGTTCCTCCTCGAGGCTCGCTTCGAGGGTGGCCTTCGCGGTCGCCAGTTCGGACTCGTGGGACTGCCGCTCGGTCGCGAGGCGTTGCGCGAGTTCCTGGGCTTCCTTCGACTTCTGGTCGGTCTCCGACTTCGCGCGTTCGAAGCGCGCCTTCCAGTCCTCGCTCGCCTTCTTCGCGAGGTCCTTGTCGGCGGAGAGCGCGGAAGCCTTCTCGCGCGCCTCCTCGAGCTCCCGTTCCACGCTGACCGCTCGGTCCTCGAGATCGGCCTTGGCGCGCTCCATGGAGAGCGTCTTGTCCGCCGATTCGACGAGTTCCTTCTCCTTCTTGTTCAAGGACTCGCGGAGCGTGAGGATCTCCTTGTCCTTCTTGTTCATGGCCTCGCGGAGGTCCAAGAACTCGCGGCTCGACACTCCGCCGGTCGCCTTCGGTTGCGCGGCGAGGCGGTTCTTGAGGTCCTCGATCTCGCGCTGCATCGATTGCACGTCGGCCTGCCCGCTCGAGGCCTCGCCGAGATCGTTCCGCAACTTCGCGTTCTCGGCGAGGGCGGCGTCGAGCTCCGAACGCTTCGCGTCGAGTTCCCGCTTCTGGGCTTCGAGATCCCGGTCCCGACCCTCGACGTCGCGGTCCCGCGTCTGGAGTCGGGCACGCACGCCTTCGAGCTCCGATCGGACGGCGTCGGCTTCGGCGCGGACGCGCGCCAGTTCGGCCTCGGCTTCGAGGGAGGCCGCGGGAGACATGCTCATGGGCGGACGGCTCGACGCCTTGGTCTTCGACGAGGGCGGAACGGAGGACGCGCGACGCATGGACGACGACGCGATCGCGAAGCCACCGCTCGCCGAGAGGTGGGCGTCGTCGTGGACGGGAACGTCCCCGGAGGGGGCCTGGAGCCGGCCGAACGCTTCGTCGGCGAGGGCGTCGAGCTCCTCGTCGCCTCCACCCGCGACGCGACGCTCGGGTTCGGGCATCGCCGCGGACGCGGGCGCCGCACTCGGCGCCTTCACGGGGCGCATCACGTTCGCGCTCGTCACTTCCTCGATCTCGTCCTGCGCGTCGTCGACGATGAGGACCTCGTCCTGGTCGACCACCATCTCGACCGCGCCACTCGGGCTCCCGAGGTTCACGAACCGCGCGATGTGCTCGTGGAGAGTCTCCATGGCGATGGGCTTGTGGACGTAGTCCTCGGCGCGGGTCCGGAGCTTCCGGTGCTGCTCGAAGGTCTCGTCGCTCGACTCGCTCGACATGATGATGAGCGGAACTTCCTTGAGCGTCGGATCCTTCTTCAACTTGTTGCACACCGAAAAGCCGTTCATCCGCGGCAACTCGATGGCGAGGAGGATCAGCTCCGGCACATTTTGCGCCGCCTCGGCCAGTCCGCTCTGGCCGTCGTCGACCACCGTGACGGCACAGTTGAAACGCTCGAGCTCCTGACGGAGCTCCATCGCGAACGCCGCATCGCTCTCGAAGACGAGAACCTTCGTGGACATGGTGACCGGCCGTAGCGTCGCGCGTTCCGCACACGACTCGGTGCGCGCGACGTGGAAAGGGTGGAAATAAAACGATATCGATCGCGTTCCGAGAGTGTCAACGCGACCCGCGTGACCCCACCATCGAGGGCGCACCTCGGCGCGCGCTTGTGGGATGCGACGAACGGACGTGGGGCGATGTGGTCCCTCAGCGCGCGGCGAGGCCACGAATCGCCGGAAGCTTCCGGACGACGTCCACCGTCCGCGACGCGATCACGTTCTCCGGAGAACCGCACACCACTTCGGGCGAACCGGACTCGAGCAGCTTCGTCTCGCGGAGCTTGGCGAGGTCGGAGGGCGACGACGCACGTGCGCCCAGGTAGCGCACCTTGCCGACCTCGAAGGTGTCGAGGACCGCGTGGGTCCCGGTGACGCCGTCGTTCGTGTCCGCGAGGGCGTCACGGGCGGCGACGACGATGCGATCGTCCAGTTCCAGATCCTCGAGGGTGCCGAACACGACGTACGGTGTCGCACAGGTCGCTCCAGCGGGCGGGGGCCAGTCGACGAGGGACGGCGGCACCTCGGCACTTTCGTCGTCGTCCGCGTCCACGTTGGTCCGACACCGGAGGGTGCGCGCGACGGGTCGCGATCGGAGGACGGCCGTGAGGGAACGTTCGTGTCCCCGTGGTCCGTCCTCGGGAGCTTCGGCGGTGATCCACGCGTCCCCCTTACCGACGACCCGCAGCGTCGAAGGCTCGAGGACGGTCTCCGGCTCCCGTGCGGATCGGGGCATGGCGATCTCGGTCCACGTCCCGTCGGTCTCGCGGCGGAACGGCACGGTGCGTTCTCCCTTCTCGACGAGGGCCCACGGAGTCCCGAATTTCTCGCCGTCCATCTGGACGATCGACCCGGGGAGGGTCTCGGGCGTCCATCGACCGACCGGTCCGTCCTTCGGATCGAACCGGACGAGACCCGTGGTTCCGTCCTTGGTCACGCGGGCGTACACCCCGCCGGAGCCGATGGCGCGGACGGAGAGCATGTCCCACTCCTTCGAGGGCAAGGCCAGCGGTTCCCATCGGGTTCCCTGGAAACGGTAGATGCGGATGGACGGCTCCACGTAGAAGACGACGTACGCCTCCTTGGAGGACACGACCTGGAGGGGCGCATCGGACGCGTACGCCACGTTCGAGCGGAAGAGCGTCTGCTTCGACGGCACCCTCCCGGCCGCGAACCGCACGACGGAATACGTCGTCCCCGAGCCCCACGTGCCCCGTTTGCGGGCCGCCATCACGTCGGACGTGTCTTCCGACACGAGGACGAATCCTTCGTCCATTCCGGACATCGCGCTCGCGATGGGCGTGCACGAGTCCTTGGGGCACACCGACGCGAACTCGGCGATCACCTTGGAACCCGCGAGGTCGCGCAGGGTGAACGAGGAGCGGCACGTCCTGTCGTCGCACCGCTCGAGGGCCACGGCCGCGCCCGAAGCCCACGGGGCGACGGCGAAGAAGGGGCTCCCCTTCCGCGTGGCCGTGACGGGATTCCATGCGACCGGGGATCCGGACTTCGCGCGGGCGAAGAACAGGTCCTCGCGGGAGTCACGTTCCTCGATGGCGATCCGGAGGAACGGTGCGTTCGGCCAGTCGCCCACGAGCTCCGTGCGCACGTGCGTCGACACCGAAGGCAAGCGCGGCAGCGTGACGGGGTCGACCTCCATGCGCTCGCCGTCGAACGCGGCGACGCTCCGTCCCGCCGCGAGGAACGTCGTCCCACCGATCGCGGAAGGCGCGTAGGTCATGCAGTCGCCCTCCGCCACGATCCCGAGCGGGGAGGGCGCACCGGATCGTGCCGGATACGCCCACGCGGGCGGCGGTCGCACGGCGAGGGGGTCCCTCGTCACCGCCACGCTCGGGACACCGGACGATCCCCGAAGCGGTCGATGCGCGTCGTCTCCGACGGCGCTCACCGATCCACATCCGGAGATCGCGATCGTGAGAAGACCGACCGCTCCTCGGGCCGCGCACGCGAGGGAGGTCGAGGATTTCGTGGGAGCTCGTTTCATGGATCGGACCCTTCGTGGGACGACGCCGTCCGGGACTGGAGCGGCGGAGACGGGATGGTCGCGCCCGCGGGAGGTACGGGCCCACCGGCGACGACGAGACGGGACGCGACTTCGACGTGGGTGGACGCGTCCGCGGGGAGTTCGGCGCGCTCGTAGTCGAGGTGCCAGCGGAGGTCGGCATCGGTGAAATCGGAGGGAATCTCGAAGACCTCGACGCGGCCCGAGGGACCGACGCGATCGTCTCCCGCGGGTACGCGGAGCGTCGTGCCCATCGCGACGACCGCGTCTCGGAAGCGGCGCGCGAGCACGTGACGACCGAGGACGCGGCGCGAACCGTCGGACGTCCGCACGGCCTCCAACACGACGACCAGGCGCCGGAACAGATCGCCCGTGGGGAACGCGTGACCCACGTCCTTCGGAGAAAGCGTGACGGTGACGATGCCCGCCGACGTCCGCCGCACCTCGACGGACACGGCGCGCGCGAGAGTGGCGACGTCGCCGGACGCCACGAAGCGATGGTCCACACGATTCCGGAGGCGCGTTTCGTCGGCGTCGGGAAGTGTCGGCATGTGGCACGACGGGCACGGCGTCTTGGCGGATGCCGACGCCAGGTGTTCCGTGCGGGTCGACTGCATCAAGTCGCGGGACGTGCGGCGATCGCGGCTCGGGAACTCGAACTCGTGGCAGTTCGTGCAGACGTCGTCGGTCCCACGTCGCGCGTCGCGGAGCACGGCGTGCGGCGCCGTCGTTCCCGCGCGATGCCCGCGCGTCCCCGTGACCACCGTGGCCGGCGCATCGCGGTCGGGAACGTGGCACGTGATGCACCCCACGCCGACGTCACCCACCGCGGGATCGGGGTTCGCATCGGGGGCGGCCTCGGGAGCGTGGCATCCCCGACAGAACGGGAGGGGTTCCCGGGCGAACGCGCGCTGGAACATGGGGTCCACCCACGCACGGGCATGCATCGACGCGCGCCATTCCGCCGCCACGTCGCCGTGGCACGCGGCGCACGCTTCGTTCGCGAGGGCAGCGTCCGGACGTGCAGCCGCATGAGGTTCGGCGGGTCCGGGCAACACCTTGGTCGAAGACACGGCTCCCTGCCTTCTCGGAAGTGCGGACGTGGGCGACGCCATGGAGATCCCCGCGGACACGACCAGACCCGCGACGAGGAGGAGCGACCCGAGCCCCGCGGACCATGGCGCACGCCGACCACTCGCCTGTGCCCGGCTCCTCGACGTCGTCCGACTCCACGACCCCACGACCACGCCCCCCGTCTCCTTTCCTCGTCCCCCGTTCGACAGCCTATCGCCCGAATCGACGCAATTTGGCGTAAGCTGGGGGATTCCCCCGATGTCCTCGAACGACCAGGTCCCCCCTCGCCCTTCCCGCGCGGAACTCGCGTTCGCGTCGCCCCGAAAACTTCCGAAACCCAAGGAGTTGCGCGGACGTGTGGTGGTCCTCGACGTGGCGTTCGCCTCCGAAGCGTCCAGCGGGGGATTCTCCAAGATCACCCTCCCCTTCCTGGAAGGCCTCGGCCCACGCTTGGCCGGCTGGGTGGACCACCACGATCACGTCCGGCACGCCGACTACGCCGGCGATCCGCGCTTCGTCCTCACGACCAAGGCCGAACACGGCGCGTGTCCGGAAATCGTCACGCCGGAGTTGGTGAAGCGCATCGGTCCCGTGGACACCATCGTCTGCCACACGGACTTCGACGGACTCGCGAGCGCCGCCAAGTGGATGCGAGGCGGGGTGGAGCCCTATCCAGGCTGCGACGAGGACGCACGCGCCATCGACACCCGCATCGGCACCCCGAGTTCCGTGGCCCAGAGATTCGATCGCGCGATCCGAGGACGACCCCGGGACACGGCGCTTTTCGGCGTGATCGTGCGTCACCTCGCGAACGGCCTCGAGGACGCGTCGCTCTGGGAACCCATCGACCGCGCGGCCGAGAGCTTCGCGAAGAGCGAACACGAAGCCCGGCGCATCGCGGCCTCGTACCAACTCGTGGAGCTCGGAGGCGAACGCGTAGGCGTTCCCCGCGGATGCGATCGCCTCGCGTTCGTGGACGCGACGAAGAGCCACGGCCTCTACGACAAGACGTTGCTCCTCCTCTTGGGTCAGGAGCGCGCGCCCATCGCGATGTTGCGCGACATGGACACCTTGAGTCTCGCTGCGAGTTTCGACAGCGGGATCGATTTTCTCGCCGTGCTCGGGCTCTCGGGGGGCATGCCGACCCTCGTCTCGGTTCAGCACAGCCGGATGGAGGAGGCTCTCACGCGCCTGGGCGCGTCACGGGCGGACATCCTTCGGCTGACCTCGTGATTTCCCGATTCGTTTCCGAGAATCCGAAAGTCAGGTGTCGAAACGGACCCTGACCCCGTCCGACTCTTCGACGCAGTGCATCGAAGTCGCGAGGTCTTCGGGACCGGGAAGCGACGGAAATGCAACCACTTACGATTGACCGTGCCTTCAGTTCCGGGTAACCGCATTGCAACTTTGAAAGGTTCGGGGGACGCGAGAACCCCGGCCACCGTTTGCGGTTCGAGAGGTTGGGGGTGGGGTCCGAGGTCGGACGTCGACCCCTTCCGGGCTCGGGGAACTTGCGGAAGGTGCAGGCGAACATGGTCGCAAAAGCTTGGGGTTCGACGGACAAGACGGCGGAGAAGAAGGCCGTCGAAGAAGTGTTCTTCCAGAACGATGCCGTGTCGCTCTGCCTGCTCATCAACCGGCGGGCGAAGACCATGCGCGTCGTCGACTTTCGCGCCGGACCTTCCAACGCCAAACGCACCACCGTGATGTCCCTCGCGCAGCGTGAGGGCGTGGACAAGGTCTACACCCTCGTCGAACGGGACGAGGTCGCCACGTGGACGAAGCTTGGCTTCGCGAAAGAAGGGAACATCCCCGGCTTCTACAAGCGCAGCGACGCCTTCCTCCTCGGCTGCACGGTCCCCGCCGCGAACGCGAAGACCAAGACGACGAAGAACGTGCTGCCGTCGGCGCACGTCAGCACGAAGGCGCTCCGCGATCGCGTCTCCCACACGGACGCGCGCTACGCGCAAGCCGCCCTCGAGGTCGATCTCGAGGACGTGGAGTCCGCGGACGTCCCGGATCCCGCGGTGGCGCGGGCCGAGAAGACCATCGTGCAGGCGAAGAAGCTCGCGAAGGAGCTCCAGGATCGCCCCCTCCCCGTCGTGAAGATCACCCCGATCCGCGAGGCCGAGACGAAGAAGCAGGTCGCGACCGCGCTCCGTGCCGGACGTGGCCTCACCGCCTTCGAGCCGTTCGGACGCGACGTCGAGCGACGATTCTTCCAACTCACGGCGCGCGCCGGCTTCGAGCTCGTGGTCTCCACGGAAGCGCAGTCGTGCTTCGGCAACACGTTCCTCGAACTGCTCACCTCGCCCCGCTCCGAGAACGATCGCCTCGCGACGATCTCCGCCATCCGCACGATGTGCGATCGCCTCCTCGCGGAATCGACGGTCAGCTGTTTCAGCTTGGCCCCGAGCGACGACATCGGCCTCGCCACGGCGTTCGTGTTCAACGGCTTCCGCCGCACCGGCATCCTGCAGAACCACGTCCTCGTGGGGGGTGCCCGTCGCGACGCGATCATCTGGTCGCGGAAGCTCGCGAATCCCGCCGACGAGTGACGGCCGCACCGTAGCGGTCGTCCCGCTCCGAAAACACCATCGCGGAGACTTCCGTCGGGTACACTCGCCCGACGGAATCCTCGATGGCGCCCCACGTCCCCCGCGAAGACAACGGCAATCGGGAGGCGGCTCTCTCCGCCGCGGAAGCGTGGTCGAAGGCACTCGACCACCTGGAACTGGGCACGCGCACCCACGCGAGGTTCGCGTCCGTCTCGGTCACCCGGCCGCACGCCCTCGTCCTGATGGCGACCAAGGGAAACCACGCGAACCTCGTGGTCCCCGCGGTCGTGTGGGACGCGGGAGCGACCCTCCTCGGCGGATTCGCCCATCGCATCGCCGACGGCACCGCCCTCGTCACCGTGCTCGGTCGCCCCGTCGACACGAACGCGGACGTGGCCCTGAAGAACGGTCTCGGCGGCGTGGTCCCGAAGGACGCGACGCCCGAAGAAGTCGTCATCGCGGCGGAGCGTGCCTTCGAGCTCATGGAAGCGCGCGGCAACGCCGAACATCGCGGCCAGTGGCTGAGACGGTACCGCTACGAACTCGGCGAGCTCGTGAACATCGCCCGCGCGATGACCACCGAGCGCAACGTCGACAAACTCCTCGGCATCATCCTCGAGAAGTGCCGCTTCATCACCGGCGCGGACGCGGGGAGCATCTACGTCGTCGAAGCGGACGACAAGCAGGGGCTCCTCCGCTTCAAGTTGACCCAGAACGACTCGGTGAGCTTCGACTCGCGGGAGTTCACGATCCCGGTCTCGAACCGCTCCATCGCCGGCACGGCCGCCCTCGAGAAGCGCGCCATCAACGTGCCGGACGTCTACCAACTCCCCCCGGGATCCACGTTCCGCGTGGACCGGAGCTTCGACGAGAAGATCGGCTACCGCACCAAGTCGATGCTGGTCGCGCCGCTCATCTCCCAGCAGGGCGACGTCATCGGCGTCATCCAGTTGATCAACAAGAAGAAGGAGCCCCAGAAGAAGCTCCTCTCGAAGGAGGACGTCGACGCGGAAGTCCTCCCGTTCGACGACCGGAGCGAGGAACTCCTCGGCATGCTCTCGGCCCAAGCCGGTGCGTCGCTCGAGACGGCCATGCTCTACGACGAGATCCGGCGTCTCTTCGAGGGCTTCGTCCGCGCGAGCGTGGAAGCCATCGAGTCCCGCGATCCGACGACGAGCGGCCACTCACGCCGGGTGGCGGATCTCACCGTGGGCCTGGCGAAGGCCGTCGACATCGTCGGTTCCGGTCCGTACCGCGAGGCGAGCTTCACGCGGGAGGATCTCCGGGAGCTCGAATACGCGAGCCTCCTCCACGATTTCGGCAAGATCGGCGTCCGGGAGAAGGTCCTCGTCAAGGCGAAGAAGCTCTACGACGAGGAGCTCGAGGTCATCCGCGCGCGTTTCGACTACGTCGCGCGCTCGCTCGAAGCGAGCGTCCTGGCGCGCAAGGTGGAGGCCCTCGAGAAGCGGGCTCCGCAAGACGTGTTGACCGCCCTCGATCTGGAGCTCTCCAAGGGACTCTCGGAACTCGAGGTCGCGTTCGCGGCCATCGTCGCGGCGAACGAACCCACCGTCCTCTCGAGCGGCGACTTCGCGAAGGTCGAAGCCATCGCCAGCGAGAGCTTCTCCGATCGCCAGGGAACGATGCGTACGCTCCTCACGCCTTCGGAGGTCGTCGCCTTGAGCGTGAAGCGCGGTTCGCTCACCCCGGAGGAGTTCGACGAAATCCGCTCCCACGTCTCGCACACCTACCGGTTCCTCTCGCAGATCCCGTGGGGGAAGGCGTTCCGCCGCGTCCCGCTCATCGCCGGAGCACACCACGAGCGCTTGAACGGCACCGGCTACCCCAACCGACTCAAGGCCGAGGAGATCCCGGTCCAGTCGAAGATGATGTCCATCGCGGACATCTACGACGCACTCACCGCCTCCGATCGCCCGTACAAGAAGGCGATTCCGGTCGAACGCGCCATCGACATCCTCGACTTCAACGTGAAGGACGGGCACCTCGACGCCGAACTCGTCCGCATCTTCCGCGAAGCGCGGGTGTGGGAACCCGGCGAACCAGGGTCCGCGGGTTGACGGAGTCGGCGGTCGCGGACCGTACGACCGGGACCTTCAGCGCGGAACGGCGAGGATCGCGTCGCGCAAGGATCCGAGCGAGCGCACGCCGTCGATGACCACGTCCGAATGTCCGAACGCGTTCGCGACCGCGTCGTCGACGATGGCGGCGTCCTGGGTGTCGATCTGGGTCAGGCGGTAGTTGAGTTCCGCGAGCGCGTTCCGGGACGCCGCGAATTCGCCGCCCACGCCCACGTAGCCATCGCGCGTGGGTCCGGCGCCGACGAGGCCGATGGCCTCCTCCACCGTCGCCGTGAACGGCGGATCCGCCTTCGTGCGGTCCGTGTGCGAGTGCGGTGGAATTTCCATGGCGAGCTCGACACGCTTCGCCCCGAAGGAATCCAGGTAAGCTTCGACGATGGCCGCGCGGAGTCTGGCGGGCTCGACGGGCCGACGTGCGGCCGCGTCCAACGTGCCCGGCACCTTTCCCGCCCAGGACGAACGGCCGGGCACCGTGAAAGGCGAACGCACCGCGACGAGGGCCTCGAACGCCGCGCGTCGGGAACTTCCGTCGTGTTGGAAACCGACCCACGCCACGGGTGTCTTCACGCACGCCACGAAGTCGCGACCGCCGTAGCTCGCGGGAACGTTTTCCTTCGCGAGCGCACGGAGCAGCGGTCGTACGTGCCGGTTGACGATCGTGGCTGCGGTGGCGTCCGTGAAGGCCGTGGTCGAGGACAGCGCGAGTCCCACCCAGACGGCGTCCACGTCGATCCGGACGGGCATTCCACCGGATCCGCGACCGAACGAGGGCAAGGAGGCGAGCTCGGCGGGAAGATCCCGCGCGACCCGGCTCGCGCGATCGAACGCGCCGAGCGAGAGCACGGGACCGTCGCCTCGGACGACGCGCACCGCGAGGAGTCCCGACGAAGCGAAGGCGGCGTCGAGCAGACCTCGGGAGAGTTCACCGAGGGTCGCCGGATCGGCGTCGACGTTCGGATCGACCGCGAGCGACACGTCGGCGGACGCGTGAACCATCGTGAACCATCCTACATCACCTCGACGCGTGCTTCCCCGTTTCCTCCGAGCTTGCGGCATCCTCGCGCCACGCCCTCACGATCCGTCGCACGGTCCCGTCGCCCGACTTGGACACTTCGCTATGTGCCGACTCACGCTGCTTGCGGCGCGGTCACGCATTCGGATAGAACGGTAAGGCTACCGAGAAGGCGTCCCTCGTTCGCTTCGTCGCTGCACGCGCCGCTCGATCGCAGACACCGTTGTTCCGCAGTTTCCCGTCGCCGTACGCGCTGCCGCTCTGGAGTCTCTGGAGGCTTCGAATGGTCAATCCCCAGATGGTGATGTACGAGGAGGAGTTCAATCAGATCCAAACGGTCGTGGACCGTCTGGTTCGCGATGCGAACGCCCGCGTCGTCTTCATCGTCGACAAGAACGGTCAGCTCATCGCCGCCAGCGGTGACATCGACAACATCGACACGACGAGCCTCGCTTCGCTCACGGCCGGCAACATCGCCGCGACGGGTGGAATCGCGAAACTCCTCAAGGAGAACGAATTCGCGACGCAGTTCCACGAGGGTGAGAAGCAGAACATCCACATCCAGCTCGTCGGCAATCGCGTCATCCTCGTCGTCATCTTCGACTCGCGCTCGAGCCTCGGACTCGTCCGGCTCCGCGTGAAGAAGGCGACGGAGGAACTCACCGCGATCTTCGAGACTCTCGTGAAGAAGGTGTCGGAACCCGGTGCCGACACGCCGTTCGGCGAGATCACCGACGAAGACATCGACAATCTCTTCAACGACTGAGGGCACGCGCCGATGAGTTTCATCAATTACATGGCGCGGGAGATCAACTGCAAGTTGGTCTATTACGGCCCGGGCCTCTGCGGGAAGACGACCAACCTGCAGTTCATCTACGAGCGCACGAACCCCGACGCGAAGGGCAAGATGATCAGCCTCGCGACGGAAACGGAACGCACGCTGTTCTTCGACTTCCTCCCGCTCTCGCTGGGTGAGATCCGCGGCTTCAAGACCCGCTTCCACCTCTACACGGTGCCGGGACAGGTCTTCTACGACGCCTCGCGGAAACTCATCCTCAAGGGCGTCGACGGCGTCATCTTCGTGGCCGACTCCCAGATCGAGCGTACGGAAGCGAATCTCGAGTCCGTCGAGAACCTCCGGACGAACCTCGCGGAGCAGGGCTACAACCTCGACAAGCTCCCCTACGTCGTCCAGTACAACAAGCGCGACCTGCCGAACGTCGCGTCGGTCGAGGAGCTGCGTCAGATGCTCAACCCGACCAACGTCCCCGACTTCGAGGCCGTGGCCCGCACCGGCGTGGGCGTGTTCGACACGCTGAAGGCCGTCGCGAAACTGGTCCTCACCGAACTCCGCAAGGGCGGGAACGGCTGATTCTCGGACCCGCCCGCGGTTCGCCGCGGGTGTGGACGGCGAGGCAGCGACAAAGCACGAAAGGCCGCGTTCCCCCTGGGGACGCGGCCTGTTTCGTTTTCAGCGACTCTCCGAACGGCGGTGCGCTCCGGAAGGGGTCCGGGACGACGCGCGAACGGGTCTTAGGTGCGCTGGTTGATGCGGTTGCGGCGGTCGCGGTTCTTCGCCTTGCGCTTCGCACGGTAGCGATTCGAGCGGGAACGGGACGACTTGCGCGGCTTCTTCGAAAGCATGATGAACATGGGAACCTCGGAAAGGACGGGCGGTTCTAGACCAAGGCCCCGTCCGTGGCAAGCGCCGTCCTCGTGGCCCTCGCCCCCGCGACGGCCCTCGGGGGGAAATGCCTGGAAAGACCGCCGGAAAGGCGCTTTTCTGCCGCCGACCATGACCGTCCGCCTGATCCACGAGTTCAAATTCGAGTCCGCCCACCGCCTTCCGAAGGTGCCGCCGGGTCACAAGTGCGCCCGCCTCCACGGGCACTCGTTCAAGGTCGAACTCGCCATCACCGGCCCTGTGAACCCGGACACCGGATGGTTCATCGACTTCGGGGACCTCTACGACATGTGGAAGCCGCTCCACGACGTCCTCGATCACAACTACCTGAACGAGATCCCCGGCCTCGAGAATCCCACGAGCGAAGTGCTCGCCAAGTGGATCTGGGATCGGATGAAGCCCAAGCTCCCGTCCCTCGACACCGTCATCCTCTTCGAGACGTGCGACGCGCGCTGCGAATACCGGGGCGACTGACGTGGCGAAGACCCTCGTGTGCCGGTGCGAAGACGTGACGCTCCACGAGCTCACGGACGCGATCGCGCGGGGTCACGACGACATCGAATCGTTGAAGCGGTACACGGGCTTCGGGACGGGGTGGTGCCAGGGGAAGTCGTGCGTCGCGATGTGCGCACGCATCCTCGCCGAGCGCGGTTTCGCGGTCGGGGCGCCGTTCACGCCACGTCCGCCGTTCCACCCTACGAACCTCGCCGATCTCGCGGGCCTCGCGGAGGTCGCGGAGGCCGACGCCGCCGATGGGCGCGATCCGCACTGAGTGAGGATCGCCTTCCCCCTCCGGGACTGCGGCGATTCAGCCCGCGAGGGCGGAGTCGGCGACCTCGAAAGCGGGACGCGCGGTGGGTGAATCCGCCTCGGCGAGCGAACGTGCGGCGAGGACGACCAGGGCGATCCACACGCCGTCCGCCACGAGGAGGTGGACGAGCTGCATGGGGATCGGAGCGAGGAGCGCCAAGTTCGCCACGCCGAGGGCGACCTGCAGCACGACGAGGATCGCGAGACGCCGCGCGGCTTTCCTCACGCCGGGCCGGGATTCGGTGAGGGTCACGAACGTGACGTAGCCCAAAGTCGCGAAGGCGCCGAGCACCGCGAGGAACGGGTGGAACACGCGGAGGCGGACGAACAGGTGGGCCGTGGCGGAGCGATCCATTTCGAGGCCTTCGGCCAGGGATCGTACGGGAAAGAGCGTGTCTCCCAGAGCGGCGATGCCGCCGCTCGTACCGACGACGACGAGGAGCACGAAGAGTCCGAGGAACGGCAACGTCGAACGCGAGCGATCGCGGGGACGTGACGCGGAATCCCCGGAGAGGTGGAGCGCCGTGAGCGTGAGCGCCGCGAGGAGGAAGAACGTGTTCGTGAGGTGGAGCGTCATGGACAGCGCCCGCTTCGCGGAGAGGTTCTGCGCGACGTGCTCGAAGAGGACGAGGGCGGCGCCGATCAAGGCTTCCCCGAACATGAACACCACGGACCACGCGGCGGTCGTCCGCGCGGGAGCCCCCTTCGGGAGCTTCCGGAACGTGGCGATCGCGAGGGCGACCACGGCGACGAGCGCGAGACCGCTCGTGAGGCGGTGACTCAACTCGACGAGGGTCGTGAGCGCCGGCGCGCGCGGGATCACGACGCCGTTGCACAACGGCCAATGGCTTCCGCATCCGGCGCCCGATCCCGACGCACGCACGTACGCGCCCCACACGATGACGACGAGGTTCGCGGCGAGGACTGCCCAGGCGAGGCGGGAAAGTCGCGACGAGAGGACGGGGACGCCGGAGGTGTTCACGGACGACGACATGGCGGAACCGGTGCCCGTCTTCAAGGGGGTGGCGGGCGGTTTGACCAGCGATCGGTTCCAAAAAGACATGACCATTCGCATGGGTTCGCCGGGCGGGCGCGCGCCAGTCCCGCGCGGTTCGGCATTTTTCGCCATAGTTCCGGATATTTGTCGCCGGCGACAAAGCGCGACGCCCCACGGGACGGGTGATGGAACTGGAATTGCTACCCGACCCCACATGCGTTTCACCTCCCGGTCCTCCCTCGCCTCCCGGTTCCCGTTCCTCTCCATCCTCTCGGTTTCGGGAGTGGTCGCCCTCGCGGCACTCTCGGGATGTTCGTCCACGTCCGGTGGACTCGGAGGCGACTCGGAAGGACTCGGCGGCGACGCCGTCGGGATCGGAGGCAAGACCGTGACGCAGTCCCTCGCGTGCAAGAGTCCGGCGCCGGCCGTCTTCGGCAACGCGCTCTGCCTGTGCGGGGACTTCCACGACATCGGCAACTTCGTCGTCGCGAAGGGCGCGGATGGCAGCTTCGGCTCCGTGGGCGTCAACGGCAAGTCGACGCTCGTGAACAACACCAACGTGGACGGTTCGTGGGCCAGCGGCGGTGAGGTCGCGGCCATCGGCAACATCAAGATCAAGACGAGCCTTTACACGCCGGCGGCGCTCAAGGTCACCGGCAACATCGAGATCGGCAAGGACGCGAACGTCGGAGGCGACCTCTCCGGCATCGGTCGCGTCGCGGTCAACGGCGAGCTCCGCACCGGCGGGCAGGCCCTCGTGCTCGGGTACCAGAAGGCCGACAAGCGGGGAACCTACGTGGAGCCTTCCGGACTGCCCTGCGCCTGCGAGGGCGCGAGCGTCCTCGACGTCGTCCGCGAAGTCGACAAAGCGAAGGCCTCGAACGACAACGGCGCGAAGGCCATTCCCACGTCGATGAAGGAGATCGGGTTCACGGACGTGACGTTCACCACGGGCCGTTACTACTTCTCCGAGGTCGCCAACATCGGCTACTCGAAGATCAAGATCGAGGGCGCCGTCTCCATCTACCTCGACGGTTCCCTCGACGAGATCGGCGCGGATCGCATCATTCTCGGACAAGGGGCGACGCTCGATCTCTACGTGTCCGGGACCGTGAAGACGGTCGGATACTTCAGCGCCGGTGAGAAAGCGCGCCCGGGCGCGTTCCGCCTCTACGTCGGCGGCGCCGACGAAGTCAGCGTGAACGTCGGCGCACAAATCTTCCACGGCGCCATCTACGCGCCGAAGGCGACGCTCAAGTACGTGGGCCACACGGTCATCGAAGGCGGCCTCTTCGCGAACACGGTCACCGGCATCGGCAATCTCGAACTCCGGAGCGCTCATCCCGAGCTCGCCGACGTGTGCGGCGGTCCGAGCGGCGCTACCGGGTCGAACTCCGGGTCGACCGCGGGCACCGCGGGCGCGGCCGGGGGATCGGGCGGCGCGTCGGCGAACACGCGGAACGAGAACCCGGCGACGGGCACGGGCTTCGGCAACGACATCGACACGTCCAGCGGCGCGAAACGGTCCCCCGAAATCCGCTGATCCCCCACGGCGTCCCGGGCGGCCCCCCCGCGGCGCCCGCTCCTGGCTCTGCCTGGAACCTTTCAGTCGTGGAGGACGTTCCGGGGAAAGTTGTGGAGAGAGATGTTTCAAGTACCCGAAATCACGGACGTTGGTTGCATGTAGATAAACGTGGGTAAGGGTGGGAGTCCATGACACGTCGACTCCTTGCCCTCCTCGCCGCCGGAAGCTTCTCCACCTTCGCCGTGGCCTGCGCCTCGGCGACCGAGCCGGCCACGGACACGGGGAGCGACGACGACGTCGTCACCTCGGCCCTCGACTACTACTCGACGTCGAGCCGCGAATATTGGCTGGAGGGAACGAGCACCGTGACCCTCGAGGACGATCTCGCGGGCGCGTCCGACGCCGACAAGATGAAGCGCGCGAAGGAACTCGTGGCGCTCAAGAACGTCCAGATCGGCTGGTTCTTGAACGTGCTCATCGTCGACAAGGAGCACGACGAGAAGAACAAGGACTACGGCGGCTTCACCTCCCTCGTCCGCTTCCAATCGGAAGAGAACGCGAACGTGAGCGTGAAGGACGGCCTCACCTACCAGTTCTCGTACAAGGTGCAGGCGGTCGGTCCGAAGAACCTCGTCGCGAAGCTGCCGGGGCAGGGCTCGAGCACCAAGAAGTCCCTCGAGTTCAAGATGGGCAAGGTCACGAACGCGGACCTCGCGCGGCTCGAGATGAACAAGGAGTGGTACCGCGACTCGAAGTGGTCCGGGTTCGACCCCGCGAAGTTCGCCGAGGACCAGCTCGAATCGATGACGCTCACGATCACGCCGCAGACCGGGAGCGGCGACGCGTACCTCGCCATCGATCGCCTCTTCGCGGACGGCGAAGTGACCGTCGGCGTGCACTTCGGTCACGACTACCACGCGCGCTACGACATCGCGGGTTCGCGCGATCTCTACAATTGGCTCGTGGGCACGGTCGGCTTCACGTCCCCGGTGAAGTCGTACGCGGAATACCTCCGGGATTCGGGGCCGCTCACGAAGACCATCACCTCGAACGGCAAACCGGTGAAGGTGAAGATCTCGATTTTCCACCCGGCGGATCCGGCGCAGAAGATTCCCGGACCCGATCCGGACACGGATGCCGGCGGGAAGCTGCTCGAAGCCGACATGCGCGAGAGCCTCGCGAAACGGGAGATCGTCATCTTCGAGGGACACTCGGGTCCGCTCTACGGTTTCGCACTCGCGAACTGGAAGAAGACGGACGAAGGCGACTTCGACGATTCCAAGGTGCCGACGGCGACGATGCCCTCCACGTACCAGATCGTCCTCGCGAACGGCTGCCAGACCTACGCCATGGGGGAAGCGTTCTGGAAGAACCCCGCCAAGGCCGATCGCAAGAGCCTCAACGTCATCACGAGCACGAGCTTCTCGAACGCCGGCACCGAACGTTCGGCCGTCCGGCTCATCGACGCGCTCGTGAACCAGCGCGGCGGAAAGGTCGCCGCCACGAAGGTGTCCGATCTCACGCGCGGGCTCGACGAGGACCAGGGTTGGGGCTTCGACACGATGTACGGAGTCCACGGCATCGACGCGAACCCGAAGTACGACCCCACCGCCGACCGGGCGCGGTTGTGTCAGCCGTGCACGAACGACGCCTCCTGCGGGGCGGACGGGACCCGGTGCACCAAGGTTTCTTCGCGCCAGAAGGCGTGCACGTTCGGCTGCGTCGACGATTCCGGCTGCCCGACCGGCTACGCCTGCAGCGCCGTCGTCTCGGCGACCTCGAATCGCCTCAAGACGATGCAATGTGTGCCGAAGTCCGGCATCTGCAACTGACCGAGCAAGCCGGCCCACCGAACGGCGACCTCGCCTATCGAAGTGTCGGACGCCTCCGGTGCGGGCGAACTTGAGAGGTACGGGGCGAGAGGCGTACTCTGTCTCTCGTCCCGATGGCCGCCGAAGATCCGGAGTCCGCCCTCGTCGGACACGTCCTCGCCAACAAGTACCGCATCGACCGCCTCCTCGGCGTCGGCGGCATGGGCGCGGTGTACAAGGCGGAGAACACCGCGCTCGGTCGCGTGGTCGCGATCAAGACCCTCAAGTCGGAGCACGCCGCGAGCGCGGACGTCGTCGCGCGCTTCCTGCGAGAGGCGTCGGCGGCGAACCTCGTCCGCCATCCCCACGTCGTCGACGTGCTCGACATCGGCACGGACGAGAGAGCCGGTCCGTTCATCGTGCAGGAGCTCCTCGAAGGCGAGGACCTCGGCAAGTTCTGCGAACGACGCGGTGGCGTCGTCGACGTCGACACCCTCCTCGACATCCTCGTCCCGGTCGTCGAGGCGGTGGGGTTCGCGCACTCGCGCGGCGTCGTCCACCGGGACCTGAAGCCCGAGAACATCTTCCTCGCACGCGTGAACGAGAAGCTCGTGCCGAAGCTGCTCGACTTCGGAATCTCGCAGGTCCGCACGAAGGACCAAGCCCGGATGACGGTGACGACCGCGGCGATGGGATCGCCGGCGTACATGTCGCCCGAGCAGATCCAGAACGCGGCGACCGTGGACGCGCGCACGGACGTCTGGGCGCTCGGAATGGTGCTCTACGAGTCGCTCCTGGGCCAGTACCCGTACCAGGCCGAGAGCGTCGGTGCGCTCTTCGTCGAGATCTCCACCCGCGATCTTCCTCCCCTCGCGAGCGTCGCGAAACACGTGCCGACGGAGGTGTCCCGCATCGTCATGCGGTGCCTGCGGAGGAAGCGCGAGGATCGCTACGCATCGGCGGCGGAGCTGGCTCGGGATCTCGCGAACGTGCGCGAAGGTCTCGACGCCGAACCGACGGGCAAGTTCTCCATCCCGCCCGCGGCACCGCAGACGGCGAAGGCCCTCGACATTCCCGATCTCGATCTCGCGCCGCCGTCACGGGCGAAGGTCGCCGTCCCCGATCTCGCGCTGCCGACGGGTGGCAAGCCCGCGGAGTCGAAACCCAAACGGCCCGCGGGCGGCGCCGGCCTCAATCTCGCGCTCGCCATCGAACGGACCGGGACCGAGATGCTCGAGGGCGGCTACGTGAAGCAGGAAGGCTCCGGCCTCCAGCTCGCCGTCGATCCGCGCGAACCCGCCCCCATGTCGCAACGTCGTGGTGCGGCCGCGATCGCGAACGTGCGCCGCGCCACGGCGGTCGAGAAGTTCGTCCTCGGTCCGATCGGCGTGCTCCTTCCACTCGCGGGCGCGTTCGTCGGTGCGATGCAGGCGATTCCGCACGCGACGCCCTGGCCGCTCCTCGCCTGGTTCGCTCCGGTCGTCGACGGCGCCAACACGAAGCTCGCGATGATGATCGGCGGCGCGAGCATCGCCTTCGGTGTCGTCCTTCTGGTGTTCGCCTTGAAGCGCGAACGCAAACTCTGGGGCTATCTCCTCGCCTCGATCTTCGCGATCGTGTTCGGCGCCATCGCCGGCTTTCCTTCGTTCGTCGCGAAGGCCGCCGCGGAGGACGCGATGGCTTCCGGTCCGCCGCGCATGACCGTCGCACTGCTCGGTGCCACCGTCGGAATTTTCGCACTCGGCTCGATTCACGCGGCCTTCGTGGCGTGGTCCGAGTTCGCGTGGTGGAAGCGGATCGTGGGCTCGATCGCCGCGGCATTGGCTGGAATCTGCATGTTCGTGGGATATGAAATGATCCTCGCGGCATTCGTGTAATCGATTGCCATTCATCGTAGGTCTCGCGCGCTCTTCCACGCACACGCACGTACGTCGGGAGACGCCAAGAAGTCGGCCGAATTGTTTCGACCCCACGCTCGAGGTGGTACCTCCGTAGCCCCGGAGGAATTGCCAATGAGCGTTCTCGAATTCCGAATCAGCCGATCGACGCCGACTCCCTCTTCGCGACGCGCGGCGCTCGCGATCGCGATCGGAGGTCTCGTGACGACGATGGCCGCCTGCAGTTCGGGCGACGAGAACGTCGCGCCCGCTCGCGGGGCGGAGGAGTTCGAGAGTTCCACGCAACCCTACGTCGTCTGGCAGCAGTCGAGCGCGTGCGCGATCCGACGCTCTCTCGCTCCGTCGATCAACGTCTGTATCACGTCCGGTTCGAACCGCGCCAAGGCGGAGGACTACACGCGTCGCAGTCTCCTCCAGTGGCTGGAGCCGCTCCGCGCGCTCGACAGCCGCGTCACGAGCACGATCGCCTTCACGTGCACGTCGCCGGACATCTACGTCCGCGTCGGTGGCGGCGAGTACTCCTACGCAGGCGACACGACGGTGAACGAGAACTCCGCGTACGGCACGTGGCTGCACGAGTTCGGGCACTCGTTCGCCTGCCTCGGCGACACGTACCTCAATCGCACCGCCGGGTACTGCGCCGCGGGTCAGCCCCACTCCATCATGTGCGACGGCCTCCTCCGGAACGATCTGTCCGCGGACGACGTCGCCGGTGTGCAGGCGCAGTTCCGCGCCATGGTCGGGCCTGGAAACGGCGGCGGATCGGGCGGAAGTGCGGGAACGTCGGGTACGGGCGGCTCGGCCGGGACGGGTGGATCCGCGGGAACCGGCGGTTCGTCGGGCACGGGTGGGTCCGCCGGCACGGGCGGCAGCACCGGGACGACGGGTGACGCGGACGGCGACGGCGTCGCCGACGCGGACGATCTTTGCCCCTCCACCGCTGCCGGAAAGAACGTGTGGCACGACGAATACGACGGAAAGTGGAAGGGCTGCGCCGGCGGAGAGGTTCCGATCCGCACGCCCGGGACGAGCGGCGACGACGACGGAGACGGCGTGTCGAACTCCCACGACAAGTGCCCCTCGACGCCGCGTGGCGCGTGGGTGTGGCACGAGGAGTACGAAGGACGCTGGAAGGGGTGCACGGCCGGCGAAGTCCCGACGCGCTGAATCTCGCCCCCGTCGGACGGAAGCACCGAGGCCGATTCCACCGTGGGTGGGATCGGCCTCGATCGTTTCCGCGTGCCTCCGTTCGTCAGCTTTTCGTGACGCCGTGTTTGACGATGAGGCGTCCGAGGTACGATCGATCGAGACCGGCGATCTTCGCCGCGGCGGTCTGGTTGCCTCGCGTGTGGGTCGTCAGTGCCTGGAGGTAGATCCTCGTGAAGCGGTCGCACAGCGCCTCCTTCTGGGAGGCGTAGTCCACGTCGATCCGGACGAGGGCGGACAGCGCGGCGTCGAGCGCGGCGGTCGACGAGCCGCTTGCCTCCGGAAGCGTGCCGAGGGCGGCGAACGCCTGGACGGCGTTGCGGAGTTCGCGAGCGTTGCCCGACCAGTTGCGCGTCTTCAGGTCCTCGAGGACGGAGCGCGGAATGGAATCGAGACCCACGCTCGACGCGAACTTCTCAGCGAGGATTTCCACGTCCTCCGGACGTTCGCGGAGGGGCGGCACCGCCAGCTTCACGACGGCGAGTCGGTAGTAGAGGTCCTCGCGGAAGCGTCCTTCCCGGACCTCCTTCTCGAGGTCCCGGTTCGTGGCGGCGACGACGCGGACCCGGACCTTGTTCACGTGGTCGCCGCCCACGGGCCTCACTTCCCCCGATTCGAGGGCGCGGAGGAGCATCGGTTGCACGTCGAGGGGCAACTCGCCGATCTCGTCGAGGAAGAGGGTGCCGCCGTTGGCGGAATCGAAGGCGCCGCGTCGTGCCTCGGCCGCGCCGGTGAACGCACCTCGCTTGTGCCCGAACAGTTCGCTCGCGACCAGTTCCCTCGGGACGGCCCCGCAGTTCACGGCCACGAACGGACCGTCGGCGATCTTCGAACCCTCGTGGAGTGCGTTCGCGACGAGCTCCTTGCCCACTCCGGATTCGCCGACGACGAGGACGTTGACCAACGAACCTTCGAGCCGCGCGAGCGTCGCGAAGAGTCGACGCATGGCCAGAGACCGCCCCACCAGACCGCGGAACCGCTCTTCGGCCAAGGGTCCCGCGTCGAGGGCCGTCACGTCCGCGTCGAGGACGATGGTCGCGTTGCCCACGGTGAGGCTCGCACCGAGGGCGAGCACCATGCGCTCCACGCGCTGCCCGAGGTAATACGTGCCGTTGCGGCTGCCGAGGTCGCGGACGCTCACGCCCTCGGGCACGAGGGCGAGCTCCACGTGTTGGCGCGAGATCGTGGGCTCGGCGATGACGACGTCGGAGGACGAGCCGGAGCCGATCACGCACCGCCCCTCGTCGAGTCGGAATTGCTTGGGTGTCGCGTTCGCGCCGAGGATGCGCACACGGACTCCCAGAGGGGACGTGGTCTTCCGCGCGATGGTGGTCGTCGCGGACGTCGCGGCGTCGTCGTCCCCGTGCGGAACGAAGCGTGACTCGAGGATCTCGGGCATGGGTCGCGTCTCTCTGTCGGGTTGGGGAACGTCGAGCGTCTTCGGTTTCGGCATGCGTCGGGAACGACTCCGTCCTCGTCAGTCGCCGTAGGGATTCTTGGGGGCCTTCGAAGGCAGCTCGGAGGGTGACTTCGGTGCCTTGGTTTCGACGGGCGCGTCGGAGACGATGGGCGCATCCGTGACGGTGCGGACGACGGGCACGGCGGCAGCGACGTTCGGGCGCACATGCTTCGTCGCCTTCGAGGTTTCCGCGTGGGGAACCGCGACACCTTCGACCGGCACCGGCCGGCTCGGGAGCGTCGTCGTTTCTTCGGGGCGTCCTTCCGCGCCGGTCGCCCGCGGCGTGGCCGACGACTCCGATGCGAGCGCGGGCGTCCGCGATTCCGGGGCCACGACGGCGGTCGGTGCTTCGCCGGGCGTCATCCACGCCGTACGGACGAAGTGTCCGGCGACGAGCATGGCCGCGGCGCCGACCCACATCGAGGCCGCGCGGACCACGTCCTTCCGACGCCGACGGGACGACGGCGGCGGCACGGAATCGGACACGCCGCTCAGGGATTCGAACTCGGCCCCACGACCGCGTCGGACCGGCTTCGTGACGTTCGTGGGAGTCAATCCTCCGCGGGCGGAGTCGACTTCGGGCGACGTGGTGACGGTGGAGCGCGGTCGGGGTTCGGCATCGAACTCGGACGGGTCCTTCGGAGCGGACGCGACGGGGATCGCACCCGACGTGTGGGCACGCACTTCCGCGCGACGCTTCTGCAACGCGGACGACGTTCGGAGAGCGACGAACGCGCGAACTTCCGCGATGGTCGCGATGAGGTCCTCGCGGCGTCCGGCGGCCTCGAGGGCCTCTCCGAACTCGCGGGCGCTCTGGAAACGCGTCGCGGGATCGCGGCCGAGCGCGCGGAGGACGACGGCGTCGACCTCGGGCCCGACCGTCGGCGCGAATTCGGACGGACGTGGGATGCGGCCGCGTCGCACGAGCTCGAGGCTCTCCAGATCGTTCTGTCCCCGGAAGAGACGGCGTCGCGTGAACGCCTCCCACGCGACGACACCGAGCGCGAACACGTCCACGAGCGGCGTCGCAGTCCCGGTGGCGATGTACTCGGGTGCCATGTAGCCCGGCTTGCCGCGGAGGGTGCCTGCGGCCGTGTGTTGGGACCAGGCGGAGGACGAAGCCTTCTTCGCGATGCCGAAGTCCGCGACGCGGGACGTGCCGTCCACTCCGACGAGGATGTTCTGCGGGGAGATGTCGCGGTGGACGATTCCGAGCGCTTCGCCGCCGGTGTCCGTGAGGTCGTGGACCGCCTGCAGACCTTCGCACGCGTCGAGGATGACGCGCGTCGCGATGCGCGGCGGGAGGACGCCGTGCTCCGCGTCCGTGAGGAGGCTGGAAAGCGCGGCCCCTTCGACGTAGTCCATGATCAGGAGGAGTTCGCCGCCGAGATCCTCGACGTCCTTCACGCCGACGACGTTCGGATGGTCGGTGCGCGCGGCGAGCTGCGCCTCCGCGATCAGCATCTGCTTGAAGGACGGGTCCTCGAGCAGGTGCGGGTGGGCTCGCTTGATGGCGACGATCCGCTCGAAGCCCGCCGGACCCTGCAGGCAACCGACGTAGACCGTCGCCATGCCGCCGGACGCGATCTTCGTGATGATGCGGTAGCGCGACGAGCTCGGCGGACCGTCCTCGAAGAGGACCAGTCCCGGCTTCGCCACCGAGATGGCCGGATGGGATTCGGGCGGCGGCTGGACGCCGACGGAGCGCGGCGTGTGCGCGCGGGATTCCGGCCGCACGGTGGGCAGGTCACGTGTGCTCATCGAAAGTCCCCCTCCAACGAGAAACCCGCACCGCGGATCGTGCCGCGGATGGAGGCCACCCCTCGTTCGCTCGTCGTACGCTTGGACCAATCCACGCCGAAGAGACCCAAGCCAAGGGTCGCCGCGGCGGAGACGCCCGTGGCGACGAGGAAGACGTTCGTGCGGGTCTGCGCGTCACGCCCCGCGGCGGCGACGGCGTCGTTCGGACTCGACGTGAACGACGCGTGTTTGCTCGAGGTGTCGATGCCGGAGACGATGGTACCTGCACCGAGCCCGGCGGTGATCGCCGCGCCCGTCCAGAACCACGCCGAGGAGATGCCTTTCCGCGACGTCGTCGGCGGGACGGGCTTCGGCTCCTCGGTCGCCGCGACGGCCACGGGAGCCGGTTCGCTCGCGCGCGTGTCCGCGATGCGCATCACGCGCGTGGGACGGACGTCGACGCCCGCGCCGGCGACGACCCGCACCGGGAACCGCTCGGAGACACCGTCGGAGGCGAGTTCGACGAGGTGTTCGCCGACCGCCAGCCAGGTGCGCACGCCAGCGACGGCCTCGGCGCCGTCGACCCGGACGCTGCAGTGCATGTCGCTCGGACAGAGCGCCTGGACGTAGCCGACACGCGACGCTGCCGACGTCCGCGCCGCCTGCGCCGAACGGGCGAGGTCTCCCGTGGCTCCCCGGGCGTCGGCGCGTTCCGCGAGTTGCATCGCGAGGACGCCGTCGTCGATCTTCGTCGCGCACTTGAGCGCCATCTCGAGCACCACGGGGCTCGGCGCGAGGGAGTCGGCTTCGGCGAAACGCTTCGCGGCGGTCTGGAAGTCGCCCCGATCGAAGGCCGAAGCACCTTCGCCGTAGGCCACACGCGCGTCACGCACCACCGGTCGATCCGCCGCCGAAGCCCGCGAACCCGTCGTCGACGCCACGAGGACGACCGTCGCGACGAGCGGACGAAGGAGGCGTCCTCCTTCCGTGGGTTGGGTCGTCGTCGGGAGGCGGCGCATGATCCGGGATCCTTCTCGTGTCGCCGATGCGCGCCGTCGTGCGGAGCGCGAGCGATGCCGATGGTCCAGTATTGTTTCGAGTCCGCTACCTCGAAATCATCCTTGGGGATGATGCGTGTTCCTGCGCCGGTGTCCCACCGGTACACCGCGCGATTTCGTGCACATGGTCGCCCTAGACAGCGGCTACGTGGTCCGTCACGCTCGATCCCACCACGATGCGAACCCGACTCCCCAGCACGCGTACGGCACGGACGACCTTCGCACTCCTCGCCTGCCTCGCCCTCTCGGGCTGCAGCTACGACTGGGCCGTTCCCGGTGCGTTCGGGGACGACGCGTCGTCCGACGGATCCGCGGACGGGCACGCCGCGGACGGGACGACCTCCACCCTCGACGGACGCGGAGACGGCTCCGCATCCACGAGCGATTCGGGATCGCGCATCGACGATGCCGGCGCCGACGCGACCGTGACCGACGGCGCGGGCGTCGACGCGTCCTCCGACGGGGACGCGTCCGACGCGACCTCGGGCGACGAAGACGTGCGGGACGGATCGGCCTCCGTGGATTCGGGGAATGACGCGACGACGGAGAGCGACGCCGCCGTGGAGGACGATGGCGCGACGTCCAGCGACGCCGCCGAGGCCGACGCCTCCGACGCATCGCGCGCCGAGGACGCCGGAACGACTGGCGACGCCGGATCCATGGACTCCGGGACCGTCGACGCCGGGTCGGCGGACTCCGGGACGGCCGACGCCGGGTCCTCGGACGCGGGAGCGCAGGATTCGGGTTCGATCGACGCGGGAGCGGAGGGTGGAGCGTCGGACGCGGGTCGAGCGTGTACGCCCACGAATCCCTGCGGTGCAGGCTTCTTCTGCGACTACCCCGACGACTTCTGTGGCGCGGCGCAACCGGGCGTGTGTTCCGCCCGTCCGACGTGCTCGAACCCTCCGATCCGGTACGGATGCGGTTGCGACGGCACGACCTATTCGTCGCGGTGCGCAGCGGAGTCCGCGGGTTCGGATCTCTCCGGCGTGGGTTCGTGCACGGCGCCGCCCCAATACTCGCGGTGCGGCACGTCCTTCTGCAGTGCGTCCGAGTTCTGCGTGAAGCGCGGAACCAGCTTCGAGTGCAAATCCCTCGGCGGTTGCATCGCCGGATGCTTGTGCACCTCGATCCTCCTCGAGTGCGTGGGGGGTTCGTGCGGGTCCAACGGCCCGAACGGATTCCTCATGACCTGTCCCTGAGTCACACGCGGTCGGGACTCGCAGCGGAGTCCGCAGGGTGCGGACGGGACTCCGCGTGATCGTGTCCGCGATTCCGGCGCGGCAGCGAAGGGTCCCGCCCGAGGGAGCGTCGATTCCGAAGGGAATCACGGATTTCGCGTTTCTCTGGTCCGCATGTGCGACGACGGATCGACCCTTGCTCTGACACCCCTCACGACGCGCAGCTTCGCCGTCGAAGAGGAGAGTGTCCCATGTCGCTTCGTCACGTGTTGGTCTTCACCTCGGTCGTCGTCAGCGCCCTGTCGTTCGCGGACCGCGCGGAAGCGCTCACGTGTCCCGGCGATCCGATCTGCGCGACGGCGAACGTCGACCTCGGTGCCATCCTCGGCCGCACGACCGCGAAGCTCGACGCTTCCGCGGCGGTCGGGCTCGGCACCGACGCTGGCCTCCAAGTCTGCGTCCTCCTCGACACGGGGATCTACCGTCTCCTCGTCGTGGGAGACGCGGGCGCGAACCTCGTCGCGGACGTGAACCACGCGTGCCCGGGAGCCACCGGGCAGAACGACGCCCTCGACGCCGGATCGCCGAACGTGATCGTCGTCGACACGACGGGTGAGGTCCTCGACACGCACGTCGACGCGAGCGTCGTCGTGAACACCGGCGGCCAGGGCGGAGGCGCTGGGCAGGCCGGCGCTGGCGGCTCGGGGAACGTGGACATCGACGTCACGATCGGCGGTCGCGGCGGGTCCGCGGGAAGCGCGGGTCAAGCGGGTGCCGGTGGCAATGCCGGTACGGGCGGCACGAACGACGACGGCAGCTCGGGGTCCGCGGGGTCCGCGGGGTCCGCGGGGTCCGCGGGAGCGGGCGGCAACGCCGGGAACGCGGGCAACGCCGGAAACGCGGGAGCGGGCGGCAACGCCGGTAGCGCGGGCAACGCGGGCTCAGGCGGTGGCACCGCCGTCGGTCGCGTCGATCTCGACCTCGAGACTTTCGGCGACGTGCGCATCGGTATCCCGCGCGTCGACGGCGCCGATCGTCACGGCAATCCGGGCACCGCCGGTACGACGGGCTTCGGCTCCGGCGGACGCATCGGGGGTGGTGGCACGGAAACCGAAGGGAGCGACCCCGTCGAGAGCGACGGAACGTACCTCGCGGGCGGCGGTTGCTCCGTGGCGCTCCCGCACGCCGACGAGGGGTGGGGCGCATTCGCGCTCGCCGGCGTCGCCGCGATCGGCGCCGCCGTCCGTTCGAAGAAGCGTCGCTGACCGTCGTGGCCGAAGCGGACGCCGGAGACGGTGGTCCGGACGAACCCCTCTCTCTCCTTCCCCGATCGCTTCCGGAGGTGCGTCGATGAAGTCCCGAATCGTGACCCGAATCTCGATCCTCGCGTTCCTTTCCACGTTCTCCACGGGCGCGGCCGCGCAGGAACGCGGATTCGCCCTCAACCGGTTCAATCCGGCCGAACGCGGGAGTCGGTGGTTCGTCCTCGATTCGCTCGATTTCACCGGCAAGCTCCGCGCGTCCGTGGGCCTCACGGCCGACGTCACGCGCGATCCGCTGGTCATCCGCGACGCGACGACGTCGACGTCGACGACCGTGGTCGGCGATCAACTCGTCCTCCACATGGGCGGGAGCCTCGTCTTCCTCGAGCGCTTCCGGGTCGGTGTGAACGTGCCGCTCTCGCTCTACCAGAGCGGCACGGGCGGCACGGTGCAGGGTCAGACCATCGCCCCACCGTCGTCGAATCCGGTGGCCGGGGACGTGCGCATCGGTGGCGACGTTCGACTCTTCGGCAAGACCGACGAAGTCGTCACCATGGCTGCAGGCATGGCCGTGTTCGTGCCTTCCGGCAGCGCCGGCTCCTTCTCCGGGGACGGAACGGCGCGCGTCGAACCCCGCGCACTCGTGGCCGGGCGGGTGGGCAAGTTCGTGTACGGCGGCAAGTTGGGAATCACCGTGAGACCGGCCGAGACCACCCTCGCGGGCAACGAAGTCGGCAGCGAGCTGACGTTCGCGGCTTCCGCCGGCGCGTCGCTGCTCGATCACCGACTCCTCGTCGGTCCCGAGTTGCACGGCGCCACCGCATTCACCGGACCCCAGGGAATGTTCGCGCGGGAGACGACCCCGGTGGAAGCCCTCCTCGGAGCGCACTTCGCCGTCTCGGACTTCCGGTTCGGTCTCGGAGCGGGACCGGGTCTGAGCCGCGGGTTCGGTTCTCCTTCCGTGCGTGGACTCGCCTCGGTCGAGTGGGCGCCTCGCACGGACGTGCGTGCCCCCGAGCCGGATCGGGATCGCGATCGCGTCGCGGATGCCCGCGATCGCTGCCCGGACGTACCCGGACTCGTGGAGCTCGCGGGATGTCCAGCGGAACGTCACGAGGAGGTGATGGTGGCGAAAGCGCCGGTGTGCGACGTTCCCCCCGGCGCGCCGCGTGATCCGGCATGCCCGCCCCTGGTCGTCGCTTCGAATCCCGACGAGGACGGCGACGGCATCCTCGACACGGACGACGCGTGTCCCGACGAGCCCGGACCGAAGGACGCCGATCCGACACGCAACGGTTGCCCGCGCGCCCGCATCCAGGACGGACAGATCCGGATCCTCGACCCGGTGAAGTTCCGCTTCGGGAGCGCCGAACTCGATCCGGCTTCCGATCCGGTACTCGACGGCGTCCTCAAGATCCTGGAGTCGCACGAGGAGATCAAGACGGTGCGCATCGAGGGTCACACGGACTCCATGGGCAACGCGAAGATCAACGGACCCCTCAGCGCCAACCGAGCGGCGGCCGTCCGATCCTGGCTCACGAACCACGGGATCGCGCCGACGAAGCTCTCGAGCGAAGGATTCGGCGCGACGCGTCCCCGCACGACGAACGAGTCCGACGAGGGTCGCCGCGAGAATCGACGGGTCGAATTCCACATCGTGGGAGGAAAGTAGTCATGCACAAAGACGACGAATTCCGCGGAAGCACGCTCCGCTGCGCGGCGCGCCTCGACGACCTCGATGACCTCGACGACCCCGCGACCTCCGGTCCCCTGGACGTCATGCACCTCATTCCCGACGTGACGGACGACGCGATCCCCGACGTCTTCGCCATCGATCGCCTCCCGCTCGTGCATCCGCATCCGAAGGCGCCGACGTTCACGCTCCCCCACCTCGACGTCGCGGGACGCACCGACGAGTCCGAGGACGACTTTCTCGTCGTCGGGGACGACCACGTCCGCACGGACCAGGACGCGACATGGCCGAAGTGGCGCAATCCCATGGACACGTGGCCCGAGTACGTGGACGACGCCACCACGACCATGATCGTCGGCGCGATTCCGTCCCCTCTCGAACCGCCCCCGACGAACGAGTCGATTCCGCCGGACGCGCGCCTTCCCCTCACGATGCGCGGAATCGGTCCGGCGGAGTTCGCCTCCGATCATGGTGCCTTGGCCATGAGTACCGCGCCGAAAGCGCGGACGTTACGGCCGCGGAAGCGTCCGCGTCGCTCGGCCCTCGTCTTCCTCGGAGCACTCTCGATGCTGGTCCTCGGACTCTCGTTCTTCCCGCGCGAATCCTCGAATTCTCCCACGGCACGTGGAACGGGCGCCGAGTCGAAGCTCCTGCCCCACCTCGCACTGACCCTTCCCATGGCGCCGGTGATCCGCGACCTCGCGCCCGTCGCGGCGGGGCGCATCGACGTCGCGCTCCCACTCCACCCCGACGCGAAGGAGGTTCCCCCGTCGCGGAACGTGTCCACGCCGGATCGCGACCTCGACGTGCCCCCGTCCACGGTCCGCGCGAAGGCGGCGACCACCCGCGTCGCGGTGGCGAAGGGGACCGACGACGTGGGCCGCGGCAGCGAGTCCGAAATCCTCGCGCGTGCGGGTGACAGCGCCATGCACGCGGAGGAGCCCGCTCGCGCCCTGTTCGCCTACCGCGACGCTCTTCGGTCGAACCCCTTCTACCTGCCGGCGCGCATCGGCGCGGCCGACGCGAATTGGGCTCTCGGCAACAAGGACTCCGCGCGCGAGACGTACCGGAACATCATCGACGACTATCCGGCGCGCATGGTGCCGACTCACGTACGGGAGCGCGCGTACGGGAAGGAGTCGTCGGCCAAGTGATCCCGCGTCGCGTCGCGCGCGCGGCCTTCAGCGGGCGGCGCGCGGAGTGCGGACGACGTTCCTGAGGATGTCGGCGACGAGGCCGTCGAGACTGACGGCGCCGCACTTGAGGAGCACGTTGCGGACGTGCGTCTTCATGGTGGCCTCCGAGATCCCGACGCGCTTGATGAACGTGTCACGCTCACCGCCGGTCGCCATCCACGCGACGATCTCCGCCTCGCGGGGCGAGAGCCCGTGCTTCGCGGCGATGCTCTTGACCTCCACGAGGATGGGGTCGTCGCTGGCGGCACCGACCGCGAGGACCCGTTCGAGGAACGTGTCGAGGGCGGCGGCGTCGAAGGGCTTGCACAGGTAGGTGGCGCCCATCTCGAACGCGCGGTTGATCGAGGCGGGCGCGTTGGACCCGGAGACGATGGCCGCGGCGCTCCGCGGGAACCGGTTGATCGCGGTCGCGAGGAGGTCGAGTCCCGAACCGTCCCCGAGGGACACGTCGACGATGAATCCGGACCAGTCGTCGTGGGATCCGAGCGCGTTCATCGCGTCCTCGAACGAGTTGAACGGATGGGTCTCGACCACACGACTGCAGGTACGGACGAGAACGTTCGTGATCCGAACTTCGTCGTCGACGATGAGCAACCTGCCGGTGGCCATGATGCGCGTCGTGGGCCGACGCGCGCGACCTGCGCCCGTTTCCCGCGCCCTTCCCCTCCGGAAAGTCTACGACCGCACGCGAAGATGAAAACGGACAAAATCACGAACGATCGTCGCTAGCTGCGGAGGTCACGCGGAAAAAGGGTCGAAGCTGACCCGGGTCCGGCGTGACGCGAAGGTTGCGTCTAAGGCGCGGGCGCCACGCGGACGTCGCGGATCGCGTCGCGGAATCGGACCCGAAGTTCGGCGAGCTTCGCGTCGAGCTCGACGATCTGTTTCGTCACCTCGTCGTTGCGGCTCGCGAGTTCGGCGAGGCGTGCGGTGAGCTTCTGGCGGAGCGCGTCGGCGGCCTTGTTCTTCTCGATGGCGCGGAGGTTCCTTCGCGTCTCCTCGCTCGACTCCGCGAGTTCGTTCCGCTCGCCCGAGAGCTTCCGGTGCACGTCGTTCCGTTGGACGATCTCGGTGCGGACGGTCCAGACGGCCGTGAGCTTCTGGACCGCGTCGCGGTTCGACTTCGCGTCCCCGAAGTAGTTCTTGATGGCCGCGTCGGCGACGGGTGAGAACCAGTCCTCCACCCGGCGCACGCTCGTCCGTTCGTCGACGACGAGTTCGGCGTTCGCACGCGCAGGCACCTGCGCGGGAACGAGGGCCGATCCCGTGCCCGTGTTGTCTTCGGTGCCCAGAGGGGGCGACTCGAGTCGTGCGCCACCCATGCGCGGGTGCTTGACGATCACCTTCGCCGCCTTCTCGGTGCCGTTCCGGATCTTGTATTTCGTGAGGGCGACGGAATCGCGCTCGATGGTCAGCTGACCGTTCTCGATCTTGGAGACTCGCTCGCCGGCCTCGTCGTTCTTTCGCTCGCTCTCGAGCGCGATGGCGCGCTCGAGCGCGAACGGGACGGTGGCCGTGGCGGCGTCGGGGAGCGGATCGACGAGTCCTTGGCCGAGGAAAGATCCTTCCTCGAACACGGCGATGGGACCCCGTTCGAGCAACCCGCCCGTCTTGTTCGCGAAACGCGCGACGCGGAACGGGTGCGACGACGAGTCGGGAACGCCGGGATCGGGGGAGAAGAGGAAACTCGCGGACCCTGGGACCTTTCGCGAGAGGAGCATCACCATGGTCGCGCTCCGATCGGGGACCGTCACGGGATTCGGGATGTCGTAGCGTGTCGTGCCTCCTTCGGCCGCCACCGCGGCGAGGGAGCGCACGTTGCGCGGAGCGGATATGGACGCCGGCGGTGGGGGCGGTGGAGGCGCCGCGGCGGTGACCGGGGCGGGGCGACGGGAGGGCTCCGCTTTTTTCGACGGCTTCGGCGCGGCGTGGTGCTTCGAGTCCTTGAGGACGCCTCCCGAGAGCGATCCTGCAGCTCCGCGGGGACCGTTGGCGACGCGACCTTCGTCGTCGTCCTCGCTTTCGGGCTCGGCCTCCTCGTCCAGGTTCCTCTGCGCCACGGTCGCGGACTTCGGAGCTTCGAGGTCGAGAGCGAGGGACGTCTCGCCGCGCGGTACCGCCGCGATCACTTCTCCGGTGTCGGTGACGCGCGGCCGGACCGGGACGTGGGGCGTGCCGAGGTCGGAGGCGAACGCGAGCGGCGCACCTGCGACGAGCGAGAGCGTGACCGACTTCCAGTCCTCTCCGGAGAGATTCTGGACGATGCCCCACGCCTGGAGATCGGCATTTCCGTCGTCGTGGACGACGAGACGGTACGAGGGGCGCCACACCGGCGACTCCGCCACGTAGCCCACCTGCAGATCGTGTTCCTTCCCGTCGAGGCCGAGGACGACGGTCTTGAGTCCACGTCGCTCGTCTTCGGTCTTGGGTCGCTTCGGACGATCTCTCCCGTCCTTCCGTCGCTTCTTCGGAGCGTCGTCGTCCGTACCCACGTCCGGAACGTCGTCGACCTCGTCGTCCGTGTGGATCGGGAACGAAGCGGAGCGCACGGAGCTCCCACCGCGCTCCATCACGGCGAGCGTGGCGAGGAAGTCTCCCACCTCCGTCTGCTTCATCTTGAAGCGGACTTCCTCGTCGTCGACCTTCCCTTTGCGCTCGAAGTACGCCACGCCGTTCCGGTACAGGACGACCTTCCGGAGAGGCAGCCCGTCCGCCGAGACGACGGCGGATTGGCCACATCCTCCGAGGGCGAGGGCGAGCGGGACGAGGACGAGCGCCGTGGACGGACGGTTCTCTCGGAACGAGCGGACGAATCGGGACCGGACCATGGGGCGAGGATACCCGCACGTCCGCGCCGGCGTCAGCGTGGAGTGGCGACGATCAGGTCCACGCGGTGGAGGACATCGAGCGCATCGGGAACGGGTCCGGAACCGGCGGTCCGTCAGCGACGTCGACGACGTCCTAAGGCGATTCCTAGGGCCACGAGCGCGAAGGCTCCCGCGGCTCCCGGATCGGTGACGGGCTTCGGGGTCGCGCGGCAATCGCACCCACCGCCCGCGATGTCCGTGTCGGGATCGGAGGCGTCGGCCGCGTCGGCCGAGCCGTCGGCCGCGTCGGCCGAGCCGCCGTCCACGGAAGTGGCCGCGTCCGTGGTCGCGGCGCCGTCCGACGTCGGTGCGGCTCCATCGGTCGCCGAAGCGTCTTCGGTGCCCGCACCGCCATCGACGTCGGCGTCCGTCCCGTGGAGACCGCCGTCCCCCGAGTCGCTCGTGTCGGACGCGTCGCCGCCCACTTGCGCATCGTCCCCCGTGGAAGCATCGCCGCCCGTGGAAGCATCGCCGCCCGTGGAAGCATCGCCGCCCGTGGAAGCGTCGCCGCCCGTGGTCGCGTCACCGCCGGTCGAGGCGTCACCTCCCGTGGAGGCATCGCCACCCGCGTGCGCGTCACCGCCGGTCGAGGCGTCACCGCCCGCCTGTGCGTCGCCAGCGGTCGAAGCGTCACCGCCCGCCTGTGCGTCCCCTCCGCTCGACGCGTCGCCTCCCGTCGTGGCATCCCCGCCGGATCCTCCGTCCCCGAAGGATGCATCGGAGCCCGATCCGGAATCGTCGGACGAACCCGAGTCTCCCGATCCTCCGTCCACGGGCGAGCCCGCGTCGCTTCCACCGGCATCCGGGAAGCTCGCATCCGGCGAACCGGCGTCCGTCACGGGGTCGGTGCCACTGAGGCTCGCTTCGGACGTGTTGCCGAACGCGCCGGCGTTGATCCGTCCGCCGTTCGGGGCGAACTCGAGGGCGAACGGAGAGGACGGATCTCCGAGATCGATGGCGGGGCTCGACACGGCATCGGAGACCCAGGCCATGGCGGTGGGGCTCCAGCGGCCCGCGCGGGACTTCTCGTGGTAGTCCCCCTGCGCGGCGTTCGCGAAGAGCGGATCGGCGACGACGTTGCCGGTACCGGCCTGCGGGAACCCGACGAGCGAATAGGTGACGGCGAGCGAGGACAGCCCGTTCTCGACGAAGAAGTCGGATCCGGTGTTCCCCCAGAAGATGGAGTTGACGACGGTCACCTGCGATTCGAGGGAGACGCGGATGCCGTTGCCACTGTCGGGAAAGCCGCCCGTGTTGTCCGCGACGGTGCAGTTGACGAGCGTCGCGAACGACGAACCTCCGGGGTTGCCGTCGCCGTCGACGTAGATGCCCGCGCCGCCGCGCTCGTTGACCGAGTTGCCGACGATGAGTTCGTGGTCGAGGGTCGCGCGGGCGCGGTCGTCGACGAACACGCCACCGCCCGCCGTGTCCGCGTAATTGTCCGTGATGACGTTGTACGAGAGCGTGGCGACGGACTCGGGATTGAAGACCAGGATTCCGCCACCCCACCCGTACCCGAGGATGCGTCCGATTTCGTTCCGTCGGACCACGTTCAGTGTCGCCGTGCCCACGCCGTTCAGATAGACGCCGCCACCATGGTCGCCGGCGGCGCGGTTGTCTTCGACCAGGTTCCTGCGGACCATGTACCCGTCGCTTCGGAGGACGGCGATGCCCGCTCCGCGACCCGACGTGTTGTTCCGCACCGTGTTGCCCTCGAGCGTGGGCCGTCCGTTCTCGCAGTAGATGCCGCCACCACGATCGTTGAGATTCATCGAGCCGTTGTTCTCGACGACGTCGTCCTTGATGGTGACCGAGTCGTCGAACACTTCGACGCCGTGCGTTCCGCCGGTGATGCGGAAGCCTTCGAGCAAGGACGAGCCCGCGGACGTGAAGCGCACGACGGAGGTGCTCCCCGTGCCGTGGAGGTGCGTGACGTTGGCGACCGGATCCCGTGTCGCGAAGTCGCCGTTCCCGCCCGACGCGTAGACCGTCGCGAGGGCGCCGACGTACCCGCCACGGAGGAGGAGAGTCTTCCCCGACACCGTGACGTCGCCTTCATAGGTTCCCCCCGCGACACGGAGGGTGTCCCCCGAGACCGCCGCCGCCACCGCGGCAGCGACCGAGCGGTAAGGACGGGCCGCGCTCCCGTCCGTCGCTCCGGCGTTGCGACCGTCGACGTTCACGTCGGCGGCGTGGGCGACGACGGGCGAACCGACGAGGAGGAGGACCACTCCGGTGACGCCGGACTTCACTCCCCGAATTCGTCGCGCTCGCGAAGGAACCATGAATCACCGCCAAGGTGGAAGACGACCGATCGACGTCCCCCGACGCGCCGTCTCGAAGCGTAACCGATTCCTCGGCCCGTGCCCGAATCCCCGACATGGGTGCCGGAGGTCTCCGTCGTTTCGAGTCCGCAGGTCCGCGGTACCCATTCCGCAGCGCAGCGCATCCGTCCACGGATCGACGCGGAACATCGGGAGAATCCCGACGGCTCGACGTTTGCTTGATGGAGGAGTGCCCATGCTCGACTCCTCGCCTACTTCCACGCCCGACACCGCCGACGCGAACGCGCCCTCCCTTTCCGGGAACCCCTCCGGCGTGCGGGCCGAGACGAACGCCTTGGGCCAAAGGCCGACGATGCCCAAAGGTCCTCGCGTGATCGGAGATCGATTCGAACTCATCGACCAGACCGCGCTGGGCGGCATGGCCGAGATTCACCGAGCGCGCGATCGGTGGACCGACTCGTACGTCGCCCTCAAACGACTGACGACCCGCGCGCTCGCCGACGCCGATCGCTTCCGCCGCGAGGCCCGGCTCCTCGCGACGCTTTGCCATCCCGGCATCGTGGCGCACGTCGCGCACGGTGAGTCGGCGAACGGCGAGTTCTACCTCGTCATGGAATGGCTCGACGGAGAGGACCTCGCGGCGCGGGTGGCCCGCGTCGGCAATCTGGGCATCGACGAGTGTCTGACGGTGGCCGTGCGCGTGGCCGAGGCCCTCGCGTTCGCCCACGATCGTGGCATCGTCCACCGGGACCTCAAGCCGTCGAACCTCTTCGTCGAACACGGCAAGTTCGAGCGCACCAAGATCCTCGATTTCGGTCTCGCGCGACTGGTCGAAGCATCCCACGTCCTCACGCGGGCCGGCGTCACGGTGGGAACGCCCGCGTACATGGCGCCCGAGCAGGTGCTCTCGAACGTCCGGGTCGACACGCGTGCGGACATTTGGTCGCTCGGTTGCGTGCTCTACGAATGTCTGACGGGTGTCCCCCCGTTCCGGGGCGATCACATGAGCGCGGTGTTCCTCAAGATCCTCCACGGTCATCCCGTGCCGATCGAAGAGCTCCGGCGCGGTGTCCCCGCGAACCTCAACGCCCTCGTGATGCAGATGCTCTCGAAGGAGCCCGACGAGCGTCCGCAGGACGGTCGTATCGTCGTCGAGGCCCTCCGGGCGATCCGCCGCACCACGATGGGTTCGGCGCCGCCCTCGTCCCTGGGACGCTCCGAACAACGTCTGATGGCGTTCATCGTCGCCGAACCGACCACGGACGTCGTGGACGACGGAGACGTCACGTCGCCGACCGTGTCGGTGTTCGAACAAGGAGTCGATCACGCGCCGGTGACACGCGAGGTCGAACGGCACGGAGGCCGACTCAACATCCTGGCCGACGGCACGGTCGTCGTGTCCTTCGAGTCCCACGGAGCCGCCACGGATCTCGCGAAGCAGTCGGTCCGCTGCGCGCTGGGCATCCGCGACCATTGGCCGACCTCCCGGATCGCCGTCGCGCTCGGACAGGGCGAGTCGGACGCGCGACGCCCCGTGAGCCAGGCCCTCGAGCGCGTCTCGGCGATGATCGAGCTCGGTGCGTACCGCGGTACCGAAGGCACTCCTTCCGGTTCGACCCCCATCCGCATCGACGACACGCTGGCGGGTCTGCTCGACGCGGGATTCGAGGTCGTGCGCGGGACGGGCAAGAACGTCCTCCTCCGCGAACACCCCCTGGGCGAAAGACCACGCGTCTTCCTCGGGATCGCGAGCCCGTGCGTGGGACGGGAGCGCGAGATCGGCACCTTGCGCAGCGTCTTCGAGGAGTGCGTCGGCGACTCCGTCGCTCGCGTGGTCATGGTCACGGGACCGTCGGGCATCGGCAAGACGCGCCTGGCGTACGAGTTCCTCCGCGACGCTTCCGTCCGGTCGACCGGTCCGGAAGTCTGGCGCGGCACGGCGCGCGCGACGAGCGGAGGAGCTCCACTCGCGGTCCTCGCGTCGGTCGTGCGTTCGGCCGCGAACATCCACGACGGCGAAGCGTTCGACGTCCGCCGCCAGAAGCTCCGTCAGCGGCTCGAACGCTACTTGGGTTCGGACGAAGCACGGTACACGTGCGAATTCCTCGGTGAGCTCGTGGGCACGCCGTTCGACGATTCGGACAGTCCGGCCCTCCGCGCCGCCCGTCAGGACGCGACCCTGATGAGCGAGCGCATCCGCTCGGCATGGGAAGAGTTCGTGACCATCGAGTGCACGAAGAGGCCCGTGATCCTCGTCCTCGAAGACGTGCAGTGGGCCGACGAGTCCAGCATCCGCTTCATGGACACGACGCTCCGACGCTTGAAGGATCGTCCCCTCCTCGTCGTCGCGACGGCCCGCGCGGGGCAGGACGACGTCGCGCCCCGCCCGTGGTCGGAGAGATCCCCCGTCGAGCTCCGGCTCGGTGCGCTGGCTTCGAAGGCGGGGGAGAAGTTGATCCGGAGCTACCTCGGAGCCCAGTCGGCGACCGCGGAGGTGGAGCGCATCTTCACCCGGTCGGGCGGCAATCCCCTCTTCCTCGAGGAACTCGTCCGTGCCCACGTACGCGGCGAGTCCCACGAGTTCCCGGAGACCCTCCTCGCGATGACCCAGAGTCGCCTCGAGAAGCTCGACGGCGAATCGCGTCGCGTGCTCCGCGCCGCGACGATCTTCGGCTCGCGCTTCTCGCGGGACGGCGTGGCGCGTCTCCTCGGTGAGAGCGGGGAGGACTCGTGGATCGATCGGGCCCTCGCTTCCCTCACGGACGCGGAGCTCGTCGAGCCGTGCTCGGACGTCGTCGGACACTCCGGCGTCTTCACGTTCCGTCAGGATCTCACGCGCGAGTCGGCCTACGCCACGCTCACCCCCGACGATCGCGCCCTCGGTCACCGACTCGCGGCGTCGTTCCTCGTCGAGAACGACGCGGGCACTCCGATCGAGCTCGCGATCCACTTCGACCAGGGCGGTTCCAGCGAGGACGCCGTGCACTGGTACGGGGTCGCAGCGGAGGAAGCGTTGATGGTCGCCGATCTCGACGCCACCGCGCGATGGACCTGCCGCGCCATCGAACTCGGTGCCGAAGGCGCCGCACGGGGGGCCCTGCTCGCGCTCCAGGCCCAGATCGCGTGGCGATCCCAGGACATGGCCACGGCACACCGCATCGGTCGCGAAGCGGTCGATCTCCTCCCCAAGGGTTCGAAGAGCTGGTGGCCCATGGCGTCGACCCTTTCCCTCGTGGAGGTCATGGGGCTGGCCGACGGAGAGCTGGGTGGTTTCGCGCGCGAGCTCCTCTTCGCGACGCCGCAGCACGACGCCGGTGCTCCCGCGGCGATCGCCCTCGCCGCGACGGGCATGGCGTTCGCCCGACTGGGGCGGTTCGAGATCGCGAGCCGCTTCGCGGACGCGGCGGGAACCGTGGCCGATCGTCTCGGAAACGTGGAGGCGAGCGCGCACGCGAGGGTCGCGCTCCTGCACTCGTACGACGCCGCGTACCGCCACGCGGATCCGTGGGCGCAACTGAACTTCGCGAAGACCTCCGTGCGGGCATGCTCGCGCATCGGCGACATTCCGTGGACGACGACGGCGACGAAGGAGGTGGGCGCCGCGCTGATGTCCCTCGGCGCGTTCGAGGCCGCCGAACGCCAGATCCGCATCGCCGCCGATCAGGCGTCGATGAGTACGTTCGGTCTCGTCTCGGTCAGCGTGCGCATCGAACACGCCGTGTCCCTCGCGTACCTCGGCCAGTTCGACGCGGCCCTCGCCGTCGTCCGTCAGGCCCTCGACGACGCGCGCGACTCGCGCATGCTCGACGTCCTCGCGAAGACGGCCTTCGCACGCATCCAGCTCATCGCCGGACACTTCGACGACGCGGCCGAACAGGCGCGCCAACTCGCGTCGAAGGCTCCCCGCACCCTCGCGGACGTGGAAGGCCACGTGATCCTCGCGGCGGCGGAGCTGTACCGGGGCCGGAACGCGTCCGCGCTCGCGAGTGCCCGTCGCGCCATGGAATGGCTCGACGAGAACCGCGCCATCGGCCCCATGGAGGGATTGCTTCGCGTCACGTACGCGGAGTCCCTCCGTGCGAACGGCGCGCACGCGGGGGCACGCGAAGCGCTCCTCGAGGCGAAGGCGCGGCTCCTGGGTCGCGCGGATCGCGTCGAGAGCCCCGTCCTCCGTATGAGTTTCCTCGAACGCGTGCCGGAGAACGCCCGCACGCTCGAACTCGCGTTCTGAGGGACGTCAGACGTCGGGCAGGGGGATGAACTCGTCGTCGTCCCCGGGGATGGCGGGAAACTTCCTGTCCCGCCAATCGGCCTTCGCCTGTTCGATGCGCTCCTTCGAGTGCGAGACGAAGTTCCACCAGATCGTGCGCGGTCCGTCGAGGGGATCACCTCCGATCACGACGAATCGCGCGGCGCCGTGGGCATGCACGATCGCGCGCTCGCCCTTCCGGAGGACCACCATCGCCGTGCGTACGAAGCGACGATCGCCCATGCGGAGCTCGCCGGACACGACGTAGATCCCGCGTTCGACGACGTCCGTCGGAAGTTCGATGGACTCGCCGTCGGGAAGGGCGAAGTCCGCGTAGAACGTGGGCGCGTGGACGGCGACGGGAGACGCGACCCCGTAGGCGGACCCGACGAGCACCTTGATCTCGGCCCGCCCTTCCTTGGTGACGGGGAGGGTCTCCTTCGGGTGGTGCACGAAGGCGGGTTCCACTTCCGCCGAGGCGACCGGGAGAGCGACCCAGAGCTGCAAGCCGTGCAGGCGCCCGCCCTTCTCCTTCACCTCGTCCGGCATGCGTTCGGAATGGACGATGCCGCGACCCGCCGTCATCCAGTTCACGTCACCGGGCGTGATGCGCTGGACCGAGCCCAGGTTGTCACGATGCATCATCGCTCCCTCGTAAAGGTACGAGACCGTCGCGAGCCCGATGTGCGGGTGGGGCCGCACGTCGGCACGCACGGCGGGCGGGAGCTCCGTGGGACCGAAGTGATCGAAGAAGACGAACGGCCCCACGTTCCGCGTGCCGACCACGGGCAGGGAACGGACGACGTCGAACGCTCCGAGGTTCTTCACGTGTCCTTCGAGGATCCGGTCGACGGCGCGATCATCCATCGGTGTACCGTACCGCAGATGGATCCCGTTTCGCGGTTCACCCTCCACGTCCACCAGCTCGACGGTTACGCGTTCGGCGTCCGCTTCGACGATCCCGCCCACGGCGAACTCCGCGTCGACGAAGGAGCGCCCCTCGGCCGCGGCTCGGCACCCGATCCGTCCCGCCTCCTCGGCGCCGCGATTGCGAACTGCCTCGCGGCGAGTCTCCTCTTCTGCCTGCAGCGAAAGGGGGGGACCGTGTCCGGGATCCGGGCGACCGCGGACGTGGAGATCGTGCGCAACGAGCGGAAGCGGATGCGCGTCGGTCGCGTCGCCGTGACGCTCAGCGTCCCGCACGACGTCGATCCGGCGATCTTCGAGGGTTGCCGGAGCACCTTCGAGGACTTCTGCACCGTGACCGAGAGCGTCCGAGCGGGAATCCCGGTCGACGTCGCCATCGCGCAGCGGCCTTTGATCCCCGCGACCTGAGTTCCGCTGTTCCGTCCGGAGAGGTCCAAACGGCGGTCGCCGCCGCGGATCCAACGCCGCGATCTGAGTCGGCAGCGATCCATGGAGAACCTCGATTTGGCTCCATGGCGCACCAGGGATCGGGGGTCACTTGGACGACCGAGGGGGCCATTTCTTCAAATATCCGGGGAAAATCGGTGGCTCATCCGATCCGGCAAAACTGGATTCCGGGGTCCAGGAATTGCTTTATGGACGGAAAGTTACCGTGAACCAAAAACCTCCCACGCCCGACGCGCCCCAGGCGCCCTTCCGTTCCCCTGACGCGAGCCGCGAAACCATTCGCGCGCACGCGTCCCTCTACCGCGCCGAAACCCCGTCACTTCCCGCCCTCGTCCACGATTCGGACGAGGCTCCGCCGGCCGATCGCCACGAGTCGATCGACGGCTCGCAGTTCCGATCCGGCAAGCCGCCCTGGATCGTGATCGGAGCCGCTGCCGCCATGGCCGGATTCGTCGCGCTCCTCGGAGCGACCGACAACCTGCCGAAGACGAAGGTGATCGATCTCCAACCGAAGATCGTGTCGGCCGCGGTCGCGTTCGCGCCTCCTGCCGAGACCTTCGTCACGTCCACGTCCATCGCGGACGTCCTGCCTTCGGCTCCGGCCGAATCCGCGAAGCCGACTCCGTCACCGAGCGCCCGTCCGAAGCGCACGGGAGAACCGGGCGTGAACGCGCGCAAGTACGACCCCCGATTCGACCCGGCGATCCGCTACCACGCGCCGAAGGAGTACATCACCGAGGAGTGACCTCGGACTTCCCGCGACGTCGCCGTCCCCTCAGAAAAGCTCCGAGCGCCAGGGCACCCGAAGTGAGCGCGAGACCCGACGGGCCCGAACCCGAGGTCGCGCAGCCGCCACCTTTCTTGGTTCCGTCCGAAGTGCCACCGTCTCCGGAAGCGGGCGCCCCTGCGTCCCCCGAAGACGGGCTCGCTCCAGCATCCTTCACGTCCGCGGCGTTGCAGAAGAGCGCCGTGGCGACCGTCGCACCGGCCGTCCGACACACCTCCACGAGACCTTTGCCCTCCGACGTCGTCTTGCACACCTCGTCGACCGTTCCCCGGGTCACGTTGCACGTCTCGCCTCGTCCGCCGCAGCGGAGCTGGTTCGTGCACGTCTCGGGTTCGGGTGACGGAACGTCGGCGTGGGCGGAACCTCGTGACACGAAGATCAGCGTGAACGTGAACGCGAGCGCGGCGAAGGCGAGTCGTTTCGACATGACTCGTTCGTAGACCCGCCGTGATCGAGGGTCACCTTTTCGGCGGACGCGAGGACGATCGCGCCGGTCGCGATCGTCCTCGCGGAAACGCGCCGAGACGTGGAAATTCCAGGGAACCGTCGCTCAGAGGCGGAGGTCGCCGAACTCGGGTCCCGCCGCGCGACCGGCCCGGCATTCGGGATCGGAGTCGCAGAGGATGGCGAGCGCGTCCTTGTCGGCGCCGGCGCAGTCGCACGGTCCACCGCAGATGTCCGTGGGGTTCGCTTCACGCCACGCCACGCACGTCGTGCCGTCGCCGGCGGCGGAGGCGTACGCGTTCTCCGGCACCACGAGGTGCGTCGCGGCGCGTCCCTCGGTCGGATAGAACGTCGCGTACCGGAACGCCGCCGTGTCCATGCGGAGATCGAACTGCGCGTGGGGGAGCCAGGTGTAGTTCCCGTTCTCCATGATGAGGATCTCGCGTCCTTGCGGCGATTCCCGGGCGCCGGCGAGGATCACCCAGTGGCTCATGGCCACCTCCCAGAACTTGTTCGCCATGCACTCCGACTCGCGGAGTTGGGCGCGACTCGCGCTCCAGTTCCCCCACTTGCAGCTGTTCATGGAGACGGCCCAGGGCCTCCCCGCGCGCAAATCGTCGAGGATGCGGTTCCAGCCCGTGTTGTTCCACGGCACGGCGCCGGTCATGTAACCCCAGTCGCCGGCGCGCACCTCGGGGTTGCGTTCCTTGGAGTTGAGGAAGTCCGTCGCGTCCCAACTCACCATGCCGGTGCTGGCGCGATATCCGGTCTGCTCCATGATCCATTGCGGCGTGTAGCCGAGGTAGTGCTCGTGATCGCGACGGAGCCACAGGAGGAGCATGTTGGCGATCGCCGCGTAGCCGCACGAGCCCGGACCCGACTTCACCGCCGGTTGGAAGTACACGTTCGGGTAGGTCATGGGCTTCGTCGGCCGGTTGTCCGGGTTCTTGTTGAGCAGATCCTTGCCGTTCTCGCCGTCCTGAAGGCCGTCCCGGACGACGCCGGTGGCTTGCGCCGTGGAAGACGAGACTTCTTCCGCGGGCGCGGACGAACAGCCGACGAGGCCCGCTACTCCGAGGAGCGCCGCGGCGATCGCCGCGGTGCGGCCGAAGAAGGAAGGAAGCGACGACGACGAGCGGGTCGCGGGGGGAAGGGAGCTCGCGGAGGAGGGGGAGGACCGGGGAAGCCAACAAGAGAACGTCATTGTCTTCTTGTTGACCGAATCGCGAGTGTAGGGCCATGACGCACACCCGTCAGACGCGCCGCGTTTGGGCCCGTAATTCACCGGACGTGTTCAGGAAATTCGTTCGACTTCGGATCTGAAAACGAACGCGAGTGGTGCGCCTCGTCGTCCCGGATGTCAGCCGAAATGGAGGCCCGTCAGCCGGACTCCGAACGCCTTGTCGCCGTACGCGATCCGTCCGCGATCCGCGCCGGCGGCCCCTGCGATCACCATCAGCGGGATCAGGTGCTCCTCGCGCGGATGGGCCATGCGGGCTGACGGTGCGCTTGCCCAGGCGGTGAGGCGAGCGTCGCGATCGGCGGCTTCGCGGACGGCGGTGTCGTGGAGCCAGTCGTCGAACTCCTTGGAGATCCCGAAGGCACGCGGATCCCGGAAGGCGCGGAGGTTGTGGAAGGACATGCCGCTGCCGAGGATGAAGACACCTTCGTCACGCAGAGGGGCGATGGCGCGGCCGATGGCGAGGTGCTCCGCCGGATCGAGCCCCGCCTTGAGCGAGAGCTGGATCGTGGGGATCTCCGCCTTCGGATACGTGAGCTTCAGGGGCACGAACGTCCCGTGGTCGAAGCCGCGCGCGGCGTCGGCTGCCGAGGGAATGCCGGCGCGGTCGAGCAACTCGCACGTGCGTGCGGCGAGGCTCGGATTGCCGGGAGCCGGCCACGTGAGCTCGTACGTCTCCGGCGGAAAGCCGTAATAGTCGAAGAGCATCGGCGGGGACGGGTGGGTCATCACCGTCGGCACCTTCTCTTCCCAGTGGGCGGACACCACGAGCAACGCCTTCGGCGGCTCCTTCGGGAGCGTGGCGACGCTCTCGAGGTACCGCGTGAGCTCGGGCAGACCCTCGTTGCCGAATCCGAGATCGGCGAACGGCCACGGACCGCCCCCGTGCGGAAGGAACACCACCGGCAACCTGGATTTCGACGCGACGTTCACGGTGCGACCTCCTCCTCGGTTCCCGTCCGCGACCGGGACCTTCGCGGACGATCCGTCACCCGACGCCACGGCCAAGGCCGCGGCGCCCGTCGCTCCCAGGGCGCCGACCGCGATCGCTTGGCGACGCGTGAGTTTTCCGATCTTCCCTCCGGCCATGGCACCGCTTCTCCGGGAACGCTCCGTGCACCATCGTGTGTCCGCCGGGTCCGTTCCGCCAGGGGGCTCCCGTTCGGGACCGTCGGAGCTCCACGATTCGCCCGGAAATCCTCGACCTCAGACGATGCCGAGCTTCGCTTTCACGGCCTCGAGCCTCTCGCGGGCGATGGCGACGTGGGTCTTCGGAGGGTCCGAGAGCACCGCGACGTACTTGCGGTCGCCCTCGTGGAGGAGCTCCGAAACGTGACGCACGTTCACGATCGCGCTCCTGTGGACGCGGAGGAAGTCGTCGCCGTCGAGACGGGCGAGCCACGTGTCGAGCGAGTCGTCGGAGAGATGTTCGGTGCCGTCGACGAGGACCGCCGCGTAGTGGTCCTTCGCGATCACCGCCGCGATCCGCGCGACGTCGAAGACGACGAATTTCGCCCCGGAACGGACCGCCACGCGTGTCGGTCGCGGGAGAGACGCGGGGTTGCCGGTGGGACCGACGCTCCGGTTCCCGCGTCGGAGACGATCGCGGACGCGATCGAGGGCCACGGCGAGACGATCCTTCGCGACGGGCTTCAGGAGGTAGTCGACCGCGGCGAGTTCGAACGCACGGATCGCATGTTCGTCGAACGCGGTCACGAAGACGACGAGCGGTCCGGCGGTCGGGAGCGAACGGGCGACCCCGAGGCCGTCGAGTTCCGGCATCTGGACGTCGAGGAAGACCAGATCCGGGGACTTCGCGTGGATACGCGCGAGCGCGTCGGCTCCGTCCGCCGCTTCGTCGACCACGTCGACGTCCGGGTGCTCGGCGAGGAGGCGCCGGAAGCGGGTGCGCGCAGGGGCTTCGTCGTCGGCGATCACGACGCGGATGCGATTCACGGATTCCCTCCCTTCTCGACGGGAAACGCGAGAGTGACACACGTCCCACCGGAGGGAGGAGAATCGATGACCAGGGAACCCCGATCCCCGTACGTGAGAGCGAGACGTTCGCGGGCGTTGGCCATGGCCCTCCCCGCCCCCCGGTTCGGGGCGTTCCCCATCCCGACGCCGTCGTCCGCGATGGTGACGACGACGCGATCGGCATCGACGCGGAGGACGAGCTCGATCCGCCCCGCGCGGGCGACGGAGGCGAAGCCGTGTTTCACCGCGTTCTCCACGAACGGCTGGAGAAGGAGCACGGGGATCTGCGTGCGGGCGACGTCGACGTCTTCCGCCACGTCGACGTGGACGACCAGACGGTCCCCGAACCGCGCCTTCTCGACGGCCAGGTACGCCTCGCACGTCCGTAGCTCGTCGGCGATGGCGTGCTTCGTCGCTCCGGACGATCGCAACACGCCGCGGTAGAGTTCGGAGAGGCGCACGAGCACTTCCTCCGCCCGATCCGGTTGCTCGTGCACGAGGGACGCGACGGTGTTGAGTGCGTTGAAGAGGAGATGCGGGTTCATCTCCGCACGGAGGGCCTGGACCTGGGCTTCGAGGTTCCGGTTCTCCAGTTCACGGACGCGTGCGTCCGCTCGGACGGCGTCCTCCCGCGCCTTCATGCGCGTCCTGTAGAGGAAGAAGACGGCGGCGAGGACGAGTCCGAACGCGAACCCCGTGCGGTACGTGCCCTCGCCCGCCGGTTCGATCTCGACACCGACGACGTGCCCGACGTGGCGTCCGACGCGGAACGCGAAAGGGAGGACGACGCCCATGACGACGAGCGCGACGGGGAGGTAACGGAGGAACGTGCGGTCGGGTTTCGGTTTTCCCCGCCACGCCAGGACCCGGTGGTCCACCCAGGACGCGAAGGTCGCGCTCGCGAAGCACGCGATGGCGACCACGTCCGAGATGGTGAGCGAGACGAGCCAGAGGGCCGGGAACTTGTGGGTACCGGAGAGGACGAACGTGAGCGTGGCCGACAGTGCCGGATTCCAGAGGAAGAGACTCGCGACGAACGTCTCGCCGGAGGACTTCGGTCGGAGGAGCGCGCGCACGTTCACCCCGTCAGGTTCGCTCACTTTCGCTCGAGGCTCTGTTGGAAAAATCGGACGGCGCGCCCTGCTTCGAGTTCGGTGGTGACGAGACGGACCTTGTCGGTGCCGTCCTTCACCAGCGTGGTCGCGAAGGCGTGGCCACCGCGGGACTGCTCGTAGGTCTGGCAGAGGCCGTTGGCGAAACATTGCCCGCCACCGGTTCCACGGTTGCTGACGATGGTGAAGCCGCGGGCGCCCTTGTCCTCGAGATCCTGCCAGTAGACGAGCTCGCGGCCGTCGGCGAGCTTCACCTTGATGTCGTTGCGGAGCTTCTTCGGTCCGGGGCTCGTGCGCGTCACCGTGACGGACATGGTCCCGAGCTCGTTGCCCGCCGCGTCCTGCATGGAACCGGTCCCCTCCCAAGTGCCGAGTCCGTCCAACATGGCGGCGGACGCGGAGCGCGAGGGAACGACGGCGACGAAGGCCGCGGCGACGAGGGTGAACGTGGAAGCGAGAGCGAAGGTCGTGCGATTCATGGTGGAACTCCTTGGAATGCGTCGGGAACGAAGGGAAAACGAGGCGGGTACCGCGGGGACACCCCGGCGCCTCGCGACACCCGTTTCCTAGGCCCGGAGACGGCCTCGCACCCGCCCCGTCTTCCGGACGGACGGATCCGTCTTCCGAACGGACGGACGCCCGTCGGGAAGCGACGGCGCGTTGACCCCGTCGCGCGCACCGTGGGAAGGTCCGGGCATGTACGACGCCGTGACGCTCGATCAGCTGCGTGCCCTCGTGGCCGTCGTCGACGAAGGAAGCTTCTCGGCAGCCGCCCGGAAACTCCGGCGCGTTCAGTCCGCGGTGAGTGCGTCGATGGCGAACCTCGAGAACCACCTCGGGGTCACGATCTGGAACCGGCAGACCAAGATCCCGAAGCTCACCGATTCGGGACGCGCGGTGCTCGCGTCCGCGCGGCGCATCCTCGCAGAAGTGGACGGACTGCGTTCGCTCACGGCGGGGTTCGAAGCGGGCATCGAACCTTCCGTGTCCCTGTGTTTCGACGCGCTCTTCCCCGTGGAGGCGCTGCTCGACATGTGCACCGCGTTCGCGCGTGCGTACCCGACCATCGACCTCCGCATCGACACGCAGGTCATGTCCGCGGTCGCGACGCGCGTGAAGGCCGGCCACGCGACGCTCGGCGTCGTCAGTCCACTCGGCGTCGCTCCGGGGCTCGAACGTCACGCCCTCGGGACGATCCGCATGCTTCCCGTCGTGGCGAAGGACCACGCCCTCGCGAAGCTCGCCGTCGCGTCGAAGAAGCGCGCGAATTCCGGCTACGTCCTCGAGGATCGACCGTTCGCCGACGCCGTGCAGGTCGTCCTCTCCGAACGGAGCGAGGTCGGCGTCGTCGATCAGGCCGTGCTCTCGCCCCGCACCTGGCGCGTGGCCGATCTCCCCACGAAACACGCCATGCTGCTCCGCGGGCTCGGTTGGGGAAATCTTCCCGAACACCTCGCCCAGGACGACATCGCGAAGGGTCGTCTCGTCGTCGTCCAGCCCGACTCGTGGTCCCGCGCGCCGAACGAGATGCCCCTGTCCGCCGTCTGGCGGAAGGACGCGCCCCTGGGACCGGCCCACCGTTGGATCCTGGGCGACCTCGAGGCGCGACTCCTCGCGTGTCCGGGAAAGCTCGTGTCCACGGGAAAAAGGCGCGCTCCCCGCGGTCGTCGGACTCCCTGAACCATCGCTCGAATCGATACGAAGTATCGACTTTTCATCGATTCCGCGGATGCACGGCCGACCGTAGGTTGGAGGTGTCAGGAGGAAACCATGTCCACGTACGCCATCGACACCACCCACTCCGAAGTCGGCTTCACCGTCCGCCACATGATGTTCGCGAAGGTGCGGGGCCAGTTCAAGACGTGGTCCGCCACGCTCGCGTGGGACGCCGCGAACCCCGCGAAGTCCACGGTCGAAGTGAGCCTCGACACGGCCAGCATCGACACGCGCGAGACCGCGCGGGACAACCACCTCCGTTCCGCCGACTTCTTCGACGCCGAGAAGTTCCCGAAGATGGTGTTCAAGAGCAAGCGCGTGGAAGCGACGGGCAAGGGCAAGTACGCCCTGGTGGGAGACCTCACGATCCGCGACGTGACCCGCGAGCTGACGCTCGACGTGACGGAAACCGGATCGGGCAAGGATCCTTGGGGCAACGCGCGCCTCGGCTTCACCGCGACGGCGTCGCTCAAGCGCAGCGACTGGGGTCTCACCTGGAACCAGGCGCTCGAAGCCGGCGGCGTGCTCGTGAGCGACAAGGTGGATCTCGACGTCGAGGTCCAGGTCATCCAGAAGTGATCGTGCGCGACGCGACGCGGTTCAGAACGCGCAGTTCTCGAACCGCAGCGTCGCGTGGGCGTTGCACACCTGGCCACTCGTCGCGTCCTTGATGTTCGCGCAGTCGAGCGTGCCCCAGAAGCGCCCCGACGCGATGCCCATCGTCGCGGAGCCGAAGGTCATCACGCAGTCCGATTGCGTGTAGGACTCCGTGCCGCGGGCGTACGTGCCCTTGACGCCGTTCTGGACGGTCGGTCCGGCGTCGGCCGCGACGTCGACGGGATCGAACCTGCCGGCGACCTCGACGCTCGCACCACCGCCGATCGCGGCGCGCATCGTGACGTCGAACTTGTCCGCGGACTTCGACACCGCACATTGGACCGTGATCGTGCGACCGTCGCGTGCTTCCCCGTCGACGACCGGCGCGTCGGGTCCGAAGGTCCCGACCGTGACCCAATCGACGTTCGAGCCGAGCTTGCACTCCGCGGGCGTGTGTCCGCCGTCGCCGATACGGGCGACGACGATGGCCTTCGCCTTCGGACCCGCGCACGTCTTCGTCGCGGGGTCGCACGTGAACTCGCACTCGATGTCGGAGGCGCACGATTGGCCCTTCGTGCGCGACTTGTTCGCGTAGCAGCCCGTGGTCTTCCGACCGTCGTAGGCGGCGCAGAACGCGCCGGTGGCGCAGGCTTCCGAGCCGTGCGCGGCGCAACAATCCTGACCGACGGCGGCACCCTTCGCGACGGTGCACGCACTCTCGGACGCCTCGGCGCCCGCGTCGGAAGGCGGCGCGCTCTCGTTCGACGAACAGGCGACGGCGCCCCCGATCAGGGCGAGGAACGCGGGCGTCAGGAGACCTGTGGCGAGCGGACGGGCGCGGAAGTTCATGGGCGAGAATCTACCTCACGTGGAAGACGTCCGTCCCGAATCCGACGGAGCCCGCGGCGACCGGTGCGAGTGCCGGGGCCGCGACACGGATTCGGCCCCGTGCTCGAATGGTACCCATGCCTCGTCGCGTCGCGTTCCTCGGGAGCATCAACGTGGGCGGCCATCGCGTGACGATGGTGGACCTGAAGCGTGCGTTCGAGGACCTGGGAACGAGCGACGTGTGGACCTTCATCGCGAGCGGCAACGTGGTGTTCACGTCCACGAAGGTCCTTCCGGAAGCGACCCTGGAAAAGCGTCTCACGGCCGCGCTGGGATTTCCGGTGACCGTGTTCCTGCGGACGGAGGACGACGTTCGACGTCTCGCGAAGGCGTGCCCCTTCGAGGTGACGTCGAAGCACACGCACCACGTGGCGATGCTCCGCTCCGCGCCGGGCAAGGCGACGAAGCGCGCGCTCGAGGCCATCTCGAACGCGACGGACACGATCGTGGTCGACGGTGCGGAGCTGCACTGGAGGATCGTCGGAAAGTCCCTCGACACGACGATCCAACCGCGCGTCCTCGCGCGCACCCTCGGTGGACCCATGACCGCACGGAACGTCACGTCCATCCGGAAATTCGCCGCGAAACTCGACGGCTGATCGCGACGGCTCAGAGCCCGCGCATCCATTCCTGCCGGAGGGGCAACCGTCCGTCGAGCGCCGCGTCGATCACGGAGACGATGCGGGCCGAATCGGTCGGCAGGACTCCGGCGAGGGGCAGGTAGTTCGACGCGTGGTTCGTGCGGAACGTGGCCTTCGTGGGCTTCGCGTTCGCGACCATGGTGCGGAGTTCGGCCAAGAGCGCGGGCACCGGGGGAACCTCGAAGCGGTCTTTCGACGCGAGCTTGGCGAGCGGAGTGCCGGGGACGATCGTCACGGTGAGCGCGGAGAAGAACTCCGGATCCATGGCGGTCACGAGGTCGGCGGTCCCGATCGCGTGTTCGTGACTCCGCTCCATGGCGATGCCGAGGAGCGCGATCACGCTGATGGCCATTCCCGCTCCGTGGGCACGCCGCGCCGCGAGGACGTGCGACGCTGCGTCGTCGCCCTTCGCGATGCGCTTCAACGTCACGTCGTCACCGGATTCGGGACCCACGTACAGCAGCGACAGCCCGGCCTCGCGGAGGCGTGCGAGTTCGGCGTCGGTCTTCGCGAGGACGTTCCGGGCCATCGCGTACGCCGACACCCGTCGGAGGTTCGGGAAGCGGAGACGCGCGCGATCGAGGATCGGGAGCCAATGGTCCATGGGGAGGACGAGCGCGTCGCCGTCGGCCACGAAGAGCTTCGTGACCTCCGCGCCCACCGAATTCCCCGCGCGATCGAGGTCCTCGAGGACGTCGGCGAGCTCACGGACGCGGAACGTCTTGTCCCGGTACATGTCGCAATAGGTGCAGTGGTTCCACGAGCATCCGATCGTCGCCTGCACGATGAGGGCGTCGGCTTCGGACGGGGGCCTGTAGAGGCGACCTTCGTAGCGCACGGCGATCGCTGTAGCTCACCGTGACCGGCCCGTCATCGGGGTGTGCCAGGTTGCGCCTGGAAATCCGCGTAAAATCCACCGAATTCCACGAGAAGGAAGGGCCCCCGTCGGGCACGGTCCATGCTCTCCTCCGGGACCATGAATTCTGCCCGTCTCGTCCTCGGTCCCCTGTTCGCGCGCGTCCTGTCCACCGTGGCGCTTTCCGGAGTCGCCGGGGTCGCCGCGTGTGGCGGCACGACCGCGGACTCCGCGAACGCCCCCGACGCGAGTCGGACCGACGACGGAGGAATCCTCGACCCGTCCGACGCGTCGACCCGCACCGATGGCGGAACGTTTCCGGGAGACGGCGGACCGCCCATCGACGCGACGGAGTTCGCGACACCCAGCGTGGACGCGTGCAAGGCGCCGGGCGGCTTCAACCTCGTCGCCGACATCCACCCGGCATCGGCCACGGCCGTCCTCCTCTACCGTCGCGACTTCCTGAACTTCGGGACGGGCACGGACGCGGGTTGCGGCGACGCCTCGTCCCTCGAGTACCGATCCGGAGACCCTTGCACGGGCGGCAACGCCGTCCCGAATTGCGAGGCCACGCTGAAGTGCGTGCGCTCGAAGGAGGGCTGGAAGACCGTCGGACAGATCAGCCTCGTCGAGTACTTCGTCGCGCGCGACGGCGGCACGAACCGCGTACTCACGACACGTGCGGAGCTCGTGGCCTTCCTGGGGACGATCGACACGCCGGGCGAGGCGATCCTCCTCACCGTGCTCGGCGACCGTGACAAGCCGTGCTCGACGTACCGTCCGCCCGTCGCCACCAAGAAACTTCCCGGTGGCGGGTACGAGGTCCTCTACACGTCGGGCGACGGCTGCGGAGCCGGCGACGACGTGGTGCAGTTCAAGGTGCGTGTGGATCCCGACGGGAACGAAGTCGGCCTGGAGAAGGTCGTGCTCCAACGGGGCAACCCCGGGTGCATCGAAGGGCGTCGCCCCGACGGCCTCGCGAAGAAGGACGCCGTCGTCCAGCCGTCGCCCACGGCGGCTTGGCTCGCCGACGCCGCGCACCTCGAAGCGGCGGCCGTCGTCGCGTTCGAGCGCTTCGCCATGGAACTCCGCGCCTTCGGAGCATCGGCACGGCTCGTCGACGATGCACACCGTTCACGCGCGGACGAAATCCGCCACGCGCGCACCATGGCGCGCCTCGCGAAGAAGTACGGCGCCGTCGTTCCCCGCGTTCAGGTCTCGGAACCGCGCGCACGCACGTTCGAGGAGTTCGCCGTCGAGAACGTGATCGAAGGGTGCGTCCGCGAGACGTTCGCGGCCCTCGTCGCCGCGCACCAGCGGGACACGGCCACCGACCCCGAGATCGCCGAAGCGATGATCGCCATCGCCGACGAGGAGACCTTCCACGCCGGACTCGCGTGGGACGTTCACCGGTTCGTGCTCGGTCTCGCCGACGCGTCCCTCCGGGCGACGCTCGATGCCACGCGACGATCCGCGTTCCGTACGCTCCGCGCCGAACTCTCCGCCGAACCCGATCCTTCGCTGCGCGCGTGCGCGGGTCTGCCCGACGCGCGCTCGGCGATCGCGCTCCTCGACGCCCTCGAAGCCGACGTCGAACGGACGCTGGGCCGACGTTCGCCCCTCGCGGCCTGAGGCCCGCCCCCCGAGTCGGGTCGTCCCGGGCCCTTCGCCCCATGCCACGACGACCCGCGTCGGCGCGCCGCGAACTCCACGGAATCGTTCCGACGCGATGCGTGTAGAGTGCATGACCCGAGGTGGGAGGTGCGTTCCCCGTCCCCGCACACGCGCACGTCCTCGCGCACAAATCGACGGTGGAGACGCTGTCGCTCGCACACGTCCCTGGACCGCTCGCTACCTTCGATCGACGCCAGCTTGCGGTGGTCGCACGGCACGGCGCATCGGAGGGTTCGAATGCTTTATTCCGTGTTCTTCATGCTCGCCGTATTCGGGGGTCTCGGCTTCTTCTACTTCCGCATGTACCAGAAGGGTAAGGCGGCGGGCGGAGGCATGATGGAAGGCTTCGCCCAGGCCGAGCGCGAACGTTGGCAGGGCGCCCTGGAGGGCGACGAGCAAATCCAGATTCGCGGGTCCGGGATCGAGATGATGCCTTGGTGGAAGTCGCTCCTCCGCGAGAACTTCCCCATCACCCGGAGCTTCATCAAGGTGATGACCCACGAGTTCATCGTCACCAGCCGGGGCCGCATCCTCAAGATGACGACCTCGATGGGTCAGATCATGAGCTCGACGGGGCCCGTCGAAGTGTTGAGCCTCGAGGACATCGTGGTGAACCGCATGCAGCAGGAGAAGGTCTCCGCGCTCACGCAGATGACCTCGAAGGCCATGGGCGGCGGCGAAGTCCGCGTCTTCACGCTCAGCATGAAGCTCAAGTCCGCCGAAAAGGACCTCGAACTCTCGAACGTGAACGGCGACTTCGCCGACTACGTCTCGACGCGATTGAGCGCGGCGCCTGCCGCGGCCTGACGCGTTCCTCGACTTCGCGTGTACGGAACGGGCGCCTTCGGGTGCCCGTTTCGCGTTTGTGGGTCGACGTCGTCGGCGCGATCACGGACCGAGCACGGACGTCAGGCGGTGGCCGAGTCCACGACCCTGGTAAGGATGTCCGAAGTCGACGTCGCGGCGTGTCCACGCGACGACGGCTTCGCCGCTCTCGGGGAAGAACGCGGAGAAGATCTTCGCGGTCCCGAGGGCCCCTTGGCGTTCGACCAGCGTCGCCGTTCCGGCGTCCCGCGCGAAGGGCATCGCCCAACATCCGTACGCACCCCACCCGCGCGCTTTCGAACCGTCGAAGAGCGTGGTTTTGGACTCGGCTCCGAGAAGCGTGGAACCCGAGAGAGCCTCGAAGAACGCGAGGAAGTCGTCGGCGGTGGAGTATCCGGCGCCCGCGGCGAAGAAATTCGCCGCGCGGACGTGGCCGAGGGACGACGTGTCGACGGCGACCGCGTCCGTCCCGAGGAGACCCGAGTCCTTCATGCCCGCGGGTCCGAAGACGAGCGTGCGGAGAGCTTCGTGGGCGGGCATTCCCGCCGCACGCGACACCATGGCGCCGACGAGGGCGTATTCGGAGTTCTTGTACTTGAAGACGCCCCGGGCCTCCGTACGTCGCGAGGGTACCCGGAGCGTGATCGCCTTCACCGGATCCCGCGGGTCCACGGACGCGTCGCCGAAGTAACCGGAGGCCTCGTCGAACTCCGGCATCGCCGAGGTGTGCGTCATCAGTTCCCGGAGAGTGGCCGTGGACCAGGGGCGGGACGCGAGTTCGGGGATCCGATCCCGGACGGTGTCGTCGAGGCCGAGCGAACCCCGTTCCACGAGTCGGAACGTCGCGACGGCGGTCCAGAGCTTCGTGAACGACGCCACCGGAACACGGGTCGAACGGGACGTCCGATTCCCACGCTCCGGCACGAGGAGCACGTGGCGCTTCACCGTGCCGGCGTCCGATCCCGGGGACGTGACGGCGACGAACCCTTCGAAGGGATCGCGATCGAGGGCACGTCGGATCGGCGCGCCCACGTTCCAATCGACGACGACGGGCGCCGTCACGACGGCGTCCTTCGAGGCGTCGTACGACGACGCGGCGTCCGCGACCCCGGGGATCTCCGCGCGCGGCGACGTCACGTCGGCACGGACGTCCGACCCGGGGAGGGTCCCGGGCGTTCCACGTTTCGGTTCGCCGTGACACCCGACGAGCGCGACGACCCCCGCGACTCCGACGACGATCCCGAACCGGAACCCGATCCCGCACTCCCGTACTCTCGCGGCACTCCTGTTTCCGACGCTCACGCCCACCCTCCGCCGATTCGAACGATTCGAACACGTTGGTCCCATGCCGCGCTCGGACGACCACGGCACCCTCGCACGCGTGCCCGTCCGGATCCACGGATCCGACGGACGGTCGGCGTCCTGCGGGGACTAGGCGTTTTCGAGGGTCTTCGGGGTGACCCGGATTTCCTCGTAGCGCGCGATTTCCACGAGCCCCGCGGGCGCACCGCGGGGCTTCTTCACGTCCCGAGCCTTGCACCAGTGCACGGCGACCTTCTTCGAGGCCCGCGCCTTCGAGAACCACGCCGCGAGCGAGGCTGCCGCTTCGAGCACCGTCCTCGGAACTTCGGCGCCGTGGGTGCGCACGACGACGTGGCTTCCCGGCGTTCCTCCGCCGACGTGCAACCAGATGTCGTGTCCCTCGGCGACGTCGAACGTGAGGTGATCGTTGTCGTCCTCGCCGCGGCCGACGAGGATCTCGAATCCGTCGACGACGAACGTGCGGTACGGCCGGCCCTTGCTCGCCACGACGACCCGAACCCTTCCCGATCGGACGTGCGCCGACCTCCCTCCTCGATACCTCCGACGACGGCGTCGAGGAAGGGGTTCCTCGGGCGTGGCGACGGACGGACCGGACTCAGGGATTCGCGACGAGCGTGAAGTCGACGTTGCCGTTCGGGGCGGCGCCGGTGAGCGTCACGGTCTTCGTCTCGGGGAAGAAGCCCGGCTTCGAGACGGTGACTTCCCAGGTTCCGACGGGGAGCGTGCCGAAGTTGTAGCTGCCGTCCGCGAGGGTGGTCTTCGACGGGAAGAGCCCCTTGTTGATGCTGACGGTCGCGCCCTGCACGTTCGCGGAGTTCGGTCCGACGACCCGACCGAGGACGTTTCCGTTGCCGGGATCGGCACCGACGCGGATCACGGCGTGTCCTGCAGCCTTCGTGAGGTAGCCCATGGTGTCGGTCGTGACGACGTGAAGCACCCAGATGCCGTCCGTGAGTCCGCTCCGGAGGAGCTGTTTCTGGGACGTCGGAAGGAACGTACCCGTGACCGGTGACGGCACGGTCGTGCCGTAGTGATCGAGGACGTACCAGACGCCACGTACGTCGGTATCCCGTTGCGGGAACGTCCAACGAAAGAAGGCGTCGCGGTTGTTCGTCCAGGTCGTCGGCGAGGGATGGCTCGTGGATTCGGGCGTCGGGGGTGTGGAGTTCACCTGGATTCGGAAGGTGGATTCCACCGTGCCCACGGTGGACGTCGCGTCGATGGCCGTCGCGTGGAAGTAGTTCTCACCCGCACGGAGGGTGCTCGTGGGAAAGGTCGTGGTCTCCGTCGCCACGAACGTGCCGGTCGCGGGCGTCGGCACGGCGGAGGGCGGATACGCCACGGACACGTAGTAGCCCTGACGTGCCGGGAACGGCTCGCTCCAGCTCACGTCGAGGGTCGCGACGTCGTCGTTGTAGACGCGGGAGGGTTCGGGGTGGGTGCGTGACGTGATCTCCATGGGAGGAAGGAGGCCCACGGTCTGGACGCCGACGATGGTGCCCGTGATCGCGCGCGTCGCAGCGAGGATCTTCACGCGGCCCGGAGATCCGTTGCCCCCTGCGTAGGACGCTTGCGAGGAGTAAGCCCCCGCACCGCCCGAAGCCGAGACGTTGCCGGACACCCGGACGGTCTTGCCCGCGAACAGGATGCCGCCGCCGGATCCGCCGCCGGATCCGCCGTAGCTGGGGAGCGGCGTGCCGGCCGCGCCGTTCGCCGTGACGGTGCCCGACACGTCGATGACGTCGGCGAGGAGACGGAGGACGCCACCGCCCTTGCCCCCTTCCAAGGTGGAGTTGCTACCGGTGGGACCGCCCATGGATCCAGGTTCGACGATCGTGTCCGTCGCCGAACCGTAGGCCGCGCCTCCCCGGTAGCCGCATGCGCTGCCGGTCGAACCCCCGGTCTCCCCGTAACCGCCTCCGCCGGCGCCGCAGTAGGAACTGTTCGTGGGTGAGGCCATACCGCGGGTGCTGTACGAGGTCGGCGCGACGGTGATGCTCGCGCCGAGTTCCACGGTGATCGACGACGCGCGAATCGTGAGGTCGCCCTGCGACGACGAGAGCGTGGCGCCCGAGCGGACGATGACGGGACCGTCCACGACCACGACGCCGTTCTTGTCGGTGTCCGTCGCGACGACGAGGTCCGTGAGCGCACATTGGGCCGTCGCGAAGTCGCAGGACGACGCGCAGGACTCCGTCACGCCCCAGACCGTGCCGGACGCCGCGCACGTCTCCAGGTTCCGACCGTTGCATCGCTTCTGTCCGGGTGCGCACGCTCCCGTGCACAAGCCCGCGGTGCAACTGACGGCACACGTCGCCGTCGTGAGCCACGCGGAGCCGCTCGAGTTGCAGATTTCGACGGACGATCCGTTGCAGCGGTACGTGCCCGGGCCACACGGTCCGTTCGGGGTTCCCGCGTCCACGGGCGGTGCCGCGTCCGGCGTGGGCGTGGAACCGGAATCGACGGGCGCCGCCGCGTCGGGGGTCGTCGTCGCGTCGGGTGTTCCACCGGAATCGGACGCGTTGCCGGCGTCGATCGTCGTGCCCGTGTCCGGTGCCGTGCCCGAATCGGGGGACGTCGTCGCGTCCGACGTCGGGCCCGCGTCGGACGTCGTCCCCGCGTCGGAGGCGCTCCCGTCCGACGACGTCGCGCCGTCGGTCGGATCCGGCGTCCGTCCGTCGGCGGCACCGTCTTTCGCGATCCCTGCCGCGCCGTCCGTCGCCCCCTTTCCTTCGATCGGGTTCTCGAACGGATTCGCTCCCGCGTCGTTCCCGTCGTCCTCGCCGTCGACGAAACCTTCCGGTGCGGTCACGGCGCCTGTCGCGCAGTGGACGAGAGCGAGGGAAGAGAACGCGACGAAACCGAAGGAGGAAAGCGAAAGACGCATCGTTTCGCGCGGGAGTGCAACGGGTGTGCCCCGGGGTCCGAAGGGGAACGCGGGCCATTTCGCCGATCGTTCGACGTGGCGACTGTGTCGTCGGAGGCGGCGCGGTGCAGGTCCTCGAGTCACCCATGACGCAGCCGCGTTCGGATACCCTCCTCCGGGTGACGTCCGTGCCTTCCCTCCGCTCCTCGCGAACCTTCGCCACGTTCGTGTTCGCCCTCGGTCTCGCTTCGGGATGCGGTCGACGGCACGATCCTGCCCCGGCGACCGGCGACTCCAAGACGCCGACCGTCGTCGTCACCGCGCCCTCCACGTCCCCGAGCCCGGGGGCGACGGCGAGCGTCGTCGACGCGCCGTCGTCGACGCCGTCCGCGGAGTCTCCGGACGATGCGTGGCGTGCCCCGACGGACGCGGGCCTCGACACGTCGGACGACGTCGAAGGAACGATCGCGTGGGTGAAGGAACGGGTGCGCCGGGCCGCGACGTCGGCGGAACTCGTTCGCATGCCCGTCACGCGTCACGGCCCCGGATGGGGATGCATCTGCCCGGAGACCTACGTGGGCACGAGTCCGGTCACGGGAGGCGCGTTCGTGGACGTCACGTGGGCGGACACGGCGCGTCCCGCGAACGTGGCCGAGACCCTCGTCGTCGAGGGTTACTTCGACGCGACGACGCACCCCTTCGTGGCGCCGAAGGGGACCACCGAAGAATACGACCACGTGACGCTCCATCGATTTCGTGCCCTCCGCTCGAGACCCACGACGCGGGATGCGAACGGCGGAGGGGACGCGCCGTCGGAGTCCGATCGACGTGCCGTCGTCATGCTCGACGGCAAGGACGCCCATCGCGAACGGACGACGCCCGAAGTGGGATCCCCCTGGGTCCTCGTCGCCGAATCGATCCCCATCGCCGACGCCTCCGGGCGCGTCCGCGCCGAGGCGCTCGTCACGAAGCTCCGCTCGAAGGGATTCGAAGGCGCCGCGATCGTGGACAGCCGTACGACACCGGGCCTCTTCTGCTGCCACTGGGTGGTCGTCACGGGCACCTTCGGGACCGAGGCGGCGGCGAGGGATGCCTCGGTGCGAGCGAAGAAGGACCAGGGCGTGAACACGATCGTCCGTCGAGCGTTCTGACGTTCACGGAGGGATGCGGGGACTGCGGGCGGCTCCCGTCCGCATTCATGGGGCTGTAGGCGAACGGATCCGAACGCCCGACCGAACGGTCGGCAATCGGTTTCTTTGCGTCCGAGAGGGAAGTAGAATTCACTGAACCGCGTTCAAGACGCGGGTTCACTTGGTTTTCCGGAGGGTTCGATGGGCATCCGCATTCGGAGTTGGCTTGGGGCATGGGGTTTCACCGCGCTCGCCTTGGCGGCGTGTGGAGGTGGCGGTAGCGGGGACGGAGACGGCACGTCCGACGGGGGCGCGTCGTCCGAAGGCGGATCCGGGGACGCGGGCGGCGCCGACGGGGCGACGTCGATCGACGCGGGAGGCAAGGACGCGACGACCTCCGACGGTGGCGGCGTCGACGGATCGACGAGCGACGGAGGTCCGATCGCGGACGGCGGTGCGGACGCCGACGGGGGCATGGCCGAGCTTCCGTTCACGTTCCGGACGAACGGTCCCGTGTTCGCCATGCACCACGCGCCGGGAGCGTGGTTCTTCGGGGGCGAATTCACCGCGGTCAACGGCACGCTCCTCCCCCGATTCGGCATCCTTTCCACGGACGGTGCGGTGAAGAGCGGCTGCGATCTCGGCTCCGGATTCGAGGGCACGGTCAACGCGATCGCGCGCTCGGGGAACGCGTGGTACGTCGGCGGCGAATTCACGAAGTACAAGGGGCAGGACACGCCAGGTCTCGTGAAGATCGACGCGACCACCTGCGCCCTCGACACGACGTTCACGCGCGTCGGGAGCGTCTTCTCGGGAGGCCGCGCGAGCGTTTCCGCGATCGCCGTTTCCAACGGGTCCGTCTACGTCGGCGGCTTCTTCACCGGGTACCGCGGGGTCGCGGACGCGGCGATGAGCATCGCGAAGCTGGACGAATCCAGCGGCGCCCTCGACACCACCTTCAGCCCCCCGGGCGCGAACGCGAACGGGTTCGGGCAGGGTTACTTGGTCAACGCCCTCGCGGTGACGGCCGACGCGGTGTACGTGGGCGGCTTCCTTCGCCCCTACCGCGGCCAGGCCGACGTGATCTCGCACCTCGCGAAATTGCACCCGACGACCGGAGTCCTCGACACGACGTTCTCTCCTCCGGGCGCGAACGGCTTCGACGGCACCGTCGCCGCGCTCGCCGTCGACGGGAACTCCCTGTACGCCGCCGGAGGTTTCAACGCGTACCGCTCCGTCGGAGGTTCCGCACGTCGCATCGCGAAGCTCGATCGAATCTCGGGAGCCCTCGACACCACGTTCACGAAACACGATTCGGGACTCGACGGCGCGTCACCCTTCGTGCGCGCCCTCACCGTGTCCGGGGGTTCGGTCTTCGTCGGCGGCGAGTTCGAGTCGTACCGTGGCGTGACCGACAAGGTGCGTAACTTCGCCAAGCTGGACGCGACCACGGGGAACCTGGACACCACGTTCCATTCCGTCACCGGAACCGACGTCGGGTTCGACGGCAGGGTCCAGGCCATCGCGGTTTCGGGCTCGTCGGTGTTCGTCGGCGGCAGCTTCGATGCGTGGCGGGGTGTGTCGCGATCGGGGTCGTCGTTCGCGAAGTTGGACGCGTCGACGGGGATGCTCGACACGAACTTCCACCCGAACGGGAACACCGCCCGTGGATTCGCGAAGGACGAATCGGTGCAGGCCCTCGCGGCCAACGGAACGGATCTCGCCGTCGGCGGACGCTTCACGCACTACGCCGGTTTCCGCGCGGGCGGCCTCGCGAAGGTCGACGACGTCCGCTACGAGCTCGTCCCCGCCTTCATGGGGGACGGCACGATGTTCGATGGTGACGTCTATGCGTTCGCCGCGTCCGCGAACGCACTCTACGTGGGCGGTGCGTTCACCGGATACCGGGGTACGGCGCAGTCCGCACGACGCTTCGCGAAGCTCGATCTCACGACCGGCGCGATCGACACGACGTTCTCCCCGCCGGGCGGAACGGCCAATGGCTTCGAACAAGTGGTGAGCGCCGTCGCGGTGTCCGGAAATTCCGTCTACGCCGGAGGGTACTTCACCACGTACCGAGGTTCGGCCAATTCTGCGAACTACTTGGCGAAGATGGACGTGACTTCGGGAGCGCTCGACACGGCGTTCAGCCCACCCGGAACCACCGCCAACGGTTTCGACCAGGGGGTGACGGCACTGGCCACCGCGGGAACGTCCCTGTACGTCGGTGGCACGTTCACCGCGTACCGCGGCGAGCAGGATTCGGCCCGGCGCCTCGCGAAGCTCGACCTCGTTTCCGGTGCCCTCGACACGACCTTCTCGCCTCCCGGCGCCACGGCGAACGGATTCGACGACGACGTGAACGTCCTCCACGTCTCGGGCACGTCCCTCCTCGTGGGTGGCGGCTTCGATCACTACAGGGGCGTGCAGAACTCGGCGCACAAGGTCGCGAGGGTGGACCTCACGACGGGCGCGTTGGACGCCGTGTTCTCGCCGCACGGACCGAACAAGGGATTCGACAGCGACGTTTACGACTTCCTCGTGCAGGGTTCGTCGGTGTACGTCGTGGGTCAGATCGAGTGGTTCGACGGCGTTCCGGACGCGCTCGGCGGCATCGCGAAGCTCGACATGACGACGGGCGCCTTGGACACGTCCTTCGTCATGCGCGGCCCGGGGAACGGTGTCGACAACTCGGCCTACAGGATCGCGGCGATCGGTACGCGGCTGCTCGTGGCAGGGGAGTTCAGGACCTACCGTGGGGGTTTGGCGCCGAATCTCGTCCGCATCGACACGAACACCGGCGCCCAGCGCTGAAGGGCGCGACGGCGGGAGGGCCGTGCCGTGCGATCAGGGCACCGGGACCTGCTTCAGGTACTGGACCATGGCGCGCGACACGGCCCGACCGTCGAGTTCGAGGAGCTCGGGATTCGCGCGGACGAGGAGCGCCACGGTCATCTGGGCGAGCGTCTCGGCGATGACGGGATCGTCGCTCTTGGGCCGCGACCAGGCGGAGATCGCGACGCCGCGCCACACCGACGCGATCACGTTGACGAGGAGCGCGAGATCTCCGCTGACCGGGACACGCGCCGACACCGAGACCATCGTCGCGTTGAGCATCTGGATCACCGGCGCCGCACCGCCGCCGACCCGTACGACGTCCGCGGTGGCCGTCCGCGCCGAGTGGCTCGCGAGGAGCGGCACGAAGCCGCGCGCTTCGCGCACGGCCGCGACGTAGAACGTCGCCACGTCCCGGAGGACGTTCGTCACGCTCCGACTCGTCTGGCCGAGCAGACGTTCGCGGAACCGTCCGATGAATTCCCCGTGGAGATCGGCGACCACGGCGTCGACCAGACCTTCGCGACTGACGAAGTGGACGTACAGAGCTCCGACGGAGGTGCCGGCTTCGGCCGCGATCTCCTGGATGGAGGCGTCCCGTTCGTCGCGATCCCGGAGCACCTTCTTGGCCGCTTCGAGGATGCGCGCGCGGGTCGCGACCTTTTGATCCTTGCGCTTCACCGGTCGTTCGAGCCTACCAGCATCGCGCGTCCGCTGGGCGATTCTGCGCGTTTCCGGACGGGAGACCGGCGTCACGACTCGAGTCGTCGACGGACGTCGTCGGTCGGTGCCGCCAGTCCCATGTAGGCGAGGCAATCGACGAGTTCCTCGACGAACAGCTCGCGGGTGGATCGCGCGGCTCCGAGGCGACTCCACGACGCGACGGAGCCGAAGAGCACCATCGCGAACCGGTCGAAGCGCACCGGGATGAGCTCGAACGGAAGGGCCGTGTGGCTCGTGAGCTTGCCGATGAGTCGGAGCGCCGTGGGCGTCGTCGTCGCGGGACGACCCGCCAAGGTGAAGCGCGGGCTCGTCGTCATCTGGGACGCGATCGACACGTAGGCCGCGCCACCGTCCTCGTCGTCCACCTTCTCCACCATCGTCCGGACGAGGAGGCGCAGCGCGTCGCGTGGCGTCTCGATCGTGTCGAAGATCTCCTCCCAGCGACGCTCGTAGGGCGTCTGGTGGCGTTCGAGGACCGCGTCGAGGAGCGTCGTCTCGTCGTGGAAGAAGGACGCGACGGTCGCCGTGGTCGTGCCACATTCGGCGGCCACGGTGGCGAGGGACAGCGCGTCGATGCCGCGCTGTGCGCCGACGCGTTCGGCGCCACGAAGAACGTCCAACCGGGAAGGAGTGGCCACGCGCGGACCGTACCAACGCCCGCGGGAAGTCGGTGGGAAAAGGTCGGGGAGGAGGGGCGACGTCGCTCGAAATGCGGGGAGTGGGGGACGACTCGAGCGACGTCCGCGTCCGCGAAGCCCGTACGTCCGGGACCGTCCTGCGCCGTCCCCGCGACCGAGCTCGACGATCGCGACGATGCGGGTGAATTCGTCGCCACGACGTCCGCGATCCGTGCGACCTCGCCGGCGAAGCTCCGTGCGGACGTCGGCGCGGGCTCACGGCGTCGGACGTCGTCCTCGTTCATGAAGTGCTCCACCACGGTCGAGCTCCGGATCTTCCGGGAATGGGCGCGTGGGCGCGTGTCGCACGGGCTCCGGGACTTGCCCGGACGCACGTGTGCCGCTACAGGATCGAGGATGTCCCGCATGCGTCCGAACGGCGGAAAGAGTGCCCGCTTCGCGACCTTCGCGATGGCGCTCGCCTTCGCGTTCGCGGCCCTGTTCGGCACGTCCCGATCGACTCCGAATCCCGTTCCTCGCCTTGCCTCGTTCGTCCTCGCGGCCGCGGCCGACGCGGGTCGAACCGAGTGGCGCTCCCCCGTCCCGGCGAGCGTCACCGACCCACGGGATCTCGTGTCGGAGCTCGAAGAGGAGGACGTGGACCTCGAGTTCGCGTCCGCGCGGAACGTCGGGTTCCTCCCCGTCGTCGTTCCACGCGAAGTCCGCGCAGCCGTCACGATCCGATCGTCCCGCGACACGTCGCGCACCCTCCGACGAACGGGACTGCCTCGCGGTCCGCCGTCGTCCGGCGTCTGAGCCCGGCCTCACCCCGCCCGTCGCTTTCCCGGCTCTCGCGACGTCCGGCGCTCCGTCCATGACGGTGTGGCGCGCGGACGTGTCCAGGACCCATGATCCGTACGCTCTCGTCGTTCGTCCTCGTCGCCGCATGTGCGACGTCGGGCTGCCACCGTGAATCCCACGCCCAGGAAGAGACCCCGCGGTACCTCGTGACCAACCCCGTCCGGAAGGACGAGGAGCTCACGAAAGAGTACGTCGCCCAGGTCCGGGCGATCCAACACATCGAACTCCGCGCGCTCGAGAAGGGCTACCTCCAGGGCGTGTTCGTCGACGAAGGGCAGGCGGTGCCGTCCGGCAAGCGCATGTTCCAGTTGATGCCGATGGTCTACCAGGCCGAGGTGAAGAAGGCGGAGGCCGAGGCGGATCTCACCGCGATCGAACTCGCGAACACCAAGATCCTCGCGGACAAGAACGTCGTCTCCCCGAACGAGCTCTCCCTCGCGACCGCCAAACTCGCCAAGGCGAAGGCGGAGGTCGCCGTCGCGTCCACGCACAAGTCGCTCACCGAAATCCGTGCACCCTTCGAAGGCATCGTCGGTCGCTTCCACGTGAGGCTCGGAAGTCTCGTCGCCGAGGGAGATCTTCTCACGACGCTCTCCGACAACCGGACGGTGTGGGTCTACTTCAACGTCAGCGAGGCCGAGTACCTCGCGTACAAGGCCCACGTCCAGACCGGCGCGCCCCAGCCGGTCAAGCTCCTCATGGCGAACGGCGAGGTCTTCGACCAGACCGGCAAGGTCGAAACCATCGAGGCCGACTTCAACAACGAGACGGGCAACCTCGCGTTCCGGGCGGCGTTCCCGAATCCCAAAGGCCTCCTGCGTCACGGGGAAACGGGCAAGATCCTCATGACGGTCCCCGCGAAGGCGGCGCTCGTGATCCCGCAGAAGGCGACGTTCGACGTCCTCGACAAGAAGTTCGTCTACGTGGTCGACGACAAGAACGTCGTCCACCAGCGAGAGGTGACCGTCGCCGCCGAGTTGCCGCACGTGTTCCTCGTGAAAACCGGCCTCGAGGAGCGCGATCGCATCCTCGTCGACGGCCTCCGCAAGGTGCACGACGGCTCCTCGATCGGCGTCGACTTCAAACCCGCGGCCGAGGTGCTCGGACACCTCGAAGTGCCGGCGGAATGATTCCCCCACGCGGACACGACCGTTCGTCGTCCGCCGTCGCGTCCCACCCGGATCGACCCGTCTCCTCGGAGGCCTGACCGATGCTCACCACCAAGTTCATCCATCGCCCGGTGTTGGCGATGGTGTTGTCGATCGTCCTCGTGTTCGTGGGATTGCTCGCGATGCGGACGCGCCCCGTCTCGCAGTTCCCCGAAATTTCTCCCCCTCGCGTGATGGTGTCGCTCACCTTCCCGGGAGCCAGCGCGGACGTCCTCGTGCAGTCCTCGCTCATCACCCTCGAGCGGTCGATCAACGGCGTGCCCGACATGAGCTACATGATCTCCGACGCCACGAGCGCCGGCGAGGCGACCATCCAGGTCGTCTTCAAGCTCGACGCGGATCCGAACCAGGCGGTCGTCAACGTCAAGAACCGCATCGACCAGGTGCTGAACCGGCTCCCGGCACTCGTGCAGCTCGAAGGCGTCATCGTCAATCGCGTGCAGCCCAGCATGCTGATGTACGTGAACCTCTACGGCTCCGCGAAGGACACCGACCAGAAGTTCCTCTACAACTTCGCGAACGCGAACCTGCTCCCGGAATTGAGTCGCGTCGACGGCATCGCACAGACGCGCATCCTCGGGTCGCGTCAGTACGCCATGCGCGTCTGGCTGAACCCCGACAGGATGCGGGCGTACAACGTCTCCACCGAAGAGGTGATGAAGGCGATTTCCGAGCAGAGCGTCATCGGATCGCCCGGCCGTCTCGGGCAAGCGACGGGCAAGAACGCGCAGTCCCTGGAGTACGTGCTCACGTACAAGGGGCGCTTCAACAAGCCCTCCGAGTACGAGAACATCATCCTCCGGGCGAACGAAGCGGGCGAGAACCTCCGCCTGAAGGACGTCGCCGAAGTCGAACTCGGCAGTGAGTTCTTCGACATCTACTCGAACCTCGACGGCAACCCTTCCGCCGCCATCGTCCTCAAGCAGACGTACGGAAGCAACGCGAGCGAGGTCATCGCGAACGTGAAGGCGAAGCTCGAGGAGCTCAAGAAGAGCTCCTTCCCCGCCGGCATGGACTACGAGATCAACTACGACGTCTCGAGCTTCCTCGACGCGTCGATCGAGAAGGTCCTCCACACGCTGGCCGAGGCGTTCGTCCTCGTCGCGCTCGTGGTGTTCGTCTTCCTGGGCGACTGGCGCTCGACGCTCATCCCCATCCTGGCCGTCCCGGTCTCGCTCGTGGGCACGTTCATCTTCATGCAGATGTTCGGCATCACCATCAACCTCATCACGCTGTTCGCGCTCGTCCTTTCCATCGGCATCGTCGTCGACAACGCGATCGTCGTCGTGGAGGCCGTGCACGTGAAAATGGCGGAAGAGCACCTCTCGCCCTACGCCGCCGTCGGCAAGGTCCTCGGCGAGATCAGCGGCGCCGTCATCGCCATCACGCTCATGATGACCGCCGTGTTCGTACCGGTCGCGTTCATGTCGGGCCCGGTCGGCATCTTCTACCGTCAGTTCTCGATCACGATGGCCGCCTCCATCGTGCTCTCCGGCGTCGTCGCTCTCTCGCTCACGCCCGTGCTCTGCGCGATGATCCTGAAGCCCCACGATCCCGCGAAGAAGCCGAAGACGCCCATCGGCATGTTCCTGAAGGCGTTCGATCGGGTCTTCGATCGTGGAACCGGCGTCTACACGAAGTTCCTCACGAGGATCGTGGACCGTCGCATCGTCACCTTCGCGCTCCTGGGAGCGTTCTGCCTCGGCATCTTCCGCCTGAACCAGATCGTCCCTGCCGGATTCGTGCCCAACGAGGACCAGGGGATGATCTACGCCATCGTGCAGACCCCCCCAGGCTCCACGCTCGAACGCACGAACGACGTCTCCCGTGAGCTCCAGGAGATCGCCAAGAAGGTGGACGGCGTCGACTCGGTGTCATCCCTCGCCGGCTACGAGATCCTGACGGAGGGTCGAGGTTCGAACGCCGGAACCTGCCTCATCAACCTCAAGCCCTGGTCCAAGCGGAAGCACGACGTCACGCAGATCATCGCGGAGCTCGAGGAGAAGGCGAAGGACATCGGAGCCATCGTCGAGTTCTTCGAGCCTCCCGCGGTTCCCGGATACGGAGCGGCCAGCGGATTCGCGCTCCGCCTCTTGGACAAGAACAACGAGACGGATTACCGGGAGTTCGATCGGGTGAACGCGGACTTCATGGCCGCGCTCGGCAAGCGGAAGGAGCTCACGGGTCTCTTCACGTTCTTCGCCGCCAACTACCCGCAGTACGAGCTCGTCGTCGACAACGAGCTCGCGATGCAGAAGGGCGTGTCCATCAAGACGGCGATGGACAACCTCAACATCCTCATCGGGAGCACGTACGAACAGGGTTTCATCCGGTTCGGCAACTTCTTCAAGGTCTACACGCAGGCCGGAGCCGAGTTCCGTCGGTTCCCTTCCGACGTGCTCAAGCTGTACGTGAAGAACGACCACGGCGAGATGGTGCCGTACTCCGCGTTCATGTCGCTGAAGAAGTCCCAGGGCCCGAACGAGGTCACCCGGTACAACATGTACAATTCCTCGGCGATCCGCGGAGGACCCGCCGCCGGGTACACGAGCGGGGACGCCATCGCCGCGGTACGGGACGTCGCCGCCAAGACCCTCCCGCGCGGCTACGACATCGCTTGGGAAGGACTCTCCTACGACGAGGCCAAGCGCGGGAACGAAGCGGTGGCCATCTTCCTCGTCGTCCTCGCGTTCGTGTACTTCGTCCTCGCGGCGCAATACGAGAGCTTCCTCCTGCCGTTCGCCGTGATCCTCTCGCTCCCCGCCGGAGTCCTGGGATCCTTCGTGCTCCTACGGATCATGGGCCTCGCGAACGACATCTACGCGCAGGTCGGTCTCGTCATGCTCGTGGGACTCCTGGGGAAGAACGCCGTCCTCATCGTGGAGTTCGCGGTGCAGGAACACCGGAAGGGCGCGACGGTCGCCGAGGCCGCCATCCGCGGGGCGAAAGCGCGCTTCCGACCCATCCTGATGACGTCGTTCGCGTTCGTCGCCGGTCTCGTTCCACTCGTCCTCGCGACGGGTCCGGGCGCCATCGGCAACCGCACCATCGGCTCCTCCGCCCTCGGCGGCATGGTGTTCGGCACGGTGTTCGGCGTGATCGTCGTTCCGGGTCTCTACTACGTGTTCGGCACGCTCTCCCAAGGGAAGGCCCTCATCCGCGACGAGGAAGACGAACCGCTCTCCGAGGACGTGGCGCACCATGTCTGAGACACGACGAAGCGGTTCCTTCGCCTTCCTCCTCGCCCTCCTCGTGGCGGCGCCGGGCTGCGTTCCGTCCCTGGAAGGGAACGCGCCCCGGGAGCCTTCCCCGAAGACGCCGGACGCGTATCCGACTTCGGGAGCGACCGCCGATGCCGGTACGGCACCTTCCGGAGCGGCGAGCGTCGCGACGGCGACCCCCGCCGCCCAGGCGACGTGGGACCGGTTCTTCACGAGCCCCGATCTCCGCGCGCTGATCGGGGTCGCGCTCGCGAACAACCAGGAGCTGAACGCCACGTTGCAGGAGATCGTCGTCACGCGGAGCGAGGTCTCCGCCCGCGAAGGCGAATACCTGCCCAAGCTCGGCGCGGGTGTGGGCGTGGGCGTCGAGAAGCCGGGCAAGTACACGAGCCAGGGCGCCGCCGACGACCGCTCCGGACTTCCCGAGAACCTCGGCAACTTCACGTTCGGTCTCACCGGTTCGTGGGAGGTCGACGTGTGGCGGAAGCTCCGCGACGCCGCGAAAGCCGCGAGCCTCCGTTACTTCGCGAGCATCGAAGCGCGGAACTTCATGGTCACCCAGATCATCGCGGAGATCGCGCGATCGTACTGGGAGCTCGTCGCGAAGGACGCCCAGCTCGACATCCTCACCCGCACGATCGACGTGCAGACCAAGGCCCTCGAGGTCGTGAAGCTCGAGAAACAAGCCGGTCGCGTCACCGAGCTCGCCGTCCAACGCTTCGAAGCGGAAGTCCTCAAGAACCGTGGACGCCTCTTCGACGTGGAGCAGGAGCGGGTCCAGGCAGAGAACCGCATCAACTTCCTCGTCGGAAGGTATCCGCGGCACGTGTCGCGGAACCCGACGGACTTCTCGGCCCCGGTTCGAGACGACGTGTTCGTCGGGCTGCCGTCCCGTCTCCTCGACGATCGCCCGGACGTACGTCGAGCCGCATTGGAATTGGAGGCCACCAAGTTCGACGTGAAGTCCGCGCGCGCGGCGTTCTATCCGTCCCTCACGCTCGATGCGGGCGTCGGATACCGCTCCTTCAACGTCGAGCACCTCGTCACCACACCGGAGTCCCTCTTCTACGGCGCGGCGGCGGGCCTCACGGCACCTCTTCTCAACCGGGCAGCCATCACGGCGCAGTACCGCACCGCGAACGCGAAGCAGATCCAGGCGGTGCTCGGCTACGAGCGCACGCTGCTGCAGGCGTTCACCGACGTCGCCAACGGACTCGCACGTCTCGACAACCTCAAGAAGAGCTACGACCTCCAGGAAAAGCAGGTGGCGACTCTCGCGAACTCGCTCGACATCGCGAACGTCCTCTTCCAGTCGGCACGTGCCGACTACATGGAGGTCCTCCTCACGCGGCGCGACTCCCTCGAAGCCCAGATGGAGCTCGTCGAGACCAAGCGCCGTCGGTTCGAGGCCGTCGTCGACCTCTATCAAGCCCTCGGCGGCGGATGGCGAACGCCGACCGAACCATCTCGGACGGCGGCGGCGACGTCGCGTTGAGGTACGAATCGGCGGCGGTGTCCCCGGTCCTTCAACCGCTCGAATCGTCCTCGTCGAGCCACCGCCAGGCGTCGTCGAGTCGGTTCGCGTCGAAGTGACGCACCTCGATCGGAACGAAGTGGGACGCGATGCCCATCCAGATCCGTAGCCACGAGGGTTCTCCGACGACGGCCATGCGCTCCACGGTCTGCATGGACGCCTTCACGTGGTGGAGCTTCTCCCAGGCGACCTTCGCCTCGGTGCCGCCGTAGTCGCGCATGTCGACGAGCAGGCGGACTTTCTCGTGCCGGCGGGCGTGCTCCTCGATGAGCTCGAAGAGCGCGCGGCTGTCGTCCGCGGTCAACTTGCCGTGGTAGGCGACTCCGATGCGTTCGGTGCGTCCGGGCGGCGTGGGGAGCAGGACGGCGGTCGTCGTGTTCATGGTCGGTTGCTCTTTCGGCGGTGCTCCTCGAGGACTTCGGGAGGAGTTCCAACTTCGGCGACGTGGAACGGGACGTCAGACCATGCCCCGCTTGTGGGTCGCCAGGAAGTACTTCTCGAACGCGAGTTTCGCCCAGTGGGCTTCGGGACCGGGTACGAGCCACGCGTGGTCGCGGGGTTCGAGGAAGTGATCGCTGGTCATGATGATTCCGTTGTTGCCGGCATCGAGGACGCACTTGGCGTCGATGCTGCCTGCGGGCAGGGAAATCATCCGTTCGCCGCGGATGCTCGCCGCGACGTTGTGGGCCACGGCGCGAGCCATCTCCTCCGACAGGTATCCGGTCTTCGGCACACCGCAAGGAACCGGTGTCGCGTGGGGCGGATCGACCTGGACGGCGACGCCCGCGGCGAACACCTCGGGATGGGTCGTGGTCTGGTAGTGATCGTTCACCTTCACGAATCCGGTGGGCGTCGTGATTTCCGTGAGCGCACGGACCGGGTCGACGCCCAGGAACCGGGGAGCGAACATCGCGTACTTGAACGGGAGTCGCCGGCCGTCCTCGAGGTGCACTTCGTCCTTCGTGAACTCGCGGACCTTCGCGTTCGTGACAGCGTCGATTCCGAGATGACGGAAGAACGCTTCCGTCATCGCCGTGCCGTTGCCGAATCCCCCGATGCCGAAGTGGGCGAGGAAGGGCTCGGCGGTGACGTAGGTGAGCGGCGCGCGCGTGTGCAGGTCCCGCTTCTTCAACTGGTGCGCCATGTTGAAGAGGAACTCGTACGCCGCACCGAAGCAGGAGGCTCCCTGGACCCCGCCCACCACCACCGGTCCCGGTTCGGCCACGAAGCGCTCGAAGGCTTCCCGGGCCCGGACCGCGTCGTTCCACGAGAAAATCGACTGCGTGAATCCACGGGGCCCCAGACCCGGAACGTCGTCGTAGTCGAGCTTGGGTCCCGTCGCGATCACGAGGTAGTCGTAGGCGGTCTTCTCCCCGCCCGCGTCGTGCACGACCCGCTCCCGCAGATCGATGCGAGTCACCTCGACGTTCAGGAACCCGACTCCCTTCTTGGCGAAGACCGGCGCCAATGGGAACGCGATGTCCTCGCGTTGACGGAGTCCGAACGGGACCCAGATGAGGCTCGGCATGAAGAGGAAGTCCTTCTCCTTCGAGAGGACCACGACCTCGTGCCGATCCCCGAGCCGCTCCTGGAGCTCGATGGCGGCGGTCATCCCCGCGAAGCTTCCCCCGATCACCACGATGCGCTTTCTGGCCATGACGTTCCTCCGGGACCTGCGTGGGTCCGCGTTCGACGGGTAGCAACGGGCGGGCCACGCCCGGTGGGGGTCAGCCTCCGAGGTCCTCGAGGACACGCCCGAGCCGCGCGGCGACGTCGCGGGCGAGTTCGGCGACGGGTCCTTCCGAGGCTCCCGGGAGGCGACCGAGGGTCTGCATCGGGTCCACGGCGCCCACGATCGTGCGTCCCTCGTCGTCTTCGTAGAGGACCACGTTGCAGGGCAGGAGCGCTCCGATGCGCGGTTCCGCCGACACCGCGCGGTGCGCGAAGCCTGGATGGCACGCGCCGAAGATGCGGTAACGACGGAACGGCACGTCGAGCTTCGCGCGGAACGTCTCCTGGAGATCGATCTGCGTGATCACGCCGAACCCTTCCTTCTTCAGGGCCTCCGGCAATCGGGCGACCGCCGCGTCGAAGCCGAGGTTCGATGCTTTCCACGTCGCGTGAGGCACATCCATGTCGGTCCTCCTTCCGAGTTCGGAGGTGGGAGCCACCTGGAGCCCGGGAGGGTTCGACGCGGATCCTGCGTTCCGCCGCGGGTCCTGCGCCGGCCTCCGGTCCCCCTGGGGGACGACTTCCCTCCCGTGGGCGTCGGAGCTAGAGGGGACACCATGGAACCAGCAGGCGACGAACGGGACACCGGCGAACTCGTACGTCGCGCCAAGGCGGGAGATCGGCAGGCACTGGAGCGCCTCCTCGCGGACGTCGCCCCGTCGGTGCGTCGTTTCGGACTTCGGATGTGCAAAAACGCCCACGACGCGGACGACGTGCTCCAGGACACGTTGGTGAACGTCGCGTCCCACTTGGGCGAGTTCGAAGGGCGGTCGTCCCTGTCGAGCTGGGTGTTCACGCTGGCCCGCACCGCGTGTTCGCGCAAACGCCGAGGACTCAAGAACCGACCGCCCGTGGACGACACGGAGGGCGTGGAACGCGCCGACACGGGCGACTCCCCGGAGCGCTCCGCGGAGCGGAACGAAATGTCCCGACTCCTGACGGAAGCCATGGATGGCCTGGCGGACGATCACCGGGAGGTGATCCTCCTCCGCGACATCGAAGGTCTGAGCGCGAACGAGACCGCCGAGACCCTCGGGATCTCGGTCGACGCGGTGAAGAGCCGCCTGCACCGGGCTCGGAGCGCGTTGCGGGAAGCTCTCCGCCCCGTCCTCGAACCCCACGTCGACTCCGCGCGCGCGACCTGCCCGGACGTGGTGTCCCTCTGGTCGAGGAAGCTCGAGGGGGACTTGAGTCAGGCCGACTGCGGCGCCATGGAGCGTCACATCGAGGGGTGCCCGACCTGCGCTGCCGCCTGCGACGCCTTGAAGGGCGCGCTGGCAGCCTGCCGCCGGGTGAAATCCGACGACGTTCCGGCGGACGTGCAGGAGCGTGTCCGCGCCGCGGTGCGCGCCTGGGCGGGAGGCGCCGTCGGCTGACGGCCCTACGCCCGGGCGATCCTTCACGCCACGTGCTTCGACGTCGCGGCCGCGAGCACCTTCGCCATGTCGAGGGCACGCACCTTCCCGAGGAGGTCGTCGAGTCCCGCGCCCGGAAGCATCCCGGAACGGGCGAACACGAGCACGCCGTCGCGGAACACCATCAGGGTCGGAATGGACCGAATCTCGAGGGCCTCCGCGAGCGCCGGTTGGGCGTCCACGTCGACCTTCGCCCATGTCGCGTCCGGGTGACGCCGCGACGCGGCTTCGAACACGGGCGCGAACGCGCGGCAGGGTCCACACCACGACGCCCAGAAATCCACCACGACGATCCCCCCCGCGCGCACGATGCGGGGAAACGATTCGCTGCTCACGTTCACGGTGCCCATGACGACCTCCGCAACGTGGGAGCCAGCGGCGGACCGGGGGGATTCGGACGAAGGTGGGGGTGGGTAAGAGACCGGGGATGCACGGATCCGAAGGCCACTTCTTCGGGGAATTCCGATGTGTCCGAAGGCACGACGGTAGGAGTCGGCCGGGAGGTTCGGGAGAGGACGGGGGCCCCCTTCCCACCGATTCGCGAATCGCGACCCACCCTGCCGAAGATCTTCCCGAGCTCGAGCGTCTATCCTGGGCGAACCCGAAAGGAACTTCCCATGCGCGCTCGCGTCGCCCTTGTCTCCCTCTCCCTCTCCCTCCTCTTCGCCGCCGGCGGTGCGTCCGCCCAGAAGCCGAACATTCCGCCCCCGCCCGCGCCCTCCGCGTCCCCGTCGGCGAACACGCCGTCGAGTGGAACGCCGACCATGGACGAACAACTCATGTGGGCCATCGACGAGGGAAGCTGCACCGTCAGCATGGTCGACAGCAAACTCCTCGGAGGCGCCGACCCGAACTTCAAGAACGCGGGGCGTGCCAAGGGCATCCGCGTCGGGGACAACGCGCTCGTCGCGGCCCTGATCCGACCCTGCGACGAGAAGGTCATCAAGCACATCGTCAAAGGTGAGGTGCCGGTCAACATCAACAAGGCCAACGTCAAGAAGGCGGACGTCGAGGCGACCGGCAAGGACGGCGTCACGCCCCTCGTGCTCGCCGTGAAGCTCGACGACGTGTCCCTCGTGAAGTTGATCCTCGAAGCCGGCGCCAACCCGGACCGCAAGATGGTGTCCACCGACCCGGCCCTGAACGGCAAGACCGCTTTCGACTTTCTCGCGGGCAAGAAGCACGAGAAGAGGATGCGGAAGGCGCTCAAGAAGGAGCGGGACTGAACGCGACGAGACGTCGTTCCAGTCGGACGCCGAGGATCATCCCGAGAGTGAAAAGAGCGGCGGGCCACGAGCCCGAACCCGCCGCGACGAGGCCGGGTCCCGGACAGTAGCCGGCGAGCGCCCATCCGACACCGAAGAGACCCGCGCCGACGAGGAGTCGGGGGTCGAGGTCTCTCCGGGTCGGAAGGTGGAACGTGCCGCCGAAGAGGGGCTCGCCTCGGCGGAGGACGAAGCGGAGGGCCACCGCGTGCACGACGATGGCGCCCACCATCACGAACGCGAGACTCGCGTCCCAGGCTCCGAACACGTCGAGGAACCCCGTGACTTTCGCGGGTCGGGTCATGCCCGAAATCACGAGCCCGGTCGCGAAGAGGGCCCCGGAAGCGAAGCTGGCGACGAGCCGCTTCATGGCGTCCCCCCGAGGAGATGACGGACGACGAAGAGCGTGACGATTCCGGTCGCCATGAAGGTCACGGTGGCGACGATGGATCGCGGCGAGAACCGGCTGACGCCGCACACGCCGTGTCCGCTGGTGCATCCGTTGCCGACCTGCGTTCCCACACCGACGACGACGCCGGCGGCGAGCACCAACGGCCACGAAGGAAGTCCCGCCCCGTCGAGGGCCTCGGGACGTACCAGACGCGTGACGAGGCCGACCGCGACGAGGCCCAGGACGAACGCGATGCGATCGGCTCGAACTTCCGCGCTCCCCCGGACGAGCGCACCGAAGTGCCCGCTGATGCCGGCGACACGTCCGTGCGTGAAGAGGAAGAGGGTCGCGGAGAGACCGACGAGGATGCCGCCCATCGCGGCGGGCAACGGAGTGAAGTCGTTCATGGCGAAGGAGTCTCCGAACGGACGCCGGTGGGTCCGGAAGAGGAAGCAGCGACGGGAAGTGACGTGGACGTACGCTTCGCGCGGAGCACGAACGCGACGACGGAGAGGCAGGCTACGGCGATCGTCGCGGTCGCCCATGCGGGCACCTCCTTGCCCAGGACGAAGAGCCCCATCGCGAGCACGAGCCACGCGAATCCGCGGCGGAGAGCATCCGTGGGGACCTTCGTCGCGAGGAACGTCCCGAGGAAGGTTCCGAGGACCGAACTTCCCGTGACCATCGCCGTCAGGTTCGTGTCGAGGGTCACGTGCGTCGCGTGCCCGGCGAAGCCGGCGAACGACTGGAGCGCGATGACGAACAGGGAGGTCCCGACGGCGTCCCGCATCGCGAGACCTCCGAAGAGGACGAGCGCCGGGACGATGAGGAAGCCTCCGCCCGCACCGACGAGCCCGGAGAGCGACCCGACGAGGAGACCGAGCAGGGCGATGCGGTGCAGCGTCGGAGGTCGTGTTCCTTCCCCGCCCGCCGGGCGGCCGCGAAGCATGGCGACGGCGGTCACGAGCATGAGCAAGGCGAAGGTGGCGAGGAGGACGGTCGAAGGAATCGCGTGCGCGACGCGACCTCCCCCGTAGGCACCCACCATGGCGGCGACTCCGAAGGCCGTACCCACGAATCCGCGCACGCGACCGGCACGGGCGTGGAGGACGGCGCCGACCACGCTCGTGGAACCGACGACGAACAGCGACATGGCGATGGCGGCCTTCGCGTCCACGCCCGCCACGTACACGAGCATCGGCAACGTGAGGATCGAGCCACCTCCCCCGAGCATTCCGAGGACGATACCGATGGCGAGGGAGAGGAGGGCGACGACGACGGTCATGGCGGGATCGGGACGTGGACCGCCGTGAGAGCCGACGGGGAAACGAAAGGATTCGGTGGTCGGGCGAGATTCTTGCGCCGGCCGGAAAGTCCTGCGTGTCCCCGCCTATTTCGTCCCGTCGTCGAACCCTCTTCGCCCTTCGATGGCTCCCATGGGGCATCCCCATGAACATCGAGACCTTTTTCGATCCCGCGACCTACACGCTGACCTACGTGGTGTTCGACCCGGCGACCTCCGACGCGGTCGTCCTCGATCCCGTCCTCGACTACGACCCGCTCTCGTCGTCCACGTCGACCCGATCGGTGGAGACGGTGGCGGCCTTCCTCCGCGAGAAGTCGCTGCGCCTCCACTACGTCCTCGAGACCCACGCCCACGCCGACCATCTCAGTGGCAGCCAGTACCTGAAGCGTCGCTTCGGAGCGAAGGTCGGCATCGGCGCACGCATCCGGGACGTCCAGCACGTGTTCCGGGACGTGTTCGATCTCGGTCCCGAGTTCCCCGTGGACGGGAGCCAGTTCGACGCGCTGTTCGAGGACGGTGCCGTGGTCCGGGCGGGTTCGCTCGCGATCGAAGTACTACCGACGCCCGGGCACACGCCCGCGTGCGTCTCGTACAAGATCGGAGACGCCGTGTTCACGGGCGATGCCCTCTTCGTCGAGGATTACGGAACGGGCCGGTGCGACTTTCCGAAGGGCAGCGCGGACGACCTCTACACCTCCGTGCACGATCGCCTCTACGCACTGCCGGACGCGACGCGCGTCTTCGTCGGTCACGACTACCAACCGGGAGGTCGAGCGCTCCGGTACGAAACGACCATCGGGGCGTCGAAGGAGTCGAACCTCCAGCTCCGGGCGAACACGACACGGGAAGACTTCGTGGCGAAACGAACCGCGCGCGACGGAGGTCTGGCGGCGCCCCGGCTCCTCTTCCCGAGCGTCCAAGTCAACATCGACGCCGGAAGACTGCCGGCGCCCCACGCGAACGGCAAACGGTACCTCGTCGTGCCGCTCGACATGAAGACCGCCACCGACGTCGACGGAAGCAGGAAGTGACGCGATGCTCTCCTCGGACGAACTCGTTTCCCGCGCGAGGACCGATGCGGCGGGTCGCCTCGAAGTCACACCGACGGACGTGATGCAGGCCCGCGGTCGGGTTCGCATCGTCGACGTCCGCGAACCCGACGAATTCGTGGGCGAGCTGGGCCACGTCCCCGAAGCCGAACTCGTTCCCCTGGCGACGGTGGAATCGGCCGCGGAGGCGTGGCCGCGCGAGAGTCCCTTGGTCGTCGTGTGCCGTTCGGGAGCCCGTTCGGGCCGGGCCGTGGCAGCCCTTTCCGCTCTCGGGTTCACGAAAGCGATGAACATGACGGGAGGCATGATCGCCTGGACCGGTGCGAACCTTCCGGTCGTCCGGACCTGACCCACGATGCTCCCGGTCGCAGCGCGAACACGACGGAGGAGGGTGACACGGATCGTCGGTGCCCTCCTGGCGACGGCGTGGTGTCCGGGGACGGCGCACGGTGCCGACTGGCCCCTCGTCCAGACGCACGAAGAACGGGACTCCCCCCTCCTCCGCCCCATGGGCGTCGTGCAGGTCACGGGGGAGGGCATCGTGGCCGATTCGGTCCGCGGCCTGCGAGGCGAACTGGCGGAGCACGAAGGAAAGCTGGCGAGCTTCAATGCGACGTCGGCGAACGGTTCGTCTTCCTGGGGGATGGCCGTGAGGCGTGCGCGCATCGGCGTTCGTGGGCACGTTCCGGGGACGGAAGCGCGCGCCACGTACTTCGTGCTCGCGGACTTCGGGACTTCGAGCCTCACGCGGAACGGCCCGACCGTGACCGACGCGTCCGTGACCCTCGCGTACCTGCCCGGACTTCGCCTCCGGATGGGCAAGATGCGCCTGCCGACCATGGATGAAGGCGCCGAGTCGAACGCGCAGGCCGCCGAATGGATCAATGCGTCGCTCCCCGCGTCCACGCTCGTGTCGGAGTCGCCCGTCCGATCGGGTCGCTTCGACGGCAACGCGTCGGGCTTCCGCGACGTCGGGATCCAGACCTTCGACACCTTCCGACGCGACCACGTCGCGTTCTCCTGGGCGGCGATGGTGTCGAACGGTGGCTCGGGAGCCCTCGATACCGACGACGCGAAGGACGTCTCCGGACGTGCGACTTTCGCGTGGGTGTTCGCCGGCACCGACCACGATCCCCACAGACAGGAGTTGGCGTTCTTCACCTGGGGCCAGACGGGGTCGCGGGATCTCGACGGCGTGCGACACGGACGGATCCGCTCCGGTTTCGGTGTCCACCTCGAGAAGGAGCCCGTTCGCCTGCGGGTGGAGTTCGTCCACGCTTCGGGCATGATCTTCGACGGCCCGACGCCGCCGTTCGTCGGTTCCCCCGTCCACGTGCGGGCGGACGGCCGAGCCGACGGTGCCACCCTCCAACTTCGCGTGGGCCTCTTCCGAGGCGTCCGTCTGGGCGTGCGCGGGGATCAGGTGGTCCGCGACGCCACGGGCACCGAGGGTCGCACGACGACACGCTCGTTCACTCCTCTCGTCGAATGGGACCCCGTCCACGCCCTGCGTCTGCAGGGGACGTGCGAGTTCCGACGGATCGACGTCGACGGGGCCACGGCCGACGAACGCCGTGTCTACGGAAGTCTCGGTCCGCGCCTGTCGCTCCAGATCACGGCGATCCTGTGACGCGTCGTCAGGGGCGTGCGAGCGCTTCCTCGATCGCCGCAGCGAGCTCGGCAGAATCCGGTTTCGTCGCGCTCGGCCACGCGCGCACGGGCATTCCCTTCTTGTCGACGAGGTACTTGTGGAAATTCCACTTGGGTTCGCCGAGACCCGACGCGAGGATTCCGTAGAGCTCGCTCCGTCCGGCTCCCACGGTGACCACCTTCTCGAACATGGGGAACGTCACTCCGAACTTCGAGGAGCAGAAGGTCGCGATCTCCTGGCTCGAGCCGGGCTCCTGGGCGCCGAAGTCGTTGGCGGGGAACCCGAGGACGGCGAAGCCCTTCGGGGCGTACTTCTCGTGGAGCTTCTCGAGTCCTTCGTATTGGGGCGTGTAGCCGCACTGGGACGCCGTGTTCACGACGAGGAGCACCTTGCCCGCGTACGAACCGAGGGACTCTTCCTTGCCGTCGAGTCGCTTCATGGTGAGCGTGTGGATGGAACGCGTCATGGGTTTTTCCGGGGTGGTCGCGATCGCCGACGCGACCGGGGACGACGCCGACGGTGTCGGAGAAGCCGCCCGATGGGCGTCTTTCGTGTCGCAGCCCGCGGCGCCGACGAACGATGCCGAGGCGAGGAGGAAGGCGGTGAGGCGACGTCGATGGGAGAGCATCGTTTTCGATGAGATGCGGGAGGTCCGCGACCCGTTTCGTCGTGCGCGATTCGTCCCGAGAAGGACCGCACCTCGGCTCCGACGACGTGGGTGCACGGCCCGGGACGAGGAGCGCCGCGAAGACGACCGACGTCGCCCTCCGCCCGGGATGCGTGGCCACGGGGGTACGGGGAGGGCGCATCGAAGGTCGGAAACCCAGGGGTGTGCTCCGTACGCGAGCGGGCCGACGGGGAGCTCCGGCCGAGCTCCGGCTGGATCGGTCCCCTGGATCAAGCGTGGGTCAGGGGCCCGTCGTTGCTCCCTTTCGCCAACGCTCTTTCAATGACTTGCACGCACATATTACGTCCTGGGAGAAAAATTCCTCCGGAACAAGAACTGCAGCTCGACCGAATATGACCCAACTCCGCGGCGCTCTGCAGGCCTTCTCGATGCTCCTCGTCCTCGCCGCCACCGCGTGCGCGACACCCGAATCCGGTCCGTCCGAAACGTCCGAAGAAGAGTCGACCGCATCCGAACGCGACGCCGACGACTTCGGTTCCACGAGCGAAGCCCTCATCGCGGGCACCGACTACGACTACACCGTCAACGTCTCGAAGACGGCGTACTCCGGATTCGGGCTCTCGCTGACGAACACGATGACGCCGAGGGCGACGCGCAACAACAAGTTCGTCACCATCACCGACACGTGGCGCGCGTCCACGGACGCGGCGTCCGTGCGAAAAGCCATCGCCACCTTCGCCAAGGCGAAGGTCGTCAACACCGGCCTACCCGGGTACACGTCGAAGACCACGATCAACTTCGACCCCCGCGCGGTCGCCGTGGGAACCTACTACCTCTACGCGACGTTCACGACGAACGGCGAAGACCGCATCACCTCCATCTACCGCGTCATCGTGACGGCGTAATTCTCGGGGAGTCCCACACGCGGGGTTCGCCGGAAGTCGGCCGCGCGAAGCGTGCGTGCAGGGAACCGACTCCCGAGGCTAGCCTGTCGCGCGATGCATACCGGACGACACGTTCTCGCGTGGTCCTTCGCCGTCGCGTTCGCCTCGGGTGCGGGCGCGATCACGTCGGCGTGCGGGGGCACGCGACGGGATCGCGCCACCGACGTGCGCGGGGCCACGTTCGTCGATGCGGGCACACGCGGAGGCCGATGGGTCGTGGCCTACGAGGAGGGATTCGAAGGCGGCCCTCTCGTCGATGGGACGTGGGACGCCGCGCCACGTCAGGAGGACGATCCCTTCGCCGACGACGGCGCCTACTTCCGGGCACGCGGCGTCGTGCCGCCGAAGGTCTTCCGCGCGTCGCGCCCCTTGGGCCGGGACGGGTGGCTCACCATCGCGTCCGCGGCCCGGTCCCAGGGCCGCGCTCCGGGTGACTTGGCCCGCATCGCCTCCGCGCCCGACGACCCCCGCAACCACGCGCTCCTCGTGCGCTCGCCGGAGCACACCGACGCGACCCTCGTCCGCACCCGCGAGCCCTTGCCGAAGGACTACCGCTTCTCCGTGCGCTTCGGGTTTCCGCGCTTCGGCGACGGCAAGCCGGGTCGGAATGGGTACGACTCGGGCCACGAGACCGCCGAGCCCTGGAGCGCCGACCGAGCCGTCGAACAGAACGGCTTCTACGGGCTCGCGATCCTCGACACGACGCCGGAGCCTCACAACAACACGTGGATTCACCACCACAGGAAAGTGGTCGTCGACAGCGACAACCACCATCCGGCCTGGATGGAGATCTGGAACGGATCGCGCTTCGTGGAGAGCGGCGAGCACCCCGTCATGATGTTCGCCGTCGACGGGCGGTCGCCGGGGGGAAGCGAGCGGGCGGGCAAACCGTTCCTCTCTTACGCCGCACGCGCGTGGCAACCCTCCGGGGAAATCCGCGCGGCCGACGCCTACGCACCGGACCGGTGGTACCGCGTCACGATCACGCGCAAGGACGATCGGTTCACGCTCGCGGTGGAGGGCGCCTTCGCGTTCGGAGGAATCACGCGGTACGAAGGAACCCTCGACGCCCGGGCGAATTGCGTCTTCCACTACAACCGCCCCGGCGAAGCGGCGCCGCACTGCACGGACGACGGCACGTGGCCAGCCCTCGACGGCGGCCCGCCGCACTGGCCTGCGAACGGAGGGTGGCCCGACTTCGCCATGTTCGGAGATCCGCACGAGAACTACTACGAGGGCGAGGTCTTCTACGACGACGTGCGCCTCGAGATCTGGGAGCCGTGACGTAGCGCGTTCTCGAGCGCCACGCCGAAGAGCGGTATCCACCGGAGGCGAGCCAAGGCATCGCCTCCGCCGTGGGCCTCGCGCGCCAGGACGACGAGGAGCGCCGAACAGACCACGAGATCGATCGTCATGACGTGGACGAGTTTGGTCGTGCGGAACGCGGCGGCGTAGGCGGCACCGTGCCCCGCGATCGCCCCCCACGTGGTGAGACCGACGGCCACGACGACGAGACCCCACGCCATCCGGGGCGAGGCGAGCAGGCGTCGCACGCGTCCCGGCGCCCGGGGAACCGATCGCGGTCCGAAGGCCGAACGGAGTGCGAACCAAGGCAAGAGGGCGAACGCGCCCAGAGCGAACATTCCGGCGGCGAAAGGCCACGCCGGAAGCTTGCGCGAAGCGCCGTCGTCGAGGACGAAGCGGCTCGCGAGCACGGGAACGACCCCGAGGAGATTGAACACGGCGACGACGGAAGGGTCGCCGCGTCCGAGGTCCGCCCGGAGGAGAGCGGGGAGCAACGTCGGATCGTCGGGTGGCGCGACGAAAACGGCGTAGGCGACGAACGCGAGCCAGGGAACGAACCACCCCCACGCGACACCGGAACGCGGCCCAGGATCTCGGGAGACCATGGGAGGCGATTCTGTCACGACTCCGCACCGAACGCAGAATCCGCGGGCGCGCTCAGTCCCCCCGGAGGTACCGACGGATCAACGCGGTGGCTTCCTCGTTCGCGATCGCCACGTCGTCGATGCTCGCGAGCCACTCGAGGTAGAGATCGCTGGCGAGCACCGACGCGAGGAGGCGCGCGGAGGCGGCCCGGTTCGCCAAGGGTGCCGGGAGCGCCGCCGCATGGTGTTCCAATGCCCCCTCGACGAACGCCGCGACCGCGTCGAACACCTCCTTGCGCACGTCGCGACGACCGAGGACGTCCCCGAAGTGCATGCCCGACGTCGCGCGCGCGTAGGGCCAGAGGACGCCGTTCAGGGCACTCACCGCGCGCAGATTGATGCCTTCGAGTCCGGTCGCGGCGGCGCTGACCGCGGCATTCAACGCGCGCTGCCAGGTACGTTCGGCCCAGGCCGCGACGAGAGCTTCCTTCGAGGGGAAATACTCGAAGACGGACCCCTGACCGACGCCGCTCCGCTGGACGATGGCGGGCACCGTCACGTTCGCGAGTCCGGATTGGAAGGCCAGGGCCTCCGTCGCGTCGAGCAGGGCGTCGACGAGGGCGCGGCTTCGTGCCTGCTTCGGAAGCTTCCGGGGCGAGCGCGTGACGGTCATCGGGTCAACGTACACCCGCCCTCGCTCGGTGCGAGGGACGAACCGAATCTCGCGCGAACGCCGCGGGAGCGACCGTCGTTCGTTCGCGACGGATGCGGTCGGGGCGCGCGGCCGCCACCGGCGGTGGTGAGGGACGGGTCGACGCCCCCGTCCTGCGCGGAGGAACATCACGGACCCGCGCCGCGGTATCGTGGTACGCCATGTCAGGATCCTCCGGCGACGATCGAGGTCTCGTCAGGGCGTGGAAGCGCTCCTTGGCGCGGCCCGGATTCCTGCTCCAGTTCCTCGCCGCCCTCGTCGTCCTCACGGCGGTGATGATCGTCTTTCGCGGCTTCCTGGACCGGGTCGAATCGCGACCCGGCGTCGTGTTGGCGGATCCGCTTCTTTCGCACTTCGCGCCGCGGAACGTGTCGATCCCGGTGTTCGTGATGCTCAACGGGTCGTTGCTGTTCGGAGTCTACCGACTCGCCCACGCACCGGAGCGGCTCGTGGCCGCCCTCTGGGCCTACGCCGGAATCGTGGCGACGCGCATGCTGGCCATGCACCTGGTCCCCCTCGATCCGCCTCCGACCCTGATTCCACTCACCGATCCGTTCGTGGAGGCGTTCGGCGATCACCGCACGCTCACGCGGGATCTGTTCTTCTCGGGGCACACGGCGATCCTGACCCTCCTCACCCTCGCGGCCCCTTCCCCGCGGTCGCGCGGAATCCTCTTCGTGTCGACCCTGCTCGTCGCGGGAGGCGTGCTCGCGCAACACGCGCACTACGCGGTCGACGTGCTCGTCGCGCCTTTCGTCTCGTTCGCATGGTGGCGTATCTGCGCCGCGCGGGTGGACACGCGCGGTTAGCGACGTGTTCCACGCGGGCGCGCGTGGGCGTGGGTTTCGAATCCGACCGCGACCGACGCGGAGGAGCCGAAGGTCTCGGATTCTCTACGGGTTTCGTCGTCGAGCGCTCGACTGGCCGCGGGCTCGTGAGGAAACCAGGATGGGTGCCATCGCCGATGCGCGCGAGCCGTCGCGTCCGCAGCCGACCTGCCTTGCCCCGTCCTCTCGAGGAGCGCTCCGATGAACCGTCCCGTGTCTTCGACTCCCTTCCGATTCGTTCCCGTTCGCTTCGTGACCTTCGCCACACTCGGGGCCCTGATGCTCGGATCGGCGGCGTGCGGCACGGGCGGCGTGGGCCCCGTCTCCTCCGACGGCGACCGTGACGCGAGCTCGGTCTCCGACGCCGGCGCGACGACCCACGACGGCGCGAACGGACCCGCGCCCGAGGTCGCCGACGCTGCGGCCGACGGGGGTTCGATCACGGACGCCAAGCGAGCGACGCCCCTCGACGTGTCCGGCCCCGTGGGAGGCGCGAACGCGTCGACGGTCCTCGACGCCGTCGTCCTCTGGTTCGTGGACTCCCGCGGCGACTACACCTTCAACTCCGGGTCCATCGGGAAGTCCAACGGAGGGACCTTCGTGGGCCGATTGGAAGATGCACCTCCGCCCGAGGCGGTGATGGGAGACCTGTTCGCCGTCGGGTACGTGACGCTCGTCGATCCGAACGATCCCCTTCCCCTCGGAAAACTGACCGGACGGGACTGGCCCAAGAAGATCCGAGGTATTTCGAAGCGCCACACCATCGTCTGGAGAGCGTCCGCGCCGACGCCGGTATCGGCACCCGCCTGGCTCCCGAATTTCCCGGCGGGCTATGCGTGCTCGGCGTGCGTGGCCAATCCCGGAACCGCCGACTCCCTGGCGCCCGCGTCCTGCTCCGCGATGACGGTCGAACCCGTCGTCGAAGGCAGCAACGAAGGAATGTGCAACTGGAATTGAATCGACGACGGGAGAGTGAACGCGTCCGTCGTCACGACCCGACGAGGTACCGTCGAACCAGCGTCGTCACTTCGTGGTTGGCGACGTCGAGGTCGTCGTTGGCGGCGAGCCATTCGAGGTACAGATCGCTCGCGAGGACGGAGGCGACGAGCCTCCCCGCGGAGTTCCGGTTCGCGGGTGGCTTCGGGACGAGAGCGGCATGCTGGTCGAGGGCGGACTCGACCAGCGTCGCCACCGCACCGAAGATCTCCGTGCGAACCTCGCGACGCCCGAGGACGTCGCCGAAGTGCAAGCCGACCGTGGCACGGGCGTAGGGCCAGAGCACGCCGTTCAGCGCCGCGATGACTCGGGCGACGACGCCTTCGCGTTCGAGCGGAACCGCGGCGACGGCAGCCTCGAGGGCGCGACGCCAGGTCCGTTCGGCCCACGCGGCGACGATCGCTTCCTTCGTCGGGAAGTAGTCGAAGATCGATCCTTGTGCCACGCCGCTGCGTCGCGCGATGGACGGAACCGTCACGCTCCCGATGCCGGAAGCGAACGCGAGCTCCTCGGTGGCGTCGAGGACGGCGTCCACGAGCGCGCGGCTCCGTGTTTGCTTGGGCATCTTTCGAGGAGTACGGGCGGAGCTCATCCCGTCTTCGACGCTACGCGAGACCCGGAACCTCCGCGAGTCCCAAGACCCGACCGGCGAGGGCCAGGCCGGAGAGGAACGCCCCCTCCACGCGGCCACCCGCCGTCCAATCCCCTCCGACTCCGAGACGTGCATCCTCGTCGAAGACGAACCCGTCGACGTGAGCTACGGCGCGCGCGAAGGCCCAACGCTGGAGCGTGCGACGTTCGGCGCGGAGCCGAGGCAGCCCCAGCACGCGGGCGACGTCCGCGAGGATCGTCTCTTCGACCACGTCCGCCGGGGACCGGAGATGCTCCTCCGACCAGCGTCCATCGGTGTGGACGGTCCACGCGTCGACCTCGGGCCGACCGGGCTTGCTCGAGGTCCGCGCCATCCACGTGACGAGCCGACCTTCCTCGCCGTCGCGACCCACGAAGAGGCCGTCGAACGGGAGACCGCGGAGGGCGTCGCCCTCGGCAACGAACCCGAACGCGACGCACGGTTCGAAGTCGGGTCGCGGAAGCGAGTCCACGAGGTGCGCGCCCGAGTCGCGGAGGAGATCCCGGGCCTGGAACGGAGGAACGCACACGACGAGGACGTCGAACGCGCCGAAGTCCTCGGGCGCGTGGGTCCCGTTCGGGTCCCGCGGTCCGAGGGTCTCGCCATCGCGTGCGACGGTTCCTCGGAGGTCGTAGCGATCGCCGTGACGGGCGACCGCGTCCACGCGGTGCCCGGTGCGGACGTCGACGTCCCGTGCGAGTACCGCGCGAAGGGCGTTCATGCCGGGCGTACCCACGAAACGGTCCACGGGGAGGGGGGTCTCGGTGGTCGCGCCCCCGCGGCCGTCCACCGCCACGATGCGCCCGCGCCAAGGCGCGACGATCCCGTCCTCGATCCACGACGGAACGAACCGCGTGAAGCGCGGGTCCCGGGCGGTGAAGTATTGGGCGCCGAGGTCGACCTCGAAATCGTTCGTTCGCCGTGTGGCGAGTCGCCCTCCCGGTGCCCTTCCCTTGTCGAAGACCACCACCTCCATGCCGTGGTCCGAGAGCGTCCGCCCACACGTCAGGCCGCACACACCCGCTCCGATGACCGCGACGCGCCGTCGACTTCGCGAGGGGCGCCGCACGCGCGCGGCGTAGGCGTCGAGGTCGAGACGTTCGGCATGGTGGGCGGTGGGTCGAGGACGGAGGGTGCCGAGGACCGGCAGGTCGCTCGCGAACGGTCGGTCGAAGAGCCCGAGACACCAGTACAAGCCGCCGTACGACGCCGGATCCCGGCCGTCGAGGGCGTAGCGGTGGTTCAAGTGCACGAGGGCGCGGCGCGCCTCCTCCGGCGTGCGCGTCCACGCGGGCACGGCCTTGCCCCACGTCATGCGCACGTTGTTGTGGAGTTCGCCGTGGCGGACGAGGGAGGTCTGGGCGAGATCCCAGAGCACGTCACCGGTGGCTCCGCGTTCGAGGCGTTCGAGGGACACCGCACGGCGCGGATCGTCGGCGTGACGCGCGAGAGTCTCCCGCGCCCAGGCCGGGAGGGCGTCGAAGGATTCGAGGTCCTCCGTGTGCGCGGCGAAGTGCCACGCCACGTCGCGCCAGACGAGAAGCTCGTCGAGGAACTTGTCGGGCCCGGGTCCGGTCACCGCCGCGGCGTCGCGTGCGATCCGGAACGGGGACACGTGGCCGTAGTGGAGCCACGGGGAGAGACGGCTCGTACCGTCGACGGCGGCATCGTTCCTCCTCGCGGCGTAGGACGCGAGTCCCCGCGAGCGGAACGCTTCCCAGCGCGCGTACCCCGCCACCGAGCCTCCCCGGAGGTCGCGAACGGGGCCGACACCGTGGTCGATGGACGCCGAAGCGACGAGACGTGCGATCGCGCGATCGTCCAAGTCCTCCGCGTCCACGGGCTCGAAAGGTAGCGTCGGTATGGCGGGCCGTACCCGAGGAACGACCTCCGTCGGAACGTGGGCGAGGGTGGCCGCCGCGAGGCGACGCGAGGCGGTCCGGAACGCGTACGCGCGCTCGGGTCGCGTGGCGACGAGGGGCATGGGGACGATGCACGACGCGTCCACCGCCCAGAACGGGACGCCTTTCGTTCGGAGACTCACGGCGAGTCGACGGGTCCACTCGGCGAGGGGCGGCATGGGCCATCTTCCGTCACGACGAGGGCCGCACTCTCGGCCAGGGTCCAGTTGCGGCCCACGGTGCCTTCGCGCTCGACGTGGAGGCGTAGCCGATCCCGCGAGCGCGGAGACCCCGCGCGACGTCCCGCGCGCCTTCCAGGATGAACGTGTGATGACGGTCGGAGGCGTACGGATACCGCTCGGAGACGGCGTGGTAGACGAACGCCGGGACGCCGAGCGCGTTGGCGACCGTGACGGCGACGTCGAGCGCCGGGTTGTCGTGATCCCGGACGGCCACGCGCATCCAGTAGAGGACGTAGCCTCCCGGATCTCCGGACGTACCGTTCACGAGGACCCGCGTTCGGATTCGCTCGTCGTCGGGCAAGAGATCGGGCGTGGCTGGGGATCGGAACATGGCGTTTGTCGTGGAGTCCGTATTCGACCGTGCCAAGGGGGGTGCCGCATCGCGGTCCGACCCGGCCCGTGCCTCGGGCGCACCCGGGGAGCGGCGGGCCGAAGAACCTTCAGGCGTAGGACTTCAGTACTGCAGGGTGATCGACTTTCCCACGGTGCCCTCGTCCTCCAGCGCCGACACGATGGCGCTCGCGACGTCCCTGCGGGCGATCGAGGCGAACGCGCCGACGCGTTCGTCTTCCCCCTCACGCCAACGTCCGCGAGGTGGCCCGTCCGTCAGGCGCGTCGGGCGAACGAGGGTCCACGCGAGGCCGCTCTCGACGACGAGCCGTTCCTGCGTCCTCCGGTCCTCGATCTGCGCCTTCGGTACGAAAGCGGCGATCGTCCGGTACACGAGGCCGAGGCGCGTCCTCGGGTGGCCGATCATGGCACCCGTCACCTGGACGAGGCGCCGGACGCCGTGCGCCTTCATGGCGTCCACGACGTTGCGCGTGCCTTCGGAGCACAGGGCCGGCGGCGAATCTCGCCGGGGTCCGAGGGTGGACACGACGGCATCGTGTCCCGACACCGCCCGTGACACGGCCTGCGCGTCGAGGACGTCCGCCGCGAACTCCGTCACGTCGAAACCACGACGACGCGCGGTCTCGACGACGTGCTCACCGACTCCGTGGTGGGCTCCAATCACGAGGAGACGCATGGGCCGAACGTAGCGACGACCTCGCGCCCCGTCTCCTCCGTTCGAAACGACTTCCCCGAACCCTTCGGGCGCGCCGCTGGCTCTTCCGGATGAGGGCCGCACGACGCGGACCGCAGCTTCAGGACCGGGCTCGACGGCCCCATTCAGGAGGATGGCGCTCATGAAGGTCAACGAAGGTCGATGGGACAGGGTCGTCCGGGTTTCGCTCGGACTGGTGCTCTTGGCGATGGTCTTCGTGGGTCCAGAGACCCGGCTCGGTTGGATCGGGATCGTGCCCCTCGTGACGGGTCTCGTGGGTTTCTGCCCGCTCTATCGAATGCTCGGCCTTCGGACGAACGGGTCCACCTGATTCGGACACCGCGTCGCGCGGTTTCGGGAGGCGTATTCGCCAACCGGATCACCGTGCCGTCGGGGGACGGCCGACCCCGCTCACGACGTGGGCGTGACGAGGCGGTCGAGGTGGGCGCGCTGTGCGAGGTACTGGACCGTGGCGCTCCGACCCGCGTGGAACGCGCCCTCGTGGATGTCGCGCTCCACTTCGCACCCGAGGATCACCTCGAGGGTCGGAAGTTCGGAGCGCAGATCCGCGAGGGACACGAGGAGCTCCACGTCCCGGGGGCCACCCGTGTTCCACGCGAGCTGCGCCGGAGAATAGGCCTCGAGGAGGAACACGCCACCGGGGCGGAGCGCGTCCGGAATCCATCCGTGGATGCGTCGGCGTACCGCGACGGGAACGTGGGCGAACACGGTGACGATGCCGGTGAACGCGTCCAGCTCGGGTTCGTAGGTCGCCAAGTCGGCCTGGAGGGTCCGCACGGCCACCCCTCGCTCGCGCGCAAGGAGCTCCGTCTTCTTCAGTCCCTCGGTCGAGAAGTCGAGCGCGGTCACGTCGTGGCCCAGCCCCGCGAGGTGGACGGCGTTCCGCCCCTCGCCTTCGGCCAGACAGAGGACGCGACCTCGGGGGATTCGGTGCGCCTCCGATCGCACGAAGTCGTTGGGTTCGCGCCCGTAGGCGAACGTGAGCCCCCGGTATCGGTCGTTCCAAAAGTCGGCGCCCATGGTCTCCTCCGTGTGCTCCGTGCGATCAACCGCGCTCGACGGCGAAGCCTTTGTCGACCCAGTCCGTCGTGAAACGCGTGGGAAGGTCGAGGACGTGGGCGTTGCTCCTTCCCGAGGCTCGAAGCGCCGCGCTCGCGGGGCGTACGTTCGGGCAGTTGCGCACGGGGCAGCAGCCGCAATAGAGGACGATGTCCGTCGCCGCGGGCACGGAGGCCAACGCCTTGGTCAACGCGTCCCCTCCCCCTTCGCCGTCGAGCGCCGGAAGCTTGCGCGCCCCGGGGACGTGTCCCTTCGCGAAGAGCGCGTCCGGTCCGACATAGAAGACCACCATCTTCCCCGCAGCGACGTCCGAGAGTCGGGCTGCGAGGTCCGCCGGAGAGAGCAGCGGACCGACCGGGGGCTCTGCGCCGGGTGCGTCGGACTTCGCGCGGCATGCCGCAACCGAGAGGGCGGACATCGCTCCGACGACGAAGGTACGGCGGGAAAGGGTCATGGTCGTGGAAGCCTCGAACCTGGGGAACGCTCTCGCCGCGCGAGAGACGAAGGGAGCGATGACGCGTGAACCGATGGGTGTCGCTACGGCCGCTCCCCGACGACGATGTACTGCTCGGGCAACGGTGTCGGCAGGAGGCGCGCGACGAATCCAGCCGCCGCGAGTTCCCGGATCACCTGGTCCGGCGCGAGGCGATGGGCCGGGGGCGGGCCGTGCTTCGCGTCGAGCTTGAAGTCGACGACGAACACCTTCCCGCCCGCCTGGAGTCCGTCCTTCACCTTCGACGCGTAGGCCTCGCGGTTCGCGATGTGGTGCCACGTGTCGACGACGAGGACCCGGTCGACGGACCCGGCGGGCAGCTTCGGATCGTCCAAGGCCACGACGGCGGGCCGGACGTTCGCCAGCTTCTCGCGCGCCACGCGCTCGTTCATGTACCGAACCATGTCGGCCTCCACGTCGAGGGCGAGCACCGAACCGGCGTCCCCGACGGCCCGGGAGAGCCACGGTTCGAAGTACCCCGTGCCCGCCCCGATGTCGGCGACGGTCATGCCGGTGGTGATGCCCATGGCGTCGACGACGTCCTTCGGCTTCTGCCATGCGTCGCGCGCGGGGTCGTCGAACTCCTTCGCCCAGCGCTCCGCGTGTTCGAAGCGGTGGACGAGGGGACCTTGGCCGTGACCGTGACCGTGCACGCCGTCGTGACCGTGGACGTGATCGGGACCGTGGGCGTGATGCGCCGGCGTGCCGGGCGACCCGCCACACGCCGACAGGAAGGCGACGGCGCCGCCAAGGGCGGACAGGGTAGAAAGCGCGCCGACGCGAGGACTCCGTGCCGAGAGAGGTGGAAGCGTTCGAGGGAGCATGGCGGGGACCTTATTCGAGTTTTCCGAAGAGGACGTTCCGGGACTTCTCGTCGCGCTCGGAGTCTCGTGGGAGCCGAGGAGGAGGACGAAGGGTTCGCGGAGGACACACGTTGCGCCATGGCGCAGAAGGTGCGCGGGAAAATCACGCGGACGGAATCCGATCGCGGCGGGAGGTTCGTGGCGCATTCCCTGCAGAAGGACGGGCATGGACCCCGCTGGCGAATTCACTCTCCACATCGAGCAGGTCGACGGCTTCGACTTCCGTGTCCGCTTCGATCACGAACGGTATCCCGAGCTGCGCATGGACGAACCCGCTCCCCTCGGCGCGGACTCGGCTCCGAATCCTGCCCGTATCCTGGCGGCCGCCATCGGCGATTGCCTCTCGGCCAGTCTCGTCTTCTGCCTCAAGCGACGGGGCGTCGTCGTGAGCGGGCTCCGATCGGAGGTGCACGTGAAGCTCGTACGCAACGAACGCAAGCGCCTCCGGATCGGATCGGTGGACGTGTCCATCCATCCGAGGGGCCCGATCCCCGGCGACGTCCTCGAGGCGTGCCTCGAGACGTTCGAGGACTTCTGCGTGGTGACCCAAAGTGTGCGCGACGGAATCCGTGTGAACGTGGAGGTGGCCGGTCCGCCGTCGTCGACTCGAGCGTGAACCCTTTCGTCTTCCCCCTGGCTCCCACCCATGCCCCCGAGGAGGAACGCCATGTGCCGACGCGTCGAATGCAACGAGTGCAAGAAACCCACCTACGCGGGATGCGGAATGCACGTCGAGCAGGTCCTGGGAGACGTTCCGCGCGACGAGCGATGCACGTGCCGCGAGGATCGGAAGAAGCGGGCGGCCGCGGAACCTTCGAAACTCCGAAAATTCTTCGGCCTGTGAACGATCAGGCCAAGGTCCGCGACTCCGGCGGGCCGTCGTTCTGCAGTCGTTCGAGGTAGTCGTGGTACGCGCGGGTGACGTGGGCTTCGTCGAGCATGCCCGTGACCTGGCCCTGGGCGTCCAACACGGGCACTTCCCGTAGGCCGGACTCGAGGAGCCGTTCGACGCCGACATGGAGGTCGTCCTCGGCGCGCACGGCGACCGGCGCGACCATGATGTCCGCCGCGACGAGGACGTTCGTGAGCGAAGCCGAATCCCCCATCTGACGCAGGACGTCCGAGGACACGAGCCCGACGACGGCGCCTTTCGCGTCGAGGACGGGAAACGTGTCCTGCGTCGGAGGCGCTTCCGAGAGGACGCGCCAGATGTCCCCCGCCGACGACGACGGCGTGAGAGTGGCGACGGTTTCCACGCGGTAGACGTCCCTGACGAGCATCCGTTTCAGCACGTCGAGCGAGGTGCCCGCGGCGTGCAGCGGGGACTCGAACCGCGACGTCGGTTGCGCGCCGTACAGTTTCACGCGCCGGAGCAGGAGGAAGGCGATTCCTTCGGCGAGCATCAGCGGCGCCAAGAGATCGTAGTTTCCCGCGAGCTCGCAGACCATGACGAGCGAACTCAGCGGAACGTGGGCGATGCCGCCGTAGAACGTGCCCATCCCGACGAGGGCGAACGCGCCCGGATCGATGGTGGGAGAGATGAGGAGCTGCGCCGCCCGACCGAACGCGCCGCCGACGAGCGCCCCGATCGCGAGAGACGGTCCGAAGTCGCCGCCGCTCCCTCCCGACCCGAGCGTCATCGAGGTCGCCGCGATCTTCACGACGGCGAGCGTGGCGAGGACGAGGACCCCCGACCACCCGGCCGGAATCCAATTGCCACCGGTGATCGCACCCTGGGCCGCTCCGTAGCCGGTCCCGAGGATCCCGATTCCTCGGTCCGGAAGTCCGAGACTCGGATTGACGACGAGGATCCACGAGACGGCCAGGAGTCCGACCGACAGCCCGCCGACGGCCGGACGGGCCCAGACGGGGACGGACGAGGACGCGAAGACTTTCCGCGTGCGATCGAGGGAGCGCACGAAGACGCGAGCGAAAATCGAGACGACGACGGCCAGCGCCGCGAACAAGGGGAGCTGGAGAGGCGCGAACGGATAGCGCGGAGCGTGGGCGAAAAGTTCTCCGTGCCCTGGAAAGGCCGTCACGAAGATCGAGTACGACGTCACGCTCGCGAGAACGGCCGGAACGAGGGCATCGGACTCGAAGTCGTCCCGATAGAGGACCTCCGTCGCGAAGATGGCGGCGCCGAGCGGCGTGCCGAACATGGCGGAGAGTCCGGCCGCCGTGCCGGCGACCATGAGGATCCGTCGCTCTCGGGGGCTGACGTCGAAGCGACGGCTCACGAGGGACGCGAGCGCCGCGCCGACCTGCATCGTGGGACCTTCGCGACCCGCCGATCCGCCCGAGCCGAGCGTGAACGCCGTGGCGACCATCTTCACCCACGCGACGCGCTTTCGGACGAGCCCGCCGCGCCGGTGGAACCCGTCGATGTACGCGTCGCCACCGCCTCCCGAGGTCTCGTGAGCGATCCGGAACGCGAGCCATCCTGCGACCAGACCACCGAACGCAGGAAGGAGGACGAGCGCGATCGGGACGAGTGATTTTCTCGCGAGGCCCAGGTCGAATCCGTGCTCGCCGGACGGACGCAACTGCCGGTAGCCGGCGATGCCCTCGAGGAGGAGGTGATCGGCCAGCTGGAGAAGCGCGAAGAATCCGCACGCGACGGACCCGACGGCTCCGCCAATCATCATCGCGTGGAAGACCGTGCGGCCCGCGAGACGCATGTCCGCGGAACGGACGGAACGAAGGAAGGGGGAGAACAGCGATCCAGGTTGCATCGGTGGCACGACGACGGCGCAGGTGGCGATCGCGGGGGAGCCTCCCCGAATCGTACGTGTCCCAACCATCGGTTCGTTCGGCAATCGCTCGTCCGGAGTCGCGAAGTGCGGGTCGGTGCCGAGGACCCGGGACCCATACCCTCGATCCGCAGGTGAAACACCGGTCGAGGTGGGCGCGCGTCGGCCTCCTCGGCACGGGTCCACCGGGGCTCCCGTCGGCGGATTCGGGCGCGTAGACTCCCGTCGACCCCGTGGATCCCGATTTCGACGACGTCCGCGACCTCACCGGTGCCTCGCGCATCGTCGGTTCCGAGCACGTCCGGACGCTCTGGGGCGGGTACGGGTCCATCCTCCGTCTGGCGCTCGAAGGGTCGGATCACGGCTCCGTGATCGTGAAGCGGGTGCGACCGCCGTCGCGCGTGGACGAGAGCGAAGCGCGCTCCCACGCTCGGAAATTACGTTCCTACGAGGTCGAGGCCGCGTGGTACCGGACGTTCGCCTCGCGGTGCGACGAAAGCTGCCGCGTGCCCCGTCCGATCGGGATCCGTTCGAAAGGACACGATCGTCTCTTCGTGCTCGAGGATCTCGACGCCGCCGGATTCGCGGGCCGGCCCCGCACCCTCGACGCGAGACGGATCGAGGCGTGCCTCGCGTGGCTCGCGTCGTTCCACGTGCACTTCCTCGGCGAGCGCCCCGACGGTCTCTGGTCCTCGGGCACGTACTGGCACCTCGCGACGCGGCCCGACGAGCTCCGCGCGATCGCCGATCCGCGCCTCCGGGACGCGGCGCCGGTCTGGGACCGCGCGCTCCGAGAAGCGCGATTCCGCACGTTCGTGCACGGGGACGCCAAGCCCGACAATTTCTGTTTCGATCGGACGGGATCGCGCGTCGCGGCCGTCGACTTCCAGTACGTCGGAGGAGGCGTGGGCGTGCAGGACGTGGCGTACCTCGCCGCGTGCCTCGAACCGACACGTCGCGAGACGATGGACAGGGTCGTGGACGCGTACTTCGCGCTTCTCCGCGACGGGATCACGCGTCACCGCGAGGACGTGGACGTGGACGCGATCGAGAAGGAGTGGCGCGCGCTCTTCCCCGTGGCCCATGCCGACTTCCACCGCTTCCTCGCGGGTTGGGCCCCGGGAGAATGGCATCGCGACACGTTCGCACGCGCGTTCGTGGACGCGACGTTGTCGACGCTCGAGACGTCGCGCTGATCGTCCGCCCGGACGCGGTCAGCGCGGGACGCAGTTCCCGCCGTCGGAGACCTTGCGCGTGCCAGTCCAGCAACCGTACTGGACGACGAAGTGCCGGAGGCGTCCCATCGTCTGGTCGAAGTACGCGTCCACCTGATCGACGGTGTTGCAGCCGCCCTGGCTCGTCGTCGTGCTGCAGGAGTACGCGCAAATGACGCTCGAGTAGCCGTTCGGGTTCGAGAGCGGAGAACCCGGCATGAAGTTGTTGGAAGTGATGCCGGGATCGACGCCGACGAAGCTCGTCGTCGCGATGTTCGGGCCGCAATTGCGGTTGTTGCCGTTGTACCCGGCATAGCGGACTTCGGTGACGTTGCCCGCGTACGTGCCGGTGATGGTCACCTTGACGGCTTCGTAGGAGACGACGCCGATCTTGAGGTTCGGGATGTCCTCGTCCACGTCGATGACGAGGTCGCCGCCGTCGTAGTTCGAGAAGACGACCACGTTCTTCGGTCGGGTGTCCGGATCCGCGTCGCTCGCGTCCCCGGCGTCGTCCGATCCGGCCGCGTCCTCGGATGCGTCCGGTGCGGCATCGGCTTCGGCCTCGGGGGACGCGTCGACGCCCCCTTCCTCCGCGGCATCCGTCCCCGCATCGACACCGGCTTCGTCCACCGGGCCCGTCCCCGCATCGGCCGCCGCGTCCTGGGTCTGCGAACTTCCGGAATCGTGGCCGGAGTCCGTGCCCGCGTCGACGGTGGCGTCCGCACCGGTTCCCGAGTCCGTTCCGATCGTGGCGTCACGCGCTGCGTCCGTCCCGGCGTCGACGTTCCCCGAATCGGCGAGGGAACCGTCGCGCGCACCGGAATCGGTCGCGGGAGCGATCGCGTCGACGCCGGCATCCGTACCGTCACCTGCATCGACGGTGACCAACGTGCCCGACGAGCAGGCGACGGCGAGAAGGGGAACGACGACGAGTCCGAGTCGGCACGAGCGCATCGGTCGAGTCTAGCGATGCTTCCTCTCCGTGCGTGCGTTTCCGCGTCGTCGGGCCACGATCGGTGGACCTTCCGCGCACACGAGACGGTGAACGGTCGCGATGTGCGCACGTCGCCCGTCCCGTCGTCGTTCCTGCGTCACTGCTGCAGGCAGTACAGCCTGTGGACGACGTTGCAGAAGCCGTCGCCCGTGTAGGTCCATCCCGACGTGAAGACCGTGCTGCTTCCGTAGCCACCCTGCACGCCGATGTTGGCGCTGGACGTCCAGTTCGAACAGTTGGCGGCCGACGCGGTCCCGTTTCCGAGGGTCCCCGTCCACGGGATGTTGGACGGCACCGTCGCACCCGTCTCGTCGACCTGGAACGTCGCGCGGAGAGAGCCGTCGATGATGTCGGCCCAATCGTTCGCGATCGAGACACCGTTCTGCATGACGTAAGGAAGGGGTGAACGCGTCAGCCGGACGGCGACGGCGTTCACGCTGTCGCTGATCCACGCCTTGTACGTACCCCGAAAGTTCGCGGCCGTCGCGAGGGCCTGGCACTTCTGATCGGCTCCGAAGATGCCTCCGAGATTCCCGGCGTAGGTCGCGCTCGTGGTGAACGCGCGGCGACCGGGAACGCAGACGTGCTGCATCACGCACATGGCGTTCTCGTCGCAGTCGGCGTCGCTCGCGCAAGTCGTGGGACACGACGCGGACGCTCCCTTGCAGACGAAGGTGACGCCACACGTGTTGCCCGACGCGAACGCGTCGGAGGGGCAGGCGTTCGTCGTCCCGTCGCACCGCTCCGGCACGTCGCAGACGCCGGCGCTCCCGCGGCATTCGGTCGTGTCGGGAGCCTTGAGATCCGGAGGACACGCGGACGAGGTGCCGTCGCACTTCTCGGCGACGTCGCATTCGCCGCCGCTCGCGCGGCACTCCGTCGTCGCCCCCTTGACCGCGTCGACGGGGCACGCGCCTCCCGCGCACGTTTCGGCGACGTCGCACTCTCCCGCACTGGGTCGACATTCGGTGCCGTCGCTCGCGGCTTTGCATGCCCCGGCGCCGTCGCACGTCCCGGCTTTGCAGAGCGTCGGATCGGAGGCGCATTCGGCGTCCGGGTCCGTGTCGACGGTGACGCTCCGGCACGTGCCGTCCGTTCCGCCGGTCTTCGAGGCGACGCACGCCTCGCAGAGACCTCCACACGCCACGTTGCAACAGACGCCGTCGACGCACGATCCGCTCGCGCACTCCGGCGCGCTCGTGCACGCCGCACCGAGCGCCTTCCGGACGACGGGGACGTCGGCCGTACCATCGGTGGCCGTCGATGCATCCGAGGACGAGCGAGCGTCGGACGCGACGGACGCGTCGTCGCCCGTGCCCGAGTCGGCCGGGGCGCCATCCGCCCGCGAGCCCGCTTCCGAAGTCCCGGCGTCCTGGTTCGACGTTGCGTCCGCCAGGGAAGCGTCTCCCTCCGGAGGCGATGGCTCCGCGTCACCCCCGCCGGAACAGGCCGCAAGAACGAGGAGGCATGGGAGCGCGAAAGGGAAGTGACGAGGTGTCATCGGAGTCCGGGGCCGGATGGTTAAAGACATGAATTGTATTCAATGAACACGTTTCACAACGCGATGGCAAGGATTCTTCCTCCGAACCGCGCACGAGCGCGTCGACGACGACGATGCGGCGTCGCCGAGCGAGGGCCGCCGGTCGACCGCGTCACGCTCCCTACGACCCCGCCGTGGGGTATCGTCGATACTGTGACGACTCGAGCTCTCCCCGGCCACCCGCAATCCGAGGTGGCTGCTCCGAAAAACACGCGTTCTCGGTTCGGCGTTTCGGCACTGGCGTCGGTCCTCGTCGGAACGGCGACGTACGTCACTGCCTGCTCGACGCCTCCGACGACCGGCTTCCTGATCGTCCTCGACTCCCAGATGGGTCTCCTTCCGTCGGGCCCAGCTCTTTCGAAAGTGGTCGTTCGGGTGGGCACGGTCGATGGCGCCATGGCGTTCTGCAAGACGTTCGACGTCGCAAACCTCCGCGGAGGAAGCGCCGACACCTCGAATGCGGACGGGAAGCTGCGATTCCCCGCGAATCTTTCGGTGCAGCCGAGCCAGGATCCGGATGCTGCCAAGACGGTTCGGGTGACCCTTCTCGGCTACGACGACACCACGGATCCGGGTCCCGAGCCGTGCCGGCCGGACGTGATCCCGGCCTCCGTGATCCGCACGGATACGGTACTCAAGTACGTGAAGGACCAGTTCCTCGAAGTGCCCATGCCCTTCACGCTGAGCTGCGCCTACAACGAGTGCGGCGGCATGGAGACGTGCCGCGCGGGCGAGTGCGTTCCCTTGCGCGAGAACGATCGGAACTACCGAAAGCTCGCGGAGGGACTCGTCAGCGCGACCGCGTGCTACGCGACGGATGCATGCACGGCGCCCACCCGTCTCGAACCGATGGACGGTTGCCGGTTCGCCCTGCCCTCCGGAAGGCGACCCGAAGAGCTCGCCCCGTTCGCCACGTACGACTTCGGAGACGGCCGACTGGCCGGGATCGAGTTTCTCACGAAGGACGTGGTCTCCACGTCGGGTTCCGTCCTGACGCTCGAGGGTGATCTTTGCACGAAGTTCGCGAACGGTTTCGTCCGCACGGTTTCAGTCGCCCGATGTACCGCATTCGACGGCCAACCGTTCTGTCCGGCCAACGCGGAGAAGGCGGCCGAGTATGCCGCGGCCACGGATCCCGAACGCTTCGATCGCGCAATGTCCCCGGACGGCGGTCTCGGCTCCGACGGAGGCGCGTCCCGGGATTCGGGGAGCGATGCCACGGTCGCGGACGCGGGCCCGGACGGGTCGCGGGCGGACGGCGCCGCGACCGACGGCTCCGCGATCGACGGAGGATCGGGCGACGGAGGCGGCACGACCTGCGAGACGACATGTTGCGGTCGTTGCGACCGGGGCGTCTGCACGGACACGACGGTGGGAGACGTGGTGCTCACCGGCGGCGCGCCCCTCCTCACCACCGTCGAACCGGACGCCGATACGCACTCCACGGCCTTCTGGGTCACGGCGAACGGCTTGGAACTCTGGAAGCTTGAAGCGGGTGTCGATGCCGCGCCCGTCCGCGTGAGGACCTCCGGCATTCCCATCCGGCAGCTGACCCGCGCGGGCCGTTACGTCGTCTACGCCGTCCCGGGTGTCGTCATGAACGGCCCCACGGTCCTCGAATTCGTGGACGCCGACGATCCGTTCGCGATGATTTCCCCCCTCACACTCCAGGACGGGGTCCTCGACGGTCGCATGCTCGCGAACGCGAGCTATCTCTACCTGTTCGACGAGAATACGGGCACCGGGAACATGACCGTCACCCGGAGGACCATCCCGCGCCGCGGTGGTGTCCTGCCCGACGCCTCCCGGGACCTCGGGTTCTCTCCTTCGACGGGAGCTCTCCAATTCGCGGCCGTCACGGATTCGGGGCACGTGTTGGTGTCCGCGCGCTTCATGATGGGCAACGCCAACGACGTGCTGAAGGACGTGGACTTCTCGGCGTCCGTGCCTCGCATCCTGGACACCGCCCCTGTGTCGAGTGCCTTCACTCCCAACGTGGACTTGGGACTCGGGGTCTACGCGTCCGTGCCGTTCCGATTCTTGGGTCCGTCCAGCGCTCCCGTCGTCGTCCGGTATTCCCTCGATGGGACCACAGGATTTTTCGAGGAACCCGCCCTGGGCGGTGGACTCCTCCTGTCCGGAGGTCCTTCGGCCGGCGCCACCGAAATTGGTCACGTACGCGCCTCGACGCCGAAGCCGGTCCAGGGGGAGGTGGGCGTGGTTGGTCGCGTCGTCTACGTCAAGAACCCGTCGACCGCGAGCCCTGAGATCTTCGCATTGGACGCACGTCCTGGCACCGAATCGAGGATTCAGGTCGGGCCGACGCTCGCGTCCCGCGTGGTGGACCTGGCCGTCACCCGCGACTGCGCCTTCGTGGCGCGGGAACTCTCCGCGACGCAACACCGGATCGAGGGCTATCCGATTCCGTGACCTGCGCGTCGCCGACGTGGAGGCGATGTGGAACGACGGGCGCGGCTACGCCGTTCGTCGTTGCTCCGCGGCCGGCTTCACGCTCCCCGCGGCACGATGGGCGCCTTCGCGAAACGGCCCCACGCGACGAACGCCGCGAGTGCACCGAGGACGACGTTGGCACCGATCATGGGGAACTCTCCGCGAGACGCGTGGGTCGCGGTCGCGAGGATCATGATCGTGAGGAGCCCCACGGCGGCGAGGGGGGTGAGCTTGGGTTGGATGCGCGTGACCGAGGGAAGGACGAGCCCCAACGCTCCGGCCACTTCGGCCGCTCCGATGAATCGGACGGCGCTCCCCATGGAGCCGCTGACCCACGGCATCTGGGCCCGGAGTTCGTCGAGGGGTGCCGTGATCTTCATCCCTCCGGCCATGAGGAACGCGGCAGCGAGCACGGCCTGGGCGCTCCAGAGGCCGACGGAGAGGGACTTGGACGTGGGTGACGTCGACGACCGGGCGAAGGCGGTGGTGGTGGACATGGGTCTTCCTCCTGGCGGGATACATCCATCGTGGGTTCGTTTTCCTTGGTAAACAACCACCTATGGTTCGAACATGGTGTTTCGATATGGAAACACCCGTCGATCTCCAACTTCTCGTCACCTTCGCGGCCGTGGCCGAGCAGGCGAGCTTTTCCAAAGCCGCGCGGGACCTGGGCGTCGCGAAGGGCACGGTGAGCCGCGCGATCGCCCAGCTCGAGGCAATCCTCGGCGTCGAGCTGCTTCATCGCACGACCCATCACGTCTCCCTGTCGACGGCGGGGACCGCCCTCCTCGAGCGCACGCGAAGCCCTCTCCGTGCGCTCCGGTCGGCGGTCACCGAACTGCCCGAGCGCGAGGAGGTTCCTTCGGGCCTCCTGCGGATGACGGCGCCGCCCGACTTCGGCGCCATCGTGTTGCCCTCGATCCTGTCCTCGTTCTCCCGACGGTATCCCGCCGTACGTTTCGACGTCCGACTGGGAAGCGCCCAGGTGGATCTGGTCAAGGAGGGCTACGACCTGGCGATTCGAGCGGTGACCGGTCGACTCAAGGACTCTTCCTTGACCGCCCGTCGTATCGGCCGGAGTTCCGCGGCGTTTTTCGCGGCGCCTTCGTACATCGCCCGTCGAGGACGCCCCCGACACCTGGGCGACGATCGCCACCTCTGGGTTTTCCATCGCAGACTCGTGCACTTCTTCGGAATCGCGACGGACGTGCCTTCCTTCTTCGTGGACGATTTCGTGCTCGCACGCGAAGTGATCCGTGACGGCGTCGGCGTCGGCGCCTTGCCGATGTTCGTCGGGCGACCGTACGTCCGGGAGGGTTTGCTCGAGGAGGTTCCGGTGGAGACGCCTCGCGCCATGACGGGCGACTTGGTGATGCTCTACCCGTCCCAGGGACGGACGCCGAAGAAGGTGGTGGCGTTCCGGGATTTTCTCGTCGAAGCGATCCGCGCCGGCGCCCTCGGACACTCGACGTCCCGCGTGATCCTCACCGTCCCTTCGTGACCGTCGCGCGCACGAACGCGAGCACCTGGGCGGTCTGCGCTTCCGAGAGGTCCGACTTCTTTCCCATGCGCGTCAGAATCTCCGGCCACTTCGCCTCCGACACAGTCGCGAGGTCCGGGTATCCGTGGCAGCCGTTGCACTTGGCCGCGAAGAGGTCCCTCCCGGCCGACAGCGACTCGAGGGACGTTCCGGGGCGCGCCTTGGCCTCGCGCTCGGCGATCTCGGCGGTCACCACCGGCGGGGGACCGTCCACGGTCTTCGGGAAGCCGCACGCGCCGAGGGACGCGAGCGTCACGGCGCCGACACCGATCCGGATCGCGAGGAGGTGAGTCTTGGACCTTCGAGCCATGGGCGTTCTCCTTCGGGTTCAGGAGCGCGTTCGATCGCGTTCCACGGCCTCCCATCCAACGACGAACCGGGGGCTTCGTCGCGGCACGAATTTCGGACACGCTGTTTCCTCATCGAAACGCCGACGACCCGCGACACGCCCGCGTTCGACGTCACGAATCACCCCACCGTCCCGTCCGTTCGCGGCTCGCGTCGCGACATCCCCGAAGAAGCATCGCACTCGGGCTACAGCCGCGTCAGATCCGCCGGGCACCCGCCCGTCCTCGAGAACGGGCACGTCGACACGTCGAAGTCTCCGGCGCGCGCGACGTCCTTCGGCAGGATGTTGCTTCCCGCCTCGTAGAGGACGGCGGACGGGACGAGTGTCAGGCCCGGCGCGAAGTTCGAACCGCGAATCACCGCGATGGCGTCGGGCCCGAGCACGATGTCGGCACGTTCGCGGGTGCCGGTATTCACGTTGGAACCCCAGATGTTGAGACGGCTCCCTTCCCCCATCACGATCGTGCAAGCCGCCGGGGACGCACGGTGGATGCAGTAGTTCCGGCCACTCATGCCCAGCGACAGGTGCGGTCCCACCCAGACGTGCTCGTTCTCCTGGTTCATGAGCCACGGCTTCGCACTGCCGACCATGTAGTTTCCCTCCCACGTGGGTAGTTCGTCCGTGTCCTCGGGGAGCGGTGCCGTGACGATGGGAATGGCGAAGGCGCAGGCTTTGCCGGTCGCGCGCTTCGTGACGACCACCGAGAGTGGGTGCTCCACGAAGGTCGTGAGCGCCGGCAAGGCGATGGAGGATTCGCAGGCGATGGGCACGCCGTCGAGTTCGCAACGGACGTCGTGGGCGGTCGTGTCGATGGGACGACCGGCAACGTAGACGTCGAGGTCGAAGGCGGCCGGCTTCGCGAGGACCACGGGCGTCTCGGGGCGGAGGCGCGGTGGAGAAGCCGACGTGTCGAGGCTCCGTCGGGATCCTCGCGCGCAAGCGTAGTAGTCCGTCCCAGCGGCAGGGCGACAGCGCACGTCCGTCGTCGCGCACGTCGGGAGCACCGGCGGGTGGGCGCCGTCCTCGCCCGCATCCGCGGAGCCCGCGTCGGCGTCGGCAATCGACGCGTCGGAGTTCCCGTCCACGTCGGCGTGCTGCGAGGCCCCGTCCACGGAGACGGTGCTGCCCGAGTCGTCGACGATCCCCGCGGGACCGACGGGGCCCGTCTCGTTCCGTGACGGAGCGTCGACCAGGTTCCCGTCGGCAGGCGCTCCCGCGTCGGGAGCTGCGGGTTCACCGCCGTCAACGGACGTTGCGACGGGCGCGTTCGCGACGCACGCGCGCGTCGTGATCTCCCCGGTGCGAACCGCGTCGCAGCGGGAACCTGGGCCACATTCCGCGTCCGTCGTGCACGTACGCACGATGCACGGGCCGCCCGAGCAGTCGGTGAGCGCGCCGACGTTCGACGGCGTGTCGTCTTCGCCCTCCGGGCGGGCCCCGTTCGTCCGATCGGCGGCGGACTCGCCGGCGGTCGAACCGGATCCGGACTCCGAACACCCGGACAGCCATGTCCCCGCGACGAGCCCTCCGAGAACCCCGATCCGGACGACGAGCGAGCGGGAGAAACGGGCGAGCGGGGTTCCCAGGGTGGTCATGAGGGTTCGACGCGTGGACAGGTGGGATATTCGGGCGTCGTCGTCGTTCCAACCCACGTGAAATGACGCATCGCCTCTCCCAGGGAAGCCACGGCACCCGGGGAAGCCCGGGACCACCTGTGCCAAGACGTGACGATTCGTTCTCACCTGCCCTGGGTCCCGCGTTCACCGTCGGCCGGTCGTCGCGGGGAAATGCAGCTCGAGGCGATGGTTCGCAACTTGCTCCGTCTTCGGGGAGGAGGACGACGCTCCCATGACGCGCTCGTCCACGTCCTACGGCCCACCCTCCTTCCGCGAACGAGGCACCATGTCCCATCGAATCGTCTGCGTCATTCTGTTGGCCACCCTGGGCGGCTGCACGGGCCTCGTGGAAAAGGACCCGGGTGGGAGCGACGGTCAGCTCGTGGGATCCCCCGGCGGGACGACCGGCCCCGGAGAGAACGCTCGGGAGGCCGCCACGCCCCCGGAAACGATGGCGGCCCCGCCGCGTACCGTCGCGGCCACTCCGCGAACGACGGGCTTCGAGCTGGGGACGTTCAAGGCGTCCTACTACGATCGCGACAGACTGGTCGCGACCGAGGTCGTGTCCCGGCCCGCCGTGAACTACGCGTGGAGCGAGTTCCGAGGCGTCGCCTCGGAGAACTTCCGGGCCGTCTGGGAGGGCACCCTGACCGCGACGACGGCGGACGTGGGCGTCGACATGAACACGGACTCGAGCTGGTCCGACGTCACGATCCTCGTCGACGGGCGGAAGGTGAAGCACGACGGGCGGAGTCACGAGACCTTCGCCCTCGGCCCGCACACGATCCGCGTCGAGTTCGCGAACCATTGGCACACGACGGGGTTCAACATGTCGTTCACGTCGAATCCGGTGCTGACGGTGGACGAGGCCCGTCGCGACGTCGCGGCGCTCCTCGAACCCGACACACGCGTCGCCCACGTGGACATCTACGAACCTTCGAGCTTCACGAACGACGTCACCGTGACCGTGAAGCCTGGGTCGGGCCCCGTCTTCTTGGTGCTCAGCTCCTACTCCGCGGCGAATTGGATCGTCCTCAATCCGGGCAACGTCGCGATCAAGGGCATCGCCTACGGCGCGTACGCGCCCGGACCGACGGTGGCGATCGGCGCCGACGTGAAGACGTTCCAGTTGGAGGACCTCCGCTACGAGAGCGCCGACGTGAGGGCTCTCACGGGTCGTCCCGCGGACGAGACGCGCTCCGCGTACGCGAGCGAACAGGTCACGATTTCGGGGAGGTGAGCACCGGGTCGAACGCCGGCCATCCGGCGACGCCGAGTCCGCGAGGGCCGCGTCGCCGGTGGAGCGCTCTCGCGTCGACGCGTCCCCTCACAACGTCAACAGGTAGCTCGCCACCACGGCTCCCCGGTGGTTCCTTCGCGCACGAAGGAAGGCGTCGATCTCGGGGACGAGGTCGGCGCGCTTGCCGAAGTCTCCGAGCGCGCGGACACGGTCCTCCAGGATCTGGAGCGGGTAGACGTTGGTGACGGTCTTCGCCGCGATCGAGGCCTCGATCGTCCCTATCGACTGCATCCAGGCGCGGAGGATCGTCCGCGCCGTCTCGCGATCACTGGAAACGAGTGCACGCTCGAAGGCAGGCTGGAGGAGCGCCGTCGAGTGGATGCCTTCGCGTCCGGGCACGGCCCGCTGGGCCTCCGCGACGAGCCACGAACGCAGGGCCGGATCCCGATCGACGAGCTGGAGATTCCCCGAAAGTGCGCGCGCCACGACGCTCCGCACTTCGTCCTCCTCGACGCCGAACGCGCCACGACCGTCGGCCGAGTGGTCCCGGGGATCGAATCGCTCCCGGGGCGCGGCGAGGAGGTCGAGCACGAGCTTGGCGCGACGGGCGTCGTCCACGCCCTCGAGTTCGAGGCTCGACGTCACCCGGCACATCGTCTCGGTCGAGAAGCGGACGCGGTCACCGGCGAACACAGGCGCGATCAGGGCATCGAACCGACGGGGAGCGTCCTCCGGCGGGCTCCAACGCGCGATCTCGCGGACGACCCAGCAACGCGCGGGGTTCCATTGCAGCCCTCGAAGCTCCGCATCGAGGTCGTCCACGCGGCGCTGCATGACTCCGAGCGTCGGCCGACCGTTCGCGGGCTCGCCGTCGTCCAGGTACGCACGGACGTCGAACCGCTTCCGGCGTGGAGGAGGCGGTTCGTGGTGGAACGCGCGGTCGGGTGGATCGTCCGCGTCGTAGAGCGCCGCGCGTGCGACCTCGGCGAGATCGTGGGCTCCGTGGTCGATGCCACGCGTGAGCGACACCTCGCCCTTGCCCGCGACGACCGGGTCGAGCAGCGCGTGGAGCTCGCGGGATTCCAGTCCGATCCGTGCGGTGAGCCGGCCCAGATCGGAAATGCGGAGGAGGCAGAGTTCGAGGCCGACGGGATCGGGCGCGCCCGCGAGGCGGCGGGGAATGTCCTCGAGCCAGGAGCGCACGACGTCGCGAGCCTCGGGCCTCGCGCTTCCGCCGGCGGCCGATGCCCGTTCGTCCAGGATACCGCGGGCAATCGGATGGAGGATCACGAGGTCCATCGGATCCGACGTCCGAGCGAGATGCTCTCGTAGCCGCTGGAGCGACACGTGGTCGTTCATCGGGTCCGGCGCGTGGAGAAGCGCGAGGTAGTGCACGAGCCGACGGGACGGAGCCGGCCCGGCCTCCTCCGGAGCGAGTACGTAAGGCGTGATCGAGGTCTCGGGAAGATCGATCAGATCGAGGACGCCCTTCACGCCGTAGGTCGTCCGGAGCTGGGCGACGAGGAGCCGGGAAAAGGGCAGCGGTCGCGCGGCGATCGCCCGGGCGTTTCGTTGCGCGAGGTCTTCGTCGCAGCGCGGGGCCGGGAAACGATCGCTCAGGTCCGGCGATAGTCCTCGAAGCGTCTAGAGCGCGCGCGCACGCGCGGAGGGTGAGGCGTGTCGCGCCCGTTCCCATTCGCGCTGCAGGAGGGAGATCGACTCGTCACCGTCGCGTCCGACCCGGGGCGGCGGTCCGTCCAGACATGCGGGGTCCCGCGCGAGGGGCGGTGACCCACCGCACGCCGTCGCGAGCACGAAAAGCAGGAAGGACGCGTGTCGTCGCATGGCGGTGGCGGCTCGAAGGACTCCCTGACCGGTCTGGATGGACGGTCCTCCGGACGCGCGATTCACTCCGACCGGAGCCGTGGAGACGACGGACGCTCGGGTGAGGAACCCGACGGCAGAGAGGACGTGAGACGGTAGCTCGGCATTCCGCGGACGACGACCGGCGAATCGTGAGACCATGTCCGACGTCTCTGGAACGGGGGGGAACTTCGATGCGGAACTTCCAGGCGTGGATGTTCGGGCTTGTCGTCGCGCTCGTCGTCTTGTCGGGTGCTCGCGCCGCGCGAGCCGGTCAGGCACAGGTGGGCAAAGGCCTCGGCGCTCGCGTCGACGCACCGCTCTACTACACGAAGCCCTCGCCCGACGATGCGGGCGCGGCGCGGATTCTGTATCGCAAGAGCGATCTCCCCGAGCTTCCTCCGAACGTCCAAGTCACGTCGATCGAGTTCGAGAAGCGGCCGACCAGCGGGCCGATCGCCGCGGGTTCGTTCACGGTCCACATCAAGAACTCTTCACTCACGGCGATGACGAGCAAGCCGTTGTCGGAAGCGCTCGCCGGCACGACGCAGGCGTACACGACCGCGACGCTCACGCTCCCGGCGGCAGCGGGCTGGGTGAAGCTCGATTTCGCTTCGCCCTTCACGTACACGGGCGACGCCCTCGAGGTCGTCACCGCGTGGGACTCGAACAGCGGCGCGAGGACGGAGGATCTCCCGTGGGGCGTCCACTCGACGGGTCTCGTCTTCACGACCGCCCTCACCTACGGGGAGAACGCCGTGGCGAACGACGCGACGCTCGGTACGGTCTCGCCGACGCGTCCCAACACGCGTTTCAACTACACGAGCCCGAATGCCGGTTGGCTCGTCGTCGAGGCGGGCGGTACGCCCCTCGTGAACGGGGGAACCTACGCCAACAACACGGCGTTCTCGAACGGAGTGTCGGTCCCGCAGACGATCGTGCTCATGAACAAAGGTATCGCTCCTGTGACGCTGGGAGCCGTGGCGTTCACGAATCTCGTGGGCGTCACGCCGACCGTGCTGACGCCGCCTCCAGCCATGCTGGCCGCGGGCGCTTCGGCCACCGTCGTGCTCCAGCACACGACGAACGTCGGGAGCGGCAGCGTCGGATACGGCGTGTCCATTCCGTCGGACGCGCCGTCGACCTTCACCTACGCGCTCCAAGGAGTCTCCCAGACCGCGGCGCCGGAGATCGATCTCAAGATCGTCGACGACGGAGGTCGCTTCTCGCAGGTGAACAACAACGCGACGCTCTTCCTGGACGACGGAGCCGTCGGCGTCGCTCGCACTGTGCGCGTGATGGTCTCCAACTTCGGCTCGGGCGCGCTCACGCTGGGCGGTTCGGCACCTCTCCAGCACGTGGGGACGACCAACGGCATGGTCGCGATCGTCACGCAGGCCCCCACCACGGTGGCGCCAGGGACCGATGCGATCGCCGAGCTGACGATCACGCCGACGACCGTGGGGCCGGTCTCCACGCAGATCCGCGTCGTGAGCGACGATGCGTCGGAGGCGACCTACTCGGTGACCCTGAAGTTCAACGGCGTCATGGCTTCGACGCCGACGACGAATGCTCCCGACATCGACGTCGCCTACCGGGACGGTAGCGACGACGTCCCGGTTCCCACCGGGAGCCGCCATACGCGCAGGCCGGGCGCGCTCGTCAGCGGCGAGGGCGGTCTGGTGTACGCGATCTTGAACCGCGGGAAGGCCGACCTGAAGGTCGGCGGCGTGAGCGTGTCGAATGCCGTGAACTGTGCACCGGTGGTGGACTTCAAGCCGACGACGATCGCGCCCAACCAGGCCGTCTCCCTGACACTGACCAACCTGATCGCCTCCGGGGCGGGCCCGGTCTCCTTCACGGTCGTCATCACGAGCGACGATCCCGACGAGCCCACCTACGCGTTCACCGTCGACGTCACGCGTGCGGTTCCCGACATCGCGGTCTACCTGTCCCCCGACGACCACTACATCGAGACCCAGGGACCTCGTCGGGACGTCGCGTTCGAGGTGAGGAACGAGGGGGGCGCCACGCTCCACGTCTCGGAGATCTTCGTCACCGGGGAAGTCGGCTGTTCGATCCTCGGAATCAATCCGCCGACGATGACGATCGCACCCGGAGGCTTCGTGACGGGCAAACTCGTCTTCGAAGCGAAGACGCCCGAGAAGGAATACGCCGACTACGCCTTCGACATGTCCCTTCGTAGCGACGACCCCGACGAGCCGCTGCTCGTCGAGCGTGCGGCAGGGAAAGTCTTCAAGCACAGTGGCAATGCCGACGCGATCAAGGAGAACCCGGGAACCGCGAACTACCGACCCGGATCCTGTGGCGTGAGCGGGAGGAGCCCGTCCGGGCTGCCTGCCGTCTTCGCGCTCGTCGGTCTCGCGGCGGTCGCGCGGCGGCGGATCCGCCGTCCGTGAAGCGGCGGCCGAAGCCCGTGGAACGGGCGCCGACCGTCCAAGTCGTGCGCCGCTTCATGGGCCGTCGTCCGTCGAGGTGACCAAGGTCCAAGTCCGCCGCGTTCCGGTCGTCGTCCACTTGGTCGCGGCCCAGGCCGAAGCGGCTTGGGCGACGCGTTCCGTCGTCATGGGATCCTTCGGATCCCTCGACGCCCCATTCGATGGCGGTACGAACCGCTCTCTGTCTTGATGGGAACCGCTTCGGTCTTGAGAGACACTCAGAGCACAGATGGAGAACCGAAGGGTCGAGCGTGTTCTCCATGGAGAGGCGGAGAGTGCTCACCTTGTTTGGGGTTCATTCTCGAGCTGCACCAGGTCCGGTGAGTGATTCCGCGTCCGGGTGGCGTGTCAGCCACGAAACCGTTGAATCGCGCGGATCGCGCCTGAGCGCGGGCTGATGCGCTGACACGGCGACCGACCCATCCCTGTGCATTACTCGCCGGACGCGATAGATTTCCGCCCGACAAAACGCCGGGGGATCCTCTCGAAACGTGAGTACGACAGCCTTGGCCACGGCGACGTCGACGCCATCGCCGACACGCTCCGGCGGCGTGCCGTCGGGGCGCGCGAGCACTCGCGCGAGGGGCTCCCGCGATCGGTCGCTCACGTAGCGGCGTACGACGACGACGCTTTCGGGTCGATCGTCATCGATCCGCCCGTTCTCGATTCGTTCAAGGAACCTTCTTCGCGCGGGATCGTCGACGGTGCCATCCCGGAGCTCCGGAAGTGGCTCTCCGATCCGGACGTCGGCAAGGCACAGCGCGCGCGATACGCCCTCATCCGCTTCATGGGTGCGGATTCGGATCTCGTGCGCGAGGGGCTATCGGGCTCGACTGCCGAACAGAGTGCCGTCATCTACGCGCTGAGCGATCCGCACTCGCATGACGACGACGTCCCCGGACGAAGTGCCGTGGCCTCCTTTCCGACGCTGCCGGCGAGTCTTCTTCCTGCGTTACGACCGCTGCTAGCGCCGAAGGCGTTGAAGAAGCGGCTCAAGGAGACCGATAGCTGGGCGGACTTCGGCCGGCTCGTCGCGGTCCTCGTGCGAATCGCGTCGGACGACGTGCCCACGGTCCTCCTCGAGGCGTTGGATGTCGAGGAGCTCCGAAACGCCGTGGCGTCTCAGCTCGTAAAGAGCAAACGCGTCGCGCCTCACGCGGAAGTCTCGCCTGCGATCCGTGCGCGATACGAACGCGTAATGTCCGCCATCGAGGGATCGCGAAAGGCGGGTCTACCGAATCGGATCGAGGTGGCGATCGGAGGAGCGCTGGCCGCGCTCGTCGGACGCGATCGCGAGCTCGCGCGCCTCACGCTGAAGAGTTTCGACCTGCTGCCGGTAGGCAAGAGCGCGGCAGCGGTGGAGACGCTGCTTCCGTTCGTCGCGCTGCTGGAAGCGTCGGTCGATCTACTCGAACCGAACGAAAGAGCGACGCTCGCCGCGTTCATGATGCGTGATCCGGTAGAGCGACTTCCGGCGGCCGCGGCGGCGTGGGTCCGTCTGCCGGCGAGCGAGGCAAAGCCGCTCGCCGACAGGTTCAAGACGGGCGATCGGGCTCTCGAAGGAAAGCGCTGGGAGCGCGGTGGCACGCGCGCACTGGTCGTTCGCGGATCGAAGCGCCGAAATCGCTGCGTTGATCCCGGACTCTGCGCTCGGCGCGACAGCAAATGACGCGCCGAGCGAGATCGCCGTCCCCATTTTCCGGAAGCTGATCGAGAAGGCGCGCAACCCGGTCGAGCTCCTGGTCGGCCTCGAAGGAGCGTCGGCGCATCGCGATCATGGATCGCTTTCTGCGATCCTCGAGAAGCTCCGGGACACTCCATATCGCATCGACGCGAAGGTCGAAGCGCTCCTTCTTACGCTGCTCGGCCCGGATGAAATCGAGCTCGTTCAGCGCGAGATCGACGGCGGAAATCCGTTCCGCGATCGTCGTGAGGCGCTGGAACGCGTGCTTGCCTCGCGAGCGCGCCAGTGAAGGTGCGAGCGCCGCGGCGCCGACGCGCTCACTCGTCACCGCACGGACGGCAAGCCCCCGCAGCGCGTGCGCACACACACGGTTCGACCCCCGATCGGTCCCCACCATCCGGCCTGAAGTGCACGGCGGTGGTTCGACTCCTGCACGAAGGCGCAGAGGACTGCGCGGCGTCGGGCCGCGGGCCTGTTCGTGCTCCGGCGCCATTCGCGAGCGGCCCGATCTCTCGGTGGAATGGGCATTTCGCAACCCCAGGAGGCGAGCTAAGGAAATTCCATGGGCTCACCCTATCGACCCGACGCCCCTCGCCCCGACCCCGAGCTCGCACGGCTCGCCGCGGAGGGCGAACGCAGGCGTATGCAGGCGGCGCTCGAGGCCAGCCGTGGCCGCGACCGCACGGGCGACAGGAACCTGCGCATCGCGATCGGAGGGTTTCGCGGCTCGACGCTGAAGCGAGTGATCCTCGGCATGGTCTTCGTCGCGGCGGCAGCCGGCGTCGGCGCGGTCGTCATGACGGAGAAGGGCCCGGCGCGTGGAGGTGTCGTGGCGATGGCCTTCGGCGCCACGATGTGCACTTTCATGCTGTGGGTCTTCGTCCCGCCGTTCGCCTCGCGAGCGACCGTGTCGGCCGAGGAGCGTTGGGTGGGCTCGCATCCGTTCCGACTCGTCGGCTACCTCGAAGTCCTCGCGTTGCCCCCTCTCTTCCAGCGCTCGTTGACCTTTCAGCTGCAGTGGCAACCCGGCACACGGCCGCCTGAGTACTCGTTGCTTCATGGAGCGATTGGCGCCATCGATCCTGGCGCGCGGGTTCGGTGGTGCGGCGAGACCGCCGTGACCATCGTGTCGGGCCCGGTGTCGGGCTACACGGGCATCTCGGCCAACCGCGTCCCGGTCTATCGCAATCATCGGATCCCTGCGCACGTGCATGCGGTCGTCGAGAAGTTCCTCGTTCCGCTGCATCGGAGTCATCCGATCGCCGAAGTGTCGGTGGAGGGCTGAAGAGGCCTCGCGCCCTCCCGAAGTCATGAGGGTCGGTGCATCGTTCGTGTCGGGATGTTCCGAGACTCGAGCCACGTCGTTCGCTCGCCCAGGCAACCGGGTGCTTGCACCCGAGCCGGCGCTCTCAGGTGCTCATGTCGACGTCCGTCCAGCTCGCGTCGCTCAGGGTCCAGCGAAGGGCGCGGAGCCGCGCCTCGGCGATCATGGAGCAGCGCGCGAATCGTCTGTCGTCGAGATCGGCGTACCGAGTTCCTTCGGCCAAGAACTCACCGCGCTCGTCGACCGGGATCGTGAGTGCACGGCTCGCCGACGCCCCCTGCGCGAGGATCACCTCGAGCTCGGCGCGTTCGAGGTGACCGGCGGAAACGAGCGATCGGCTCCGAGCCCGCCAGAACCAGAGACCTGCACGCCGTTCTTCCTCCTCGATGCGCGCACGCGCGATCGGCGTGACACCGTTCCGCATGCTCATGTACTCCTCCCGCGGCGCCATTCCCTCGCGCGTCACGAAGGGCGAATCGGAGAGAAACGGCAGGATGCGCACCACGTGTTCGTGGTCTGTCGGCGAATCGTAGGATGGCAGCCGGTCCAGCGCGCCGAGCGCGAAGAGAATCGCGCCGAGAGACTCCTCGAGCCCTGCAGCCTGAAGTACGACGACGACGTTTCGCGTCCAGGTGAGCGCGGGTTGCGCGAGCAGTGCGCGCTCCTCCGCCACGAGGGCTTCCCCCACACCCGCGTCACGGAGCCAGTCGGTCACGCCGCTGGCCATGGCCGCGGCCATGTCTGAATCGAAGTTTGCCCCGCCGACGAGCCGCGCCCCTTCGAAGCGACTCCGGAACGCGAGGACGCCGAGGATCAGCGCGCGGTCGACGAGTTGGGCGGGTGTCTTGGTCGAGTTCATGTGCACTCTGCAACGGTTTCAGACGCTCGGGCTCTCCCGAGAACTACGTGCATTCCACGTTTTCGCACCATGCGATAGCGGCGACCAACCGCTCTTTCTCTCGATGGGAACCGGGGACGTGAGCCCAACCCCTGGAAGCCGCGGCAATTCCGGACGCTCGGGCTCTCGGGAGAATTACGTGCATCCGACACTGGCACCACGTTCGACGGTGGACACGAACCGCTCTTTGTCTCGATGCGAACCGGTCTCGTCACAAGTGGTCCTTGGAGAACGGGTGGAGAACCGCGGGGCTGAGCGTGTTCTCCACGAGAGTCTTGGAGTGCTCGATTCCGGTGGGGTCCACTCATCGTGGTGGCCCTCGCGACGCGCTCGAGGGCGGCATCCCTGGGTGTTCATGCCCGCCGCCGACGGGTATTTCTCCGCGATGACGGAGGCGGTTCGCCCACAGTCGCGGTTCGCTGCGCGACCACCTCATCGTGGTCGGTAGGTCTTGTCGCGAAGCCCGCGAGGATGGACGAGACGGCGTCGTTCCAAACCGAACGAGCCACCCTCGGCGAACCAAGCGCTCCCGCGATCTCGAGCGACGCGAGACCATGGAGGAGCGCCCAGACTTCGTCGACGACAGCTTCACGCTCGCGACCGACGATCCGCTTCTGCGCGATCGCGCGGTCGATCGCGTCGTGGACGCGTACGAGACCGCCTCGGGCCCGTGCTTTCGCCTCGGGCAGTGGCATGAACCCGGGTACTGGGCGGCCGACCACCAGTGGGTAAAGGTGCGGGTGCTCGAGGGCCGCGTCGCGGTACGCGTGCGCGAGCAAGAGCAGCTCCGCGATTGGATCTTCGTCGCGCCGGACCGCCAAGTGGCGCTTGGCCAGCGTGTCCGCCATCTCGAGGTACATCGCCGAGATGAGGCCGTTCTTGCCGCCGAACACGCTGTACACCGCGCGCGTCGTCGTCCCCACCGCCTCCGCGAGCCGGCGTATCGAGAGCGCCTCAGGGCCCTCCTGCGAGAGGAGCTCCCCAGCGGCTGCGATCAGCCGCGCCTTCGTCTCCGCACCGTGCTCTCTCGGGCGTCCCATGACTTGACAGGATAGCGCAACAGTGTAACGAAACACTGTAACAAAATGTTCGTGCCCCTCTTCGGATGGATCGTACTCATGCCAGTCGCTCTCCTCGCGCTCTTGCGCTCACCGGCCGAGGCGGCGGTCGCGGCGGCGCTGACGGGCGCGATCGCGAGCGCATCGACATGTTGGTCTCGGACGCTTCGCCACCTGATCCCCCTTTCCGCGGTGCCGAGCGCGTTGAGCTGGGGCACCTGCACGTGGCTCGTCGCGAGCCTCGTTCCGAGTCCCTGGTTCGTCGTGGCATTTCCGGCCGCGATGGTCGTGGCGACGCTTCCGCTGCGTCTCATCGGCGCGCCGCAGTTCGTGAACAACCCGTTGGTTCGAACGCAGGAGCCATGGCTATTCGTGGTGCACACCGCGCGGTTCGGCGGCGATCTCACGACGACCGGCCTACTCGCGACCGCAGGCGCATCTCTCGCCCTCGGTATTCGCGGCGACCTCCTGCCCGCCGCCGTGGGCGGGGCAATCGTCGCGTTGATGCTCACGCTCGGATGGGTGAGCTATCGCCGCGCGGTCCAGCGTCTGGCTCGCGCTCGTCGCCTGCGTGTCGGGGCGGTGGTGGTCGACGGAAGGCCGCCCGCGAACGGCGAGCTCACGGGGCTCTGGCCCGGCGAGTCGTCCGAGTACCGCGACGTGGCGGGAACGCTCGCGCGCTACCGATCGCACGTCGAGACGGCAGCTCACGAAGGCGCGTCGTTGCTCGTCCTTCCAGAAGCGAGCGCGTGGCTCCTGGGGAACGACCGCGCGCACTTCCGTCAGGAAATCGAGGCCTGGGCGAGCGCGCTCGATGTCACGATCGTCGCGCCGTACTTCGACGCGACCACGCCGAAGAACATGCTCCTCGTAGTCGATCGGACCGGTGTAATCGGCAGCTACGAGAAGCAGCATCCCGCGCGCGGGATCGAACCGCCGTGCACGAACAAGATGGAGGTCGGACCCTTCGTGTCCGAGGGCGGACTGGCGGTCTCGACCGCGATCTGCGTCGATCTCGACTACGCGGACACGGCGCGTTCGGCGAGGACTGCAGGCGCGGTCCTCGCCGCACCGTCGAACGACTGGCACGGCGTCTTTGCTTCGATCCATCACCGAAGCGCCGTATGGACAGCCGTCGTCGGCGGCGTCCCCATCGTCCGCGCGACCGGGCACGGGATCTCGGCGATTTACGACAGTGCAGGCCGCGTCGTCGGTCAGCAAACAAGCGCCGATGGTCCCGTCGTTCTCGTCGGAAACGTCAGCGTGTAAGTGGGGCTCCACCCGTGGAGTGCACTACATCCGGCGCGGGCAGCGTCCCTCTCGAGCTCACTCATCGTCGGCCTCCGCTGGGCCGGGCGGGAACAGGCGATGCCCTTCGAAGACCGCGAGCACGAGGATGCTGTCCTCCCGCACGCGGTACACGATCCGGCAGGTGCGAAGGAACACCTCGCGGATGTCGGGTCGTCCCGACTCGGGCACGACGCGCCCGGCCAGCGGGAGCCGAACAGCCGCCTGGGCCTTGGCGATGAGCCTGCCAACCCACCGCTCGGCCGCCGCCGCGTCGTCCGCCCCGACGTAGTCGTCGATCGCGCGGAGGTCGGCGACGGCGAGCTCCGTCCACTCGATGGGAACCGCGACCTTTCGCCTGCCCCGTCGCGTCTTCGCCATCGCCTCGAAGTTCGTCTCGCCGCCCAGCGCTTCATTTCGGAGACGACGGCGGAATGAGAGGAGACGCGACCTGCCTGGTCGTCAGCAAGCCCCGCGTCGATCGCCTCGAGCAGACCCGCGCGTTCGCGTTGCCGGTCGAACTCCCACGGAGAGACGAGCACGCCTGCAGCCTTCCCGTTCTGCGTGATGACGACCGGCTGCCGTGTGTCGGCGACGCGCTTCAGACGGTCCGCTGCGTGCGCCTTGAAGTCACTGACCGGCACGATGTCTTCGGAGATAAGACGGCGTGCATAGGTTCGCCTGGAACCGAAAATGGACCGCAAGAAGTACCTTTGCCTGCCGGGTTCGGCGACCTCGACCGGAAGCTCGGGCTGCTCTGGCTGACGAGCCGCGAAGCCACGTTTCCGGCGGACGCTGCCGTCCCACTCGGGGAGCGTCCGCCGATGGTCGCCTTCCTCCGGGCACTCAGCGGCGCGAGCATCGCCGCCCTCTCTCCTCGCGCGAGCCTCGTCGTGGAGAACCTCGCTCTGCGACAGCAGCTCGCCGTTCTTCGTCGCGTGGCGCCGCGGCAGAGGTCAGGTCCCGTCGACCCCGCGTTCCGGGTGGTGCTTTCGCGCGCCTGGTCTCGGTGGGCGGACACCCTCGTGGTCGTGAATCCCGTGACGCTCGTCGGCTGACACCAGCGCGGCTTCGTCCGCTTCTGGGCTCGCCGGTCTCGTCGCACGGGCCCCCCATCGCTCGATCCGGTCATCGTCGAGCGCATCGTGCGGATCGGCCCGGAGAACGCGACGTGGAGCCGGTGGCGCATCGCGAGCGAGCTTGCCAAGCTGGGGCACGTCGTCAGCAAGGACACGGTCGCGCGGTACATGCGGCGACTCGGTCCGCGGTCGAGCCCGCCCTCGCGGACGTGGGGAACCTTCGCCCGCAACCACCTCCCCGGCATCCTCGCCATCGAGCTCCCCACGGTGCCGACCGCGACCGTCGGCGTGCTCTAGGTCTTCTTCGCGCTTTCGCTCGAGCGCCGGCGCGTCCTGCACGTGAACGTCAGCGCGCACCCTCATGCCGCGTGGGCCGCTCAGCCGATCATCGAAACCGTGGGGCCCGATGTCGTCGCCGAGCGCGTCATCCGCGATCGCGATGGGATCTTCGGCGCCGTGTTCGACAAGCGACTCGCCGGCATGGGGCTCGAACATTTCCGGATCGCGCCGCGGGCGCCATGGCAGAACGGCTTCGCCGAGAGGTTCGTCGGGACCATCCGACACGAGCTGCTCGATCACGTCATCGTCCTCGGCGAGCGGCAGCTGCTCCGGCTCGTTCGCGACGACGCCCACTTCTACGACGACGACCGGCCCCAAACTGCGCTCGACGGGGACGCGCCAGCCGGGCGAACGGCCGAGGGCCCCGAGCTGGGCGCCGTCGTCGCTCTACCGCGCGTCGGCGAGCTCCACCACCGCTACTCGCGAGCGGCGTGATTCGGCGACGGAACGAGTGTTTCGCCACGACAGGGTCACCAAAGTTCGCAATCGCTATCGAGTGGCGCCCCATACGATAACGAATACGAACCGCTCTTTGTCTTGATGGGAACCGGCCCAGACAAAGAGCCACGACAAAGAAACACCGGGGTTCTCCGGAGATGCGCGCCGCTCTCCATGGAGACGAGTTCGTGCTCGGTTTGTATGGGGTCCACTCGTGGGGTGCACCTCTTCTGCTCTTCTCGCTTCCCGGTAATGCCACGAGCGACGTCGCTTGACCCTCCGCCGCTGCCCAACGTCGGCTATACCCGCAACGAGACCATGGTCACCGGCTCCCACTTCATTCTGTACGTTCGGGACCAGATTGCGAGCCGCGACTTCTACGCGCGCGTCCTTGACCGCGGCCCTGCGCTCGACGTTCCTGGAATGACGGAGTTTCAGCTCACGCCGGGGGTCGTGCTCGGCATCATGCCCGAGTCCGCGATCGCACGCCTGCTCGGTCCCCCGGTCGATCCCACAAAGCTATGCGGCGCGGGAAGAGCCGAGCTCTATCTCGTCGTCGACGACCCCGCCGCTTATCACGCCCGTGCGCTCGCCGCGGGAGGTCAGGAGTTGAGCCCGCTCCTCTCGCGCGACTGGGGACACCGTGCTGCTTACAGTCTCGACAGAGATGGCCACGTCGTCGCGTTCGCCGATCTACTCGCGTAGGCAGCTGCCCGGCCGTGCCGCGCCGCGGCACCAGCGCGAGTGCCGGAGGTTAGCAAGATGTGTTCGGATTCGGAAACGTGTCGACGTCCTCTTCGCCCGGCCGCGACGTGAGGCAGTTCCAATCCTTCTCGACGAGAATGCGAAGCACCTGACCGTCGCCGGTCGCTTGTTCGCTGTCGAAGCCGACCTGATCGGATTTCGCCCATGCCTCGATCAAAGTGTGTGGGGCAATGACGCGAATGGCGCGCCCTTCGAGCTCGGCTCGCGGCGCGCGAACGTCGTCACGCTCGATCGAGTAGAGGAGTGATGCCGTCGGTCCGAAACGGACGCTCTCCTCGACGCGTCCGGCGTTCGAACCAAGGCGGTCCACCTCGGCCCTTGTGAGGCGAAGGCGAAGCGTGTTTCCCCTGAGCCGCAGCTTCATTCGATCTCCTCACTCTGCTCTTGGTCGTGCTGGATCCGCACGAGACGAAAACCTTCCGATGTGGGCATCAGAGTGTCCCACCACTCGGCGCCGCGATACCGGTAACGGAGCTGAACACCGTGGACCATGCCACCCCTCAAGAGTTGCATGGCGCTCGCCAGTGACGTGGTCTCGTGGCCTTCGACTCGGACGGGACCGCGCTTCAGCACGACCTCGACGCCTTCGCCGAGCGCTTCGACGTCCGCGAAGAGCTCGCTCAGCTTGTCCTGGTCGAGATCGGCGATCTGGAGCGGTGCGGGCGAGGTGCTGGGATCGCTCATGTCGGCCTCTTGGTGTCGGGACCGATCGGCTCGGCGTACGCGGGGACGGTCTCGACGACGGGAAGAGCCTCCCGAAGGGTGAAGTGCGGGATCTGCGTCGTCGCGTTGCCATCCTGCGCACGGTGGTCGTAGAAGCCTGCAAGCGAGAACGTGCTCGCTCGCGGCGGCCCCTCCTCCGATGCGTCCGGTGTCTTAGGACTTCGCCGAAACGCGTCGAAGAGTGTCCGTCGATCGATACGGCGAGCTTCGCTCATGGACGGCGTGTCTCCTCGGGCTGGGAACCGAAAGCAGGAAGGTCCGATCGGCGCTGATCGAGCTCGGCCGATGGCGCGTGGCACTGGGTGCAACTCTCCCGCCACGGATGGGTCGAGCGCATGCCCATGGCGCCGGCCACCCCGTGACAGCTCGCGCACGCGCTTCGCATGGACGTCGTATGGGGGATGGTTGGCGGTGCGCCGGGCCACGCGCGAGCCCCTCTCCCAGCCGCGGGCTGCCCGACGAAGGAGCTCGACGATAGAGGAGCGGGCGCCGGAGCGGGAGGACCTCCGGTCGCGACGTGGCACTGCGTGCAGCTGTCGTGACGCTCGTGACTCATGGCCGGAGCTCGTTTGCCTGCGACGATCGCCCCCTTCGCGTGGCATGCGAGGCACTCGAACGTGCTCCGCCCCTCGACGGCGTGCGGAATCGTCGGCGGTGCGCCATCGTATGCGCGCAGAGCGCTCCGCTGTGCGAGGACTTGCGACCGCTGCTCGTCGCTTTGCGGGGGAACTTCGGAGAGAGTTGAAGGGAGGCCTTCGGCCAGGCGGTCGATCGCCCCAGCGTAGATCGCTCCGTTGGGACCGCGGCGTTCGGTTCGAAGTTGCGGGTAGCCCGGCGCGGGAGCGGTGGCTGTCGCCTCCACTGCGGCGTGCGCGTTGGGCTTGTGCCTCTCCTCGGCTATTCCCGAGAAGAAGCCCACTGCCGCGAGCATGATGCCCACGGTGCCGAGAACATGCACGGAGCGTCTCGACGCGAGCAGCGGCATGCTCGGAGGCGGGAGGAGCGATCGCCTAGAAACGGGTGGGCTGAGGCTTGCCGGTGGCGGCTCAGGCTCTGTCGGGCTCCTTCGGCCCAACAGCGGTCCGATCGGGCGGTCTTCGTCCTCGCTCACGGCGGCCCTCCGGTGGGGGGACGCTTCCGGATCCGCGCTGCACACTTCTTGTAGTCGGGCTGCTTCGAAAACGGATCGTGGGCGTCGAGCGTGAGCGCGTTGATCATGATGCGCTCGTCGAAGAACGGCACGAAGAGCGAACCCGCGGGCGGGCTTCCACGTCCGTCGATCCACGCCGGGAGATCGACCTTCCCGCGGCGCGTCTCGAGCGTGACGATCTCGCCGTCCGCGATCCCGAGGCGTTGGGCGTCGACGCGACTCACCTCGACGTAGGCCTGCGGCATCGCCCTCTGGAGCTGGGGGATCCGCATCGTCATCGTCCCGGTGTGCCAGTGCTCGAGCACGCGTCCCGTGCAGAGCCAGAACGGGTACTCGCCGTCGGGCCCCTCCGGCGGCGGCTCGTAGGGATGAAACCAGATCTGGGCGCGATCGTCTTTCGTGAACGACTGGTAGAACTGCTGCCCTTTCCCCTTCTGCACGTACGGATCGTCGTGCTCGGAAAAGCGGAAGCGCGTTTCGCGCCACGTACCGTCGGCCTGTTTCACGACGGGCCACCGAAGCCCACGCGCCTTCACGTACTCTGCGTACGGCGCCAGATCCTTTCTGTGATGGGTCGAAAAGCGGCGGTACTCCTCGAAGAGCACTTCGTCGACGTTCAGCTCGAAAAAGCGTTTGTAGTCCCAGACGGGGATCTCCTTGCCGCCCTTCTCGACCTGGAAGAGAAAGCGCCCGTCCTTGTCTCTCATCGTGGGCAAGCCGAGATCGAAGAGGCGCCGCGCCACGGCGAGGATCTGCCAGACGTCGGCGCGCGCCTCGCCCGGCGGGTCCACCATCTTGAACCACTGCTGCGTGCGGCGCTCCGAGTTGCCGAACATCCCGTTCTTCTCGACCCACAATGCCGAGGGCAAGACGAGATCGGCGGCGCGGGTCGTTGCGTTCGGATAAACGTCCGATGCGATCAGGAACTTGCCGTCGATCTTACGGCTCGGCTCGAAGAGCGCGTGCACGTTGGGCAGCGACTGCCCTGGGTTCGTCGTCTGCACCCAAACCGTGTCGATGTCGCCGCCCTTGTCCTTGGGCGTGGAGAAGCGCTTCCACATCTCCAGCGTGTGGTAGCCGATCTTGTCGGAGACCCGTCCGGACGGAACATTCCAGACGTGCTCCGCCTCTTTGCGATCGTCTCCGTTGGCGATCGCGAGCCCACCAGGAAGCAGGTGGCAGAGCGTTCCCACCTCGCGAACCGTGCCGCAAGCGGAGGGCTGCCCGGTTAGGCTCGTGGGAGCGTCTCCCGGCTTGCCGAAGTGCCCGCTGAGAAGATGGATGCCGTGCACGAGCGCGTTGATCGCCGTCCCGCGCGTGTGCTGATTGAAGCCCATGCACCAAAGGCTCGTGATCCGCGTATCCCGACGCCCGAACAGCTCGGCGAGGTAGCGGATGTCCTTCGCCGCGACGCCGGAGATCTGCTCGACCTTCTCTGGCGTGTACTCGGCGATGAGCTTCTTGTACTCGTCGAAGGTCACCGCTCGACCTTGGAGCGTCTTCTTCTCGTCCGGTGCGCGAAAGGCGCAGTGCTTTTCGACGAAGTCCTTGTCGAACGTGCCGTTGGCAACGAGCACGTTCGCGATCCCCGCGGCGATCGCAAGATCGGTTTGAGGCTTGAACAAGATCGAACGATCCGCAAACTGGCTCGTCCGCGTCCGCCTCGTATTCAGATCGATGATCGTGATCTTGTCGCCGCGTGTCCGACGATCGATGACGCGGGAGAAGAGCACCGGGTGCATCTCAGCGGGGTTGTTGCCCCACGTGATGAGCACGTTGCACGCGTCGAGATCGTCGTAGCAACCGGCTGGCTCGTCGACGCCATACGTGGCCATGAATCCGGTCACCGCCGACGACATGCAGAGACGCGCGTTGGACTCGATCTGGTTCGTGCCCAAACCCGCCTTGACGAGCTTGAGCGCGGCGTATCCCTCTGGGATGGTCCATTGGCCGCTTCCGTAGAACGCGAAGCCGGCCGGGTTGGCCATCACCCGGCGAGCGATGACGTCGATCGCCTGCTCCCAGGAGATCGGCTCGAGCTTCCCGTTCTTGCGAAGGAGCGGCTGGCGCAGGCGATCGGCGCCGTAGAGGGCGAGACCGACGTGGTAGCCCTTCACGCAGAGCAGGCCCTTGTTCACCTCGGCTTTCTGGTCCCCCTGGATGGCGACCACCCGACCCCCGCGCGTGCCGACTTGCACGTGACAGCCTGTCCCGCAGAACCGGCACGGAGCCTTGTCCCATCGGACGCCATCATCGGCGGCTCCTGCGCCTGGCGCGGCGATTGCGAGACTTACCCTGCCTCCAAGGGACAGCCGCGATGCGGCGGCGGCGGCCGTGAGCATTGCCGTTCGGCGGAGAAACTCGCGGCGATCCATCACGCCTCCTCGTCGGCCGCAAAGTCGATCCTCACGACGTCGAGGCCGAGTACTCCCGGTGTCGCAAGCAGGGATTCGCAGAGCTCCGCCCCCTCACTCGCGGTCTGCGTGTCGAGGACGACGGGCACGTGCGCCCCGACCGACTCACCGAGATCAATCCGCGGATCGCCAATCATGCGCGCGAGCGCTTCTCTGCGAAGCCCTTCACGCGGGTCGAGCGTCACGACAACAGAAGCAATCGGCATATCCGCTCGAGCGACAGCACTTTGCGTGCCACACGGATGGCCCCGCGCAAGTCGCCCCGCGAACGCGCAACGCTTGCACGCGGACGCTGATTCTGCGCTGGGAGCGTCGAAGCCGCGAGGGAAGGCGGCGCGCCGGAACATGGCGCGGCCCTTGCAGTCGCCGGCTCGGCTTGAAGCTTCTTCTTGTCTCCATCTTCGCGACGACAGCGTGTGCGAAACCCTTCGTGCCCGGCGAGGACGTGGACGGTGGAGAGAAGACTCACGCGGCGGAGATCCACGCGTCGCCGAAGCTTACGTCGATCGAGAGCTCGATGGTCGACGGGCTCGGTCGTCCGGTGCGCGTGGCGTGTATCACGTGTCACGGCGCGCGCGATGCGGGACCGGGCTTTCCGGAGAGCGCGAGTTCACTCAAGGCATTTCACGCTGGACTGACCGTCCAGCACGGCGCGCTGGCTTGCGGCGCATGCCACGCAGCGCGTGTCGGTGGCACGCCGATGCTGCATCTGTCCGACGGGACGGAGGTCAGCACCGCCGATGCGATGCGCCTCTGCGCGCAATGTCATGGCCCCAAGTACCAGGACTACCTGCATGGCAGCCACGGCGGGATGAACGGATACTGGGATTTGTCGCGGGGCCCGCGCCTTCGCAACCACTGCGTCGACTGCCACGATCCACACGTCCCGAAGTTTCAGCCGTCGCGGCCTGTGCTCCCGCCGAAGGACCGCTTCGTGACTTCACCGGAAGGGTCGGACCCGCATGGATAAGGCCAAGCGCCGAACGCTCAAGGTCCTCGGCGGTACGCTCGGTGCCGCTGCCTTCGCCTACGCGATGGAGCCGCTCCGCGCGTGGGCCAAGGACCTCACTTTGGGGCAGTTCCTCCAGAAGCACTACAAGGAGCTCTCGCCGTCCGAGCTCGCCGAGGTTCTCCGGCAGCTCGAAGTCGATGCGAAGGTGAAGTACGGGCGCGAAGTCCACATCGACGACGTCCGCCCGACGCCCGGCGTGGAGTTCGGCTATGCGCTCAACCTGAGCGTGTGCATCGGGTGCCGCAAGTGCGCCGAGGCCTGCCACGTCGAAAACAACCACGATCGCACGACGAACAACTCGTACATCCGGGTTCTCGAGATGGAGCAGGGAAGCTTCGATCTCGAGAAGGGCACGGCCACCTACGACCACGCCGTTCCATCACCCGGGAAGTACTACCTCCCGGTTCAGTGCCAGCAATGCGACAACGCTCCGTGTGTGAAGGTCTGCCCCGTGCAGGCCACGTGGAAGGAGGAGGACGGGATCGTCGTCGTTGACTACAACTGGTGCATCGGCTGTCGCTACTGCGAGGCCGCCTGTCCCTACCACGCGCGTCGGTTCAACTGGACGAAACCCGAGATCCCGCCGGACGAGATCAACCCGAACCAGGCCTACCTCTCGAATCGGGTGAGGCCGCAAGGGGTGGTCGAGAAGTGCACGTTCTGCCTCCACCGCACGCGGCGCGGTCAACTTCCAGCGTGCCTCGAAGCGTGCCCGACCGGAGCGCGCGTCTTCGGCAACCTCCTCGATCCGGACAGTGAGATCCGCTGGGTGCTCGCCCACAAGCGCGTCTACGTCTTGAAGGAGGAGCTCGGGACGCGCCCACGCTTCTTCTATTACTTCGACAACTGATGAAAGCGAGCATGAGCGCCTCGTCCCTCCCGCCGCCAAGCCTTCCGGGTCAGCGCCTTGGTTCGGTACTCAGCTACCCGCGCTTTCTCTGGAGCATGTGGCGGATCGCGTTCCAGGGCAGCTTCACGTACTACGCCGCGATGACGGCGCTCACGGCGATCGTCCTCGTCGGGCTCAACGCGTGGGCGCACCAGCTGGCAGACGGCATGGTCCGGACGAACATGACCGACCACGTGTCCTGGGGGCTCTACATCGCGAACTTCACGTTCACCGTCGGGCTCGCGGCGGGTGCGGTCATGATGGTGATCCCTGCGTATCTCTACGACGACGATGAAATGCACGACGTGGTGATCGTCGGCGAGTTGCTCGCCATCGCCGCGATCATCGTCTGCGTCGGCTTTATCGCTGTGGACATGGGCCGTCCCGACCGGATGTGGCACGTCGTGCCAGGGCTGGGCCGTCTCAACTGGCCCATTTCGATGCTCAGCTGGGACGTCATCGTCCTCAATGGGTACCTGCTTCTGAACCTCCACATCTGCGGGTACCTCGTTTACATGAAGTACCTCGGCCGGCGCCCCCACAAGCGCTGGTACCTGCCCTTCGTCTTCCTCTCGATCGGTTGGGCCATTTCCATCCACAGTGTGACGGCCTTTCTCTACGCAGGGCTGGGCGGGCGACCGTTCTGGAACTCCGCGCTGCTCGCGCCGCGCTTCATCGTGTCCGCATTCATCACGGGCCCCGCGTTCGTCATCCTTCTTCTCTACGCCATCAAGCGATTCGCGCAGAGCTTCTACGTGGCGTCCGGTCCGATCGACCTCCTCGCCAGGGTCCTCCGGATCACCATCCTGGTGAACCTGTTCATGTTCGGCTCGGAGGTGTTCACCGAGCTCTATGCCGGCGGCTCTCACCACGTCTCCGCTCGCTACCTCTTCTTCGGTCTTCACGGTCACCACGCGCTCGTCCCGTGGATCTGGACCGGGGTCGCGCTCAACGTGACGTCGGCGGTGCTCATTCATTTGCCCCAGAGCCGCGAGAGCCGCCCCCTGCTCTTTGCCGCGTGCGTCTCTGCGTTCTCCGGCGTGTGGATCGAGAAAGGGATGGGGCTCATCATCCCAGGTTTTGTTCCGAGCACGCTTCACGAGATCGTGGAGTACTCGCCGAGCCTGACGGAGTGGAAGATCTCCGCCGGTATCTACGCGGCAGGACTGATGGTGCTGATCGTCTTGCTCAAGATTTCTCTCCCCGTGCTCTCGGGTCAGGTTTCTGTCGCTCGCGCCTCGCTTACCAGCCTTCCGCCGAGCCCACCTTCGCGGCGTTCGAGTTAGCCCCATGCCTACCTTCCGAAGAACGATTGCCCTGCAGGCGACGGCCGCGTTGGTCATTGCTACGCGTGCATCGATCGCTCACGCAAAAGAAACTCCACCACCAACGTCCGATCCTCCTTCCAACGTTGAGGATTCCGCGCCGCCGCAGCCGTCCGAGGCTTCACCTGAGGCAGCCGCGATTCCCAATGCGACCCCTTCCCCCGGCGTCCACACGGACGGCCCTCCCGATGGAGCGACAACGCCGCAGCCTGCACCTCCACCTTATTCGGTGCCGTGGCAGCTTCGCCCCATCGTCGCCCCGACGGTCATCCGGTCCGAGACCTCGGTCGCCTTCTACGAGGACGCGCTGGGAAGCGGCGGCACGACGATCGCCTCGGTGCTCACTGCGTCGTACCGGGTCCCGGGTACAGGGCCGGCGAGCGCGGGGCTTGCGCCGGTGGTGCGCGCTGCGTTCGTGACGGACGATCCTGCCCCTGGCAACAAGACCCGCGGGGGCGCGACGTTCGTGAACCCACTCGTCGGCGCGGCCTATGCCATCAAGCTCGACGGCGGCTTCCGACTCAACGCATTCCTCGGTGCCACGATCCCCGTGGGAGGAGGGGGCGGAGATACGCCGTTCGCCGGCTCATTGAACAGTCGCGTCAAGGGCCTGAACGCGCGGGCGCAGCTCGACAATGCACTCTTCGCGGTGAACGACTTCACGCTCATTCCGGGTTTCGGAGCCGCATACGTGAACCACGGGTGGACCGTCCAGGTGGAGGCGACACTCCTCCATCTGATGCGGGTACGCGGCGAAGCCGTGCAGCTGGAGGCGAGCAAGACGAATATGACGGCAGGCCTGCACGTCGGCTACTTCTTCTTCCCGGAGCTTTCTGTCGGCGCCGAGCTTCGATACCAGCGCTGGCTGAACGCCCCCCTCGCGGTAGAGAAGGACCCGACGGACGCGACGCGCGACACCTTGAGCATGGCGATCGGTCCACGCGCCCACATCAAGCTAGGCGCTGCCCGCTTTCGTCCGGGGCTCAGCTATCAGCGCGGGCTCGACAAGCCGCTCGCGGCAGCGACACCGAACTATCACATCGTCCAGGTCGACCTGCCGCTGTTCTTCTGATCGGCGCCTCGACGACATGTTTGAGCGCGTGAAGCATGAGTCGATCGCGGGCATCTTCGTCGGCGGGCGGGCAACACGAATGGGCGGCCGGCCGAAGGGGCTTCTCGTCGCGCCATCAGGCGAGACCATCGTAGCGCGGTGGAGACGCCTCTTCGAAGGGATCGGCGTACCGGTGGTCTTGGTCGGCCAGGACGAGTCGTACAGCGGCATGGGGTTCGACGCGATCGCCGACACCCCCTCAAGTTCGCGATCGGCCGCCAACGGTGGACCCATGGCCGGCCTCGTCGCTCTCCTCGAGCACGCTGGGAATCGCGTCGCCTATTGCGTAGCGTGCGACATGCCGTACCCGAGTGCGGCTCTCGTCGATCGGCTGCGAAGTGCGCCTCCCGTGACGGTCGTCGCTGCTCGTCGGGGGGATCTCTGGGAGCCCTTCTTTTCTCGATGGGATGCCGCTGCGGCGAGCGCCCGCGTGCGTGCCTATGCGGCGGCGGGCGGACACCGGCTGCAGACGCTCTTCGATGACCTCGAGGCCACGAGATTGCCGCTTTCAGCGGACGAGGAGCAGGAGCTTCGCGACTGGGATGCGCCCGACGACATCGGACACGCACGCTGAGGTCGTTACCAGGGAGCTCCGCGCACGAGGATGACGGCAATTGCTACGAGAACGAGCGCGAGCAGGGCATTCGCTCGACCGAGGATCGATGCCCGACGACGGAGCGCGTCGGTCTTCGCAGCGCCCGGGTCCGCCTGAATTGCCGCTGTCGCACGGGGCCCAATCACGAAGTCGTGAACTGCGCTGATCGCGAGCACCACGAGGAACACGCTGATTTTGGTCAGGACCGCCGAGCCGAACGGCGAGCCGCGCCACTCGGGGCGTGTGAAGTCGGACAGCATCACTCCGCGAACCCAGAGGTTGAACGTCCCCGTCGCGAGGAGTACGCCGAAGCAGATCCAACCAATCATGCGAAAGCGTGGCCCGGTCTCCCGCAGGAGCAAGCCGGCATGCGCGCGACCTCCACGTCTTAGCCAAGGCACGACCACCAGGACGAGGAAGGCCATGCCGCCGATCCATGTGGTTGCAGCGAGAATGTGCAGCCAGACGGAGATGAGATAGAGAATCTGCACGCTGGCCTACCCCGCTTTGCCGTCGATGCGAGGCGCGAGCAAGATCGGAGCAAAAGCGACGGCGTAGCTCACGAAGGCGAGCGCCCAGAGCACGCCGCTCGCTACGAGCACACTCAGCTGGTGCGAGGGGGCGAGGAACGGAGCGGTGAGCCGCCCAGCGGCGGCAATCGTCACCGCAACGAACGCAAACCAGAAGCGGGTTGGTAGCACGAGCGACCGCCCGGTATGGCCGAGCGCAACGCGCGCCATCATCCCGAGGGAGAGGGCGCCGAGCGCCCCAGCCGTCACGGCGTGGATGCCGAGCGAAGGAGGTATGCTCGGCGTGAACGCGGCCATCGCTCGCAGCGCGAGACCGATCGGGATCCACGTGTGCCCGACGTGAAGGATCCAGAGAATCGGCTGGCGCATGGCGGTGCGAAACCCCCAGTGCGCAGCCCGTGCGGCCACAGTCACGCTGGCAAGCAGCGGGACGACGACATGCGCGAGGGTGACCCCGGTCGTCAGCAAGTCGAGAACCGCAACGGCGGCTACGGCCGCCACTGCGAGCCGGTCGGCCGTTGGGTGGGAGCGGCAGGATTCGTCCCGCGTTGCGTTGCGCGTGAACATGGCCACCACGCGCCCGGCGACGAGGACCATCAGCAGCACGACGACGTCGACGGCGACGAGCGCACCCCGCCTGCGCAAACCTGGCGCGAGTCCGAGCGCATCGAGGTGCATCGCCGCGTTGGCCGCGGACAGCAGCAGGACGACCACCACCACGACAACGTTGCGCTTGCTTCGTGAGCGCACAATTGGCAGGCCAATCGTGAAGGCCAGCGCAGGCAAGAACGCGAGATCGATCGCGGCGACGAGCACCCCTGGAAGGTGGTTGGCCGCGGCAAACACCACCCGACCCGCGAGCCAAAGCGCGACAAGAACCGCGAGCCTCGGTCCGACCGCCGTCTCGCGCTCGGTCCAGTTCGTCACGGCGGTCAGCAAGAAGCCAGCGATCACCGCCGCGGCGAAGCCGAACAGCATCTCGTGCGCATGCCACGAGACCGGGTCCAGATACGACGTCACGTGGATTCGACCCGCAAGGGTGAGGGACCACGCCGGCAAGATGAGCCCCGCGAAGAGCGCCGCCGCGAAGAAGAACGGCCGGAAGCCCTTCGCGAGCAGCGCAGGGCCTGAGTAGGCCTTCTCCGGCCCAGACGCAAAAAGAGGCAGAGTATGCACCGGTCTTGGGCGTGCACCCACCGTGCCAGCAAGAGTTCTGGCGCCGATGCCGTGGCGCGGGCGCAACTCTGGCGCCGCGATGCAGACTCTGCGTGGGGCGCAACAAATGCCGAAAAGCGCCGACCCCCGCGAAGGGGCCGGCGCTGGAACGACCGGGGCGTTCGAGATCAGCTGGGGGGTGTCGTCTTCGCGAGCGCGGTGGCGAGCGCGGCTCGGGTCTTGACACCGGCGACACCGTCGACGGCTCCTGCATCGGTTTGGTGCTCGCTCTGGAACTTCTGGACGGCGGCGCGCGTTCGCGGACCGTCCTCGCCGTCGATCGCGCCCGGGTCGTAGCCGAGCTTCGTCAGCGCGACCTGCACGCCCTCGATCGTCGATAGGTCCGGCTTGTTCGGATCCATCACCGGGATCGGGTCGCCCGGCTTCCATGTGCCGAGCCCCTTGGTGAACGCGGTGGCGGACCGCCTGAGCGCGGCCGCGTAGTCGGCGATGTTCGCGCGCTGGCCCTCGGTGAGCCCGCCAGGTGGCACGATCTCGCCGGGCTTCGGCCGCGGATCGTGGAAGCCCTCGAAGTACCGCGTCAGGTACATGAGGCGTGCGAGCTCGTCGGTCGCGAGCGTGTCGATCCGCGCCTTGATGCTGCCGCGGTTCTCGAGCAGCACGCCGAGCAGCTGGTTCGCGCCCTGGACGTCGTCCGGGAACTTCCAGAACCAGGCCTGGTAGCGGCCATTGATGGGCGAGCTGTCGCGGTGCAGCTCTTCGTACGCGTCGGTCGGCGGCGGCGTTCCGCCCGCTTGCGCGATCGCGCGCTCGGCCGGAGTCATCGTTCGACGCTGGATGGCGCCCCAGTTGTGCGCGTGGTTCCAGGCGTCGCCGCAACGAGTCTCATGCTCGGCGACAGCGCAGACAAGGACCACGGCGTTGCGCGAAGGGAGTTTACGGTAGCGCTTTGAGTAGGCGTCGACGACGGCTTGGGCTTTCTGGTGGTAGCGCGACATGGTCCTCTCATGGGTTGGGGAAACTGCTCTCGCGGACCTCGAAGAAGCCCTCCTCGGCGCCGGCCGCCACGCCGGTTCCGACCCAGCGGTAGCGCCAGACGCCGGAGACGGTGATCGGCACGTCCGCGTGGTACGTGCCCGCGCCGTCACGAACGACCGCCGGGTGCATCTCGGTCCCAACGGGCGCGCGAACGCGGACGTCGATCGTGGTGGGGTCGGTGAGGACGTCGTCGACGAGGAAGCGAGCGCGAAGGACGACAACGTCCCCCACGTCGTACGCGCTCACGTCTCTTCCTCGGTCTCGATGACGGTGAGTGGAGCGTGAGAGGTGCGCACGTCCGTCCGGGGCTCGTGGGTCACCGCCACGAACGCGAGCTCCGCGGCTTCGTCGTCGCCCGTGACATCGAGCGCAGTAACGATCTCCGTCAAGGCCGCGTCCGAGAGGTAGACGAAGGCAACACGTGTCGGGGCGGACTCGAGCCCGCCGCCATAGCCGAACGAAACCGCAAGCGGACCGAGCGCGATGCCGGCGCGAGCGAGAAACCCGGTCCGCACACTACGTTGCCGCCCCTCGTTTCGCTGGCGCACCAGGGGACGACGCCACCGGCCCGCCGTTCTCGTCGCGCAGAGGCCACGTCTTCAGGATGGTCGAGCCGTCGTCGTCAAAGAGGCGCAGGGCGCCCGGGTTTCCGGCAGTCTCCTCGAGGCGGTTCGTGGCGAGCTTTCGCAGGAGCGTTACGGCGTCGTCGGTGGCCGTGATCGCGACGAGCTCCGAATCGTCGCCCGCGCGCCCGGTGTCGTCGGCCCGGAACTCCGCAACCAGGAGCATGCCCGGCTCGAGCGCCGGCGTGGCTGCAATGGCGAGTGGCCGTTCGTAGCGTCCGCGGCCGAGGTCCGACAGGGGCGCGTCTCGCAGCGTCCATCCGATCGTCTTGAAAGTGCCGTCGGCGAAGTCGAAGTCCGCGCCAGTCGCCGTGTCTCGGAGCGCGACGGTCGGCGCGAGCGCCTCGACACCGGCTCCGTCCTCCGTGACCAGCAGCGAGAGCGGTGCAGCGACGGCGCTCTTCGGGAAGACGATCGCCATCAGTTCGGCAGTTCCTGGACGACGAGCGAGGCGTGCTCGTCGTCCGGCGCGGTGACCGGTCGAATGCGCAGAGTGCCCGAATCGACCCGGGCCTGGAGCTTCACCGTGTGCGCTCCTGCGGCGACGCTCGCCACGACGATCGCGATGCCTCCGGCGGCTCCCGGGGTGTTCGTGTAGCGAACGCCCGCGCCGCGCTTCGCGACGCCATCGACCGTGATCCGGAAGTGATGAGTCGTGTTCGTACTGCTGTTCGAGAGCGCAAACGAGCAGGTGATGAGGAGCTTGGTCCCTCCGACCGTCGTGATTGCGGCGGTGAGAAGATCGACGAAGGTTGCCGACGTGACGCTCGTGTCCGCGGCGACCTCCGCGAACACCGTCTGCCCGCGCAGCTGCGAGAGCGTGGTCGGCGTCGCAACGTTCTGATCGCGAAGCCGCAGATCGGCGCCCGAGCGATCGACGTAGACGTTCTGGTCCCGATTCGCTGCGTCTTGGAGATAGACGCCCGCGCACTCGATTGCGTCCTGCTGGGGAACGATGGGTGCGTCGAACGGGAGGTCGTCGGCAGCGCTTCCTCCGAGCGCCGCCGACTCCCGCTTGACGACCTGGACGCGGTCGGTCCCAGGCATCCGTTACGCGGCCTTCTTGCCGAAGTCGACGATCCGCACGAAGAGATCGGTCGCGTTCTTCGCGACGCCGCACTGAATGACACGGCTGCCTGCACCCGGAGTAGTGGTGCCGATCCCGCCCGTGGACTGGAGGTAGTACGGCTGCCCTGGAGTCGCGCCGGAGAGGACGCCGGCGGCGGGCCCCGCCGACACAACTTCGGACGTGTTTCCGACGGTGGCCTGCGCCGTCCTCGCGACGCCGACGACGTACGACTTCGTCGTGTCGTCCGCCCGCGCCTTGCCCACCCGGTCCGCGGTCGCCGACTGGTAGACGGGATCGGCCACGGCGATTGCTTCGGCGACCGCGAGCGTGTTCTCGACCTTCGGAGCTTCGGTGGGCGCGTGCGCGTGCAGCGCGTCGGCGTTCGAGCCGTTCGTGAGCGTGTCGAGGTTCGGTGCCGTGACGCCGGCACCGACCGAGACCCCGTTGATCTCGAAGAGCGACGGGAGCCCCTTCACGCTGAGGCCCGAAGCTCCAGCGAGAAGCGTCGTTCCGGTCAGCTTGATGCCGAGGCCTGCGGCGATGCGCTGGAGGCCCTGGTTGGGATCGACCTTCGCCTGGAGCTTGCCGGCGTCGCCGCCAACATCGAACTCGAGGCCCGGCGTTCCAGAGAGCTCGACCTCGATCTTGTCGGCCGATACCAGAATGCCCGGTCCGTCGCCGACGTCGAGCGTGTTGCCCGTCTTCACGAGGCCGGCCCCACCGAGGATCGCGCCCGCGCTCGAGAACTGCACGAACGTCAGGCTGTTCGTTCCGACCACGTCCGAGCCCGGGTCGGTCGAGCAGACCCAGCCGGTGTCGGCGTAGTTGGTGCCCTCCTGCACGAAGAGGTAGTCGCTCGCCGCATTCGATCCGGCGGGCATGTCGGCGGCTCGCGCCCAGGCGCCCGCCGCGACGACGTACACGCCGTTTTCGCTCGGCGTGGTCTGGCCCGCGGCGAGCACGCGGTTGCCCGCAACCACGGCCACGCCGTCGATCGTCTGGGTACCCGAGAGCGTGATGTTCGAGGTTGCGACGACCAGCGCCGGCGTCTTGAGCGTGAGCCCCTGCGCGACGCTGTCGACGTACGACTTGGTTGCCGCGTCGGTGCCGACCGTCGGCGAGCCGAGGCCGGTGATCTTGTTGCCGCCCATGGCGATCGCGCCGCCGAGCGTGAGTCCACCGAAGGTCGCGGTGTCTGACTGCGCCATCTCCTCGGCGTAGCCGTCGGCGCTCATGAAAAGGGGTTTGCGCTCTGCCATGGCTATTTCCTCCGTACGGGTTCACCGAGAAGCATGATCTTGCCGCTCACGTCGTCGTAGGTGACGCGCGTGAGATCGAGCTCGTAGGTCTTCTCGAGCTCGCGCTGCAGCGCCTGGAGTTCGAACTCCCGTGCTCGTGCGAACGACGTCAGCTCTGCGAGCTCACCTTGGCCGGCCCGCTGACGCTCCTCGTGTTCGACGCGAAGTCGCTCGAGCTCGGACTTCTTGAGCCCGATGCCCTGGAGCGCGTTGAGGACCTGGGCCTGCGCCAGCTCGTAGCGGAGGAGGTCGACTTGGTTGAAGTGCAGGAAGCCGTCGACGAGGACTGGACCTCGGGAGCGGGCTGGCTTCTTCCTCTTCGCCATGCGGGTCGTCACGGGATCACCTTGGTCAGGAAGGTCGATGGGGAGAGCGCGAGGCGCGTCTCGTCGAGGGCGACGCCGACGGATTGGATGAACCGCCCGCCAGGGGCCGCAGGCGGACGCGTGGGCGACGGCCTGCCGTCTGCGCCCGCGAAGTACCGCGCGCCGGGCGTGAGGCCGGCGCTCGGAACGATGCCGGAGAGAACGACGCGGCAGCTCGAAGGGGACGACTTCGCCGTGATGATGCCGACGGCCGGCACCTTCAGCGATGTGCTGATGTCGACGCGCGACACCTGCATCGCTCCGGCAATCGAAGGTCCGGTCACGTAGACGAGGTCCCCCACGGCATCGCTCGGCGCGCAAGCGGCCCGCACCGAAGCGGTGCCGGAGTGGTACTCGATGTGAGCCACACGGGTTTCCGCCTACGGGACGCAGCGCACGTTGCAGGAGTGGACCGCCTCGACGGTCGGCGCGCGCGCCACGCACGCACGGACGCTCGCGCTCTCTTTCCCCAATTGTCTGCCGTTGTCATCGACGAGGTGCACGCGTTCGCGGGCGACGATCGAGGGGCTCATCTCGCCTCGCTCCTCGAGCGACTCGGCACGCTGTGCGGGCGCGACATCCAGCGAATTGGGTTGTCGGCGACGGTCGGGAACCCGCAAGTGATCGGCGAGTGGCTGCAGGGCTCGAGCGATCGTCCTTTCCGGCTGGTGGACCCTCCGCGACCGCCAGCGCAACGCGACTTGCGTGTGGACTACGTGAGCGACCTCGCCGAGGCCGCCTCCGGCATCGTGCAGATCGCTCGTGGCAAGAAGAGCCTCGTGTTCGTCGAGAGCCGATCCAAAGCGGAGAGCGTCGCCCAGGCCTTGGGTGGCTCTGGCGTCGAGGTGTTCATCCACCACAGCTCTGTCAGCCGTGCCGACCGCACGCTCGCCGAGGAGCAGTTCGCGCGAGGCCAGAACACCGCCATCGTCTGCACGTCCACCATGGAGCTCGGGATCGACGTCGGCGATCTCGACCAAGTCATCCAGGTCGATGCCCCGAGCACTGTCGCATCCTTCCTGCAACGGATCGGCCGCACGGGTCGACGCTCGACCACCCGGGCGAACTGCACGTTCTTCTGCCTCACGCCCGAGTCGCTACTTCAGTCGGTCGCGCTGCTCCGCCTTGCTCAAGCGGGCTGGGTAGAGGATGTCCGCCCTGCGTCGCAGGCGATGCACGTGCTTGCCCACCAGGTGATGGCTCTGATCCTCCAAGAGGATGGGATCTCGAGACACCGCCTCCTCCCTTGGGTGGAAGCCGCCTATCCGTTTTCGAGTGTACGCGCGGAGCGCTTCCACGAGCTCGTCGACACGATGATCGAGCGGGGGATCCTCTACGAGGCGGATGGCCTCCTCTCCCTCGGTCAGCGCGGCGAGAAGCTCTACGGACGGAAGAACTTCTTTGAGCTGTACGCCGTGTTCACCGCGCCTCCCATCATGCGTGTGCAGCACGGGAAGGAAGACGTCGGCCACATTCAGGCGCTCTTCGTCTCAATGCATGACAAGAACACCGGCCCCATTTGTTTCCGCCTCGCGGGACGCGCGTGGGAGGTCGGCCAGGTGGACTGGTCAAGGGCCGTCTTGCACGTGAAGCCTGCGGAGCACGGGCGCGTCCCAAGCTGGCTCGGCCTGCCGGGAACGCTCTCGACACAGCTCTGTCAGGCGATGCGCGATGTGCTCGTCCGGGAGGGCTCGGAGGACGGCTGGCTGACACGCACCGCGGCGCTGGAGCTCAAGGATCTCCGCGGGTCCTACGCTGACGTCCTCGAGGAGGGGACGGCACCGTTGGAGGACCAGTCCGACGGCGTGACCTGGCACACGTTCGCGGGCGGCGCCGTGAATCGACTTCTCGCCGCGGGGCTGGAGGCGAAGTGCGGGAAGCGCTGGGTGGCGGGAAACCTGTCCTTGCGCTGCAAGGACATCCCGATGACGGCAGCGCGCGACGCTGTTCGCGAGCTGCCAACGCTCGACTGGGAACGGGTCGCCGCCAACGCAGCGCGGTCCATGGCACGCGGGATGATCAGCAAATTCCAGCCCTGCCTCCCCGAAGAAGCAGAGGACAGGCTCCTCGCCGAGCGTCTCCTCGATCTCGCGGGCACCTTGCGCTTTCTCGGAACCGCAATCGTCGGCGGCGTCCGCGCGACGTTGCGACCCCCGGGAACGAGGCTTCGGGACACGGAGACGAATGGACCGCTGGCGCTCGATCTTCCCGCCGTCCCGCGCCCAACGGGCACAGCGTCGCCGAAGAACGAGATCCAGTGGATCGACACTCCGGCGGCCCTCCGAAGTGTGCTGGCCGATCTCGTCGCCGAAGAAGTCGTCGGGCTGGACGTCGAGACCGCCCTCGACTTCGGCACCCTCTGCCTCGTGCAGATCGCGACCCGGACCCGCACGTACCTCATCGATCCGTTCGCGGTGGGCGATCTCGCGCCGCTACACCAGGTGATGAACGCGCCCCGACCGCAGAAGGTCATCCACAACGCACGGTTTGAACGTCGCGTGCTCGCGGCGGTAGGCATCGCGCTCGACGGCGTCTTCGACACGCTCGAGGCCTCACGTCGAGTCCGAGGGAAGGACGCGATGGGCGGCCATGGGCTCGCGATGGTCTGCGAGCGTGAGCTCGGCGTCTGGCTCGACAAGGGCGAGCAGACCTCGAACTGGAGCCGCCGGCCGCTCGACGCCGACCAGCTGCGCTACGCCGCTCTCGACGCCGAGGTGTTGCTGCTGCTTCATGCTCGACTCTCGGTCGCTCACGATCACCCGACCGCGCCTTGAGCCACGCAGGCCTACTTCGCTGCCCTGCGCTTCTCCCGTTCCGCCACGTATGGTGCGAGTTGCTCCTCCGCCGTCTTGACCGCGGCGTCGCGCTTCTGGACCTCGTCGCTCATCGGCTTCGGAACAGCGTCGCCTGACGCGGCTTTCCTCTGCACGGCGCTCTGCGCGTCCGCCAGCGCACTCTTCAGTTGCGCGAGGTCCTTCTCGCCTTCGGTGATCATGATCTCGAGGTCTGGGTCAGCGAACCATCCGTAGTCGTCGAACCCGAGGCGCGCGACCGTGTTGAACACGCGAGCGTGGAGGTCCCGGGCGAACTCGATGTCGAGACGGGCGATGCGATGCTGCGTTACCCACGCTGCTCGCGCGATCGAATCAGTCGGCACATGCACCGTAGAGAGAGAGGCCAGATCCGCAGCGAACCGCTTCTCGCTGCCAGCCTCCAGGTCGCCGAGATAGAAGGTGTCCGTCTGCTGTCCGCCGTCGCGAACGCCCGCCAGGAAGCGACGCATTCGGTCGAGCGTGACCTTCTCGCTATCAGCTGCCTTTTTCGAGCCCTCCAACTGCTGGCGAAGCTGCGGAAGATCGAGCTTCCATTCATGTACCGGCGCGACGATTACGAATGGTTCGCGAAGCGACTTGCAGGGGCGCGAGATGACGAGAAGGAATCGCGCCTTCGCGTCCGCCTGCAACTTCCCATCGGAAGCCGTCGTTGCGAACGGCAAGCCTTGGAGGACGTCGCCTTGGGTGAGAGCGTCGCCTTCTACGGGGCGAACAACGATCGGCATCAGACTTCCAGCGTGTCGAGGTCCAGCCACGTCTGCATGGCAGCTTCGTTATGCGCCCCCTCGCTGTGCGCAAGAGGAGCCGGCGGCGACAAGAACCTCGAAGGCGCAGTGGCGAATCGCTCGGCGAACCCGGCGCTGCGGACGACCGCAGTCCACGAAGCGAGGCGCGTAACGCCATCCAAAAGAGCTGTCCTTGCAACCGCGAGTGCCGTCGCAAGGCGCATCTCTCTTCCAGGGCCCGCCACGCCGGCCTGGTCGTACACCTTCAGAGCAGTGTCGATCGCCCCGAGATACTCTTCGAAGGCCGCTTCTCCACGGAGCTCGCGCGTCGCGAGAATCCCTCTTGCCGAGCGCACCTCCGCGATTGCGAGTTCGATATCAGCCGTACTCGACTTCTGCGGGAGTCGGTAGGTTGAAGCGTCAGACACGGCCCATTGGTCTCGTGTCGCCGATGCGAACGCGAACGTGGAAGATCCAGTATCAGAGACGCTGACGGTTCCGAGAAACACGCCGACTGCTACCAGCTTGCGAACAAGGTCGCTTGTGCTCTCTCGCATGGTCAGCCCCCCTTCATCCCAAAACGCTTCGCTGCGTCCGGGATCAACTTGAAGAATGCGTCGTTGAGAATCTGGTTCCCGCGGTGGAACGCGTCGCGGACCGATGGTGTCGGGTCTGCGACGAAGCGCGCGTCGACGCGAAGTGCTTGCGCACCGTCGGTCGAGTTCAGCGACGCGACATGCACAATGACTGTGCCGTCCGGACCACGATCGACGAATCGCAGATTCACGTCGCGGTCCTCGGTCCTCTGGACCTCCTGGAACGCGCCGGTCACCGGCAACAGGGACGCGAGGTCGGCGACGTCCTTCCAGTGCCGACCCTTCTCGAGAAGATCGATCTTGCTGAGTTCGATCCGACGAGGGACCAATTCACTTCCACACTTCTCTCTGACGAAGGAGCGGAACTTCTCCAGCTCGCCCTCCATGCGTGTGAGCAGCCCGCCTTCCCCGTGCTGCTCGGAGAAGCGCGGGTAGTCCTGTCCACTCGCGCGCCAGTTCATGAAGAACCGATCGTGCTGGAGCTGGAGGATGAACTGATCGTCTCCCGAGATGAGGAACGCCCGCATCGGCATGATGCCGATCGCAAAGCCGGCCTCGTCGCTCAGTGCTGGATGAAGCTGCCGCTTGGGGAAGTCGTCGCGTCGCCGGTCCCAGTAGACGCCGAGCATCAGAGCGTCGAGGTCGAGCACGGGCTCGAAGACGACACCGCAGACGACCTCGACAATCGGCGGCCGCCTTAGCTCTGGAAATTGCTTACCTTTGTCGCCTGTCATCCCCGCTTCTTCCCACGATAGGCAAACGCCTGTTCAGAGGCAACAACCACAAGGCCCCCCACACTGTTCCATGAACGACCGACCTTGGCTCGCCTCAGCTGGCATCGACGTTGGTGCACCCGTCGAATGAACCCCATGCAGTAGCGGTTACGAACTCGACGCCGATGGAGAGAGCACGGCCACGAGCGATCTCCGCGACTTGCGCGCGTTGCTCCGTACCGCCGGGTCACCGACCCACCGCTCCGGAGACCAACCTCCGTAGCCGTGGGTCTCTCCTCCGGAGCCGCGGGTCACTTCGTCTCCCCGAGTCTGCCCCGGAGAGCGCCCTCGCGACCGGTAAACCGAGCACTCGCGTGCACCCTACACGGACCTCCCGCTCTTTGTAGAGAGCAGTCCGAGAGCCGCACACCGCGAATTCCAGCGCATCGTGCGCGTTCACGACCTTCGGACCCGTGGGTCACCAAAGTTCGTAAACGCTACTGCATGGCGCAGCACGCAGAATTCGAATCTGCGACCTTTGGCTTCGGAGGCCAACGCTCTATCCAACTGAGCTAGTGCTGCAGGTGCTTCGCCCGATGGTTTAGTGGGGTCCGCGTCGGATGTCCACGGGGAGGGCAACGCGCGGGAAACGCCTGGGAAGCGACGTTCATGGGGGAGCGTGAACCCGTGGCTTCACGGGGGTCGCTCGAACCCGACCGACCGCACGAATCCCCTGGAAAATGCGCTCGGAAACGCGAGTCGTCCGTTGGCGTCCGCCTTGCTACGCCGGCGGCACGATGACATCCCCTGCCGCCCGGTCCCACCTTCGATCGCCCCTGCCCCTCCCCTCCGTCACCCTTGCCGTCGCCGTCGTCGCCCTTTCCGTGGCGGCCTGTTCGTCGACGGACGGCCCGTCGACCACCCGGGGTTCCGGGAACGGCACCGCGGGTTCCGGGGGCAGCGCCGGCAAGGCGTCCGAACCGGCCGAAGCGTCGCTCGTGTCGAAGGCCTCCGAGCAACTGAACGACCGGTGTCCGAAGGCGAGCGCCAAGCTTCCCGGGAGCCGCCCCGCCGGAGCCCCGTGCACGAAGGCGGAGGACTGCGCGCCCACCTGTTGCGCATGTGACATGAGCTCGAACGCCTTCGCGGCCGCCGCCTGTGTCGACGGCGTCTGCGCCACCGACGCGCAAACGTGCTGGGAAACGAAGACCCGCGCGTACTGTCCGAACGACCTCGTGTCCGCCGGTTCGGACGGGTCGTCGGGATCGGCCGGAGCGGGAGGCCGCTCGGGCTCGGGAGGCTCGGGCGGTTCGGGGGGCGCATCGGGTTCGAGTGGCACCGGCGGCAGCGGCTCCTCCTCCGGCGTCATCTGCGTGAAGGGGTGGTCCAGCGACTGCGACGATCCGGGCGAGCACTGGACCGGAACCGAATGCTGCGTGGATGCCCCCGCGGCATGTGTCACGGGATGGTCCAGCGATTGCGACGACCCCGGCGAACTCTGGACCGGCAGCGTATGCTGCGTCCAGGGACGCGCCACGTGCGTGACGGGGTGGTCGTCCGACTGCGACGACCCCGGCGAACACTGGACCGGAACCCAATGCTGCGTCGACGGTCCTGCCACCTGCGTCAAGGGGTGGGCCTCCGACTGCGACGACCCCGGCGAACACTGGACCGGAACCCAATGCTGCGTCGACGGCCAACGGGACTGCCGGTCCGGCTCCGCCAGCGAGTGCGACGACCCCGGCGAACACTGGACCGGAACGCTCTGCTGCCTCTGAGCGGCCTCCGAAAGCGCTTCGGAAGCGACGGAAACCCGGTCGCTTCCCCGCGCTCGCTCGGGACCAACCCGTCGCTCCAGGCCACGCTACTCTCGGCGGCATGATCCGGAACACGGCCAGTGCCTTGGCCTTCGTGTCGTGCCTCGTCGGCTGCTCCCGCGGTGAGCAGACGCTCTACCTCGTGACCGATCGCCCCGAAGACCTCACCGTCTCCATCGACGGCAAGGTGCGTGATCAACCGCTCCACGGGTTCCAGGCCTACGGAAGCGTGAATCTCACGAAGGGCGCCGAAGTCGTGGTGGAGTCAGCAGGTACGACCGTCGAGCGCGTCACGCTCCCCGCCGTGGCGAAAGAGGAGCACGCGCTCTTCGTCGTGGGGAGCCCCGGGGCGTTCGCCGTGGCCGACTACCGGAAGCTCGCGGTCGTGACGGACGGCAAAGGTCGCGGCGGATCGAACGGCACGTTGGGGATCGGACCGGTCACCGCCGCCGAACTCGACGTCGTCCCCGTCGATCCGGGGACGAAGACCCTGACCTTCGACCGCCGTGCGATCGTGGCGGGACCGGACGCACCCTTGCCCTCGGGCGGCGCCGTGAATCCGGTCACGCTCGAGAAGCTCCCCATCTACCGCGTCGAACACGTGCTCCCCGGCACGAGCGCGTTCGACAGCATCGCCCCGAAGGTGACGCGAGAACTCGGGAGGGACAGGCTTCCCGGTCAGCGCTGAGCCGCGGCCCCGAGTCGCTTCCGGAACCAGCCATGCGCGGGGTCGGCGTCGTTGCGCGCGTGCCACACCATCACGACGCGAATCGGCGGCAGATCGAGGGGCGTCGGAAAGACGCGCAGCCCGAGGGGCTTCGCGAGCGCGGAGAGGAGTCGTGACGGCGCGGTGACGACGGCGTCGGAGGACGACGTCACCCAGCCGGCCACCCAGAATCCGCTCGTTCCAAGGCTCACGTGCCGACTTCGCTTCTTCTTCGCGAGGGCGCGGTCGACGGCACCCGAAAGCTCGCCGCTCGGCGCGACGAGCACGTGGCGTTCACGGAGGTAGGTCTCGAGGTCCACGAGCTTCCTCCGGCCGAGTCGGGGGTGACCGAGGCGCACGGCGCTCGTGAAGGTGTCCTCGAAGAGGGGCGCGGATCGGAACCCTTCCGGGAGGTCGCCGAAGAATCCCGCGAGGGCGAAGTCGACGGCGCCCGACTCGAGAGCGTCCTTCGGGAGGTTCACGCCGACGGGCGTGACGGCGATGCGGACCCCCTTCGCGTCGGTGTCGAGGCCACGGAGGAGCTCGGGCATCACGAGTCCCTCCACGAGATCCGTGGCCTGGATCCGGAACGTCCGTGCGAGCGTCGCCGGGTCGAACGTCTTCCGGCCGAACACGTCCCGTTCGAGATCGGCCAGGGCACGACGGACGTGGGGGAGGATCGTCTCGGCCTTCGGCGTCGGGACCATGCCCTTCGACGTCTTCGCGAAGAGAGGATCGTCGAAGGTGTCGCGGAGGCGGGCGAGCGTGTGGCTCAGGGCGGGCTGGCTGAGTCCGAGCGCTTTGGCCGCACGGGTCACGCTCCGCGCGTCGTCGATGGCGCGGAGGGCGGTGAGCAAGTTGAGGTCGACGGTGGCGAGAGGGGAGGGCGCGTTCACGTCATTCGATTCTCGCATGGATCGTATTCGATCAATGCATTGGATGAATCTCGATCCGAAGCCCATACCTCTCTCGTGCCGCGGGACACGAACTTCCCCGGGCACGAAAGGACAGAGACCATGAACTCCACGAAATCCCCCCGCATCCTCCTCGTCGTCACCAGCCACGATCGCTTCGGCGAGACCGGAAAGAAGACCGGCTACTACCTGCCCGAGGTCAGCCACCCCGTCGCCCGGTTCCGCGCGGCCGGCTTCGACGTCGACTTCGCGAGCCCGAAGGGAGGCGAAGCGCCGGTCGATCCGGCGAGCGTCGACCGGAACGACGCCGACAACCGTGCGCTCCTCGACGACGCGACGCTCACGGCGAAGCTCCGCTCCACGAAGACCCCCGACGACGTCCGTCTCGCCGTGGCGAACGGCGAGTACGACGCCATCTTCTTCGCCGGCGGCATGGGAACGATGTGGGACTTCGCCCAGGACGCGCGTCTCGGGGACCTCGCTTCCGATCTCCTCGCGCAAGGGAAGGTCGTCGCGGCCGTGTGCCACGGTCCGGCGGCGCTCCTCTCGGCGAAACGCGACGACGGCCGTTGGCTCGTGGAAGGCCACACCGTCGCCGGATTCAGCAACGCCGAGGAAACGGCGGCCGGCCACGACGGGACGATCCCGTACCACCTCGAGACCGAACTCGCGAAACGCGGCGCGACGTACGTCTCGGCTCCCGTCTGGCAAGCGAAGGTCGTCACGAGCGGTCGCCTCGTGACGGGACAGAACCCGGCTTCGGCGAAAGGCGTCGCGGATGCGGTAGTCTCGCTCCTCGCCCCCGCGCGGGCGCCGGCGGAACGGGCCGCGCACGCCTGACTCCATGATCGACTCCATCGAAGGAATCCTCCGTACGCTCCTCGCGCTCCTCGTCGTGATGGGCGTCGGAGGGTTCCTGCGGAAGAGGGGGCTCGTCGGACACGGATCGACCGAAAGCATGCGGCGCATCGTCGCCGACGTGGGTTTTCCCGCCCTCTGCCTCCACGGACTGTCGGGCATGTCCCGGGACGAACTCGGAAGGGGAACGCCGGTGGTGGCGGCGGGCTTCTTCGTGCTCGCGATCGCGGCGATCGTCGGGGCCGGGGTCGCGCGCGTGTCCGTGACCGCGCCGAAGCGCGGCGCCTTCGCGTTCGCCGCGGCCATCGGCAACTGGATCTTCCTCCCCTTGCCCATCGCGAAGGCGCTCTACGGCGACGAGGGCGAACGCACCGTGCTGCTGTTCAACACCGGCGCGCAGGTCTTCCTCTGGACGTTCGGTGTGGGTCTCCTCGACGGTCGTCCCGGTTCCAGTCCCGCAGACGGCCCCGCAGCCGCTTCGATGACCGGGCGCGCTCGAAGGGTGGTCCGGAATCCCGGACTCTGGGCCACGGCCATCGGCATCGCATCGGCCACCGCGGGATTCGGGACGGCGAAGGTGCCCGTCCTCGGAGACGTCCTCGTCATGCTGGGCTCGCTCACCATCCCCTTGGCGGCCCTCGCCATCGGCGCGTCGCTCGCGGAGTCGTCGCCTTCGTCGGAGCCTTCACGTTCCCCTGCCCTCTCGATCCTCGTCGTCACCCGGCTCGTGATCGTCCCGGTCGTGACGACCGTCCTCCTCGCGACACTCCTGCGCATGGTCCCCGGCTGCTTCACGAAGTGCGGGACGGTCGTCCTCGTGATCGTGTCCGCGATGCCCGTTTCGCTCACCGCGGGCACACTCGTTCCGGAAGCCGATTCGCCCTTCGTGGCCCGCGCGATCCTCGCCTCCACCTTGTTCAGTGTCGTCACGGTTCCCTTGTTTTTCGCGGTCGCGACGCATCTTCCGTGATCGTCTAAATCGCGCCTCCGGGCACCCGAACTTTTGGGTCCCGACCTCGGGCGTGGAAGAGTGGCGGCCGTCCATGCCCTCTCGTCTCGAATCCCTTCCTTCCGCGATCCGAGGCCTGGCCCTCGCACTCTCGTTGTCCTCGGTCCTCGCGGCGTGCGCGTACGGGTCCGTCGGAGGTGCCGAAGAGGATCTGGACGAGGAATCGGGCGAAAACGGCCCCGGCGGACCGACGGACCCGAACGCGGCGAACGTTCCTCGCGACGGCGGCAAGGACGCCTCGAAGGACTCCGGCAAGGACGCGGCACGGGACGCGTCGTCGACGCGGGACGCGACCGACGTCCCTCCTGACGCGGAATCGAGCGACGGAAGCCGCGACGGAAAAGCGACCGACGACGCGAACACGACGGATTCGGCCGCGGACACGGGCGCCGTGGTCGTCGACGCGAACGTTCCCGACGTCCGCGTCGTCGATGCCAACGTGCCCGACGCACGCGTGATGGATGCCGGTGCTCCGGACGTCTCGGTCGTCGTGGACGCGGGTCGACCCGACGTCACGGTTCCGCCGGTCGAAGCAGGAACGCCTCCCGTGGACGCGGGCACGCCGCCCGTCGACGCCGGCACGATGCCCGACGTGACGGTTCCGCCGGTCGACGCCGGCTCCACGCCGGACGCCGCCGATCCCGTGGATGCCGCCGACGACAGCGGAGCCACCGAGATGGGCACGGCCACCTGGGCCACCGACGCGACCGCGCACCGTTGCCAGCGCCTGCAGCGGTTCGCCTACGAGTGCCCGCCGGGCGGCTCGGCGAACGAGATCTGGGGCAGCAGCATCTTCTCCGACGACTCGTCGATCTGCACGGCGGCCGTCCACGACGGGAAGATCACCTTCGCGAACGGCGGTCGCATCGTCGTCGAGATGCGTCCCGGTGAGCGCATCTACCGGAGCGTCACGCGCAACGGCGTGACGAGCACGGCGTACACGGTCCCGACCGGCCAACCGAATTGGCCGTGCAGCTTCGTCACCTGGCCGTGGTGAGTTCCAGGAAGCGGGCGCGGTCTTCCGCGGTTCAGTCGGCGTAATACGCGCGGAGCACGGCGAAGGGGTCGGCCGCCGTCGCGACGATCGTGTTGCGCTCGTCCGGGGAGAGGGAGGCGCGGGCCTCGGGGACCTCCCGGAGCAGGAACAGGAGCGCGTCCCGCTTGGCGATCTGCTCGTACCGGAGCGCCCGAGCATCGTCGAGCATCTCCCCGGTGATGCCGAGGCGGATGTGCGTCTCGGTCAGTTGGATGAGCGCGCTCACCTGCCGCGCGAGGACGGCCGCGAACGGGCGGATGCGAGGATCTTTCACCAGAGCATCGCTCGTGATCTCCACGAGCGATCCGAGGATCACGGACGGCGTCCCGCGCCCCGCGATGATCTCGCTCACGAGGACACCCGCGCCCCCGATGGCGGTGAGCGGGCCGGGGCCGGCGCCCTTCCGGATGGCGTACATCTGCACGAGCGCGGTGGCGGCACCCGCGGCCATGTTCGCCGTGACCTGCCACGTGTTCCCGTTGTCGAAGCCGATCTCGGCATCGTTGGAGATCTTGCGCCAACGCATGAGGAGACCCGCACCGGCCGTCGACACCCACTGCATGCCGCCGCTCGGGAAGATGCTCCGGAGGAGCCACACGCTTCCCGTCTTGCCGATGGTCGATCCCGCGGTGGCGAGTTGTTCCTTCGGCGTCTTCTCGTCCCACGTGACGAGGATGGGTTCGATGGAGAGCGCCGCCCCCTGGATGGCCGTCAGGTAGAACGAGGCGAGGAGGCGCTGGCCGATCGTCGTGCCGGCGACGGCGGACTTCTGGAGCCCGAGGAACGCGTTCGGCGCTCCGTTCGCGGCCGCGGTCTTGATGCCCATGACGGAGGGAGCGGCGGTCTGGAAGCCGCGAACCGTCGTGTCGAACGCGAAGCTCGTGAGGGCGATGCCGAGGAGCTTCGAGGGTTGGTCCACCGTGCTCGCCTTCGCTTCGGCGATCTGCATCTGCCATCGCGTGGATTCTTGGCTCGTCTCCACGTCCTTCGAGGCCTGGATGCGCTTCTCGGAGAGTCCGTGGATGTCGGCCGCGACGGCCTTCAGGTAGTCGGCGGTCTTCGCGACTTCGCGCGTGCGACCGTCCCGCCGCACGTAGATGCGCGCGAGGCGACGGCCCTGGTCCTCGCCGAACGTCCGTCCCCAGTTCGCGAACACGTAGGACGAAGGGTCCCGCGGCGGACATTCCGCACAGTCGAACGCCAGGGGCTTCGGCGCCGAGACGAGGACCTTGTACGTCGTGTCGTCGACGCGCACGACGGTGCCCAGGGGGTAGTTTTTCCCCGACTCGAACGGGACGAGGGCGTCCGAGGTGGTCACCTTCGTCTCGGGATCGAACGCGAGCGACGCGACGGTCGCGGCGAGTTCTTCGTCGGTCTTGCCCGGACACGCCCGGAGCTCGGCGCGAATCGCCGGCGGCGGGTCGGTGGTGGAGGGACCGGTGAGCGCGAGGGAATCCCCCTCGGCTTTCCACGCGTAATTGCGGGTGACTCCGTACTCGCGCGTCGACGAGCGCCACGTGCCGTCGGCTTCTTTCCAGAGCAGCGACCCGTCGCAGACGTACCCGTTGGTGAAGGAGCCCTCGAGACGGAAGGCGGACTCGCCCTTCTGCACGAAAGCGAACCGTGTCTTGCCCTTGCCGTCGAGGAACGCGTCGTCGACCCGCATGAAGAGACCGTCGGAGGTGAGCGCGTGATCGGACATGGGCACGAGCGCGGGAAGTCGCTCGCCCCGGGGCACCACGAAGAAGTACCGGGGCTCGTCGCGGAGGGGCTCGTCGCTCTTCGGAGAGAAGCGCACGACGACGTTCGCCTCCCGGACGCGAAGATCGTCCCCCTCGGCCTCGCCCATGCCCATGGCGCCGTAGGCGAAGACTTCGTCGTGATCGATCTCGGCCAGCGGGATCGCCGTCCGACCGTGGCCTCCGTAGAGCCGCACGACGCCGTCTTCCTGGGTGACGGCCGTGACGTCGTCGGTCTCGATCACCGCGCCGGCCTCCCGCACCTTCGCGAGGACGGCGTTCGCGTCGAGCGTGTTCTCGACGGCACCACGCGGTCGCACCATCTTCACGAGGCCCGTGGGCACGGACTCCTTCGTCGTCGCGAGATCGACCGCGGTGCCTTCGTCGCCTTCGCCGTGCCCCGAACATGCCAGAACCGCGCTCGATAGGACGCACGCGACGAGCGTCGACCGGAGGGCCCGAAACGGGAGGGAATGCATGGCGACGGATGTAGGATGCAGTTGCCATGCCCCCGTCGCGACGGACGACCGGTGCGACGAAAACCGCGGCGACGGCCTCGGCGCTGGCGCCGCGCGCGCCGGCGGGAGGGTCCCGTCGGATCGTCGGGGATCCGTGCCCCATGCCCCCTGCAGCCGATCGGGACGTGCTAGGCAATGGCGCGTGTTCGCTCGTCGATCGTCCGTACCGCTCCTCGTCCTCGCGCTCGTGACGTTCGACGCGAACGCTCGCGCGGAGGATCCCGACGCCGTCCGCGCTCCGGCGTTGCCCGCGACCGAGCTCGGCAAGGTCTACGACGGGGCCCGCGTCGCGGCGTCGCTCCGGACCTTCGCGATGCAATCGGCCACGTCGCGCGTGACTCGGGGAGTCGTCGCCGCGGTGTCGGGCGCGTCGCTCGTCGGAGCCGGTCTCGTCGCCCATTTCGAGTTCGATCAGACCTACGGACAACCCCTCGCCATCACCGGCGCCACGATCCTCGCCCTCGGGGCATGGTCGCTCGTGCTGCCGGGTCCCCTGGAGCGCCTCGCGAGCGACGATTCCCTCGCCGCACCCGATGCCCTCCGCGCGGCGTGGAAGGACAAGGCGCAGGTGGAGAGGAAGAACCGGCGAGTGACGGGCGTGGTGACGATGGCTCTCGGAGCCCTCGCGGCAGGCTCGGGTCTGACTCTCGCCTTCGCCGACTTGGGAATGTCTCCCTCCGCACGCCGCGACTGGTCGATCGCCGCCCTGGTGGGCGCAGGAAGTCTCGTGGGTTCGGGACTCGTGTCGTTCCTCGTCGAGTCCGACGTCGAGGTCGGCTACCGCGTGGCCTACGGCGAGGGCGCAACGAGGACGCACCTGACGGCCGGCTTCGCTCCCGCCTCGGGAGGAGGGACCGCGTTCGTCGGCGGGTCGTTCTGAAGGGGATCGTCGGTCAGAGGAACGTACGCGCCCAGAATTCGAGCTGGAGCGCGCCGTAGAACGCGGAGTAGAGGCGCGTCGCCGTGGACGCGTCCACGGGGTTCACCGCGCCGAACGGAATGTCGGCGCCGGCCGAGAACCGCATGGCGACGCCGAGTCCCGTGGTCGAGGTCATCCGGTTGGAGGACCTCCACTCGACCAGCGGTGTCCCGAGCATGAGGGATCGGTACGTCACCCGTGGTTCACCCGGGAGCTCCACGACGTCGTGGCGATCGTAGAGGTAGACGTCGATCTTCCGACCCGCGAGGAACTGCACGTCTCCGAAGCGCGTGAGCACCGGACGTTGCCAAGGAACGAGCCCGCCGTACGCCGCGGTGATCGCCATGGCCTCGAGCGTCTTCGGGGACGCGATTCCGAGGACCGGAGAGAGGAGAATCAGGTCGCCGGGAATCAGGAAGAAGGGCGCGTAGAGCCCGAACTTCGTCCCGTGGCGGAGAGTCAACGGGCTGCTCTCGCCCGCCGGCGAAGCGCGCGCCATCGCGTCGCCGCCCAGCACACGGCCCACTTCCACGTAGAAGCGGCCGTCGGCCCGGGGCCCGACGATGTCCCCCAGGCTCACGCCGAACCGTCCGGAAAGTTCGAATTCGGCCGCCGCGAGGACGCCGTTCGGGGACGTCGGCAAGGCACCGACGACGAGCGTCCGGGCGCCGGACGCGAACCCGACGAATGCACCGACGTCGGCGTGCCCCCTGGGAAGCAGCGTCGTCGTTCGCGCCGGGACGGGCGAATCGACGAGCACGGCCTCCAACGTGGGCCAGATGGACCTCGGCACGACGGCGTCGGGCATGACGCTCTCCCGACACACGTCGACGGACGCGGCACGCCGGGCGACGTCGAGACCCATCTCCGAGAGGCTTCGCGCGATGGCGGGGTCTCCTTCGAGCGCCATCGCCCACTGGTCCATGGCGGTGGCGACGGCGACGGCTGCGCGGTCCCGGTCCTCGACCTTCATGAACGCGTCCCCATGGCCCTCGTACGAATCGCCGCGCCACGTCCGCACGTCGAGGCCTCGTTCGCCGTACAGATCGTGGGTGCCCTTCTTCGTGGCGACGTCCCCCACGGTTCCGACGATGTGTCCCGTCGAGAACATGTCCTCCAGGAAGTGATCGGCGAAGGCCTCTGCGAGGATCGACGTCGCGACGAGTCTCCGGGACGCTTCCTCGGCCATCGGCGCGCGCGACTCGATCGCGAGGCGAAGGGAGGCGGTGTGGAAGATGGCGAACAAGCCGACGGCATTGAGGGGTGGACGATCGATCTCCAGGGCCTCGTGGAGGTAGAGGCGAAGCGTGTCGGTGGACCGCGTGAGCGCGAAGTGGGCGTCGTTCGACGCTGCGCGCGCCCCGTAGCGCGCATCGATGAGATCGAGATCGAGATCGCTCCGTCGCCACGAATCGCCGAAGCTCGTCCCGAACGAGTCACCGGATGCGAGCAATCTTCGCGCGCGCATCGCGCGCCGGACGACCGCGAGTGTCCATGGCTCGCGCACGATCACGTCCTCCAGCGCCGACACCGAACACGCGTGATCGGCCGCGAGGGCTCCGAGGTCGGCCAGATCGATGCACGAAGGATCGCCGCGGCCAGCGGCAGGCAAGACGTCACCCGCCCTGCAGGTGCGTGTCGACCCGAACGCGGCGTCGAGCGTCGCCAGCGACGACCGCCGGTGACCCTCCGGGATGCGGGCGAGCGCCGCCACGCCGATGTCGTGGTGCTCCCCGAAAGTGAACGCCAGCGAGGGTCGTGGAGCGAGAACGAGTGCCACGAACCACGAGGTCGCGATTCCGACGAGCGTCGCCCTGTGCATGGCGTCGGATGCTCGCACATTTGCCCGCCGGGAGTGACCGTCTCGCCGGGGGGTACTCGTTCCGTGGATCAGCGCGCGAACAGGTGCGACAGACCGACGAGGAAGCCGAGGGTCCCGGTCGACAGACCGAGCACGATCCCGATCGCGCGACGCCGCTCTTCCTTCGCGTGGCGGATCGCCGAGGAAGGGTCCCGAAGGAGTTCGACGGCGCGGTGGTGGAGCACCGCGACCCGCATCGCCGCCTCGTAACGTCGGAAGAAGAACCCCAGGAACGTGGAGAACACGGCGACGTGCACCGCGCCGGCGACGTAGGGATGGACGAAGTGCTCGAGGGCGCTCGCGCCGAGGGTTCCGAACGCGAAGAAGAGCATCGTGTGGATGCCCCGGGTCCGTGCTCGGCGGAGGAGCGCGAGCTCGTGTCCGTCGACGGCCTTCTTCTCGAGACGCCGGTGTCCGAAGAAGACGCCGGCGAGGCCCGCACCGACGCCGAAGGCGATGCCGGCGAACGGCGCGAGCACCACGGCGGCGACGCCCTTCGACGTCGCGCCGACGGCGGCGGTCGTGGCGGCGGCGACCGTGGTGGGTGCGCTCACCGCGATGGCCGACATCACGGCGACGGTGAACGCGGCCGTCGGGGCGGAACGCGCGGCGATGGTGCCGAGGCGTGCGAACACGTCGTCGCGGAGCGCGTCCCGTGCCCGTTCGAGGCGCTTCTTCACCGCCGACTCCGAGACACCGAGGAGCATGGAGACCGAACGCACCGACCGCTCCTCCCGGTAGAAGAGCGTGATCACGTCGCGCGATGCCTCGGGCAACGCGTCGAGCGCTTCGGCGAGCACGAGGCGCTCCTCCTGATCGAGCGCGCGGACCTCCACGTTCGCCGTGGCGTCGGCGACGTCGCCGTGATCGTCGTCGAGTGCGTCGAGCCGGGAGGTCCGCCGCTTGTCGGAACGGATCGCCATGAGCGCACGTCGACGCGTCACTTGGCGGAGCCACGGCAGGAAGCTCTCGGGGTCCTTGAGGGTGTGGAGATCCTTCCAGATCTGGACGTACACGTCTTGGGCGACGTCCTCGCTCACGCGCGGGCTCCGCACGATGCCCAGGGCGACGGAGGTGACGAGAAACTTCGTCCGATCGACCAGCCGACGGAACGCGAGCTCGTCCCCCGCGATGGCCTGCACGACGTCGTCCACGCCGTCGAAGACGGGCGGGAAGGGCGTCCGCTGCGGGGCGAGTTCGAGTCCGGTACGGGGGTTCATCGATGTCGGGATCATGGGTCGGCTCCTCGTGTGAAGGGAGGTGCCGGCCGCTCCCGAGGGGTGACATCGCTTCCGACGAAATCCAAGCCCTCGCCCGACCGAGGTCAATCACCCCCACGGAGAGCGTCGTCGATCACGGGCGCCATGATGCTGTCCGGGTGGCGAGCGCGAAAACGGTCGGCACGGGTCGTCGCTGCCCCGCGCCGTCCCGACGCAACCATGGACCGGATGGCGAGGGCTTCGCGTTCCTCCGCGAGATGTCCGTCGGGGTACCGGGTCGCGTGTTCGTCCGTGAGCCGGAGGGCGCGTTCCGGGTCACCGACCGCGAACGCACGGCGTGCCTCTTCGAGAAGACCGCGCTCCGCGGGGAGCGTGTCGGCGGAGTCTCGGGGTGTGGGACTCGCCCTCGGCGAGGGCGGGAGCGGGGCCGCCGACGGCTCGGGACGGAAAGGAACGGGCCGACCCGACGTCGGCGCGACTTCCGCCGGCACTGCGACGGGTCGATCGACGTAGACGATGCGCGTGCGGTCGACCGCGAACGCGCGATCGATCACCACGCCGGCGCCGATCCCGACGACGAACGTCGCGGCCCATATCCACGGGGTGATCCCGCCGCCCTTGGGCGGCACGGGGGGCGTCGGGCGAGGAAGCACGTCCTCGAGGCGCGTCCACGCGCGCTCTTTCGCCCCGTCGGGAAGCGCGGCATCGCCGGGGGCAGCGCGCCGGAGAAGAGCACGCATCGTCGCGTCCATCCGTTCGAATTCGTCGTCGTGACTCATCGCTCACCTCGCCGCAGACGGATACGTGTCACCGCGTCGGCGAACTCCTGCCGCCCCACGCGGAGCCGCGAGTACACGGTGTTGATGGGAAGCTGGAAGGTCACGGCGATTTCCTTCACCGGGATTTCCTCGAGCTCGTGGGCGACCAGGATCGCCCTGCGCTCGAAGTCGACCGACTCGAGCGCGAGCGCGACGAGGCGGGCTTCGTCGGCCCGGGCCATCGCCTCGTCGGCGGGGAGCCCGTCCGCGATCCCGTCCACGTCGTCGCCACCTTGCTCGACACGGTGTCGCCGAGAACGCCTCCACGACGACGCCGCGTGGAACGCGAATCCGAACAGCCATGGGCGGACGGGTCGCGATCGGTCCCATTGGCCGAACTTTCCATGGACCGCGAGGAACACCTCGTGGGCGACATCCTCGACGTCGGAGTCGCGCACGCCGAGTCGTCGGAGGACGCGGTGGACGTACCGGTACTCGGCGTCGAAGAGCGCGCGAAACGGGACGCCGTCGTCGCCCGGGGAGGCGATCGCCGTCATGGGTCCACCCGCACGACGACGCCGAGACCGACGACCCCGGCGACACGGGAGAGATCCATGACGGGTCGCCCGGCCACCTCGAAGGTCTGACCGGTCGGAACGAAGAGCAGATCCGCGTGAGTTCGGAACGCGACGCGAGAATGGAGCGGCACCTCGAACGTCACGCGCGGTCCGAGCGCGACGTGGAACGCCGAGGCATCCCGGGGATTCGGCGCGTCGCTCGTCGCGTCGAGCACGCCGAATGCCGCGACGCCACACACCGCGAATCGCCCTTCGTGGACGCACGGCACGAGCGCGCCCGTCGTCATCCGACTCCGGACGGAGACCGAACCCGCACCACGCGTCGCCGGCGCGTCGATACGGTCCTTCGACGGCGGGGACGGCCGCTCCGCCATCGGGCGAAGGCCTCGACGCCGACGTTCGTCGCGGGTGCGGCGCCGACGGCACCGAGGACGCCGCCGCCCGCTTCGATGCGGTACGAAATCGACTCCGAACGCGGGATGGCAAGGTCCTCCTTCGGACGCGCCCGCGCGGGACCTCCGCCCACGGGTTCGATCGCCGCTTCCCTCGCCGTCGTGGCACCGGGGGAGACCGGAGGCGCCCGGTCTGCGGACGAATCGGCGGCAGGGACCGGATCGGGGCGGGGTGCACGCGTGAGGCTCTCGGGATCGATGGCGATACTGATGGAGAGGGCCATCGTGTCGATCATGTCGGCGCAGGACGGCCCCCCATGCTCGAGACGACGGGCCCCGCGGGTGACGTCGTCGTCACCGACCAACTTGATGTGCGCCACGAAGCGACCCTTCGCTCGTTCGACGTCCGCGATGAGGGTGGACGACGCGGTCGGGAAGAACGGATCGTACCCGAGGCGGGTGGCGACGGCGCGTCGCAGCTCGTCCTCGTCCGGACAGGACTCCGCGCCGGAGCCCCGCACGTAGACGAGTCGCGCGGCAGGAATCGCGAGACACGGACGCGTCACGAAAGCGGCCGACGAGACGCACGCGATCCCCAGGAGGAACCGTGGCATACGTCGTCGGGGGTCTCTTGGCGACGGGAAGCGCATTTCTCCGGACGTCGGACCTCGGTCAGGGGATGGTCGTCATCAAGCGATAGGGGGCCGCGTCTCCCGAGTAGCTTCGCATCGAGATCCACGCGAGTCCGCGACTCCCGCCCGTGAGCACCGTGATCTCGCGACGTTCGTCGGTGGCGTAGGGGACCGTGACGAGCGAGGCCGACGGCGCACGCGCGTCGAACGTCGACCGGCGGATGGTGGTGCGGTCCCCGTTCTGGGTCCAGTAGACGTGGGACTCGGTCACCACCGGCAGGAGGTTCGCCTCACCGAGCGACGTGAGGAAACCGGAGGTCTGGGCGACCGAGGGCGCGGACCAGGTGGTGAGGACTCGCTGACCGGACGTCAGGATCTTGAGGCCGACGAAGATCCGGTCACGCCGGGCGATGGAGAGGAAGGAGCTGTAGGGCCCGAGAGACGCTTCCCGTCCGACGTCGTCGAGCTCGCGGGTCTCCGCGGAGCCCTGCTCCAACGCGAGGAGACGGCCGGAACCGTCCCCGTCGAACGCGATGGCGCTGGTACGACCCTCGTCGTCGAAGAAGAAAAATCCGGAAGGTGACTCCGAACCGGAAACGACATCGAATTCCGAACCGTGGAGCTCGACGACGACCTCGTCCTCATTCGCGTGGAACAGACGGTGGCGGTAGGTGGTCGAACCGTCGTCGGTTCGGACGGCCGTCGTCGTGGACCAGTAAAGACCGTTCGTCCCGACGTCCAGCGTCGCGACCGTCGTGTCGTCTCCCGACGTCGGCGCATCCAACCTCCGGGTCTTCGAGGTCCCGAGGTCGAGTGCCACGACCGCACCCCGGTCTCCGGAACCCAGGAACACGCCATCTCGAAAGACGACTCCACCTCGCCACGCCCGAAGGTCGCGCACGCCCTTTCCGCGCCACACTTCGGTCGGAATCCCACCGGCCAGCGGCACGAGGAGAATGCGTCCCGGATCCGGAACATTCGCGTCCCAGACCCGGCCGGGAAAGGAGGTCCCGCCGACGACGGCGACGCCCTCCACGAGGGCGATCGAGGTCGGTGAGAAGTCCGGGTGCGTTTCGAAGGCAGTCACCCGCCGGCCGACGGCGACGGGACCCTCGGGTTCCGAACGTCGAGCGTCGGACGGTGTCCCGCCAACGTCAAGACGGCCGTCGCACGCGCTCGATGTGACGACGAGCGCCGCGAGAAGTGGGGCGAACCCGGAAGGACACGGGCACGTCTCGCGGTGTGGAGCGCGGAGAGGTCGAAACGTCATGCTGGGAGTCCGCACGGAGGGCGCGAACTTGTCATGAAATCGTCCGTGGGACACGCCTCGAGCGGACGAATCCCCGAGGATCATGCCCCGGAAACACGAAAACCCACGACCCGTGGCGGGGCGTGGGCTTTCGCGGGGGCCCGGTCCGGAAGACCGGGTCCGGGATCGGGCGTCAGTTCGAGGTCTCTTCGAATTCGGCGTCGATCACGCCGCCCTTCTTGCCGGCGGCGGCCGGGTCCACACCCGGTGCGCCAGCAGCGGCCTCGGGACCGCCCGGTGCGCCGGGGGTTCCCGGAGCGCCGGCCACGCCGCCGTACATCACGCTGGCGACGCGGTGGGCTTCCTTCTCGAGCTTCTCGATGGCGGCAGCGACGAGGGTGTCGTCCTGCTTCTCCACGGCTTCGCGGCCTTCCTTGATGATGGCCTCGAGGGTCGTGACGTCGCCCGCGGGGAGCTTGTCCTTGTTGTCGTTGATGGTCTTTTCGAGCGTGTAACAGAGGTTGTCGAGCTTGTTGCGACGCTCGACCTGCTCGCGACGCGCCTTGTCTTCCGCTTCGTGCTCGGAGGCCTCGTTGACCATGCGCTGGATGTCGGCTTCCTGGAGACCGGAGTTCGCCGTGATGGTGATCTTCTGGTCCTTGCCGGTGGCGACGTCCTTCGCGGTGACGGAGAGGATGCCGTTGGCGTCGATGTCGAAGGTCACTTCGATCTTCGGCACGCCGCGGGGCGCCGGCATGATGCCCTCGAGGTGGAACTTGCCGAGGGCGCGGTTGTAACGCGCCTCGGTGCGCTCGCCCTGGAGGACGTGGACTTCGACCGACGGCTGGCTGTCGCTGGCCGTCGAGAAGATTTCCTTCTTCTGGTACGGGATCGTGGTGTTGCGCGGGATCATGACCGTCATGACGCCGCCCAACGTCTCGACACCGAGGGAGAGCGGCGTGACGTCGAGGAGCACCATGTGCTTGACGTCGCCCGCGAGGACGCCGGCCTGGACCGCCGCGCCGATGGCGACGACTTCGTCCGGGTTCACGCCCTGGTGCGGCTCCTTGCCGAAGAACTTCTTCACCGTCTCTTTGACGAGCGGGATGCGCGTCGAACCACCCACGAACACGACCTCGTTGATGTCGCCCGGGGTCTTCTTCGCGTCCTGGAGCGCCTTCTTGACCGGCTCCATGGATCGCTCGACGAGCGGGGTGATCATCTGCTCGAGCTTGGAGCGCGAGAGGCGGAGATCGAGGTGCACGGGGCCGCCCGGTCCGACGGTGAGGTAGGGAAGGTTGATGGTCGTCTCCTGGACGGAGGAGAGTTCGATCTTCGCCTTCTCCGCCGCTTCGCGCAGACGCTGGATGGCCATCTTGTCGTTCGTGACGTCGATGCCGGAGGACTTTTTGAACTCTGCCGCCATCCAATCCATGATCACGTTGTCGACGTCGTCACCACCGAGGTGGGTGTCGCCGTTGGTCGCGATGACCTGGACGACGCTGTCACCCACTTCGAGGATCGAGATGTCGAACGTGCCGCCGCCGAAGTCGTAGACGGCGATGAGCTCGTCCTTCTTCTTGTCGAGGCCGTAGGCCAACGCGGCCGCGGTGGGCTCGTTGACGATGCGCTTCACGTCGAGACCGGCGATGCGGCCGGCGTCCTTCGTGGCCTGGCGCTGGGCGTCGTTGAAGTACGCGGGGACGGTGATGACGGCCTCGGTGACCTTTTCACCGAGGTAGTCCTCCGCCGCCTTCTTCAACTTCATGAGCACGCGGGCGCTCACTTCCGGCGGCGTGAGGGTCTTGCCGCGGACGCTGAAGGCGGTGTCGCCGTTGTCGGCGCGGATGCCCTTGTACGGCACGCGCTTCAGTTCCTCGCCCACTTCCTCGAAACGACGACCGACGAAGCGCTTCGCGCTGAAGATCGTGTTCTCCGGATTCGTGACGGCCTGGCGCTTCGCGATCTGGCCGACGAGGACTTCACCCTTGTCGTCCCACGCGACGACGCTCGGCGTGATGCGCGAGCCTTCTTCGTTGACGATCACCTTGGGCTCACGGCCCTCCATGATCGCGACGACGCTGTTGGTGGTGCCGAGGTCGATACCGATGATCTTGCCCATGACTGCCGTTCCTCCAGGGGGCGCGGACGAACGCGTCGCGCCTTCGAGTGTGGGGGTCGATGCCAACCCGGAGGCAGCACCGTCACGCCCTCGAACCTAACCACACGCGACGGGGCGTCAACAGGTCCGGCACGCTTCGTGGCGAATCGCGCGATCCCGAATTTTTCCCTGGATTTCTTGGAAGTCGGACCCGCGCGATCAGGCCCGCGTCGGGGCCTCCGGAAGGGGCTTCGCGGGCGCCGTCGCGGGTCGGGTGGCGACGACGGCGACCCCCACCAGAATGAGGGCTCCGGCTTCGACCATCCGGAGCGACAGCCCGTCCCCGAACTGCACCCATGCGAGGAGGGCCGTGAGGATCGGCTGGATGCACACGTAGACCGTGACGACGCTCGGCGTGGACCGCGCGAGCGCCCACGCGTGCGCGAGGTAGGCGACGATGGTGGGGACCACGACGATGAACGCGACGAGGCCCCACGCGCGGGAGGACCACGACGGCGCGTTCCGCACGACCGAGGGGAGACCCACGGGCGCGAACGCGAGGGCCCCCCACGTGAAGAGCCACGTGACGACCCGGACGGACCCGAGCCGACGGATGACGTCCCGTGAGAACACGACGTACGTCGCGTAAAACAGCGAGTTTCCCACGAGGATGAAGACCCCCCGGTCCACGCCGCGGACGCCCGTGAGCCAGAGCACTCCCGCGACGGCGACGGCGAGGCCCAGGAGGGAACGCACGTTCGGCGCTTCCTTCCGGAAGACGATGGCGAGCGCCGCGGTCGTCACGGGGATCGTCACGCTGAGGAGCGCCGCGGGCACCGCCGCCGTGGTCCGAAGTCCCACGAGGTAGAGGGCGATGTTCATCACGATCCCGAACAACGAGAGCACCGCGAGCTCCGCGTGATCCCGGCGTGTGAGCGGCGCTTCGGCACGCCCGCGTCGCGACACGAGCCCGAACACGTGGAAGAACGCCGCCGCGCCGAGCATGCGGACCATGGCGATGGATTCGGGGGGCACCCCTTCCCCGCCGTCGGCCACCGCGCGCATGGCCACTTTCGCCTCCACCGGCTGGGACGCGAACGCCATCTGCACGAGGAGCAGCGCCGCGTGGGTCCGCAGATCCGCGGAGGACTTCCGGGGCGTTTCTCCCCCCTGCGGAAGCCCCGGATAGGGGTCCTCGGGACGGGGATTCTCGTCGCGCGACGGGGAATTCACGTGGGAGCTCGTTGCGGGGTCCGGATCGGACTGGTAGGGTGAGGCGGCCTACTTTTGTAGCCCAAAACCCCGTCGGACCGCACGTGTTCGACCTTCCGAAGGCCGTGTCGAAGAGCCCCTCACGGGCGACACCCAGCTTCCCGAAGGCGAGAGTGCGGTGACGAGGAGAGGGCTTTCCCCGAGACGCCACTCTTCGGCGTCCTGCCCCATGCGCAAACCCAACGATTCCCTTCCCGCACCTCCCGACCTCCCCTCGTTCACCATCGAAGGCGACTCCCTCGCAGCTCACGGGAACGGCGACGCCGTCCACGAGAGCGAGCTCCGGGAGCGGATCCTCGCGCGTCACGCCGACACGGGACTCGTCCGCCACGACGTGCCCCTCGACGAGAACTCCATCGACGCCGACGCCGCGAAGGTGGTCCGTCGCCTCGAGAAGAGCGGCTACCAGGCCTACCTCGTCGGCGGTTGCGTCCGCGACCTGCTCCTCGGTCGTAAGCCGAAGGACTTCGACATCGCGACGAGCGCGCGTCCGGACGACGTCCGGTCGCTGTTCCGCAACTGCCGCGTGATCGGCCGCCGTTTCCGCCTCGCCCACGTCCTCTTCGGAGGCGGCAAGGTGATCGAGGTCGCCACGTTCCGGAAGAATCCGGGCGGAGAGCTTCCCGCCGCGGACGACTCGAGCGAGACCCTCGACGATCTCCTCATCCGGAGCGACAACGTCTTCGGCGAGGCCCACGAGGACGCGCTGCGACGCGACTTCACCATCAACGCCCTCTTCTACGATCTCGATCGGCGCCAGGTCCTCGATTGGCGGAACGGCCTCGAAGACGTCCAGAAGCGCACCATCCAGACCATCGGCGAACCGAGCGTGCGTTTCCGGGAGGATCCCGTCCGAATCCTCCGCGCGATCAAGTTCGCCGCGCGCCTCGATCTCGGCATCGCCCCCGACGTCTACGACGCCATGGTCGCGCACCGCGAGGACCTCGCGCGTGCGGCGCGTCCGCGCGTCTTCGAGGAACTCCTCCGGCTCCTCCGCGGCGGCGCTGCTCACCGCTCGATGTGGCTCCTCTGGGAAACGGGGGTCATGGCGATCCTCCTGCCCGAGCTCGCGGCCTTCCTCGACGACGACGAGAGCACGGCGGGCGGTGGAGAGCGCTTCCGGAAGAAGCTCGCGGCCATCGATCGCAAGACGAAGTTCGCTCGGTCGTCCCCTCGACGACGTCGTGCTCTGGACGGCGCTCCTGCAGAGTCCTCGGGAAGCGTGCGCCCACGAAGAGCGATCAGGCATCGGAGCCGGCGGCCCACGAGTTCCTGGAGCCGATCCTCGTGCGTGTCGCCGTGCCTCGCCGCATCGCCGATTCGCTCCGTCGCATCGTCGCCATGCAACCGCGCCTCGCGGCCGGCAAGCCGGGACGCTTCGCGCGCACCGACCTCATGGCCCTCGCGCTCGACGTCCTGGAGATCGATTTCATGGCCCGCGGCAAGTCGACGGACATGGTCTGGAATCTGCGGGACGCTTCGGGAGCCACGGCCCATGCCGCTCCGCCCCCGCCCCGTGGCGGTGGACCCGGTCGCCAAGGCGGACCGCCGCGTCGCAGCCGCGCGCCGCGTCACTCCCCGCGCTGAACGCCGCGCGCGAGTTCTTGCCCGAGCGCGACCGCGGTCGTGATCGGAGCCGAACAGGTCCGCCCTCGGCACACGTAGGCGACGGCGTCGCCGTGCCGTGAAGGATCCCGCGTCTTTCCGGCCGTGACCTCGGGGCAGGCCGCGCGCATGGAGGCCGCCGCGTCGGGGTCCGATTCGTCGACGCGCACCACGGATCGTCGTGCGGCCGGGGCGCGCAACGCCGTCGCGACCATGGCGTCGAACGTCGCCGTCCCCGGGAGTCCGACGATGACGACGTCCGTGGAACCCCGCGCCGTCGCGTCCAACTCCAGCACGGTCTCCGCCATGGCGAGCGGATGGGCGACGGCCGCCTCCCCGAGGCCGCGGAGACTCCGCGCGGCGGCTTCCGTCCACGGCTCGCCCTTCAGCGTCGCGAGCCGGTGGAGCACCCGCGCGGCGACCGCCCCGGCGTTGGGTACCGCATGATCGAACGTGTCCTTCGGGCGGACGAGGAGCTTCTCGTGGTCGTCCGCGACGAAGTGGAAGCCACCGCGTTCCCGGTCCTCGAAGGCGAGGACGATGGTTTCCGCGACACCCGTGGCGAGGTCGAGAGCGGCACCGTCGCCCGTCACGTCGAACAGGTCGAGTGCGGCGTCGGCGAGGTACGCGTGGTCGTCGAGGAATCCCGGTCCCCGTACCTCGTCGCCTTTCACGTGGCGGAGCACGCGTGTGCGTCCTCCTCCGGTGACGACCAGTTTCTTCGTCACGACATCGAAGGCGCGACGGGCCCGTTCGACGAGGGTCGCGTCCCCGAACGCTCCTCCCGCGACCGCCGCAGCGCCGACGAACAGCGCGTTCCACGAGGCGAGGATCTTCGTGTCCCGGAATGGACGCGGGCGTCCGGCGCGCACCGCCGCGAGGCGCGCGTGGGCACGAGAGAGCGCGGCGTCGACCACCTCGAGGGGCGCGCCCGACTCCGCGGCGATCGTCTGCGTGGCGACGACGGCGGAGAGGACCGTCCGACCCGAACCCTCGAAATTCCCTTCGGCCGTGACACCGTGGTGCCGCTCGGCGACCGCGAGCGCGTCCGGGTCCGCGTGGAGCGCGCGCACGAACGCCTCCTTCGTCCACACGTAGAAGGCGCCCTCTTCCCCTTCGCTGTCAGCGTCCTCGGAAGCGTGGAGGGCACCGGACGTGTCGGTCATGTCCCGCGCCAGGTAGTCGGCGATCCGGAGCGCCGTGTCGCGATCGCGCGTATCCCCGTACGCGCGCCATGCGTCCGCGTAAAGGCGGAGGAGGAGCGCGTTGTCGTAGAGCATCTTCTCGAAGTGGGGCACGAGCCAACGCTCGTCCGTGGAATAGCGGTGGAACCCTCCTCCCACGTGATCGTGGATGCCACCGTCCCGCATGCCGTCGAGCGCGCGGCGGACGGCACGTCGACTCGCCGGTTCCCCGGTGTCCGTCGCGTACCGGAGGAGGACGCCGAGCGCCATCGTGTTCGGGAACTTGGGGCGGACGCCGAATCCCCCGTGACGCTCGTCGCATCGCGTGACGAGGAGACGCGCCGCCTTTCCGAGCACGTCGTCGACTTCGCCACGGGCCGCGAGCTCCCCCGCCGAGACGTTCGCGATGGCGGCGGAAAGCTCGGCGGCGTCCTTCACGACCGCGTCCCGTTCGTTCGCGTACGCGTCCGCGAGCGCGTGGAGCACGCGCACGAACGACGGCATGCCCGGCTTGTCCGTGGGCGGAAAGTACGTGCCGCCGAAGAACGGTTTCTGGTCGGGAGTCAGGAACACCGACAGAGGCCATCCGCCGTTCCGTCCCATGAGTTGGACGACGAGTTGGTAGACCTGGTCGAGATCCGGCCGCTCTTCGCGATCGACTTTGATGGACACGAACCGCTCGTTCAGAACGGCGGCGACGGCCTCGTCCTCGAAGCTCTCCCGCTCCATGACGTGGCACCAATGGCACGCCGAGTAGCCGATACTCAGGAAGATGGGACGATCGAGCTCCCGCGCGCGCGAGAGCGCCTCGTCGCCCCACGGATACCAGTCGACGGGATTGTCCCCGTGTTGGGCGAGGTACGGCGACGCTTCACGCGCGAGACGATTCACGCCCGTTCCACGCCCGGGGGCGCTTACTGCGCCGTGATTTCGACGCGGAGGAGCTTCCGACCGATGAAGAGGTAGTCGCCGTGGGCGAGCTCCCGTTCCGCCTTGATGCGCACGTACGTACCGTTCCGGCTGTCGAAGTCGGTGAGGGAGAGCTTGCCCGTCGCTTCCTCGATCTTGCAGTGGCTGGCGCTCATGTAGAGGTCGCCGGCGAAGTTCAGGTCCGAACCCTCGCGCCCGATCTGGAGCGTGTTCGTCCGCGCGCACACGGCCATGCCCGGCGCCCCTCCCTGGAGGATTTGCGTCAGACGGAACGGCGTCTGGTGTTTGGGCGACGAATAAAAGTACGTGCCGTCCGGCGCGGGGCCGTCGTTCGCCTTGGCCGTCAGCTCGGCGCGGAACAATTGTTCTCCCGCGAGGAACTCGTCCCCGCTCTCGAGTTCCACGGTGCCGCGCACGCGACAGAAGACGCCGTTCGTGGATCCCTCGTCGCGGACGACGAGTTTGCCCGCGCGGTAGAAGAGGTTCGCGTGTTTGGGCGAGACGAACGGATCGTCCGGGAAGACGAGCTGGCCGTTCTTCCCCACGATGTGCTGCTCGGCGTTCAGCTGGTAACTGAGCCCTTCGACGCCCTCGCCGCGGATCAGGATCAGCTTCGCCTTGCCCGGAGCCTGGAGCTGCCCGAAGAACTGGGTCCGGGCGTTCAGGATTTCGGGCGGGACCGCAGCGCCGCATCGACCGCAGAATTTGTGCGCGACCGGCACCTGGGTCGAGCACGAACGGCAGACGAAGTTCTTCGCTTGATCCATCAGCTCCTCCAAGGACAGTGACTGCGATCCGACGATGGCATTGGGCTCGGACTTGAGTGCCGGTCGGATCATACGCTGGGGATTGGCCGTGCGCCGGAACTCCACGGGCGCCTCGAGCGGCGTCGCGATCCGGGGGCTTCCGTCCGGCACGGACCCACGGGAAACGCGCGGGGACTTGGGCGCGGCCCCGTCCTCGAGGGCGAGGCCGTTGCCACACGAGCACGTGACGGCGCCCAAAGCGCTGTACGTGTCGCAACGTCCGCAAACGATTCCTACGGGCAGATCCATCGACGGGACGTCGAGTGTATCAAAAACGGACGGGTCGCGGTGTCGTGGTGGAGACCCTGGATTCGGAGCGGTTTCGACGTCTTCGGAGCGGCCACGGAGGCATCGGACCGACCTCGGAATACGGAGCGCCGCAGGGTCAGAGGAGCGTCATCCGCGTCTGCGTGTCGAACCAACCGGCTTCGCCGAACAGACGGAAGACGATGTGCTTGCACGTGTTCGGATCCACGGTCCCGAAGTCCCGCGAATCCACGTGGGTCGACCGGTTGTCGCTGATGATGAACACCTTGCCGGGCGCGACGACGGTGGAGAACGGCGGAGCGTTCGCCGCGGCCTCGGGGCGACCGAGCGTCCGGAACTCCACGCCGGCGAAGTCTTCCTCGTGGCAGTCATACTCGTGTTCCTGTCCGGTCGTCGGGTGGACGAGTTTCACCTTCGGACACGCGCGCGCGGACGGCTTCCGTCGTTCGTTGACGCGGACGGTGTCGCCCGTGACGTCGATCTTGTCGTTCGACGATCCGATCATCCGAGCCACCACGAAGCGGCCCGGCGAATCCGGATCGTCGCAGCGGAGGAGCTCTCCCTCGTGCGGTTCTCCGTGACGCGAGAGGAGCAGCACGTCCCCGCCGGCGAGGTTCGGAGCGACCGACACGATCTCCGCTTCGTCGTCGGACGGAAGCGTCCAGACGTCGAGCAGCGTGGCGTAGAGGACCCCGCCGATCACGCCGAAGATGAGCGTGAACCACATGAGGAATTTTCCGAGGTCGCGCATTTCCGTGAAGTGTAGAGGGCGGAACGGAGCGTGGCCAAATCGCGCCGTTGACTGCACGCGCGTACATCGTGTCCCATCGGTCCGTGTCCATCCCACGTCCGAACATGCTCTTCCCACGCTCGGGCTTCGGTGCCCTCGTCCTCGCCGGCATGGTCCCAGCGAGCATCGCGTGTTCCCAGACGTCCACCACGGGCGGCGTCGAAAAGAGCGCGCCGCCCCTCGCGTCCACCCTGCCTACGGCCGCCGTGGGCGCGGGCGCCCGGGGAGGGTGGGAGGCACACAAGGTGCAGGACGCGGGCGGTCCCTCCGACCCGTGGGGAGAGTGATCAGAACGAATCGCGGGCGGCGTCGTTCGCCGCCTTGAGGTGGTTGCGGGCGCGCGCCGTGTACGGTCCTTCCGGATGGTCGCGGAGCCAGTCGCGGAACGACTCCGCGGACGCCGCGAAGTTCCCGCGGCGATACTGCACGACGCCCTTGGCGAACGCGGCCGGGTACGTCGGGTCGAGTGCGGCGAGGCGCACCACCTTGTCGAGGCGCCATCCCTCCGTGAGGATCTCCTCGCCGGCGCGGATGGCCTCGCACGCTTTCGCGTCCTTGGCGCCACGTCGCGCGGACTCGATGTCGGCGCGGGCGGCGTCGCTCGCGTGGGGATGGCGAAGGTAGAACGAGTACAGGGTGCGCATCTCGTCGAGGGTCGGCACGAAGGACTCGTGCTGCTCCAAGCTCGCCGACGCGTTCCACTTCAACTTGAACATCACGCGGCGCTCGGCCTCGCCGAAGACGATGGCGTGATCCTTCACCCAACCGGTGCGCGCCGTGCGTCCGACGAAGTCACCGCCGACGGACTCGAGCTCCGCCGAGACCACGCCCGTCTCTTCGTACCGTCGGACCTCCGCGAGGAACGTCCGGAGTTGGAAGGCACGCAATTCGAGGAGCTTCTCCGGTCCTTCCACGCGGAGCGATCGCAGCATCGCGTCGTCGATGGTGCGACGTGCCTCGTGGATCGCGTTGCCGCCGAGCGACTTCGCCTCGAGTTCGTTGAAGTGCCGCAGCGCCGTACCCAGCGTTCGGACGTCGTCGGGGAGACCTTCCTTCTCCGCGCGATCGGCGCGGCCTTCGTCCTTCGCCACCACCGCGTCGAGCACCCTCGTGTCGATCACCGGCAGCGGGATCGCGTCGGGCGGAGCACCCCACGGGAAGAAGAGAGGGCCAAGGACGAGCGCGACACCGAGGGGGATCGCGGCGAGCGCACGACCGGAGTCGGGCCCCGTTCCGGACGCGAACCACGCGGAAACGCGCTCGAGCAGGGAGCGCGGCGGACCTTCGGGAGTTCGGAAGCTCACGATCGGGAGGATATACCCGACACGTCCTCAGCGGCTCAATTGGATGGGGAGGACGATGGTCTCGGCGCGCGGATACGTCCGCGCGAGGACGGCCTTCGACACGCACGCCTGCACCGGGGGCGCGAGCGGAGGATCGAACCGGACGAGTTCCGCGTGGAGCGCGGCGTTCACGCGCACTTCGAGCTTCGATTCCACGCGAACTTGGACGCCCGTGCCCGGACTGCCTTCGCCCCAACAGCGCTCCACCTCGGCGCGGAAGAATCCCGCGGGATCGAGCACCGCCTTCGGCCCTTTCACGGTCTCGGACCGGACCTCGGGTTTGGCGACGGCGACCTCCTCACGGCGCGGCACGGCGACGGGAGGCGGATCCTTCGGTTCGACGTGCATGGCGATCGCGGGCGTGGGCGCCTTCGCGACGTCGCGGGGGAACACGTACGGCGCGCGGATCGCGGTGGGACGCGCGTCGACCTTCATCGACGCGGCGAGATCGCGCGTGTCGAACTCGACGTGCGCGGGAGCGGAGACGCTCGTCCCCACCGTGGAGCCCCGGACCGGCCGGGACCCGATGGCGATGACTCCTTCCGAGAGGTCGACGGTCACGTGGCGCCCGAGCTTCCCATCCGCCGACGCGACGCGGAGATGGGTGCCATGCACGGCCACCCGCACGCCGTCCACGTCGACGGCGTAGGCCTCGCCGTGATCGACGGGCGTGACCTCGGCCTCGACGGCTCCGCGGTCGAGGGCGACGACGAGTCCACCGTCGGCTTTCTCGACGACCACCTTCGTTCCTTCCTCGAGACTCCACGCCACGCCCGAGAACCTGGGGAACACGGCGCGTGCACCCTTCGCTTCGATGGCGTCGCCCGCACCGAGGGACACGAGGCCGTCCTTCGCGGTGCCGTCGACGAGGACTTCTCCGGCGCCTTCGCGTCGCAGGTTCGCCGCCACCTTCGGCTCGGAGGACGGCGTGACGACGGCCTCCGAGGTCGGGAGCGAGGAATCCTTCGGGCCGAAACCGACCGCGAGGAGGACGGCCGCGGCGAGGGCCACGCTCGCTCCGACGAAGACGCGTTTGGACACGCGGTCGACCGACGGGTCGTCCGGGGCCACGGAGTGCGCGTCGACGTGTTCGAACAGTCGCGCGTCGACGCGACGCCAATCGATGGGCGTCTCGAGCCCTTCCGGCTCGAGCGAGCGTCGCATCTCGTCTCGGATGTCGCGGGTCATTTCGCGTCCTCGGTGTCGACGTGGAATTCGGCCAAGGTCGGCTCGGACCGCAGGAGTTCGGCGATCTCGCGACGAGCGTAGAAGAGGCGCGTCCGAACGGTGAGGACGGGCGCGTCGACGATGGTGGAGATCTCGGCCGGCGACATGCCTTCGAGATCGTGGAGGACGTAGACGATCCGCTTCTTGTCCGCGACGCGATCGAGCACGCGCTGGAACGCGCGGAACCGGGCGCGCCGTGCGGCGTCGTCGTCGGGAGCGATCTGCGACGCCGAAGGGGCGCGATCGTCCTCGATGGCTTCGGTGAGACTCGGCCGGCTCTTCGCCGCGCGCCGGAACATGAGGACGACGTTCACCGTCACGCGGTGGAGCCACGTGGAGAACTTCGATTCCCGTCGGTACGAACGCAGGCTCTTGTGGACCTGGACGAACACCTCCTGCACGAGGTCCTCGAGGTCCGATCGGTTTCCGTGCATCCGCACGACCAGGCGCGCGACGTCGGCGCGATGACGCTCGTAGAGGGATCGGAACGCCGAGACGTCCCCCGAGGCGGCGCGCTCGACGAGTGCTGCATCCTCCGTCGTCATCGGGGCCCGCCTTTCGATCGTGCGAATCGTCCCGACCGGGAACACGCCGGACGACGCCGCATCCTGCGGGGTCGTCGGGGTCGCGTCCCGATCTCCGTCGATTCGTACGAGCAAGGCACCCACGTCGGATTTGGATGCGGCACGACGGGTTCCCATTCAGCTCCGGTGGAGCCGAGAAACCCTGCGTACTTCCGCGCCCTTAGCGCGTCCGACGTCCGTTCGCGATGTCCCGGAAGTCGACGACGAGGAGAGCCAACGCGACCGCCAACGCCGCAATCATCATGGCGGTCGAGGCTGCACCCACTCGACGCATCCGACCAATTTTCGGCGGCGAAAATCACGGCTTCCATGCCGTTATGGAAGGAGAGGTAGGTCCCTGTGGCGGAGGGTGACGGCAGCCCCTACCCGAACTGCCGTCCCACGGACGCCGTCGCTCTCAGAAGAGCGACTTGAGCTGCACCTTCTCCTGCTTCTTCTGCTCGAGGAGGTAGTTCACCGCGCGGAGCATGCGGGACTTGGTGGGGCCGCTGATGACGCCGCCCTTGATCGCCGCGTCCATCGCGCGCTGGGTGACGGGACGTCCGGAGCGCGGCTTGCGCGTCTCCTTCTCGGCCTTGGCTTCTTCGCCTTCCTTCGGCTTCCGCTTCCCGAACTTGATGGTGCGGTCTTCGAGGGTGAGCGTCTCGAGCTTGTGCGAGGCCGCGAGAATGCGGCGGGGATCGAGCTTCTTGGACGCGATGAATTGGGCGAACTTGGTGCTGTCGGTGGCCATGATGTCCTCGGAGTAGGGTCTCGGCCAGGGTCCCTGGCCAAAGGGGGCGGGAACCTAGCCAAATCGGCTTCGGCGCGCAACCGCCGGTGCGCGGAAGGTCTCCGGAAAACCCCGGGCGGCGCCGGGGTTGGTTTCGGCCGGTCCGCACGCTAGGAGCCTTTTCAAAGCCCTTCGGCGTCCTTACCCCTCTAGAGAACGTTCCAAGAACGCTCCGAGGACGCCCGAATTCTTCCGGATCCCGGGAAAGGTCGCACCCGCCATGGCCACGTCGTTTCCGCCCGTTTACATCGTTTCCGCCGCCCGAACCCCCATCGGTGCGTTCCTCGGGTCCCTCGCGTCCGTGGCGGCTCCCCGTCTCGGGGCCACGGCCATCCAGGGCGCCCTCTCCCGGGCCAAGGTGTCCGCCGATCTCGTGAACGAAGTCTTCATGGGCAACGTGCTCTCGGCCGGTATCGGCCAGGCCCCCGCCCGCCAGGCGGCCATCTACGCCGGCATCCCGAACACCGTTCCCGCCACCACGGTCGGCAAGGTCTGCGGCTCGGGTACGCAGGCGATCATCCTCGCCGCGAAGAGCATCGCCCTGGGCGACGCGGACATCGTCGTCGCGGGCGGCATGGAGTCCATGTCGAACGTGCCCTACTACCTCCAGAAGGCGCGCGACGGCTACCGCATGGGCGACGGCAAGCTCGTCGACGGCATGATCTTCGACGGCCTGTGGGATCCGTACTCCAACGTCCACATGGGCAACTGCGGCGACGCCTGTGCGAAGGAGTACCAATTCTCCCGCGAGGCGCAGGACGAGTTCGCGAAGGAGAGCTTCCGCCGTGCCGTCGCCGCGCAGAAGGAAGGTCTCTTCGACGCCGAGATCGAGGCCGTGTCCGTCCCGCAGCGGAAGGGGGACCCGCTCCTCGTGAAGCTCGACGAAGGTCCGACGAAGGGCGACCCGTCCAAGTTCCCGGGCCTCAAGCCCGCCTTCTCGAAGGACGGCACCATCACCGCGGCCAACGCTTCCTCCATCAACGACGGTGCGAGCGCGCTCGTGCTCGCGAGCGAAGCCGCCGTGAAGAAGCACGGCCTCGAGCCCCTGGGCCGCATCAAGGGGTACGCCGCCGCGGCGCAAGCTCCCGAGTGGTTCACGACGGCGCCGGCGAAAGCCATCGACGCCGTGTCTGCGAAGCTCGGCGTGAAGAGCGACTCCTTCGATCTCTACGAGATCAACGAGGCCTTCGCCGTCGTCACCATGGTCGTCAGCAAGCTCTGCAACCTCGACGCCGGCAAGGTCAACGTGCGCGGCGGTGCGGTCTCCCTCGGCCACCCCATCGGCGCGAGCGGCGCCCGCATCGTCACCACGCTCCTCCACGCCATGAAGGACCGCAAGGCGAAGACCGGCGTCGCGTCGATCTGCATCGGCGGCGGCGAAGCCCTCGCCCTCGTCGTCGAACGCTGAGCGTCGCTCGTCACCGAAGCCATCGCCATGATCCGTCCGCGCGTCGTCTCGCCCACTGTCACGGGCTTCGGCGCGCGGACGCCCACGCTCCCGCCCGCCACGCACACGAACAGCTACGCGCTCGGCGGACGCGACGTGCTGCTCGTGGAACCGGCGACGCCCTACGAGGACGAACAGCGCGAGTGGATCGCCTGGGCGCGATCGCTCCCGGGGCAGGGGCGCACGCCGAAGGCCATCGTCGCGACCCATCATCATCCCGATCACGTCGGAGGCATCGACGTGCTCGGCAAGGAACTCGGGCTGCCGCTCTGGGCCCACGCGAAGACCGAAGAGCTCCTGCCCCACGTTTCCTTCGCGCGACTCCTCGCGGACGGCGAGGTCCTCGATCTCGACGGGCCCGTCCCCGAACGGTGGCACGTGCTGCACACGCCCGGCCACGCATGGGGCCACGTGTGCCTCCACGAACCCACTCTCGGCGCGCTCGTCGTGGGGGACATGGTCGCGAGCGCGGGCACCATCCTGATCTCCACCCAGGACGGCGACATGAAGATCTACATGGAGCAACTGGAACGCCTCGCCGCGCTCGACGCGAAGGTGGCCCTGCCCGCCCACGGCGATCCGATCGAGGAGCCCTCGAAGTTGTTCCGTCGGTACGTCGTCCACCGGACCATGCGGGAAAACAAGGTGATCGGTGCGCTCGCGAAACGCGACGGGCGCGCGGCGACGGCATCCGGTCTCCTTCCCGACGCGTACGACGACACCCCGCCCGCCCTGTTTCCGTTCGCGCTCCAGAGCCTCGAGGCCCACCTCGCGAAACTCGTCGTCGACGGGCGCGCCACCTTCGACGGCACCACGTATACGCTCGCGGACGCTCCATGACCGACCGTCCGTCCACCGACACCGCGTGGCTCACGACCTACCTCGCCGTCGCGATGCTGACGGGACGCGGGGTCGACGACGCCGTCCGTTCGCTCGGTCCCGAGCTCCATGCGGACGCCCGGAGGCTCGCCGCTCGGTTCGTGAAGGACGACCGGACCGCGCGCGCCCGTGGTCTCGCCGACGCCGTCGCGACTCTCGTGCGCTCGATCGAGGAAGGGAGCCTCGCGTGAGCGTGCTCCACGCCGGGCGGATCCTCCGGGCGAGCGACGTGGAAGGGACGTACGTCGTCCTTCCGGTCGCTCCGGACGGCGACGTGTCGCGAGGGGCCGCGCGACGCGTTCCCGCGGAGGTCGCCGCGGCCGTGGTCGAAGCCCGGACGATCGTGGACGTGGCGAACGAACGGGCCGCGCGGATCCTGGACGACGCGGAGAGCCGCGCGGTCGCGATTGCGTCCGACGCGCGAGAACGCGGGCGTGCGGAAGGGGAAGCGACCCTCGCGGACGCGTGGCTCGTCCTGAGGCGACGTGAGGCGTCCCTCGACGCGGCCGTGGAAGAACGGATCGTGGGGACGTCCACGGTCTTGGCCGAGCGGATCGTCGGAGCGAGCTTGGAACGGGAGGCCGGGCGGATCGTGACCCTGGCCCGGCGGGCGATGGACGAGATCCGCGGTGCACGCTCGTGCGTCGTCGAAGCCCATCCGCTGGACATTCCGGCCCTGCGTGAGCACCTTTCGCTCCTGGGTGCCGAAGGCATGGCGCTCGACGTCCGCGAAAACGAAGACATTTCCCGCGGCGATCTCGTCCTGCACACCGATCTCGGAACCACCGATGCCCGTCTCCGGACCCAACTCGCCCGACTCGGGCGCACCCTCGGGAATTCCCGATGACCCCGAGTCCGGCACGAACGTCGACGGAGGCGCACCGGTGAGTGACGGTCCCGTGAGCGGCACCCCGACGCGCGTCCTGCCATCTCCGGCGTGGCGCACGAACCTCGTGCTCTTCCTCGTGACGGTGGTGAGCGTGTTCGTCACGGCGGCCTCGGGCGAACGGGGCGCTCTTCCGGAGGCGCTCCGCAACGCGGCGGCGTTCACGGCGACGCTCCTCACGATCCTGGGTGCCCACGAGCTCGGGCACTACGTCGCGGCCCGCATTCACAAGGTGGACGCGTCCCTGCCCTACTTCATCCCGATGCCGTTCCTCTCGCCGTTCGGGACCATGGGCGCCGTCATCCGCATGAAAGACGTCATCCCGACCCGGAAGGCACTCCTCGACATCGGCGCAGCGGGACCGCTCGCGGGTCTCGTCTTCGCCATTCCGCTCTACGCGTGGGGCGTCGCCCATTCCAAGGTGTCGCCGATGGCGGGCGAGGCCGGCGCCGAGATGACCCAGCTCGGCACCTCGCTCCTCCTCCGGTTCGTGGAGGGTACCTTCGGTCCGAAGGTGGGTCCGGGCATGGATCTCGAACTCGGTCCCGTGGCCTTCGGAGCGTGGGCGGGTCTCTTCGTCACCATGATCAACCTGCTCCCCGTGGGCCAGCTCGACGGCGGCCACGTCGCGTACTCCCTCTTCGGGCGGCGCCAGGACGACGTCGCGAAGTTCGTGCACCGCGCCATGTTGGCGTTCTTCTTCGTGAGCCTCGGCGGATTCGTCGTCCGCGATCTCCGTGCCGGGATCGGCTTGCACCATCTCGGAACCCACGTCGCGAACTCGATGTTCTGGCTCGTGTGGTTCGAGGTGCTCGCCATCCTCTCGACGTTCGCGCGCAGCAACGTCGCGAAGGACGATCCCCCGCCCATTCCCGCGTCGACGCGCATCGCGGCGGTGCTCGTGCTCACGAGCATCGCGAGCTTCGGCCAGGGCCGGCACGAGGCGTCCATCTGGATCGCCTGGTTCGTGGGCCTCTTCGGTCTCCTCGCCTTCGAAGCGCGTCGCGGTACGTTGCGCCCGCACACGCTCTTCGATCACCCGCCCACGAGCGACACGCCCCTCGACCCGGTGCGGAAGGCCATCGCCGTCGTGACGCTCGCGTTCTTCGTGCTGCTCTTCATGCCGACGCCGATCTTCTCGTGAGCGTTCGACGTCGCTCTCCGGAGAGCGACGTCGAACCCCGAGACGGACGAGCATCAGACGACGACTTCGAAGTCCTCGATGACCGGGTTCGCGAGCATCTCGTCGGCCATCTTCGCGAGGGCCTTCTGGAGCTCCGGCTTCGACGCCCCGACCTTGTCGTCCATCTCGAGTTCGATGAGCTTGCCGACGCGCACGCCCTTCACGCCCGCGAAGCCGAGCTTCTCGACGGCGCGGCGCACGGCATCGCCCTGGGGATCCAACACTTCGGGCTTCAAGCGAACGAGCACGGTGGCTTTCATGGCGATCTCCGTCAAACGAGTCCGAGGTTCTTCTTCATGCGCGCCTGGGGCTCCTGCACGTCCGGTTCGAACGGGGTGCCCGTGATGCGCTCGTACGCTTCGATGTAGCGGGACGCCGCGAAGACGCGGACGTCGTCCGTGAGGGGCGGCGGCGGTCCGTCGCCCATGTAGCCGAGGCTCCGGTAGTGCCGACGCACGGTGTCCTTGTCGAAGGACTTGGGATCCTCGCCCTTCGCGAAGGCGGCCTCGTAGGTCTCCGCGAACCAGAAGCGCGAGGAGTCCGGCGTGTGGATCTCGTCGATGACCACGAGCTTGCCGTCTTTCGTGCGGCCGAACTCGTATTTGGTGTCGACGAGGATGAGGCCCCGCTCCGCGCAGATCTTCGACCCCGCCTCGAAGAGCTTCATCGCGAGGGCAGCGGCCTCGTCGAAGTCCTTCGCGGTCACATGACCCGTGGCCAGGATCTCCTCGCGGGAGCCGCTCACGTCGTGTTCGCCCTTGGGCGCCTTCGTCGTCGGCGTGAGGATGGGTTTTTCGAGCTTCTGGTCCTTCCTCATCCCGTCGGGGAGGGTGTGGCCGCAGAAGGACCGGCCGCCCTTGTCGTAGTGGGTCCAGATGCTCGTGCCCGTGGTCCCCGTCAGATACGCGCGGACGACCATCTCCACCATGAGCGGCGTGCACTCGAGGCACTCGATCACGTTCGGATCGACCATGCGCACGAGGTGGTTCGGAACGACGTCTTTCGTCGCGTCGAACCAGTGCGTGGCGAGGCGGTTCAGGACCTGCCCCTTGAAGGGCAACGTGCCGAGGTTGTGATCGAACGCGCTGATGCGGTCGGTCACGACGATGAAGCGGCGGCCGTCGGGCGTCGTGTAGTTGTCCCGGACCTTGCCTTCGTACTTCCGGCCGAGTCCGGGAAAGTCGGTCGCGTCGAGGGTCTTCGTGAGTCCGAGGCGAAGCGTCTCTTCGGCGACCATGGCGGGCGCGACCCTAGGCGATGCCCGGAACGAATGGAACGGGCGTCGAAATTCGCTAGGCTGAGGCCGTGATGGCTCCCCGGAAATCGTCGTGCGGAAACCCGTTCTCCCTCGCGCCAAGGGTCGTCCTCGCCCTCGTCGCCGGTGCGTTCCTCGGAGCGTGCACGCGCACCGAGACGATCCAACCGGAGGTGACGCCCGCCGCGACTCCCACGGCGGTGCCCGCCCCTGTCCAAAGCTCGCAGCAGGTGACCGCCGTTCCGGTCGCACCGACGGCGGAGCCCTTCCGCCCGAAGACCTTCGACGGATCGAAGCTGCTACTCTCGGATTTCGCACCCGTCGGGACCCCGTGCCCGAAGGACCGTCCCGACGGGGGTCCCCTCGCGGCCGCCATGGAATGTGGCAAGGACGGCAAGGTCTCCCGCGTCCTCGGCGGAGGGACGGGAACCCTCGCGGCCACGTTTCCGGGCGCGACCCTGATCGCGGTCGAACGCCCGTTCGACGGCGCGACCCACGGCGTGGACATGTACGGCGCCGGGACCGCGCGGGTGATGTTCGAGGGCGAGCGCGTGTGGCTGGAAGAGGACTGCATGGTGTGCCGGATCTCGAACCGGCAGGTCACGCTCGTGGCTTTGGACCTCGCCACGGACCCCCAGATCGACGCACTGCAGGCCCGGCTCCGCCTCCCCAAGAGCCCGCGCCTGACGACCGTGGCGTCCTGGCGATCGGCCCTGACCTCGAACCGCCGCCTGCGCTGAGGCCAGGCGCGGGACCGCATGCTACGGTCCACCCATCGGCAACCCGGCACGGGTGGCGGAATGGCAGACGCAGTGGGTTTAGGTTCCACCGCCGAGAGGCGTAGGGGTTCAAGTCCCCTCCCGTGCACTTCTCGATGGTTGCGTCTCTCGCGCGCGACGGTGCGGTGCGCGTCGCTCCGAACCCGCGTTTCAGGTCCGATGCCGCGTGCTAGGAACGCGACCATGCGAATCGTCTTCGGATCGATGCTCGGAATCGTCTCCTTCGCCGCACTCGCCGCCTGCGGCGACCCCATGGCCTCCCTCCGTACGCGATCCGCGTTCGACTTGAAGTGTCCCGAAAAGGACCTCACGCTCACCGAACTCTCGCCGTGTGGCGCGTGGAAGTTCGGTCAGTGCACCGTGGGCGTCACCGGATGCGGGCGTCAGGCGACCTATCTCGATCGCGGAGCCAACGGCACGGGAGATTGGGTCATGAACAACGCCGCCACGTCGTCGGAACCGAGCGGTCCTCCCGCGAAGTAGTCGGAAGCCTCGCATGCGTCTCCGCCTTGCCACCGTCGACGACGTCCGGCAGATGTCCGAGCTGCGCATGTCCGTGAAGGAGAACGCGCTGGTCTCGCTCCGCATCGCCGACCAGGAGTACGTCGACGCCATCACGCGCGACGGACGGGGATGGGTCGCCGACATCGACGGTGAACTCGTGGGCTTCTCCGTGGGCCTCCTCGGAGCGAAGAACCTCTGGGCCCTGTTCGTGAAACCCGGCTTCGAAGGACGCGGCATCGGGCTCGCGCTCGTGCGCGCCGCCTTCGACTGGTTCCACGACGAAGGCGTCGACGAGGTCACGTTCACGACCGCACCGGACACGCGCGCCGATCGCTTCTACGCCGAGCTCGGGTGCCGTCGCGGGGAACTCGTCGCCCACGGGGACGTGGCGTACACCTGGTCCCGCGCGGCGTGGGTGCGGGTTCGCGGGTCCTGACGCCCGCACCGGACGCGGCGACGAATTTCCTTAAGGTCTGCCCCGGACCGCCGACTATCCGTACGTGACCGTTCGCACCGCCACCGCGCCGGAGGAGCTCGCGTCTTCCGTCGACGTCGTGTTCGCCCGGATCCTCCGGGACCACGGTGCGTCGCTCCGTCGGGTGGCGGCGTCCTACGCGCGTTCCGATTCCGAGACCGCGGACCTCGCCCAGGAGATCGCCATCGCCGTGTGGCGTGCGCTGCCGGGATTCCGTGGGGACGCTTCCCTCCGCACGTTCGTGTTCCGCATCGCCCACAACCGCGGCGTGTCGTTCGCGCACGCACGGGCCGCGGCGAAGGTCCACGACCCGATCGGGGACGACGACGCGATCGTCGATCCGTCCCCGTCCGGCGTCGAAGTTCTCCTCGGGCGCGAACGACGCACGGCCCTGGTCGAGGCGATCCGGGCCCTCCCTCTCGGGGCGCGATCCGTGATGACCCTCGCGCTCGAAGGGCTCACGCACGAGGAAATCGCGAACGTTCTCGGCACGACGCCCAACAGCGTCGCCGTCCGGTTGAACCACGCACGCGCCCGCGTGCGGGAACACGTGAGGAAGCACCATGGAACGTGATCGCGAATTCGAGTCGTGGATGGATACGTACGCGGCAGGGTCGACCGTCGACCCGTTGCCCGCCGACACGATCGCGGAGAAGGCGACGGTCCTCGCGAAGGCCGAGTCTCGTGAGTGGACCTGGAACGCCGTGGCGACCGCGTTCGCCTTCGGCGCGTTCGCGACCCTGGTCGTCGTCACGCGCTCGGCTTACTTCGCCGCGTTCACGGCGTTCGCATTGCCGGTGCTCGGAGGATCGTTCCTCGTCCACGGGATCCTCCACAGGACGTTGCCGGGCCGCCCCGAAGGGTCGATGAAGGAGCACGTGGAACGTGCGCTCGCTCGCGCCCGCGTCCGCCTACGCATGGCCCGTGTGAACGTCGTCTCCCTCTCGGTGCTCACGCTCGCCTTCTGGGGTTGGTACCCGTTCTTCGCACTCTCCAAGGCCGACAAGTTCGCCGCACAGCCCTGGCGGCCGGTCGTCGGCGTCGTCACGGCCATCGTGGTGTTCACCTTCGCGTTCCGGACCGTCCTCGATCACGCGAAAAAGCGGCGCGCGGAGTGGGAATCCTGGCGCGCGACGGCTCGATCGATCGATCCTGGGCTCCTCCTCCCGTGAAACCCGCCAACGTCCCCAGCACGCCCGCGATCCTGCTCCTCAAGAAGGAGAAGGTGGCCTTCGAGACCCACTTCTACCGCTACGAAGAGCGTGGCGGCACGGCGGCGTCCGCGCGGGAGCTCGGGGTCGACGAGCACGCCGTCGTGAAGACGTTGATCTTCGAGACGGACGCGAAGTCCCCCGTCGTCGTCCTCATGCACGGCGACCGGGAGGTCTCCGCGAAGGAGCTCGCGCGCGTGCTCGGCGTGAAGTCGACGGCACCGTGCAAACCCGACGTCGCCGACAGGCATTCGGGCTACCACGTCGGCGGAACCTCGCCCTTCGGGACGCGGAAGACCATGCCCATCGTGCTCGAGCGGACCATCACGGAGCTTCCGCGGCTCTACGTGAACGGCGGCGCGAAGGGATTCCTCGTCAGTATGGCGCCCGCCGAGCTCGTTCGCGTCCTCGCTCCGAGACTCGCCGAGGTCGCCACGCCCGCGTGAGTCGTCACGTCCCTCGGGGCGGGTCGTCGGATCCCGCCTTCGGCGCGTCGTCCACGGACGCGAGGCCACGGGCGACTTCCCGTTCGCGGAGGGCACGGAACTCGGCCTCGAGTTGGTCGAGCTGTTCGTCGGTCAGGTCCTCGAGGGCGAGGAGGATGTTCCGGGCGTTCTCTTGGGCACGGATCAACTCGTCGAGCTTGAGGTGGATGGCGTAGGCGTCCCGGTTCTGGGTGCTCTGGATCAGGAACACCATCAGGAACGTGATCACGGTCGTGCCCGTGTTGATGACGAGCTGCCACGTGTCCGAGAAGTGGAACAGCGGCCCCGTGATCCCCCAGACGACGATGATCAGGATGGCCGTCACGAACGCGACGGGCGTCCCCATCCAGTACGCGACGCGGTGGGCGAACCTCCGGAAGGCGTCCGAGAACGCGGAAGACGAATTTCCCGCGATGCTCGGGACGGCCGAATCCCCGCGATGACTCCGCCCCTGTTCGCGTCGCTCCGGTGATCGTCGATTCATCATGGTTCCTCCCGGGCCTTCTCGGGCAATCGGCCGAACAAGCGCATCGTCAGGAGCATCCCGACGCCGTTGAAGAGTGCAGCGCAGAAGAAGGCCGCACCCGGCACGTGGGGAACGGCGTCCTTGGGTCCGAAACGCGCGACCAGGGTCGTGCCGAGGAGCGGCCCGAACACGGCGGTCACGCTCGAGAGGCTCGTGAGCGCTCCCTGGAGTGCGCCTTGCTCCGTGGCGTCGACTTCGCGGGAGAGGAGAGCCTGGATCGAAGGACCGACGAAGCCGCCCAACGCGAACGGGACGAGGAACGCGTACATCATCCAACCGCGGTTCGCGAGACCGAAGGCGACGAAGCCGGAGACGTTGAACAAGAGTCCCAGGAGCAGGCTCTTTCTCTCGCCGAGCTTGGGGACGACGGCGCGCACGAGGCCCCCTTGCACGACGCCGCTCGTGATGCCGACGACCGTGAGCGAGAGGCCCACCTGGAAAGGCGTCCATCCGAAGCGGGATTCGGTGTGGAGCGCCCAGACACTCTGGAGGATCTGCTGGGCGAGGAACGAGAGCGTGATGGTGACCGCGAGCCCGCGGAGGAGGGGCGATCGTCCGAGGAGACGCATGGCGCCCACGGGGTTCGCTTTGCGCAGGGAGAACGGAGAGCGGTTCTCGGAGGCGAGGGATTCGGGGAGGACGAACAGACCGTAGACGAAGTTCGCGAAGTTGAGCGTGGCGGCCAACACGAACGGAGCGCGGACGTGATGATCGCCGACGAATCCTCCGAGGGCGGGGCCGAGGATGAACCCGATCCCGAACGCCGCTCCGACCATCCCGAAGCTCTGGGCCCGCTTTTCCTGGGGCGTGATGTCGGCGATGTAGGCAGTCGCCGCGGAGAAGCTGGCCCCCGTGATTCCGGCGATCACGCGTCCGACGAACAGGAGCGCCAGCGAGGGCGCGAACGCGAGGAGGAGGTAGTCGAGAGCGGCTCCGGCGAGGGACGAGAGGATCACGACCCGTCGCCCGAACCGGTCGCTGAGACCGCCGATCACGGGAGCGAAAACGAACTGCATCGCCGCGTAGACCGCCACGAAGGCCCCGTACGTGTGGGAGGCCGCGCCGAGGTCCCCGTTCACGAAGGACTCGATGACCTTCGGCATCACGGGGATGACGAGACCGATTCCGAGCGTGTCGAGCACGAGGACGACGAGGATGAAGACGAGGCTCGCGCGGCGGGACGCCATGGGCCCCCCCCTTATCACCCTTGCCAGCCCACGCGCGCGCCGGGTGAGCGTGCCGGGTGCGCTGTGGTGGTTCTGCCCGACGGTACCGTTCCGCCACATCGCGGCGGGCGGTTTCGAGGGAATTCGTCGCGAATTTCCGGGCGTCGCGTTCGGTACGAGGTTCGCAATGCCCGTTCATCCAGGAGGCCGGCCATGATCTACGAAGTCCGCATCGTGGGAGACCTCTCCCTTCCCGCCGGCGCCGCCGACGAACTCCGCGCCCATCCCCTCGACGCCACGCTCTTCCCGGACTGGCCCGAATCCCTCGCGCCGACCCCGGAGTCGGCGGCCACCCTGGAGGGCGTCGCGGCGGGACGCTGGATCGACGATTGCGAGCGGTTCCGCCCCTCCGGCGTCCGATCGTTCCTCGACGTCGTGCTCGGTGACGGACGCCTGGAGGCCGTGGGGCTCCTGGCCGACACGGAGTTCGAGGAATGCAAGCGCCCCCTGGCGACCCTCTTCCGGGTCGCGGGCCGACTCGGCGCCACGGGCACCCTCGTCTTCTGGCGCCTCCACGGCGGCGCGCTCGACTTCGGTTACCGGGTCGACGTGCGCGGTGGAAGCTCCGTCATCGATCGCGTCGAGGGCATCGCGCGACTTCCGGCGTTCCCCGACCGACGACGGCCCCGGGCCCCCTTCGGGACCGCCCCGATCGTCGACGACTCCGAATCCGTTCCCGACAGCCGCGCGAGTGGAGTCTTCCCCACCGCTCCGCTCCCGCACGCATGACACACACGAAAGGCACACCTCCCATGAAGACCATCAACATCGGCCTCGACGAGGCCCAGCGCAAAGGTTCCATCGATCTCCTCAACGTCGCGCTCGCCGACGGGAGCATCCTCCTCATCAAGACGAAGAAGTTCCACTGGGACGTCGTCGGTCCGCAGTTCATGACGCTCCACAAGTTGTGGGACGAGCAGTACGCGACCCTCGCCCTCGACGTCGACGCCATCGCCGAACGCGTCCGCGCGCTCGGTGGGATTCCCCTGGGTACGGCCGCAGGCTTCCTCGAGTTCGCCAAGGTCGTCGAACATCCCGGCAAGGTGTCGAGTGCGACGGCGGCAGTGTCGATGCTCCTCGAGGACCACGAACTCATCGTCCGCAACCTGCGCACCGCCATCGACCGTTGCGAGGACGAATTCCACGACAAGGGAACGGCGGACTTCCTCACCGGACTCATGGAGAAGCACGAACAGATGGCGTGGATGCTCCGTTCGTTCCTCGAAGGGGAAGGCGTCAAGGCGGACGGCAAGGCGGCTCCGGCCACGCGCGTTCCCAACTACGCGTGACCCGTCGTCCCGGGGACGCGCGGAAACGCCCGCGCGTCCCGTTTTTCCCTGGAGAAGTACGATGGATGCGCAACGTCGACTCCGCATCCTCGTCCTCGACGAGGACGAAGATGTCCGCAAGAACGTCTCGAAGGATCTCGAAGAACGTGGCGTGGAAGCCACGTTCGTCGGCAAGGACGAACTGGACGACCGCGTGCAGATCACCGAGCGCCACGCTCACGAAGCGCACGAGGCGCTCGAGCTCCAGACCATCCGACTACGCCGCCTCGTCGACGGGAGCGTCCGGATCCACGCGGCCTGTGCCCGCGTGAGTTCGGGGGAGGACCTGGTCTCGCTCGCCGAAGTGGTCGCTTCCGAAGCGCGCGAGTTGGCGGGCGCCCACCAATCGTTCGTGCGATTCGACGGCCCGGGACCCGACGGTGCGCCGACCGTCGCCTCGTCGTCGTCCCCCGAGTTCCGCGCGGCACGCGTGTCGGAAGAATCGTTGTCCGGAGCGCTCCGTGTGGCCATCCTCGATCGTCTCGGCAATCCCGTCGGGAACGTGTCCCTCTTCGGCGCCGCCGAGCGTCACTTCGTCCCGTACGACGAGACCCTGCTCACGGAACTCGCGCAGACCGCATCCATCGCGCTCGACAACGCCCGGCTGATCCTCGAGGCGAGCGTGTCTTCCCGCACTCGGGAAAGGCTCCTCTCGGTGGTTTCCCACGACCTCAAGAATCCCCTGAGCACCATCGCCATGAGTGCCTCGCTCCTCCGGGACTCCGCCGGCATGGGCGACGTCCCCGCGCGCCGCGTGCTCGATCTCGTGGAACGAATCGAACGCTCCCTCGGGAAGATGGACGTGGTCATCGAACGGGTCCTGGACCCGCCGTCCGACACCCACCTGGTCGGTTCGAGGAACCGCTCACCCCGCGGTAGTTGAACGAAGTCAGACGTCGCGTTTCGGGACCGCGATCCGTACGGAAAGGCCGACGGAACCCGGTCGCCCCGGTGGCAAGGAGCTGGCGTCGAACGTCACGCTCCCGCCCTGCCGGACCACGGTGTCGACGACGAGGGACATGGAGAGGCCCAACCCTCCGTGCACGTTCCTGTCTCCGAAGCGAGGGAAGGTGCGCGTCGCATCCATACCGGGGCCATCGTCGCAGACCACGACGAGCGCTCGATCCGCCGTCTCGTCGACGCGGACCCGCACGTTCGCGCGCGCGAACCGGATGGCGTTCGCGGCCACCTCTTGGACCGCGAGAGCGAACGTGCGCGGATCGGCGAGGATGGAAGGGGAAGCCGCGACGTCGACCTGGATCGCGACGGCGCGGCGCCCGAAGGTCGCCGTCGTGCGCTCCATCACGTCCCGGACGCACGCAGCCACGTCGATGGGCGCGGGTTCGAAGGTGGGCTCGGGGGCCTCGAGTTCCGCCGTGATCGAGAGGACGTCGGCGAGTCGGAGCAATCGCGCGACTCCGCGACGGGCCATGGCGAGGAACGCGGAGGCGTCGGCGCCGGTGTTGGACGCGCCTTGAATTTCGTCGAGTGCACCGGTGACGATGCCGCCGGACCGCGGACCTCGTGGGCCACGCGGCGGAGGAACGACGTTCGAAGGTACGTGGGGACGCCAGACTCGTCCTCCGAAGATCGCGTCGGGTCTCCGGGTACCGGGAGATTCAGGGCGCATCGCGCATCAAGGCGGCCTTCGCGGCGTCCTCCTCGAACTTCTCGAGGCGCCGGTACAAGGTCCGTCGATCGACACCGAGCATCTGGGCGGCACGCGACTTGTTGCCGCCGACGAGCGAGAGCACACGGAGGATGTAACGGCGCTCCAGTTCCTCCATGGAGACGATCTCCGTCGGATCGTCGGCAGAGACGACGAAACGCTCCGCGCGGTAGGCGCGGATCTTCTCGGGGAGGTCTTCCACGGTGATCTGATCGAACCGGGTGAGGGCCACGGCGCGCTCCACGCAATTCTCGAGTTCGCGGACGTTGCCCGGCCATCCGTAGGCCATGAGCTTCTCGGCCGCGGCGGTCGAGAGCGCGAGGGCGGGCTTGCCACTCCGCTCCGCGAAGCGCGAGAGGAAGTGCTGGGCGAGGGTGAGGATGTCGCCACCACGGTCGCGGAGCGGGGGCACGTCGATCTTCACGACGTTGATGCGGTAGAAGAGATCCTCGCGGAAGCGACGCTCGAAGACCTCGTGTTCGAGGTCACGGTTCGTGGCGGCGACGATCCGCGCGTCGAACTCGATCTCCGTGTTCGACCCGACGGGGCGGACGCGGCGCTCCTGGAGCGCCCGGAGGAGCTTCGGCTGCATCTCGAGCGGTAGTTCGCCGATCTCGTCGAGGAAAAGGGTTCCGCCGTCGGCCTGTTGGAAGAGACCGGTGCGTTGGACCTTCGCGTCCGTGAACGCACCCTTCGCGTGACCGAACAGCTCGCTCTCGATGAGCGCGTGCGGAACGGCCGCGCAATTCACGGCGATGAACGGTCCTTCCTTCCGCTTCGGGTTGTTCGCGTGGATCGAACGCGCGATGAGTTCCTTGCCGGTGCCGGTCTCGCCGTGGATGAGGACGGACGCGTCGCTGTCGCCGATGCGGGTGATGAGGTCGTAAACCTTCCGCATCGCGTTGCTCGTGCCGACGAGTTCGGACGACTCCGGACCGTTCTCGACGGCGCGACGGAGTCGCTTCACTTCGGCATGCAACTTCTTGTGCTGGACCGCGCGCTCCACCGCGAGGACGAGGAGCTTCGTGTCGACCGGCTTGGTGATGAAGTCGTAGGCACCGACGCGCATCGCGGCCACGGCGCTCTCGAGGCTGCCCTGTCCGGTCACGACGACGACGGGCAATCCAGGCTGGGTCCCGAGGATCCGTTCGCAGAGTTCGATGCCGGTCATGTCGGCCATGCCGATGTCCGTGAGGACGACGTCGAACTCGGTGTCCGTCAGGCGGTCGAGGGCATCGTGCGCGGACGTGAGTGCGAGAACGGAGTAGCCCTGCCGCTCGAGCGCGGAGCCGAGCAGGTCGCACATGCTTTGATCGTCGTCGACGAGGAGAACTTTGCTGGGCATGGGGACGATGTCCTCGATGGTTGGCGTCGGTCGACCGGGTCGGCCGCGCGAAAAGGAGGGTGGATGGGAAGGCTGCGCGAAACTTCGGAGGCGTTCCTACGAGGGCAGCCCGATTCCCCCAGAGGTCGGGGGTCTTACCATCGAGACCGTGGGACGAGAAGCGAGCGGGGGACGGGGAGAGCACAAACCCCGCGCGTTTCGCCGGCTTTTTCGTGGCAATTTGTCACACTGTGCGTACGGGGACATGGCGCACTCGGTCCCTTCGCCCATGGGTCGCCCGGATTCGGGTGATCGGACTCGTCGATCGCGCATGGGGTCGGCCGCGATGCAAGTCCCGCGCACAGGTCGACCGTCGGCCGAGCGCACGCGTCGAATCGCCCCATTGGGACGGACGCGCCCAGGTCGTAGGGCCCCTCGGTAGGGCGACCTCTAGGAAAATGCGCGTGGTTCCTCGTCGACGCGGCGCCATCGCCCCGGGCGTCCGGGTGGCATCCGCGTTGCAAACCGGGTCCTCACGGTGCGCGTCGACGTGCACCCGGCGGAGCGTGCGCCCCCGCGGACGCACCGCCCCCCTCTCTCGCGTGGGAGAAATCCGACGACGGTCGGTCCTTACCCCACGTCCAACACCGAAGGAGTCACGACATGAATTGGGATCAAGTGGAAGGTCAGTGGAAGCAGTTCTCGGGTCAGGTGAAGTCCAAGTGGGCGAAGCTCACCGACGACGACCTCAAGAACCTCTCCGGCAAGAAGGACGACCTCCTCGGCAAGATCCAGGAGCGCTACGGCATCCTCAAGGACGAAGCCGAGAAGCAGGTGGACGAGTGGATCCACAAGCTCAAGGCGGAGAAGGACGACGTGAAGCCCAGCTGAGGGCATGAAGAGGCGAGCAGCCCGCGTCCGCGGCGCTCCCCACCGACGCCCTGCACCCCTCCGGGTGCGGGGCGTTTCCTATTTCATGGCGAGGCGTTCGAGGCGCCGGTCGCGACCGATGTCCAGAACCTCCTTGAGGAGGCGCGCGACGAGGGGACCGAGGAGCAGTCCCAGGCCGCCGAAGGTCGCGAGCCCGCCGAACATGGAGACGGTGACGACGAACGCGGGCAGTTTGAGGTTGCCGTACCGCGCGAACATCGGCCGGAGAAGATTGTCGACGGAACCGATCACGAGGGTTCCGACGATGGCCATGGCGATCGCCGCCCCGGGTCTGCCGGTGAGCCCGAGTCCCAGAGCGACGGGGACCCAGACGATGGCCGTGCCGAACGACGGGATCAGGGCCGCACACGCCGTGAGGAATCCGAGGACGAACGCGCGCGGGATCCCGAGGACGAAGTAGGTGACCGTCGCGAGCGCGCCTTGGGCGATGGCGGTCAGGCCGACGCCCACGAGGAGCCCGCGACCCGTCTCCTCGAACGCCCCAGCGAAGCGATCGAGTTCGCGGCGGGGTAGAGGCACGCGATCGGCGAGCCATTCGTAGGCCTCCGGACCGTCGACGAGGAACGAGTAGACGCCGATCAGGAACACGAACACGAGGAGGGAGACCGTGGCCGTCGCCCCGAGGACGTCCATGGCGAGCGACCAGGCCTTCTCGCCGTGTTCACGCGCGAGGCCGATCACGCGCTCGACCGTGAGCGGCGCTTCGCCGTCGTTCGAGGCGACGATGGACTCGAGGGCGTTTCGTCCCGTTTTCGACGCGAGGACGGACCGCACGAGCGTCACCGTCGCGCCCGTGAGGGAGACCACGACGATCACCACCGGAACCAGGAACGCGACCACGAGTGCCACGGTGAGCATCGCGGCCGCGCGTTCGCGACCGCCGAGGCGTCGATTGAGCTTCACGAGGACGGGGCGCGCCAACATCGCGAACCAGAGCGAGAGGAAGAGGGCGGGAGCGAGCGGCCAGAACGTCGCCACCGCGCCCACGACGAGCACTCCCGCGAGCATGACCAGGAGGCGTACGGCACTCCGCTTTTCGACGTCGTCCACGGAGCGGACTTACCACACGCCTCGCGGTCGGTAGAGCGCGCGAGCGAAAGAAGGCGCGTCGAGAGACTTGGCAACTGTGGTGGGAACGGGCGTCGTATCGAACGCGCCATCTCGCCACACATGTGGCAGTCGATCGCGTGGCATCCAGGAAATCCGGCCGATTTCCCGTCGTATTCGCGTGAAACGTCCGCGCCGATCGCCTTGGCCTGGTCCCTGCTTAGGGGGTGCCCACGACGCGAACGTCCCTTCCCTTCGTCGGGGCGGGCTTCGTTCCTCGACCCAACCCGTCGTCAAACGTCCACCGTCGAAGGTCTGCCTGGAGGCTCCCCATGTTGCACTGGTCTGCCGTCTTTTTCGTCATCGCTCTCGTCGCCGCCGTCTTCGGCTTCGGTGGGCTTTCGGCTAGCGCGGCCGGCATCGCGAAGATTCTCTTCTTCGCGTTCCTCGTCATGGCCGTCCTCTCGCTCATCTTCGGACGGAAGCCCGCGTCCTGACGGACGCCGAGCCTCCCGGAACAAGGAGTCACACCATGCGATTCACCTCCATCGTCCTCACGGGCTTCGCCGCCGCCACCCTCGTCGTCGGTTGCGCGTCGGATCCCAACAAGCAGGTCCAAGCGGCCACGAACTCCGAAGCGGAGACCACGGCCGAATACCAAGCGAAACAGAACCAGCTCGCCGCGGATCAGCGCAGCCAGCAGCTGGAGCTGGAGAAGAAGCAACGGGAAGACCGGGCAGGACTCGCCGGCGAACGAGAGCGCGCGCAGTTCGCGTCGCAGACGGACGTCGAGAAGGCCCGAGCCGACATGGCGGCGGAGCGGAAGGCGTTCGTTTCCGAGTCGAACGAGAAGGTCACGAAGCTCACGGCCCGCGCCGAAGAGTTCCAGAAGAAGGCCTCGAAACTCTCGGCGAAGGCCAAGTCGTCGTACCAGTCGGACCTCGCCCACTACACGACCAAGCGCGCGGAGACGACGTCCGAGATCAACGGTCTCGACGCCGTGAACGACGCCACATGGGAGAAGGCCAAGACGTCCGTGCGTTCGCGTATCGACGAGCTCGAGCACGCCGTCGACGGAATCTCGAAGCACTTCTGATCACGGCGCGACGCCCGTCGTGCGGAATCCCCGCGGGCGACATGTCGTCGCGCGCACCATCACCGCGCGACGACGCGTCGTCGCGCGCACCATCCACCCGGCGCGACTCCGTGTCGCGCTCCTTCCGGAGAATTTCGTCATGAACACCGTCAAGCTTGGAACCATCCTCACGACCACCCTCGCCCTCGCCTTCGCGTCGGGCTGCGAAGAGAAGACCCCCGCCCAGAAGGTCGCCGAAGCCGAGCAGAAGGGCGCGGAAAGCGTGGACAAGACGTTCCGCGAAGCGAACGACAAGGTGAACGAGGCTGCGAAGGCGGGCGCCCAAAAGGTGGACGAGGCCCAGCGCGCGGCGGCCGAGAAGGTCGACGACGCGAAGAAGGAGGCGAACGCCAAGATCGAGGAGGCAGACGCGAAGCTCGCGAAGGAGCGTGCGGATGCACGCGCCGCCACCGAGAAGTCCCTCGCCGACACCGAGAAGAAGATCGCCGAGCTGAAGGCGAAGGCCGAGAAGAGCACGCACATGACGAAGCAGCAGGCCGATTCCAGCGTGAAGGATCTCGAAGCGAAGGCTGCCGATCTCAAGAAGCGCCTCGGGGACGTGGGCGCTGCGTCATCCAGCACTCTCGAGACGTGGAAGGTCTCGATGCGTGACGAGATGACCAAACTCGAGAAGGCGATGTCGGACTTCGAACGTCGCATCTGATCGACGTACGAACCGACCCTTCGCGGGAGGAGGTGGACGACAGACGCGTCCACCTCCTCTTTTTTGTGCCGTGTTCGGACGAGCGAGGCCCGCGGGACAAGGGGATCGACGGTCAATTCTTCGACGGAAGGAGGCCGGCGACCACACGTACGAGTTCGGCCGGATCGATGGGCTTGGCGACGTGGGTCTGGAAGCCGGCGGCGAGGGCGCGCCTCCTGTCGTCGTTCCGCGCGTAGGCGGTGAGAGCCACGGCCGGCACGGCGTGCGCGGGATGGTCGGCCGGAAGGGCGCGCAGACGTTGGACGAGGATGTAACCGTCCTCGCCCGGCATTCCGATGTCGCTCACGATCACGTCCGGCGTGCTCGCCTCGATGCGCTCGAGCGCGTCGGCCACCGAGCGGGCCTCGTCGACCCGGGCCCCGCTGCGTTCGAGGGCCATGACGAGCAGCTCGCGAGCGTCGTCCTCGTCGTCGACGACCAGGATCCGGACGCCGGGAATCGAAGGGGAGGCGCCCTCCTCGGGTGCGGGTCGCGCGCGCACGGGGAACACCTCGGAATCGGAGTCCGTCTCCTGCTCGCGGAGCGGGAGGCGAACTGTGAACCGCGCTCCCTTGCCGAGGCCTTCACTCTCCACCGCGATCGTCCCGCCGTGAAGCTCGAGGATGTGCTTCACGATGGAAAGCCCCAGTCCGAGCCCTCCCTGGCTGCGCGTGATCCCGCCCTCGGCTTGGCGGAAAGGGACGAAGACGAACGGGAGGAAGTCCTCCGCGATGCCGCGACCCTCGTCCTCCACGCACACGACGCATTCGGTGTCCCCCGTGACGAGCGAGACGCGGACGCGCCCTCCCTTGGGGGAAAACTTCACGGCGTTGGAGAGAAGATTCCAGATGACCTGTTGCAGGCGGTCCTCGTCCCCGAGGAACCGACCCGTGTCCCCGTGGAGGGACGTCTCGATGACGACGTTCCTTGCGTCGGCTGCGGGCCGCACGGTGTCGACCGCTTGCGTGATCACGCGGCGGAGCGACACCGTCCGTAGGTTCAGGCGCACTTTGCCCGCGACGATGCGGGAGACGTCGAGGATGTCCTCGACGAGCTGGGACTGGGATCGGGCGTTCCGCTCGATCGTCTCGAGACCCTTCTTGAATTGGTCCCTTCCGAGCTCGTCGTGACGGAGGAGCCTCGCCCACCCCATGATCGACTGGAGGGGCGTGCGGAGTTCGTGGGAGACGTTCGCGAGGAATTCGTCCTTGAGACGGTTCGTACGCTCCGCTTCGAGCCGCAATGCCTGTTCGCGGACGAGGATCGCACGCCGCTCTTCCCGTTCGCGCTCCAGCTCCGCGGTGACGCGCTTGACGTCGTCGACGTCCGTGCAGGTGTCGAACCACTTCATCACGCTTCCCGTGGCGTCTCGCAGGGCGGCGGCGCGCGCCAAGAACCAACGGTACGTTCCGTCCTTCGCGCGGAGGCGGTACTCGACCTCGTAGTCGGCGCCCGAGGTGCGGACGTCGAGCGAACGTTCCTCGGTGCGAGCGAGGTCGTCGGGATGGAGAGCGCGCATCCAACCGTCCCCGAAACTCTCGACGTCCGTCATGCCGGTGTATTCGGTCCAGCGCGCGTTGAAATAGTCGGCGCGGCCGTCGGGCAGGACGGTGAACACGAGTTGAGGAATGGACTCGGTCATGAATCGGAGGCGCGACTCGCTCATCGCCACGGCGAGTTGTTGGTCGGCCAGCTCGCGCGCGAGGGTCTCGGCGCGGACGCGGGCGAGCACGTGCGCCGTCACGTCGTAGCCGAAGATCACGACACCGTCGTCCTCGCTCCCGAGTTCGACGAGCGACTCGAGCACGAAGTTCACGTAGCGCTGCGTCGTCGTCCCCGCGTCGTTCGCCAACGTGACGAGGACTTCGGTGGCGTCGAACCTCGAGCGGCGTCGGTAGACCCTGTCGAGGAGCTCTTCGAAGCCCTGACCCCGGAACGACGGAAGGGCTTCCCGGAAAGGCTTGCCGGACGGATCGTTTCCGCCGACGAGCTCGACGAAGGCCGGATTGGCGACGTCGAACACGTGGTCGGTCCCGCGGACGATGGCGGCGGCGAGGGGCGCCCGGAGGAGGAGCGCCTCCGCGCGGGCGTGTTCACGGCGGAGCGCCTCGTGGCTCTCGTCGGTGAAGGCTTTCACCGCGTGTGCGATTCCCTCGTTGATCGCGCGAGCGATCACGGCCGTTTCCCGCACGCCCAGGACGATGTCCGATCCCGCGATCGCGTCCAGGATGCATCCTTCGAGGACGCCGTACTCGCGGACCACGCTCGTCAGGTCGAATCCGACGTCCCACCGTTGTTCGCCGTGTTCGGAGGACGCCGTCTTCGCGTCGGCGTCGGCGACCGTGGGCGCGTCGAGCCGTTCCAGGCCGTGGACGAGCGCGTCGAAGAACCGCGGCAGGCCGTCGATCAGGATCGGCTTCGGAAGATCCTCCGGCGCGAGGGCCGACTGACGGAGTCGGGCCACGAACATCTCGATGACGTTCGCGCGGCGGTTCGACAGGAAGGTCGCGAGTTCGGACATGGCCCAGGGGACGGAGGTTGCACGACAAGCACGTCGCACGCCATGCCGGTGACGGGGTCGTCCGCCGTTTGGGGCCTGCCGAGCGTCGAAGGGTCCGCCTTCCTGGCGTGGCAAAACAGCACAGCCGTCGAGCCGTGGGGCGATCCGGTCGTCCCCGGCGGGGTCTCAGGTCGCGTCCGGCTCCACGGGGACGTCGGCCCGCCGACCGATGCGATCTCCGGGTTCCGGGGACGCCCCCGAGATCAAGCGACGCCGCAGCGCCACCCGCGACTCCATGTACGGCACCGGATCGTACCCGAGCGCCCGGTGCACCTCGTCCTGATCGAAATACGCGGACAGCACGATGCCCTTCACCCCGAGGAGGAGGAGGCGCATCACGCGACCGGGCTTCTCGCCGAGGGAGTCGACGAAGCGGGACGCGACGTCCGGTTCCATGTCCCGAAGCCGGGCGAGGGCCCGGAAACGCCACACGGGTGACCAGTCGAGGACGTGCACCGCCACACGGAAGCCGAGCGCCACGGGCGGCTCCATGTACGCGAGCATCACGCGCACCTGGCGCACGATGCGTTCCTCCAAGTCCGGCAAGACCGGCGCGGGTGCGGGTGGACACAGGGCGCGCGTGATGGCGGCCAACGCCGACACGGTCCCCTCGCCCATCGGGACGGGGTCCGCCAACACGAAGCCGTCGTCGGGATGGCGGCGAATCCGCGTCGCCGTCGGCGGAATCCACGCACGCACACGTACGTCGTTCGCGGAGTCGTCCGTGCGGGGTGTGTCCTGTGCGCTCACGGAGGCGAGTGTCGCACGGCTTCGCGCGGGCTTGAACTCCCGGGTGCGCCCCGTAAAATCCGAGGAGGTCGATCGCACGCGCGGTCGGCCCACGGAGAAGGTCCATGGGTGGCGGCGCGGAGAAGAAGAAGGAGGATCTCCTTCGCTCGACGGCGAGTGGCGTCCTCCTGCGTTCGGATCTGGAAGCGCGCCGTCCCGGTGCCCCGGAACCGACCGCGAAGCCGTTCGATCCCACGAGCGAGACGACCGAGCTCTCCGCTCACGAGCCCGAACACGTGGAAGCCGATGCCGACGACCTGAGCATCGACGTCGAGTTC
>JAXLYL010000010.1:0-224700 GCA_046351475.1 Polyangiaceae bacterium
CGGGGACGTCGAGGATTCGGCCCGTGCGCTTGACGATGGCGCCTTCCTTGATGGGCGTCGTGTCGCCGAAGAGCGCGACACCGACGTTGTCGGACTCGAGGTTGAGGACGAGTCCCATGAGGTTGCCGGGGAACTCGACGAGCTCGCCGGCCATGGCGCCTTCCAGACCGTAGACGCGCGCGATACCGTCACCGACGGAGAGGACGGTGCCCGTCTCCATGGTGAGAGCTGCCTTGTCGTAGCTCTGGATCTGCTTCTTGATGATCTGGGAGATCTCTTCGGCGCGCAGCTGCATGGGGTTCCTTTGGACGGTCTTTCGAGGGAGCCGGGTGTGCCGTGGGACGACCGCGTCGGGGTCGTCCCGGTGTCGTTCGGGTTCTAGGTCGAGAAAATCAGTTGGGCAGGAGAGAGGTCTTGAGGCTCTCGAGGCGGCTCTTGAGGGAGCCGTCGTACAGCGTGTCGCCGATGCGGGTGATGACGCCGCCGATGATGCTGGGGTCTTGCTTGCGATCGAGGGTGACCTTCTTGCCGGTCATCTTCGCGAGCTGGGCTTCGAGACGCTGGTAGAACGTCTCGGAGAGCGGCGCTGCCGTGGTGACCTCCGCGCGGACGATGCCCTTCTGGAGGTCGCTCATCTCGCGGAGCCGCTGGGAGATCGCCGGCAGGAAGCGGATGCGACGACGATCGAGAAGGAGGAGCGCCGTGTTCTTCCCGAGGGGGCTCAGGGAGAGCTTCTCCGCAATCTCGCCGACGACCGCCCGACGGGACGCGTGGGTCACGAGAGGGTTGTCGAGGGCGTCCCGGAGTTCGGGATTGCCCGCGTAGACCTCGGCGAGGCGGGCGATCTCGTTCGAGAGCGCCTCGAGCTGGGAGGTTTCCGAACCGAGTTCGTAGAGAGCGCGCGCGTACCGCGTGGCGACGATGGTGCTCACGAGGGATTCTCCTTCGGGGCGATGGACGTCGACGGAGCGAGGGACGTGCGACCGCGGCCGGACAACTCCCCGAGGAAGTCCTCGGCGAGGCGTTCCTGATCGGACTGGGTGACGCGCTTCTTGAGGAGGTCCTCGGCCGCCGACACGGCGGACTCGACGGTCTCACGGAGCAGATCGAGACGCATCTGCTTCAATTCTTGCTCGATCATGAACTCGGCGTCCTTCTGGATGCGGACGGCCTTCTCTTCGGCTTCGCGGATGATGCGCTCGCGTTCGCCCTTGCCGGCTTCGACCAGTGCCTGGCGCGCTTCGGCGAGCTCCTGCTCCAGCTTGTCGAGTTTGGACTGGTAGAGCTTCGCGCGGGCTTCGGCTTCCGCCTTGATGCGCTTCGCTTCTTCGATGTCCTTGGCGATGTCTTCGCGGCGCTTCTTCAGCGCCGCGGCGACCGGGCCCTTGCCGAGGTACCAGTACATCCCGAGCAGCAGGACGACGTTGATCACGAGGGCCGCGAAGGGGACCTGGTGCTTGTCGCTGAAGTCGAGCCAGTTGATGGGCGCGGGACCGTGGGCGTCGTGGCCCTCTCCGTGTGCGCCTTCTCCGTGCGCGCTTTCTCCATGGCCTTCCGCGGGCGCTGCGGCGCCGTGGGCGGATTCACCGTGCTGGGCGAACGCGGGAGCGGAGACCGTGAGGAGTGCGGTGAACGCCAACGGGAGCGCGAACCGGGGAAGGGAGAGGGCGCGCACGATACGACGCACGATGCGTTGGTAGATCTTGCCGACGGTGCTCATCCTTGGACCTCCCGCCCGAGGATCCGGGTGGCGACATCGCGGGCCATGGACTCCGCGTCCCGCTTGAGCGCGTCCCGGGCCGTCGCGACCTGGGCGGCCACGTTCTTCCGGCCCTCTTCCACGCGTGCGGTGGTCGTGTCGCGGACCTTGCCGAGGATTTCGGCCTCCGCCTTCACGCCTTCTTGCCGGAGCTTTTCCCGTTCGACGCCCGCGGCCGCACGGGCCTTCTGCATGGCTTCGTCGTACTTCGTCTGAGCCCCGACGGAGTCGAGGTCCATCTTCCGAGCCTCGAGCTTCGCGCCGTCGATCCGCTTCTCACGCTCCTCGAAGAGCTTGAGCATGGGATCGAACAGGAGGGGCTTCAGCACGAGCAGAAGCACCACGAAGAGGACGACTTGGGCGATGACGGTGGCGTCGAAGTCGACGTCGACGGCGCCACGGTGGAAACCGGCGCCCGACACGTTGGCCAGGCTCGCGATCAGCATGGGACCTCATGGAGCACCCGCGTGGTGCTCGTCTCGACTGGTCTGGGGAAGGGTCGGATCAGGGGGCGAAAGGGGGACTCCGGAGGACCCTTCCTTCGCGGAAAGGGGCCATGGAGGTGAGGGACGTGCAATCGACGTTTGCTCCTGAAAACAAGCGGGAGCACGCGCAAAAGTCGGCTCGCCAGTACCACTCGGGCTCGTCACTGTCTATGGGGTGACACACCTCGAAATCCAAGGGCACACGGGAAGGGCCGGGCTGCCTTCGATTTCCCTGGGTTGCGCGATTGGGGGCCTCCGAAATCGGACGACCCCACGGGCCCACGCTCACGGGATCACCCGAAGGTCGGACCGCCACCATGTGGACCTCGGCCGTGGCGGACGCACGACACCTGGCTCCTTGCTTGACGGGGTTCATATCTAGACTTAGTCTAAAACGTGTGACCGTCCCCTACGTCGCCCACGCCCTCCGGAACCACGGAATCCAGCCCTCCGCCCAGCGCGTGGCCGTCGCCACGTTCGTCCTCGACACGGACGAGCACCCTTCGGCGGACGATGTTTGGGCCCGCGTGAAGACGTCCTTCCCCATGATTTCCCGGGCGACCGTCTACAACACCCTGAATCTCTTCGTCCGCCAGGGCCTCCTCAAAGAATGCGCCCTCGCCGAGGGGCGCACGGTGTTCGACCCGAATCTCGCGCCCCACCACCATTTCATCGACGACGCCACGGGACGCATCCACGACATCCCGTGGGACGCGTTGACGGTGGAAGGCGTGGAGTCCCTCACGGGGCATGCCGTCCGGGAGTTCCAGGTCGTCCTGCGGGGAAAGAAGAAGAAGCCGCGCTGAATTCGCCCCCGGAGGTCCCCCCGGCCTCGGTGCCGCGGAAGGGCCACGGACGCATGTCGTCTCATATTTAGAATCGTTCCAAACTTGTATCAGATCCATGTAACGTGCGGCTTCGCCGCAGTCAGGAGTTCCCATGTTGACCGTCGGTGACCGCCTCCCCGAATTCAAACTCAAGGCCCTCGTCAGCACCGATCCCGGTCGCGAGTTCGCCGAAGTGACCCACGCCCACGCCGAGAAGAAGTGGCTCGTCCTCTTCGCGTGGCCGCTGGACTTCACCTTCGTCTGCCCCACGGAGATCGCCGGTTTCGGGCAGCAGTACGCGGCCTTCCAGGGGCGCAACGCCGAGGTCCTCGGCATGAGCCTCGACAGCGAGTTCGTGCACCTCGCATGGCGTCGCGAAAACGCCGACTTGAAGGACCTCCCGTTCCCCATGCTCGCGGACGTCAAACGCGAGCTCTCGACCGCACTCGGAATCCTCCACAAGCAGGACGGCGTGCCCCTCCGGGCCACGTTCATCGTCGACCCCGAAGGGATCATCCGATTCGTCAACGTGAACGACCTTTCCGCGGGACGCAGCGTGGACGAAGTGCTCCGCGTGCTCGACGCACTCCAGACCGGCGAACTCTGCCCGGTGAACTGGAAACGCGGTCAAGCTACCCTCACCGACAAATCCAAGGTCCCCACGAAGTGAACCTGCGTCGCACGCGCCCGACGCGCCGCGACCCTCCCGGAGGAGAATCGCCATGTACAAGAGCCCCAGTCATCTCGCCGAACCCGTCCGCGTCACCGTCTCGAACACGTTGAACGAGCGTCTCGCCGACGGTCTCGACCTGCACAGCCAGATCAAGGTCGCCCACTGGAACATCAAGGGGCCCCAGTTCGCGTCGCTCCACCCCCTGTTCGAGACGTTCGCGGTCGCCCTCGCGAACTTCAACGACGCCATCGCCGAACGGGCCGTCACGTTGGGTGCGAAGGCGTACGGAACGGCACGTCACGTCGCCAAGTCCTCGAAGCTCCCGGAGTACCCGCAGGAGACGACACGAGACCTCGACCACGTGAAGCTCCTCGCGGAGCGGTTCGATACCTACCTCGAGGGCGTACGTGCTTCCCGCGCCGTCGCGGAGAAGAGCGGGGACACGGACACCGTCGACCTGCTCACTGGCGTCGTCACGGAGTTCGAGAAGAACGCGTGGTTCCTCCGCGCGTCCCTGGAGAGCTGAGAGACGTCCGAAGCCGCGCGATGCGGTAGGTGGGTCGCGAAGCGCGTCGAATCAGCCGTGTTCGGCGCGCCGGGCGATGCGAACCAGCGGTCGCTTCGGTGCCGCGGCCGGCGGTGACACCGACGCCCCGGCCGGCGGGACGCGCACCCTCGGAGGAGGCGGCAACGGAGTCCGGCGAAGGGAAGCCGGCATCGCCGGAGCGCGCGGGGGAGGCGGTGTCGGGATCGCGCGTGCTCCGGCGGCCGGTTTCGAAGCGCCCTTCGCGACGGCGTGCTCCGCGGTGTTCTCGTCGGTGTCCCAGAACGCGGAATTCGTGCGAGCCCTCGGCGCGCCTTCCCGCGGTTTGACGCCGACGTCCCGGGTTTCCGAGCCGCGATCCGGAGGAACGCCACGACCGACCGGTGCCGGAGGTGGCGTGGTCTTCGGCGCCCGCGTGGTGGCGACCGCGGAAGTGCTCCGCGTGAACGCGTCCCCGCTGTCCTGCATGGCGACGGCGGAAAGTCGCCGACGATCCTCGAATCGGATCACGCGCCCGGTCCGAACGACCGCGATGCGTCCCGTGGCTTGGACCATCCCGAACAGCATCGGACTGCCCACGCGGGGCACCGCGACGAGGTACCCTTCGACGGTGGCGTCGAGGGCGGCCAGATACTGCGCGCCGACGCACTGGGCCGCCGTCTCCGGGACGGCGTTGTTCCCCCGCGGCACGACACGACGACAGATTCCGTTCTCGTCGAGAAGGAACGAACACGTGTCGGTATGGGCGGCGTAGGCGATTTCCATGGGAGCCATGGGCGAGGGTCGCACCCCTTCCCGGACGGTCGACGGACGTGCCGGCGTGCCGCGCTGGAGGGGAGTCACGGGGACCTTCCACGAAGGAGCAAACCTCACGCCGCCGATGGACGTCGTCGGAGCGGATTCCCTTCACGCGGAACGACGGAAAATCAGCGGCGATTGCCCCGCTTCTTCCCTGAACCACCGCCCCGTCCGCCGCCGCCCTGGGACCCGCCCGATCCAGATCCGGACCGCGCAGGTCCATAGGCGCGCTGTGCGTCGGATCGGCTCGCCACGAGGACGGCCTGCCCTTGCCGCGTCTCGGGGTGCACGCTCCGGAACCCTTCCTGCGTCGCGAAGCCTTGCAGATCCCCGCGGTGCGCTTCCATCCAGTCGCTGAATCGCTTCCAGAACGCTCGGGCCTCGTCTTCAGGCATCGACTCGCCGTCGACGAGGACGCCAAGTCGTCCAGGTGCTCCGCCCACCTGCGTCAGCCTTTCGTGACGCCGAGATCGGCCGCAATCTCGGCCGCGTGTTTGGTCACGTCGACGTCGCGGTAGATGCGCTTCACGTTCCCGTTCTCGTCGATCACGATCGACTGCCGTGACGTGAAGCCCATGCGCGTCGGGACGCCGAACGACTTCGCCAGGTCACCATGGGGATCGCTCACGAGCTTGAACGGCAACCTGTGGTGCTCCGCGAACTTCTGGTGCGAGGCGTCGTCGTCCGCCGAAACGCCGATGAGGACGACCCCCGTCTTCGACAGCGAGTCCCAAGCGTCACGGAAGGCGCAGGCCTCCTTGGTGCAGCCGGGGGTCTCGTCTTTCGGATAGAAGTACACGACGACGGGCTTGCCCTTCAGCGCGGCGAGCCTCAGTTCCGTTCCGTCGCTCGAGCGAACCACGAAGTTGGGGGCCGGGCTTCCGACCACCAGCGCGCTCTTGTCCTGGGCTTCGGCGGAGGTGGCAGCGCCCGCGTGCCCGCCGCCGGAGGACTCTTTCGCGCACGCCGAAGAACCGGCGCCCACGGCGAGCGCGATCACGACCAGTACCGACGACCATCGATTCATAGGATTCCGAACTCCTTGAGCCTTCGATAGAACGTGCGTCGCGGCACGCCAAGGATCTTCGCGGCCTGCGCTCGGTTCCAGTTCGATGCCGCGAGCGCGCTGAGGATGCGTTGCCGCTCGCTCTCCTTGAACTCCTTCTCCGACCCCGGCTGTACCGCCGCCGATTCGGCGCGCGATCGTCCCGGACGTGAGCCTTCCGTCCGTGCCGCCTTCGCGTTCGGATCGGAGAGCGAGAGATCGTCGGCACCGATCTCGTCCTCGTCGCTCATCAGCCAACCATTCAGGAGGACGTGTTCCAGTTGCCGGACGTTGCCGGGCCACGGGTGAGCGACGAGTCGCCGGAGCGCTTCGCGGCTCACGGCCTTCCGTTCCCTCCGATGTCGGAGTGCGAAGATGGTGAGGAAGTGATCGATGAGTGCCGGAATGTCGTCCGGCCTCTCGCGGAGAGGCGGGACACGCATCTCGACGACGTCGAGTCGGTAGAACAGGTCCTCCCGGAAGGTGCCTTCCGCGACCATGTCGGCGAGGTTCCGGTTCGTCGCGGCGATGACTCGGACGTCGACGTCGAGCTCCTCCGTGGCGCCGACGGCGCGGACCTTACGCTCCTGCAGGACCCGGAGGAGGCCGGTCTGCATCTTGAGCGGCATCTCGCCGATCTCGTCGAGCAGGATGGTCCCACCTTCCGCTTCGCGGAAGAGCCCCTTCCGATCCCGATCGGCTCCGGTGAAGGCACCCTTCACGTGGCCGAAGAGTTCGCCCTCGAGCAGGTTCTCGGGGATGGCTCCGCAGTTGATGCCGATGAACGGCGCCTTCGCCCGCGGGCTGGCGCCGTGGATCGTCTTGGCGACGACCTCCTTGCCGGTACCGCTCTCGCCCGTCACGAGGATGGGCACGTCGGTGTCCTTCACGCGTTCGACGAGCGCGTACACGCGGCGCATCGCCGCACTCGTGCCGACGAGATCGCCGTACCCGAAGTGGTTCTTCAGTTCCGCGCGTACCTGCCGGAGGTCGCGCCGGGTGGCGGCGAGTTGTTCGGTGCGTCGCCCGAGGATCTCGGCCAGCTTGTCCTTCGCGACGACGAGTTCGGCGTTCGTCCGCGCGAGGTCCTCCGCGCGAGCCTTGTTCTCCTCGATCAGTCGCGCGCTCTCGATGGCGATCGCCGCTTGGTCGGCGAAGGCGAGGAGCGTGGGGAGTTCCTCCGTGAAGAGCGACCCCGGTCGGACCCGTGTCTCGACGTAGAGCGCACCGATGGTCTTGCCAGCCGGCGGAGCGCCGCGAATCGGGACGCACGCGATCGACTGGATCATGAGCTGGTGCACGCTCACCGCCTTCGCCAGCCTCTCGTCGTCCCGCGCGCTCGTCGCGATCACGGGTTCACCCTCGTGGATGACGCGTTCGGCGACGGATCGCGAGAACTTCGCGTGCGGATCGTCGTCGCCACCGCGGACACGCGCGGCCTGCGTCTCCAGTTCGCCGCGTTCGTTCACGAGCACCACGAATCCGCGCTCCGCGACGAGCAGCCCGATCGCGTGGTCGGTCACCTTCGCGAGGAGCCGCGTCATGTCGTGTTCGTTCGCGAGCTCGCGGGTGATTTCCATGATGCGCGCGAGGCGATCGTCCGCGGGCCGTTTCGCGTTCAGGAAGAGTGACGCGGGGGACCGCGCGAGCATCCCCGTGCTCGTGGGCGACGAACCGGCCGTACCCGAGGGTGACGTCATGGCGGGAACCGTCGCCGTGTGGGACTGACGCAGGGCGCGTCGACGGGGATCGTCCCAGAAGACCTCACGGAGATCCCGTGGGAGCTTCGCCGCGGTCTCCTCCAGGAGGGCCACCGCCGACTCCATGTCCCGCTTCGCGATGGTCGTCGCACCCTGGGACACGGCGAGCCGTGCCCGCGCGTCGAGGGCTCTCCACGCCCACTCGCGTCGGTCTCCCTTCTGGGCGAGGGCGAGCGACTCGTCGAACGCGGCCTTCGCCTTCGCCTCTTCGCCCGAGAGACTCGCCACGACACCACGGAGGAGCTCGGCGAGGGACCCATGTTCCCCGAATCCGCTCTCCCCGAGCCGCGCGCGGATCTCGGTGAATCGTGAATCGAGGAGTCGTGGATCGACTCCCGGAAGTCGTGCCCGCACGAGGAGCGCCTCGAGTCGTGCTTCCGCGGCGTCGCGGGGACGGGCTTGGGCTTCCCACGCGTCCCCGCACGCATCGTAGAGATCGGCTCCGCGCTGGAGCTCCCCTCGGCGCGTCGCCAGTTCCGCTTCCAGTCCGAAGAGCTGCGCGCGTGCGGCCATCCCGAGCCGATCCCGGGCTTGTCCCAGGGATTCCAGGGAAGCCGCCGCCTTCGAGTACCGACCGAGATAAAGGTCGAGGTTCGCGAGATTCAGGAGAGCCTGCTGGACCGCCACGAGGCCGCCCGCCCGCCGTCCCATGTCGACCGACGCTTCGAGATGTTGGAGGGCGAGGGCGAAGTCGCCTTCGCCTTGCGCGATCACCGCGAGGTTCAAGCGCATCGTGGCGATGGCGCTGGCATCCCGCGCATCCTCCGCCGCGCCGAGCGCTTCCTCGTAGGCGGTGCGCGCTTCGCGACCTCGCCCCGCGCGCTGGTGCGCGATGGCGAGGGAGCCGAGCGCGATCGCGCGCACACGCGAGTCGCGGCACTCGGTCGCGACGTCGACGGCCTGCGTGAGGACCTTGAGTGCCGGACCCTCGCCTCCGGTGAACGCGAGCGCAAGTCCGCGAACCGAGAGGGCGTCCGCGGCCACACCGTCGTGTTTGCCGTCGACGGCGAGCGTCGCCTGTTCGGAAGCCTTCGCGTAGTCCCCTTGTCGGAGCGCGGCGCGTGCACTCGTCACGAGCCACGCCCGCTTGTGCGGACCGTTCGTCGCGAGCGCTTCGGAATCGGCGAGGGATATCGCGGCCTCCTTCGGGTCACCGCGGCCGAGGAGGACCCGAGCGTGCAGGACGGCAGCGAGCGCGCGCTCGTCGTCCGAGGCCTTGGCGAGTTCCGTCCGCGCCAGGATGTCCGCCGCGTCGTCCACGCGTCCACCGTCGAGCGCCTTCTGGGCGCGGACGAGCGGAGCTTCCCCGCTGCCCATGTCCAACAGCGTGGGCGTGCCGGCGAGAAGTTCGTCCACTTCGTCCGGTGAGACGACGACCTTCCCACGTAGGCGACGCACGTAACTTCGGAGGACGCCGGGTCGACCTTCACCCTTCCGGACGAGGTGCGCCCGGAGGGCTTCGGAGAGGGAAGGCATCGCCCGGAGGAGCAATTCTTCGGCGGCCGCGTCGTCCAGCGGAGGTACGTCCACCGACGTGCAGGTGCCGGCGACCAACGACTGGACGACCGCGGGAGGCCCCACGGCCACGACACGGGCGCCCCGTGAGGAGGCGTGCCGCACGAGGTCGCGGGCGTCGTCGTCCAACCACGCGAGATCGTCCAGGACGATGACGCGATCCTCCGGCCTCTCGTCGCCATGTCGCGACGAGAGTTCGAGGTCGACGGCTTCACGTGCTCCGATGGACGCGTTGGGCGCCTCGAGCATCGAAACCGCCGTTCCCTCGATTCCGAGCGTCCATCCGAGGCGACGGACGAGCGTGGACGAACCGGCGCCGGCGGGGCCCACGACCGCGAGACCTTCTCCCTTTCCGAGCTTCGCGACGCGTTTCGCGAGGGTCGCGGCGAACGCGTCGAAGCCGACCACCGGCCAGGCGATTTCGTCGATTCCCGTCGGGTCCGGTAGCTTGGCGGCGTGGCGGAGATCGCTCGCGATCTCGTCGACGCTCGGGTACCTCGCGGACGGAGACGACTGCGTGGCACGTGTCGCGATCGCCTGGAGGGCGCCCGCGAGTTTGGATTCGAGTTCTGCGCCGCGTCGGTGGATGGCATCCGCCAGGGTGGCCCCCACGGCGTAGACTTCGGCGCGGACAGTGAGCGGCTCGCCCCGGAGGAGTTCCGGAGCGGCGTAGCGCGGCGTCAGTCCACTCGGCGCCGTGCCTCCCTCGCGCCAAGGTGCCGCGAGCCCGAGATCGACGAGCGTGCCGGTGCCGGAGTCCCCGACGATGATGTTCGCCGGCTTGATGTCACCGTGGAGGAGGCCCGTGCGGTGGAGGACCGTGAGCTGCGCGCAGATGTCGGCGAGAGGCATCAGCCACGAGGGACCGTCCGGACGGTCGAGCACGGCTTCGAGGCTCTCGCCCTCGACGAGCTCGCGCACCATGTACCGATTGCCGGACTCCGGGAGGGTCCCGAACGCGAGCACGCGCGGGACGCCGAGCCCTTCGAGACCGCGGAGCGCGACCGCTTCCCGGACGAGGGCCCGAGCTTCGTCTTCGGAGGCGCCTTCGGACAGGACTTTGAGCGCGAGAGGGAGCCCTCGCACGCGATCGCGTACCGCCCACACCTCTCCGCCGCCGCCCTTCCCGAGACGTCGGATCGCTTCGTACCGCTTCGGGATGGCGAACGCTCGGGTCATTCGGTCGCCTCTCGCTTGCTCGCCGTGCCGGACGAAACCGGGAACCCGTAGCTCCCGGACAGACCGAACCACACGCCGGTGAGTCCGAACCCGACGCCGAGTCGCGTCTGCACTTCGGGAATCGGGCGGTACCGGAGACCGATCTGCGGAATCGAGATCCACGGCATGACCGCGGGAACGGATCCGCCGCCGAACCACGTCTTTTCGACGTAGCCGTCGACCTTCGCCACGGTCGCGTTCTCGTGGTCGGCCAGCGCGCAGCCGACTCCGTCCTGGACCGACTTGCACGGAGTGAAGCGTTGGCCCGTGCTGGCGACGAGCGCTCCCTGCGGATCGTCCCGGAGCCAATTGAGTCGGAGGTCGCCGAAGAGGATTCCGACGCCGACGCCGGCTCCGTATTCGAACGCGAGGGAGTCGCTGATGTCCTTCGACCAGAGAAGGTCCACCTGCAGCACGACGCTCTTCAGGCTGCTGTTGATGACCGTCCAGTTGCCCGCGAAGTTCAGGTCCCGGGTCTTGTCGGCCACGAGGAAGTCGCCCGATCCGTACTCGGTGAAGCCGAGCGCCGGCACGATGGAAAAGCCGTCCTTCCTCCGTTCGAACTCGATGGCCACGTGGTTCGAGAAGAGCGTCTTCCCTTCGCGCACGAAGAGGTTGAGGAACGCCCCAGGGATGACGTTGCCGCGGTAACGGAGTCCGAGGAAGTAGTAGGCCTTCGCGGGATCCTCCCGGAGGCTCCGCGTCGCTTCGGGCGGAGGTTCGGGAGCCCTGGGCGACGGAGGAGGCGGAGGTGGAGGCGCGACCACGGGTTCCGGCGCCTTCGGCTCGGGAGGTGCCGGTTCGGGAGGAGGTTCGGGCTTCGGTTCCGGTGTGGGCTTCGCGGGCTTCTTTTCGATGCCCTTCGGCTTCGTGGGCTTCGGCTTCGTTTCCGCCGTCTTCGGCTTCGCCGGGTCCTTCTGCGCCGCGGCGTCGGCGGGCACGAGAACCGTGGCCACTCCCGTCGCCAAGGCGAGGGCTGCCGATGCGGAACGGAAGCTCCGGCGGGAGGCGTTTCGGATGCGTCCGGACGCCTTGCAACTCTGCAAGGCGCGACCAATTTGCGGGCCCATGTCGTTCGGATGCTACACTACGTGATCGAGCGGAAAAGCTCGCTTTCTCGAGGGTCGTTCACGCGTGATCATCCACGGTCGGGTCGTCGAGCAGGTCGTCGATCAGGGGCACAAAGCCACCTTCGTGAAGGAGCTCGTCGTGACGCCGGGCAAGGTGCCGCTCGCGATGGTGCGAAAGCGCGCGCACGGCCGCGAGGGCGGAACGCGCGCGCCGGTACTGCTCGTCCACGGTTTCGGTCAGAACCGGTACGCGTGGCACCTGCCGTCGCGGAGCTTCGCGAACCACCTCGCGGTGGCCGGATACGACGTGTTCAACCTCGACCTGCGAGGGCACGGTCGCTCGAGGCAGATCGGCGCCCCGAGGTGCCAGAGCGTCGACGACTACGTCCGGGAGGACTTGCCGAGCGCCCTCGAAGAGGTTCGCAAGCTGTCCGGTCAGCGGAAGGTGTTCGTCGTCGGTCACTCGTTGGGCGGGCTCGTCGGCTACGCGGCGTCGTCCATGCAGGAAGGCGCCGTCGCCGGAGTCGCGACGTTGGGGAGCCCCTACCAGTTCGGCAGCGGTTCCCTCTCGCTCTCCGCACTCTCGCTCGCGGCCCGCTTCATGGTGATGGCGCGCTTGCCCATCGGAAACGCGCCGCTCGCCGTGAAGCCGCTCGGTCGCATCATGAAGGTCGCGCGAAGGTTCGCGGAGAGCCCCCTCTATCCCGTGCCGATCCGCGGCTGGCACGCGGGTGCACTCGAGCCCCACGTCCTCGACGAGCATTTCTCCCACGCCTTCGACCGCGCGAGCATGGCGGAGATGGTCGAACTCCTCGAAGGGCGCATGCGCGCGAAAGGCGGCCGACGACCGATCGACTACTTCGGTCGCTTCGAGGCGCAGGATCTCCCGCTCTTCATCGCTTCCGGCACGAACGACGACATGGCGCCGCCGTCCAGTGTCCGCCCCGCCTACGAGCGGAGTCGCGCACGGGACAAGACGTACCGCGCGTTCCCGTTCGGTCACATCGATCTTCTCGTCGGCCGGGATGCACCGCGAACGATCTGGCTCGCGCTTTCGCATTGGCTCGACGCGCGCTCCGCGCCGGTCAGCGTCCCCGCTCCGCCTTCGAGCGCACCCGGCGCGGCGGCCTGAGCCCGACTCCGGAACGGACGAACCCGACGGATCGTGGATCCGTCGGGTCCGCGTTTCAATCCGATGCGAAGCGCCGTGGGGCGCACTGCGTCGCGATCACTTCGCCGAGTTCGGCGACTTGGGCGTGACGTCGTCCGCGAGGGTCGCGAGCGCCTTCGCCGTGTTCTGGAGCGCGGTCGCCGTGTGCTCGAGGGCATTCTTGCCGACCGAGAGGCCCATGGCGACCCAGCTCTGACCCACTTCCGCGAGTGCACGCGCGAACGAGGGGAGGGTGGTGGTCGAGGATTCTTCGGTGGAGACGGTGTCTTGGGTCGTGTTCATGATGGGACTCGCTTTCGTGGGATGCACGTCCCCCTCCGGAGCGAACGCGTTCGACGCGTTCTTCCGTGACGAGGGACAGGGATTGAAATCAGCGGAGAGGGAGAGTCGCGACAGCGACTCGGGATGGGAGAGTCGCGACGGCGACTCGGGATGGGAGAGTCCCGACGGCGACCCGGAATCCGGCGTCAGCGCCGGGGAATGCAGTCGTCGCAGGCGAAGATTCGGCCGAGGCGGGGCGGCCCGTCGACGAGGCCCAGATGGGCGCGGTCTCCGGGCGACAGGTCCTTGCCGCACTTCGCGCACGAGCAGGGCTGGGCGAGCGTCACTTCCTGGAATGCGAGGACGTCCCGGAGGGGATCGATTCGGACCTTTTCCTTGATGCGTTCCCGTTCGCGGTGGATCTGCTCGGCGGCTTTGCCGAGCTTCACCTCGACGCTCGACGACGCCACGTCGGCCACGCTGACCGCGTCCTCGAGAATCGTGCGAATGAGGTTCGATACTGGAACACGCATGTTCTCGGCGAACCGCTTGAGCTCGCGTTCGAGCACCGCGGGGACACGCGTGTGAATCACGCGTTCCTTGCGGGTCTCGTTGCGCTCGTCCGTTCCGGAGGAGGTCTCCTCCGACGGCGGGACGTCGTCTTGGGTCGGCTTCGGTGTCACGCCGTAGAACTTGGGTTCACGTGTGACACAAGTCAAGGTCGCGTCCGGCTAAACCCCTGCCAATTCGCGACAATACCTAGCAATGTCCATTGGATACAATTGTGTCACAAAGTGATTCGTGCCCCCTTGGGCACCGATTCACTCGGCCGGCGGGCGGCGCTTCGTGCCCCCAGGGGGCGGCTGGAGACGGGCGACTTCGTCCTCGAGCCGACGGATGGTCCGTCGGAGCTCTTTGACCTCGTCTTCGGTCGCGAGTGCCATGGCTTTGGCGATGCGCTCGGCCTGGTCGTGGGTGAAGGTCTGGACCTTCCCCGGCATGCTCATGGCGGTCATCACGGCCTTCATCACGCGCTCGTCCTGCATCAGCTTCATGACGCGGGGATCGCTCATGAGTTTCATGCCGGACTGGAGGATGGACTTCTTGAAGCTCGCCATGACGATCGTGGCCTTTCTGGGATCGACGAACCCCGGTTCTTACGCGGCTTTCCGGGGCGCCGCAATGCCGCGGGCCCCCGGGGATGGCGTCGGACGCGGACGGCTCCGCGGAACTTTCTCGAAGGCCCGTCGTGAAAAGGGGAAAATCCCGATGATGCCCCCCACGCCTTCCGCCTCCCCCCGGTCCTCTCGTTTCGCCACCCCGCGCCCGACCCCTTGGCGCGTCCCGCGTATCGTCTCGTGCCTCGCCATCCTGGTGATCGCCGGGACCGTCGTGGGATGCGTGAAGGACGGCACGGCGCCTCTCGAAGCCCGCGTGCGTGCGATGCGCGAGCGACGCGCCCACGACAAGCAGTCCCAGGCGTGCATCGAGAAAGCGATCACGGACGCGGGCTACGCGTTCGACGCGACGCACTCCGACCGGGAGCACCTCGTCTCCGCGTGGCGTGTCGTCGATGCGAAGCACGGGCACGATCACCACGACAAGGGGCCCGTGAAAGGCAAGAAGGCACCGAAGGCGATGGCCGCGAACGGGACGAACTACGTTCGCGTGAAGGTCACCTCGAAGGCGCCAGAGGCCGACGCCGCACCCGTGGCGAAGGTGTCGATCGAGGCGAAAGCCTGCCCCGCGAACGACTCGGGACCGGAGGCGTCTGGCTCGATGTGTTCGGACGATCCGGCCGAAATTCCGCGTCACGACGCGAAGTTCGAGTCCCTGCAGATCGCGGTCGACGCTTGCGTCGCACCGGCGAAGGCGGCCCCGTGATCCGGAACCGTCAGAGCTGACCTTCGCGCGCCGCGACCACGAGGACGTGTGCGAGGAGCACCACGTCCTCCGCGTCCCATCGCGCGTGCGCTGGCCTGGGACCCTCGGGAGCTTCCGATGCTCCCGTCGTGCGCGTCCTCCGGGCGAAGCGGTCGTCGAAGAGGGCGTCCCGCGCCCGTCCCCGGAAATCGGAGACGAGCGTGCGGAAATTCGCGTTCGCCGTGAACGCCATCGCGCCGCCGAGTCCGGTGTAGTTGAGACTTCCTTCGCGGAACACCAACGGCGAGTCGTCCTCGCCCATGAAGACCACCAGGACGTCTTCGGTGGCCCCACGTTCGTCGGCGCGGGAAACGCGCCGCTCGGGTGCGAGAGCGAGAACGTCTTCCACCGACGCTCGTGAGAGACGCGCCGCCGCTCGCCCTTCTTCACGTGCGGGGAAGGCGCTCCGCGGTACGCGGGCTTCCAGCAGTGCCCGTACGTCTTTCCAAGGCACGCGCCTCGACAACGAACCGGCGGCATGCGCGACGAGCTCGTCGTCCGTCCGTTCGAACGACTTCACGTGGGTCATCGCGTCGAGTTCCACGAGTGCGTCCCGCTCCACCGCGACGCCACCGTGTCCGCGGGATCGGAGTACCGCCGCGAGTTCCACGGCCGTCTCCCGATTCGGTGCATGGACGGCGATTCGCGGCAACGGACCCTGGAGACGACGTGCGAGATCCCGGGACTCGACCCTCAGAAGCGGCGCGAGCGCCGACGATTCCTCGTCGACGCTCGGCACCCTTCCGGAGGTCCGGTAGGTGGACGCTCCCCGCGTCCATCGCGTGAGTGCGACGAGACTCCCGCTCACGGGACGAAGTCTCGTCGCTGCTCCATGTGGTTACGCGGTCACTCTTTGGCGTCGCCGCGCGCGAAGATCGACGCGACGAAGTTGAGGACGTCGGTCGCGGAGACCTCGTTGTACCCGAAGTTCTTGATGAGCCGGGTCTTGATGATGTCGATCTTCTCCTGCGTGTCCTTGTCGACGACGGCGGAGACGAGCGTCTTGAGCTTGATCGAGTCCTTCTGATCCTCGAAAAGCTTCAGTTCGAGGGCCCGTCGGAGCCGATCGTTCGTGTTCCATTCGAACCGGCGACCGTCGACGGCGAGGGCACCGATGAAGTTCATGATCTCGCGCCGGAAGTCTTCCTTGCGGTTCTCCGGAACCTCGATCTTCTCCTCGATCGATCGCATCAGACGCTCGTCCGGCTCCTCGTCCTGGCCGGTGTAGCGGTTCTTGACCTTCTCCTTGAGAGTGTAGGCCTTGATGTTGTCGATGTAGTTCGCGGCGAGCTTCTGGATCGCGTCCTCGTCCGCGCTGATGGCGCGCTGGACCTCGTTCTTCACGATTTCCTCGTACTCGCGTTTCACGAGCCCGATGGATTCCTGGAAGCGCTTCCGTTGCTCGTCGTTGGTGATCAGCGAGTGGTGCCGTAGACCTTTCTCGAGCTCGTTCAACACCATGAAGGGGTTGATCGTGCCTTCGCCCGTCTCGTTCACCAGGGCGTTCGAGATCTTGTCCTGGACGTAACGCGGGGAGATGCCTTCCATGCCCTCGCGCTTCGACTCCTTCCGAAGCTCCTTCACCGTGTCCTGCGTGTACCCGGGGAGCGACTTGCCGTCGTACAGCTTCATCTTCTGCACGAGCGACAGGTTGTGCTTCTTCGGATCCTCGAGGCGCGTGAGCACCGCCCACATCGCGGCCACCTCCAGCGAGTGCGGTGCGATGTGGCGGCTCTTGATCTTCTGGGCGTTGAAGTCCTTCTGGTAGATCTTGATCTCTTCCGTGAGCTTCGTGATGTACGGGATGTCGATCTTGATCGTGCGGTCTCGGAGGGCCTCCATGAACTCGTTGTTCAGGAGCTTCTTGTACTCCGCCTCGTTCGTGTGACCGAGGATCACCTCGTCGATGTCGGTCTGCGCGAACTTCTTCGGCTTGATCTTGTGCTCTTGCGAGGCACCGAGAAGATCGTAGAGGAACGCGACGTCGAGCTTCAGCACCTCGATGAACTCGACGATGCCGCGGTTCGCGATGTTGAACTCGCCGTCGAAGTTGAATGCGCGCGGGTCGGAGTCGGAGCCGTATTCGGCGATCTTCCTGTAGTTGATGTCGCCGGTGAGTTCCGTGGAGTCCTGGTTCTTCTCGTCCTTCGGCTGGAACGTGCCGATACCCACGCGATCCTTCTCCGAGAGAGTCATGCGACGCACGCGGATGTGGTTGGAGACGAGCTTGCTCCAGTCGCCGCCGTACTTCGTCATCAGGTGCTTGAAGATGAAGCGGCTGGCGGGGTCGAGGTCACCGTCGACGCGGACCTTGTACTTCTCGTTCGAGAGGCCGAGTTCCGCGATGGCCTTCGCGCGCCATTCCATCGGGATGAGGCGGAGCGGTTCCTCGTTCATCGGGCTCGGGAAGCGATCGGCTTCGCCGGCGAGGCCCGTCCCCGCGAGGTTCACCCAGTCGAACGTGTAGAGCGCACCGTCCGGGGTGCGCGAGTAATGTTCGACACCCAGTTTGAGGAGGCGCGCGATCGTGCTCTTGGACGAGCCGACGGGGCCGTGCAGGAGGATGACGCGCTTCTCGGGGCCGTACCCTTCCGCGGCCGCGCGGAGGACGTGCACGAGCCGCATGAGGGGGATGTCGAGTCCGAAGATCGCGTTGGCGCCTCCGTTCCACTCGTCCTTGAAGAAGTTGTAGCGGATCAACTTCTTCTTGTTGTCGATGTACTCCTCGGTCCCGTAGCTGATGATCATGTCGTAAACGCGCTGGTACGCGTTCCGAGTGACCGACGGACGCTCACGGACGATCTGGAGGTACTCCTCGAAGGAACCCTCCCAATGCAGCTCGCGGTACAGTTTGTAGTCCTGCATCGCGGCGATGCGTTCCGTCATCCCGCCGTTCTTCGTCGGAGTTTCAGCCATCGTGGGTCCTCGTCTCGAGTCGAAGTGCGCGCTCTACGACTGCCGTACCTCCACGATACCATCACTATCGGGGGCCTTCCGTCCAACTGAGTACGGATGCCCACGACAGCCCTCCTCCGTCCCACGATCTCCTCCAGCTCCTCCGATGAGCGGCCGTCGAATGCGTTCCGGTCGAGCCGACGCGCGTTCACAGGGAGTGTGATCCGCTGCCGCAACGCTCGGCGCCTCGGTCGTCCGCTGCGGCTGGACAATCGGACGCCTCATGGGAACATTTCGCAGATATTCCTGGTTTCTCGGTGGGGTGGTCCGCACGGCGGTCGTGGTGCCCGCCCCGGATCGGCGTTTGCACGTTTCGGCGATCGAACCGTTCGCATCGGATGGGCCCCATGAACCGCATTCCTCGATCCTTCGTCCCCTTCGTCCTCCTCGGCTCCGCGTGGCTCGTGGGATGCGGGGGCGCGGCCACGCCCAGTCCCGACTACCCGCACGCCGGTGGAACGCCGGTCGGTGAATCGGAACCTGCCGCCGCGGAAGAGGGCCAAGCGACGACCTTCGGAGTCGGAGACGAGGTCCTCATCGGCGCCGAACCGGGAAGTGCCGTTCCGGCGTCCTCCACCGCGACGGCCGTCACGGATTCGGACACCTACTTCGAAGACACCGATCCCTCCGCGCTCACGGAATTCCACGACGTCCTCGCGCCCTACGGTCAGTGGACCGAAGACGCGACCTACGGGACCGTCTGGTACCCGTCGTCATCCATCGTCGGTTCCGACTTCACGCCGTACGTCACCGCCGGTCACTGGACCTACGCCGACGACTACACCTGGGTTTCGGACTACGGCTGGGGGTGGGCGCCGTTCCACTACGGCCGTTGGGTATACGTCGCCGGTCATGGCTGGGCGTGGATTCCCGGGCGCCGCTACGCGGGAGCGTGGGTCACCTGGCGCGTGGGCTACGACCCCGCGTTCGGGTACGTCGGTTGGGCTCCCCTCGCGCCGACTTGGTATTGGCGCAACGGATTCGCCTACGGCATCTACAACGTCCCTCCCGTCGCGTACTCGTTCTGTCCCACGCACGCCGTGTTCGATCGGAACGTGGGGCACCACGTCGCCACGGGACCCGGAGTCGGCGCGATCGCGTCGCGAACGCGTCCCTACGAACCCGCCCGTCCGCAGGTCACGGCGGACGGGCGCGTCCCCGCGCGACCCGTCGTGAACGGACCGCCGCCTTCCGACCTTCGCATCGATCGCGGCGTCGTCGCCCGGACTCCCGCTTCGGATCCCGGCATCTCGCGTGCGCTCTCCGTCGCCCGCAATCCCAGCAAGGTCGCCGCGCTTCCGAACCCGTCGGGAGCGTTCGACGCCCGACGCGGACGAGGGCGTCTCGACGAGACCGCGCCCCTCGTGAGCGCCACGCCGTATTCGCCCCGCGGCGCCGTCCCGTCGACCACGCTTTCGCCGACGTCGCCGCAACCGTTCGATCGCACACGCGTCGCGACTTCTCCGACGTTCACGGATCGGAACGGCGCCGCATTCCGGTCTCCGTACTCCACGCCCCCGTCGTCGTCGACGCTCGCGCCCCAGAGTCGTCCCGTGGGTCGGGCCGATTTCGGCACGGCTCCCAGCGCCGCTGCTCCGCGCACGAGTTCGCCGTCCATGTTCGATCGACCCACTGCGACGTCTCCCGGGCGCGCGGCGTCTGCGCCCGTCTTCCGTCCGCCGACGTCCAGCGGACCCACGTTCTCGTCGACCCCCTCGTTCACGTCCCCGTCGTTCTCGACGGGGGGGCGAGCATCCTTCGGCGGCCCGTCGGGCGCCGTGTCCCGTCCCACCGTGCCCTCGTCGCCATCGTTCTCGTCGTCGTCGGGAGGCCGGGCGTCGTTCGGTGGCTCGTCGGGCGCCGTGTCCCGGCCTTCGGCCCCGTCGTTCTCAGCACCGTCCGGAGGTCGGGCGTCGTTCGGCGGCTCGTCGGGGGCCGTCTCCAGTCCACCGTCCGGCGGTAGCCGCGGTTCCAGCAGCGTCGGCCGGGGCCGGCGCTAACTTCGGAGGATCGTTCCGTGCCCATGCCTTTCCTCACGCGTCTCGTTCCGCCCTTGCTCGTCGCCGCCTCGGCCGCTTCCCTCGTAGCGTGTGTCATCGACGCGTCTCCTCGCGGGCGCGCGTACGGCGACGACGCCCGCGATCCCGGGTACGGAAGTAGCGTCGGTTCGTCGGGGAACACGCAGGCCTCGTCGACGCCCATGCTCGCGGAAGTCGACACCGGCAAGACGATGTCCGCGAATCCCGGCGAGGGCGCGGGCGTGTTCGTCGAATACTCTGCGGGAGGTCACTGGCGAATCTGGTGGACCTGCGACACGAACAAAACCCTCGAAGTCTGCAAGTACTCCGTCAAGGTGAGCGCGACGGATTCGGGCACCGTGAAGAACGCCACCTTCGAAGGCGCCCGAGGAGAAGGGAACACCTTCGACGTCTCGGGGACCACGGTCACAGCGGCCACGACGACCACCACGGCCGTCGACGCCATCCGCTTCGACACCGAGCCGGGCGCGATCGTCCGCCTCGAGACGACTCTCGGCGGCGTCGCGGACAGCTCGTACATCTTCTTCGTCCAGGGCGGATCCGTGAACGGTGGCTTCGCCAACAAGCTCACGAATCCCATCCTCCTCCAAGGCACCACGCCTTGACGCCGGGGGGGATTCGCGCGCACCGTGCGAGCCGCCGTGGCTCCTCCCGACAACCGCCTGGACACCGCCCGAATTCCCCTCACGGGGCGTGACGTCGTCGTCGGATTCGGCGCGAACCTCGGGGACCGCGCAGCCACGCTCGCCCGGGCGCTGTCCGCGTTCGCGCCGGTCGCCCGAGTGTCGCTCGTGAGCTCCTTGTACGAAACGGCGCCCGTCGGTCCCGTGGATCAACCGTCCTTCCGGAACGGCGCCGCGCTCGTCCGCACGGAGGCCACGCCACTCCTCCTCCTCCGTCATCTTCTCGCCATCGAACTCGAACTCGGTCGCGTACGAGATCAACGGTGGGGACCTCGGATCGTGGACCTCGACCTCCTGTGGATCGACGGCGTCGTCGTCCACGCGACGAACCTCACGGTTCCCCATCCGGAGCTTCCCCGCCGAGCTTTCGCTCTCGCTCCCCTCGTCGAGGTCGCACCCGAAGCCCGCGATCCGCGCACGGGGGAGCGACTCGCCGACGTCCTCACCCGCACGGGCATGGAAGGCGTCACGCGGACAGCCCGTCGTCTCGGCGATCCGGGCGATGGGCGTTGACGCATCGTCGCGTCGCAGAGACCGAGCGTCTCAGGAAAGACCGAACGCCCGTAGCTTCTTGTGGAGACCTTCGCGCGTGATCCCGAGGGTCTTCGCGGTCGCCGTCTTGTTGTTCTCGTGTTCCCGGAGGGACTCGATGAGGAGCCAGCGCTCGACCTGATCGAGCATCTCCTTCAGCGTGCCCTTCGCCGGTCGGACCTTGTCGACCACGCCCTCGACCTTGCGGATCCGCGGCGAGAGAAGCTCGGGCGTCACGAACTCGCCGCCGTCGACCTGGATCACCAGGCGCTGGACTTCGTTCTGGAGCTCCCGGACGTTTCCGGGAAAGTCGTAGGCCTGGAGCAGTTCCATCGCCTGCTGCGAGAAGCCCCCCACGGTCTTTCCCATCTCGGCCGCGTAGCGCCGGAGGAACGTGTCGGCGAGGAGGGGAATGTCCTCCCTTCGTTCCCGGAGAGGCGGCACCCGGAGCGGGAAGACCTTGAGCCGGTAATAGAGATCTTCGCGGAACCGTCCCTCGGCCACTTCCTTCTCGAGGTTGCGGTTGGACGCCGCGACGATGCGGACGTTCACGCGTCGCTCCGAGGTCGCACCGACGGGACGGATTTCCCCCTCCTGGAGGACGCGGAGGAGCTTCGACTGGAGCGAAAGAGGCATTTCGGTCACTTCGTCGAGGAACAACGTGCCGCCGTCCGCGATTTCGAAGAGTCCCTTCTTCTCCTCGTGAGCGCCCGTGAAGGCCCCCTTCCGGTGTCCGAAGAGTTCGCTCTCGAGGAGTTGCTCCGGCATCGCCGCGCAGTTCTGACCGACGAAAAGCTTGTCCCGACGTCGGGAGCGGTAGTGGATCGCCGACGCGACGAGTTCCTTGCCCACGCCGGTCTCGCCCTCGATGAGGACGGTCACGCGCGTGTCGACGACCTTCATCAACTGACCGAGCAGCGCCGCGATCGCGGGACTCTGCCCGACGATTTCCTTCTCGTTCCCGCGGCCCCCGGTGCGACGACTCTCTTCGCGACCCTTGAGGTACGCGTTCTCCTTCCTGAGACGCTCTTCGGCGACGTGGAGTTTGCGGAGGAGTCGCGTGTTCGCGACCGCGAGGGACGCGTTGTGCGCGAGCACGGCGAGGACGTCGAGATCGGCCGTTCCGAAGACGCCCGTGCTCTCGCGGTTGTCCATCTGGAACACACCCAGGATCTCGTCCCGCCGCCAGAGCGGCACGGCGATCGTCGAACGGATGCTCGCACCCATGAGCGATTCGGACTGGCCTACCTCCATGGACGCGTCCGCGGCGATCACGGCCGCTCTCTCGTTGACGACCTTCCGGAACACGCTGCGCGAAATCGGAATGGGGCCCACGGTCGACTGGTTCTGACCGCGCACCCGCGTGAGGACGGGAACGTAGGCGGAGGTGTTGGTCGTCTTCCCGGAGTCGTCCTCGTCGTCCCTGAGCACGATCGTCGCGTGCGTCGCCGAAGGGACGAGGGCGAACCCGGCATCGCAGATCGCGGCCAGCACGTCGGAGATCTCGGCTGCCAGGCCGATGCGCTTCTGCGCCTCGTAGAGCGCGCGCAGGCGGGACGCGTCGGCTTCGACGGCAGCCGAACGGGGCGCCAAATCCTCGATGGATCGGATCGCGACGACGTGGGCGTCCTCACGTTCCTCCACGATTCGGACCTCGAGCCGGACGCTCCCACCCCCGAGTTCGATGACGTCACCGGTCGCGAGACCCGCTTCGCGTCCGTGTTGATCGTCGAGAGGTCGGCGCTCGTCGCCCCTCAGAAGGACCGTTCCGTTCGTGGAACGGAGGTCCTGGAGGACGTACCCCGTACCGGTGAGCACGACACGCGCGTGCGCGCTCGAGACGAGGTCGTCCGGCAGCTCGAAATCGTTCTCGCTCGCGCGCCCCAGACGGAGCACTTGCGCGGCCGATTCGACGTGGGCGCCTTTCCTGTTGCCGGACGTGACCTCGAGGCGAATCATCCCGACGTCAGGGGAGCGCGCGTGCGCGGAGACGGAGCGCGACTTTCGCGAGAGCGTCGTTCGCCGCGCCGCCGGCCTTGCCCTGGTCGCCCTTCACGATCTTCTCGAGGACTTCCGCGGCCGCCGGGTCGCCCTTGGGCGAGAGATGGTCGATCGCTTGGACCGCCGCGAGGCGGACGCCCGGGTCCTTCATCTTGTCGATCTTCGTCACGAGCGCCTGCTTCGTCGACGCGTCACCCATTTGCGCGCACATCTGCGCGGCCTTGATGGGGCGCATCATCGCGATGGCCGACCCCGTCACCGGCTCGTCGAGCACCTTCACGTAGCAGTCGGCCTTCGCACCGCACTCGTCGACGACCTTCGCGGCCGTCGTGAATACCTCTTGCTCCTTCGTGGACCAGAGCTTCTTCACGGCGTCGCCGACGGTCTTCGTCTGCGAGGAGTTCATCAGCTTGATGGCGGATTCCAGGGCGAGGGCTTGCATCGACATCGCCTCGTCTCCCTTCGCGCCGACCGCGTCCTTCACGAGCCAGTCGACGAGGCTCGGATCGTAGAGCGACGCCGCAGCCTGCGCGAGCGCGGGGCGTGCGAAGAGGTTGCCGAGGAGTTCGATCTTCACGCCCGGGGCGAGCTTCTTGTACGCGTCGGTGTAGGCCGTCACGACCTTGGGATCGCCGCTGTAGCGGATGAGGGGCTGGGCGAGGAGCGTGCGGGCCGCGTCGGACGGAGCCGCCGCGAGGGCGCTGATGATCGCGTCCTTTCCCTTCGGACGCGAAATCCACGCGATCGCGTCGGCGAGGATGCCCATGTGGAGCTTGTCGGCTCCCCACAGCGGAGCGTCCTTCTGCACCTCCGGATCGTTGCCTTGGAGCGCGTCGATGAGGGCGGCCTCGGACTCGACCGGCATCTTCATCAGTGCGGCCGTGACGGCGGGACGAAGACCTTGCTTGTCCTTGTTCACGAGGACGCGTACGAGCGGCTTCACGCCGCCCGCGAACTTGGTCTCGCCGAGCACTTGGACCGCCGTGAGCTGCCAGAACTGGAGATGGTCCTTCGCCGCATCTTCGTTCTTCGCGTCGAAGGAGGCGGAGAGCTTCTCCACGGCCTTCGGACCGTAGGACGGATTCGCCGCGGCGAGCACCGCGTCGTGGAGGTCCTTCACGAGGTTGATGGACTTCGCTTTCGACACCTGGAACTTGGCGAACACGTTCCAGAGGGAGTCGGTGAGGCTCTGGTCCGTGAGCTTCCCGCCCGCGGCGAGTGCGCCCACGGCCTGCGCCGCGTACTTCACGTCCTCGTCGTTCTTGCCGGGATCGTACTCGTTGAACGCCTTCGCGAGGGCGGGGGCGGTCCGGATGTCGCGCGTGTCCGCCAGGAACTTGATGAGTTCCTTGCGCGTCTTGTCGTCGAGCGCCGTGCCCGTGTACTGCTTCGTCATCGGCTCGGCGATCTTGTCGAGGAGAGCCTTCACTTCCGGCGCGTCGCGGTTCTGGTTCGCCTTGGCGAGCGTGTCGTTGAAGAACTCCGAAATGCGCTTGATGGCCGCAGGGCGCTGCGCGGCGTCGTCGAGTCGCTTCACCCAGGTCGCCGGATCGTTCTCGTCGGCACAGCCGACGACGGAGGTCGCGAGGAGCGCCGTCGTCGCGAGCGACGCGACGGACGTCCCCGACGAACCGAGACGGGCGAGGTGGAGCGCGAGGCCGAACGTCGAGCGAAGCTTTCGAGCGGTCATCATGGTGCGAGGTCCTCCGAACGGTGGGCCCATCGGACCCGAAGTGCCGCGATATCGCCGAACGAATCCGACGACTTGGGGACGCTACCTGCCCCCGGGGGGGAGGTCAAAGGGTCCCGAGGGATCCCTCAACCGATGATCATCGCTTCGGAAAGGAGGCGACCCTCCTTGAAGCGGCGCAGGTTCCAGCGTTCGAACATGGGAAGCGGCGTCCCTTCGTCGACGTATTGGGCGAGCAGCTTGCCGACCACGGGCGCCATCATGAACCCGTGCCCCATGAATCCGGAGGCTTGGAAGAAGTCCTGGACCTCGTCGACCCGCCCCACGATCGGATTCGCGTCCGGCGTGATGTCGTAACAGCCCGCCCATTGTCGGAGCACCTTCACGCTCCCGAGTACGGGACACGTCCGCGTGAGCGATCGCGCGTAGAGACCCAGGAAGGCGTGGGAGCTGTCCTGGTTGAGGCCGTGCGGGACGCGGGACTGTCCGATGCCGCCGACGATCTCGCCGCGCGTCGATTGGCTGAAATAGAGACCGTCCGACAAATCGGCGACGAGAGGCTTCAGCCACGGCTTCAGCGGTTCCGTCGAGCAGATCTCGTGACGATGGGGCGTGTTCGGCAGTGACACACCGAGCATCCTCGCGATTTCGGGCGACCATGCGCCCGCCGCGTTCACGACCCGGCGCGTACGGACGACGGTGGTTTCGCCGGTACCCGCGCCCTCCCCGTCCTTCGCGAGCTTCCGCACGACGACGCCGTCGATGCGATCTCCCGTCGTCTCGAATCCCACGACGTCGGTGAACGTGGCGACTTCGACGCCCAACTTCACCGCCGCCTGCGCGAAGCCCCACACGAATGGCCAGGGAAAGACCACGCCGTCGTCCGGATTGAAGCTCGCTGCTACGACCCCGTCCGTGTCGAGCTCGGGCACGATCTTTCGGGCTTCTTTCGGCGTGAGCATCCGCGTCCCGAGTCCGCACTCGTTCTGGAGTGCGGCGCTGGCTTCGAGGGATCGGCGCTTCGCTTCGTCCCGGACGAGGAAGAGGTATCCGCCCTGTCGGAACCACACGTTGATGCCCATGTCGTTCGCGAACTCGCGGCACATGCGGATGCTTTCTTGCATGAGACGGACGTTCGCTTCGCTCGACCATTGCGCGCGGACCCCACCACCGTTCCGTCCGCTCGCACCGCCGCACAGGTACCCTCGGTCCACGACGAGGACGTTCGTCGTACCGCGTCGAGCGAGATGGTACGCGATCGACAGGCCCATGATGCCCGCGCCGATGACGACGACGTCGGCGTGGTCACGCATGACCGAGCTCGGCGCGGTACTTCGCGAGGCGCGACACGAGCTCCTCGTGCAGTCGGCCGTTCGACGCGAGCATTCCGCCGAAATTCGAGAGATCGCTCGCGCGGTAGTCGAACGGCGCGCCCCAAACGTCGGTCATCTCGCCGCCGGCTGCCCGCACGACGGCTTCGGCCGCGCATGCGTCCCAACGCTTCCCCGCCTTGCCCGGATGCAGGTAGACGTCCGCGAGCCCTTGGGCCACGCGTGCCCCCTTCAGACCGGAACTTCCCCACGGCGTGCGGAGACGCGGCTTCAGGTCCTCCATCATGCGATCCACGATCGGTGCGGCGTGCGAGCGCGACGTGACGAACTCCGCGTCCGAGATACGTGACGTGGCCGTCACGTGGACGGGCACGCGATCGCCGTGGGGATCCGCCCGGAACGCGGGGATACCGTCACCGCCCGCCACGACGCGGCCGCCCACCGGCGAATGGAGCACGCCGAGCGTCGCCCGGTGACTTTCCGCGAGGCCGACCATCACGCAGAACTGGTCGTTCTTCGCGATGAATTCCCACGTTCCGTCGATGGGGTCGACGAAGAAACATTCCCGTGCGTCCCGATATCCTGCGAACGAAGCGGCGTCGCTTTCTTCGGCGACGATGGGGACGCCCGGGAAAGAGCGCTCGATCGCGTCGCAGAGGAGTGCGTTCGCCTCCCGATCCGCCGCGGTCACGGGGTCCGCTTCGCCCTTCCAGTCGACGCCGAAATCGGTCGCGTAGATCGCGAGGATTTTCTCGGACGCCCGGACCGAGACGCGGAGGAGTTCTTCGAGACACGCTTTCCTGTCGACAGCTCCGCTCATGTCTCGATTCCCACGCGCTCGAGCGCTTGCGGCAGCGATCGCAAATCGTCGTCCGGCAGGTACCGCGGCCCGCCTCCGGTTTCGCGCACGAGTTGTTCGAGTTGCGCGACCGTCCTCGGCCCGAGGACCGCGGAGCTGACGAGGTGGTTCGCGAGCGCGAAGCGCACGGCGGCGCCGCGCAACGTCAACACGTCCTTCCGCACGAGGTACCGGACCGCGTCGAGTTGTTCGAGCCGGCGCTCGAATTCGAGTCGTGTCCAGCGCGCACTTCGATGGTCGGTTTCGGGAAACTCCCGATCCTTCGGCCAAAGACCCGAGAGCATCCCGTAGTTGAGGACGGACCGCGCGAGCACTCCCGCTCCCGACACCATGAGATCCCCGGACACGCGATTGAGATCCCGCCCGTGGAACACGTTGTACGGGAGCTCGACGACCTGCGCGCCGTGTTCGAGCGCCGCGCGCGCCACGTGTTCGTCCCCGGCCGAAACGCCCCAGAAGCGGATCGTGCCGGCCTTGACCATCTCCCCGAGCACTCCCGCGACTTCGCCGGCGTAGATCGTCGACGCCGTCGGATTGTGGAGAAGGTAAACGTCCAGGTGGTCCCGACCGAGCCGTGTGAGCGATCGGCGGACGGCGGCTTCGAGGTACGCCTTGGTGAAGTTCTTCCGCGGCGGCTCGTGGCTCCGGTCGATGCCGCCCTTGGTGACGACGACGACGTCGTCGCGTTTGCCGACGACGGCGCCGACCATGCGCTCCATCTTGCCGGCACCGTACGAGTCCGCCGTGTCGACGAGGGTGAACCCCATGTCGAGTGCGCGACGCAGCGTGCGCTCCGCTTCGGCGGCATCCACGGGGCCGTACGGTTCTCCCGAAAGGCCCCAGGTTCCCACGGCGAGTTCGGAGACGTTGAGACCAGTTTTGCCGAGGGGGCGCGTTCGCACGGGACGGAAACGAGTGATAGCGGCGTGCGCGCGGAGAGGGAAGGGGAGCTTCCAGGGGCGTGCGCCCTCACGGTCGAGCTCGGACGCTTGACGAACGTATCGAAAAGGTCGATCACCGCGGCCAGCCATTTCGGCAAGGAGGCAGTGGAGAATGCGACGATCGTTTGGATTTGGAGCTCTCGTGCTTGGGTTTGCGATGACCGCGTGCGGCGGGGCGGACGAGAACGTCAAGCCCTTGACCCCGCCGGCCGTTCCCGCGCCGCAACCGGTGGCCGTGGCTCCCGCGCCCGAACCGGCGAAGCCCGCGCCCGCGCCGAAGCTCTCGATGGCCGAGATGCAGAAGGAAGTTCTCAAGAAGTACATGGACGCGTTCAACGCGAGCGATGCCAAGGCGATCGCGGGCATGTACTCGCAGGACGCGATGCTCGTTCAGTCGGGCATGCCGGAGGCGAAGGGAAAGGAAGCCATCGAATCGTCGACGAAGGCGTTCATGGACGGCTTCCCCAAGTCGAAGATCGCCGCGACGCGCTTCTTCCAGAAGGGCGACATGGCCGTCTGCGAATGGGCCTGGAACGGCACGCACGCCGGTGAGTTCATGGGCATGGCGCCGACCAACAAGAACGTCGGCTACACCGGCGTCGGCATCTTCTGGTTCGACCAGGACGGTCAGATCAAGAAGGAGCACCGCTACTTCGACGTCGCGACCCTCATGGGCCAGCTCGGTATGTCGAAGGAGAAGGTCCGCGCCATCCCGACGCTCGCGACCACCGTCGACTTCGTGACCGCGAAGGGCACGCCCGACGAGGACAAGAACGCCGAGACCCTCAAGAACATGATGGGCGCGTTCGAGAAGAAGTCCGAGACGGACTTCCTCGCGTCCCTCACGGACGGCATCGAGTACGACGCCCAGGCGGAGCCCGCGTCCCACAAGGGCAAGGCGGAAGCGAAGAAGGCGTTCTCGATGATGACGAAGGCCTTCCCTGACCAGAAGATCTCCTACGACACCATGATGGGCGTCGGCGACTTCGCGATCATGGAGAGCACGATGACCGGGACGCACAAGGGCGCGCTCGGTCCGATCCCCGCGACGAAGAAGACGGTCTCCTTGAAGGGCGTGGACATCTGCCAGTTCAAGGACGCCAAGATCGACCACTGTTGGAACTACTCCAACAACATGGAATTCCTGACCCAGCTCGGCCTCGTCAAGGCGCCGGGTGCGGCCAAGACCGACAAGACGGACAAGGCCGACAAGGCCGCCGCGAAGGCGACGACGCCTGCGAAGGCGGACAAGGCCGAGAAGGCTGCCGCTCCGGCGAAGGCGCCGACCCCGGCGAAGAAGTGACGCACGCGGCGGATCGCGTCCGGTAAGACGGACGCGGACGCCCGTCGATTCACGCGAATCGACGACTCTCCAGGCGAGGGCGAACGCACCGGAAAGGTGCGCTCGCCCTCCGCTTTTTGTGCCCCTTCAGGGCGCCGGCGCGATTTCCGGAACCTTCCTGCGCGCCTGCTGTCCTTGTTCCTGAACGACGTGGACGCGGCTCGGAGGTCGAGCCCGGTTCGCGCGTTCGTGGATACGGGTGCCCGAGCGCGCCCAGGCGGAGGTTCGTCCGATGAACGGGTCACGAGCGGCGGAATCGATGGTGGGTCACGACGTTCTCCTCGATTGGAACGCCACGGCGACCAAGCCGAGGGACGTCGTCTCGGTCGTGCTCTCCTGGGCTGACGGTGCCGGCACGCGGGAATCGAAGAACGTCGTCGACGTCCGTACGCTCGCCGCGGGAGAAAGCCTCGTCCTCGGTGAGTCCGCGGATGCCGGACTCGTCCTGCCCGCGGCAGTCCTCGGCACGGATCGCTTCGAGGTGTTCACGTCCACCAAGGACGTGGCGTCGGTCTCCGTTCCAGGTACCGCGAACGCGTTCGTGGACGGCGTTCCGACCCTCGAAACCGAGATCGCCCTCAGGCCGGGTCATTCCGTGGACCTCATGATCGGGTCCTTCGTCCTCCACCTCGAACGTGGAACGCAGGGGCGGACACCCACCGCGACCCTCGCGGACGTCCTGGCCGACATCGGCATGCCGGGCTTCGCGACGTCGGCGACGCTCCACGTCGCGCTCCTCGCCACGTTCGCGTTCTTCCTCCCGCGTCTCGGCGCCGACGACGTCGAAGAGCTCGGACGCGACCAAATTCTCCTGATGCAGAAGTTGCTGAACGCGTCCGCCGAAGCCGATCGCGAGCGGACGGAGTCCACGGCGGAAGCCGGCGCGGACGTCCGCGACGGATCGCCGAACAGCGGTGGAGCGGCGTCGCGCGGAGACTCCGGCAAAATGGGGCGCGAGCAGCCCGTCGAACGGTCCGGTCACTGGACCCAAGCGGGCGACGCCCGTCCGAGCGACGTCACGCTCTCCCGCGAGCGCGTGATCCACGAAGTGCGGACGGAAGGCATGATCGGTCTGCTCGCCTCGATGGCGATCGCCGATCCGAACGGCCCCGTCGTCCCGTTCGGGACGATTCCGAACGGTGCCGACAAGACCAGCAACTCCGGCGACTTCTGGAGTCCGGATCCGGGAGGCGCGTTCGGGGTCGGCGCGGGTCTGAGCGGAACCGGCGAAGGGGGAGGGGGCCGCGCCGACGGCATCGGCGTGAACGACGTCGGCGACCTCGGGAAATCGCTCTCACGTCGCAACGGTCCTGGCGACCCTGGTGGCCTCGGGGGTCGACACGGTTCCCTCGCGTCCATGCCCGGCCACACCGTGAAGAGCCCCTCGATGCACTTCGATCCGAACGTCTCCGTCACGGGACGGCTCCCCGCCGAAGTCATCCAGCGCATCGTGCGCCTTTCGCAGGGTCGTTACATCGCCTGCTACCAGAGCGGTCTCCGCTCGAATCCCTCCCTCGAGGGCCGCGTCGCCGTCCGCTTCCTCATCTCGAAGGACGGTGACGTCGCCGTCGCCCGCGACGCCGGCAGCGACCTTCCGGACGCGAACGTGCGCGCCTGCATCGTCCGGGCGTTCGAATCGCTCTCGTTCCCCAATCCCGAAGGGGGGGGAAGCGTCTCGGTCACCTATCCCCTGGTGTTCTCTCCGTCGAGCTGAGGTCCCGTCGGGTGTGTCCTTTTCGCTCCCCCTCGGGGAGCGTTGCGCTAAGGACCCGTCCCGCCATGAGCGAAGCGCCCGCCGCATCTTCGAAGCCCGAACGCCCGCGTCCGTACGCCCACGCGCCGCGCCTGCCCGAAGGCGACTCCGTCGACGCGCGCTCGCTGGTGCGCGGGAAGTGGCTCGAACTCGAAGTCGGACCCGGTCGCGGAGGGTTTCTCTTCGAACGCGCCGAGGCGGTTCCCGAGGCCGGCCTCGTGGGACTCGAAATCCGTCGGAAGTGGGCGACGATCGTCGACGAAAGACTGGCGAAGCGCGGACTCGGTCCCCGGGCACGCGTGTTCGCGGAGGATGCGAAAGACGCCCTCCGGAGACTCGGCCCCGACGGGGTTTTCGAGCGCGCGTTCCTCCACTTCCCGGACCCGTGGTGGAAGAAGCGTCACACGAAGCGCCTCGTGATGGGCGACGTCTTCCTCGAAAGCGTCACGCGGTTGCTCCGCGTGGGTGGCGAACTCTTCGTGCAGACCGACGTGGAGTCGCGCGCCGAAGAATACGAGGCGCAGCTCCTCCGGTGCGAACGCCTACGTCCCGACGGGGACTCCCCTTCGTCCTCACGCATGGCCGAGAATCCTTACGGTGCGCGCAGTCCCCGGGAACACCGCGCCATCGCCGACGGCCTCCCCGTCCATCGGATGCGCTTCGTCCGCGTGGCCTGACCCGCGAGATCGGACCCCGCGGGCTCCGTCCGGAACGTCGATCAGTCGCCCAACGTGAAGCGGTGCCGGGTCGTCGAACCGTCGCGCACGACCACGGTCTCCGATTTCACGGCGCCACCCTCGGTCGCACACGTCACGCGGTGCGGTCCGACGGGAATCTCGATGCCCGCGACGGGCGTGGGCCCCTTGGCGACGCCATCGACCGCGACGTTGCACCATCCGCCTCCCGCGCTGACGTTCAACTTGCCGAGTACGACGGGAGCTGGAGCCGAGGGCGTGGGCTTCGGTTGGAGTCGCGGCTCCGACTTGGTGACGTTCGCGGCTTCGAGGACCACGTCGATCCGCTTCTTCTCGAACGGGTCGCCCTTCACCGTCGCCGAATACTCGGCGAATCCGACCGCACGAACGACGACCGTGTGCGGCACGTTGGGAGCGAGTCCGGTGACTTCGAGTCCGTCACGTTCCTTCCCGTCGACGACGAGGGTCGGACGGGCGGAAGCGGGAGCGACGTTGATCTCGACCTCGAGAGGTCCTTGCTTGAGGGTGGCCTGCACTTGACCATGTTTCTCGTCGCCCGAAAGCGTCGACTCGGTCTTCCACGCCTCGAAGCCGTCGCTCGTCAGCCGGACCTCGAACTTCTTCCCGATCGGAAGATCCGCGAGGGTCACGGGCGTCACCTCGCGACGGAGGTCACCGTCGATCCAGATGGCCGCGCCCGGCGGCGTGCTCGCGATGAACAGAGAACCCGTGTCCGGCTGCGACGTGGCCGCGGTGACCGCGGCTTCCTTCGAACCCTTGTCGCCGAGGAACGTGGCGCCGAACTTCGCCGCCGCGACGAGCGCCGCGGCTGCCACCAGCGCGGTCGCCCACACCATCGCGCGCGCACGTCGCGGTCGTGGCGTCGCGATTTCCGTGAGCGTGAGGTAGTGCGCGGGCGTGCTCGGGATTCCGGGGACCGAACGCGGGTCGAGATCCTGCGTCGAATCCACGGGCTGCTGCAGCTCGATGATGTCCGCGAGCTGCTTGCCCTGGAGGAGCGCCTGCTTCTGGGAAGCGAGCTTGTCCTCGAACAACGTCTGCATGAAGTGCGAAAGGGCCAGCGTGCTGACCGGAATACGTTCCCCGCGCGCGAATGCCTCGAGATCCGCCTGCAAGTCGCGGCAGCTCGCGTACCTCTCGTCGACGTCCTTCGCCAGTGCCTTCATCACGATCCGCTCGAGGGCCGCCGGGTACCCGGGGCGGACGGCCGAAGGGAGCGGATACTCCCGCTCGCAGATCATCTTGAGAGTCTCGTATTCGCTCGGTCCTTTGAACAAGCGCCGGCCCGTGGTGAGCTCGAACAGGATGACGCCGACGGCGAAGATGTCGCTCCGCGGATCGAGTTCCTGCCCGCGCGCCTGTTCCGGCGACATGTACGGGACCTTGCCCTTCAGGCGCCCGCTTTTCGTGTCGTCCTTCAATTTCGTGTCGCTTTTCGCGATGCCGAAATCGACGATCTTCACGTCCCCCGTGAACGACACGACGGTGTTCTGCGGCGAGATGTCGCGATGGACGATGTTGAGCGGCGTTCCGTCGAGATCCCGCTTCTCGTGCGCGTACGAAAGGCCCGCCGCGAGCCCCAACGCGATCGCGATCGCGTGCTCGATCGGGAAGTCGGTGATGCCTTTCTTCCGCATGGCGCGGACGACCTGACGAAGGTCCTCGCCGTGCACGTGCTCCATGGCGATGAAGTACGTCCCGTCCACCTGACCGACGTCGAAGATCTGCACGATGTTCGTGTGCGACAGCGTCGCCGCCACACGCGCTTCGTGGAGCAGCATGTCGATGAACGCGCGATCGCGGTTCATCGCGGGCAGGATGCGCTTGATGACGATGAGCTTCTCGAATCCGGCGACGCTGCGCTGGATCGCGAGGAAAAGTTCCGCCATCCCCCCCTCGGCCAGCTTCCGGATGAGCGTGTATTTCCCGAAGCGCTGCGGGAGACCGATCATCAGCGGATCGTGCCCCACCGTCGGGTCTTCGTTCCCGGGCGGCGGAGGTAGAAGGGCTTCAGGCATCGGTCCTCGGAATTGGCGAGAGTCGAACGTTTTCGCTGGAGTGCGTGGGCGTCCGAAGCTCGGAGAAACTAGCGCGGGGGCCGAGGTCGGTCAAAGGCCCACCCCCACGACGAAGCGCGATAGAAGGAGGTCCATGACCGTTCGGACGTCCTTCAGCCCCCCTCTTCGGGGCGACGCAGCCCGAGGAACGGGGTCCCGAAACCTCCGGATGTCGCGGGGGCGTTTCCACGCGGCTCTGGCTCTGCTCGTTGGTTCGTGCGTCGCGTTTCCCGCCTCGGGCGCGTCCTCGCTGCAGTTCGCGAAGGGACCCTTCCTCCAGAAGCTCGGTCCGGACGGCGTCACCATCCGTGTCGAACTCGACAAGGAACTCCCCCTTCGGATCGAGATCCGTCCTGCGGACGGCGCCCCGGACGGAGGTTCCAGCTCCATCGCCAAATCCTCCTCCGCCGCCACGTTCCACTCCGTGGCGATCGGGGGGCTCACGCCCGCGACGCGATACCGGTACACGGTCGTGGTCGGAACCGAACGCAGTGAAGGTGGCTCCTTCACGACGGCCCCGACGAACGACGTACGCGACCCGTTCACCTTCACCGTCCTCGGCGATCACCGATCGGACGAAGTCGCCCACGCGAACGTGGTTCGGGCGGTCCAATCCGCCGGGGTCGGCTCGTTCCTCCTCAATACGGGCGACCTCGTCGAAGACGGCGGTAGCTCGGAGGACTGGTCGACGTTCTTCACCGTCGAGGGTGCGCTTCTCCGCGACCACTGCATGTTCGCGGCGGTCGGCAACCACGAACTCGCCGACAAGGCCGGGACCCGGTTCCTCCGTTACTTCACCGACGACGTCCCGACGGGCACGGAGCCGGTCCCTCCGCGAACGCGGTTCTACTCGACGTTCCGCTGGCAGAACGTCCGCTTCTTCCTTTTGAACGCCTTCGATACCTTCGTCCAAGGAGACGAGCGGACGTGGCTCGAAGCTCAACTCGAGGTCGCTTCCAAAGAGGCCGGTATCGACTGGCGCATCGTCGTCCTCCACGCGGGACCGCATTCGTCGGGACCCCACGGAGGAAACAAGCGGCTGCACGAAGCGGGTATTCCCGCGTTGCTGGCGAAGAAGGGCGTCGACCTCGTCTTCGCCGGACACGATCACCTTTACGATCGCGGTGACGCGGAAGGTCTCCGGTACGTCGTTTCCGGGGGCGGTGGCGCGCCTCTGTACCCGATCGAGGCCCGAGACCCGTCGAGTCGGAAGGCCGAATCCGCGTACCACTTCGTCTCCACCCGCGTGACTCCAGAACGCGTCGAACTCACCGCGAAACGCCTCGACGGAACGATTCTCGAGCGCTGCGGGTTCACCAAGGCGACGCGTTGGGACTGCGATCCCGAACCCGTTCGGAAAGCGGTCGCGACGGAGGTGTCGTCCGGAGCGACTCCCCCCACGACGTCCGGCGCGACGAAGTCGTCCCGATGCGGCTGCCGGGCCGTGGGGAATTCCACCGGCGATCGGTCGCTCCCGCTCGTCGTCCTGGCGCTCGCGGCAGTTCTCGCGCGTCGCCGTCCACGCCCCGATTGAAGTTGCCGGAGTCGCGCGGGGGAACCTACTCTCGGACCATGGTGCGTTTCGTCCTCCCGACGTCCCTCGTCGTCCTCGCCACTCTCGTCACCACCGGTTGCAACACGTATTCCGACGCGGTCGGCCGCAGTCGGAAGGCCTACGAGCAGCACCAACACGAGCGGGCGCTGGGAATCCTCCGGTCCATCGAGAGGGACACGTCGCGTCTCGGCACGGAGGAACGCGCCCAGTACGCGTACCTCCGCGGCATGACCGACTACCGCATCGGCTACAAGCTCGACGCGCGACACTGGCTCGGAGTCGCGCGAGCGATCGAGAAGGACAAGCCCGGTTCGCTCTCCTCCGACTGGAATGCGCGTCTCGAGGAGACGCTCCAGGAACTCGATCAGATCGTCCACGAGAAGGGTATCGAGAACGTGCCGAACACGCCCCGTCACGACGACGATGCCCCCGCGTCGAAGAAGGCGAAGTCCGACGAAGCGACCTGACCGTGCGGACGAGGCTGCTCGCCTTCTCCACGTCGGTCACGGGAATCCTCGCGACGGCCTGCGGAAGCGCTCCGGTACCCAGAGTTCCTGACGGGACGACGACGTCCGTCACCGTCCAGACCCAGGTCGTCACCGCACACGAAGCTACGAACGAACGGACTCTGCTCGCGCGCGGCGAAGAAGCGTTGATGTCGCAGCGATGGCAGGAAGCCATCGACGCGTTGTCGACGCTGGTCGCGGCCAACGGCGATCCCGCCATCGCGGAGAAGGCGATGTTCGATCTCGGGCTCGCCTACGAAGGGGGAGACGTGATGGACAAAGCGCGCGACACGTACCGCGCCTTTTCGTCCCGCTTCCCGCGCTCCCCCAACGCCCGCGGTGCGATGGTCCGTCTCGTGGGGATCCATGCGTTCCTCGAGGAATGGAAGGAACTCGCCGAAATCGGCGACGCGCTGCTCGCGCGTCCTGACGTGACCGACGTCGAACGCATCTCCGGACTCGGCGCCCGTGGGCTCGCACGTATCGAGAACGGAGACGACGTCCTCGCGTCGCGTGACGTGCTCGCCGGTCTCGACCTCGTCGATTCACTCCACTACGGCGCCGCCGGACGTCTGCCCGTGCCTGCCGCCATGTTGCGCTTCGCCCAAGCCGAGATTCGCCGCGTGCGTTCCGAACGCATCCGATTCGTGCCGCTGCCACCGAACTTCGTCGTCCAAATCAGCGCTCGCGCACAGGGACTGCTCGACGCCCAAGCGGCCTACGCCGACGCCATCCGCTGCGTGGACCCGCATTGGGCCGCCATGAGCGGCTACCGCATCGGCGAGATGTACCGCGTCCTCCACCACGACCTGATGGAAATTCCTCCGACGAAGGACGCGAACACGGAACGGAAGAAACAGCTCTTCTTCGGCATCATGCACGTCCGCTACCGTGCCCTCCTCGACAAGGGCGTCGAGATGATGAAACGCACCGTCGCCTTCGCCGAGAAGACGGGCGACGCGTCGACGTGGATCCGTCGCGCCCAATCGGCGCTCGACGAGATGGTCCTCGCCCTGAAAGAGGAGGACGCCGTCCTCGCGAAGATGCCCTTCACGCGAGACGAACTCGAGAAGGCGCTCGAGTTGATGGAGAAGCACGCACGTGAGAAGGCGGGCGGTTCCTGACGTTCCGCTCCGGGCGTCAGGCCTCGAGTCCCTCGTACCAAATCTTCACGACCGTGACGTCCATCGGCCCCTTCGGACGCAGGACCGTCGCCGTGTCGCCGACGCCCTTGCCGAGGAGAGCCTTCGCGACGGGCGACTCGATGCTGATCTTCCGTGACGCGAGGTCCGTCTCGTCGCCGCCGACGATGCGGTAGGACGACTCGATGCCGTCTTCGTCTTCGATGGTGACCCACGCCCCGAAGAACACACGTCCGAGCTGTTCCCGTTGCGGCGCGACCACGGTGAGCGAGTCGAGGCGCTTCGACAGGAAGCGGATGCGCCGATCGATCTCCCTGAGCTTCTTCTTGCCGTAGATGTATTCGGCGTTCTCGCTTCGATCTCCCTGCGCGGCGGCCTCGGAGACCTCCATCGTCACCTTCGGCCGATCGACTCTCCAGAGCCGTTCGATCTCGTTCTGGATCGCGAAGAATCCCTCCGGCGTGATGTGACGGGACCCCCGGGGACGGGGCGCTTCCTCTTCGGGAAGCTCGTCCTCGTCGCCGTCGTTTTCCTTCGTGAAGGCCTTCGACATGGGGCCGCAGGATGGATGAAATCGGGGAACGGGCAACCGTGCACCCCGGAGCCGCCGAGCGCCCTGGTCCTTCTCCGATCCAGAGACATTGCCCAGGGATTGGCGCAGCGACGATCAGCAAAAGTGCAAATGTTCGAAAACATTGAAACTGACAACCGCCCTACCTGGCATGCGCAATGCACCCACATGGAGGACCCGCTTCCGGCTTCGTCCGAGGAGACTTGTCCATGATTCCCGTCGCTTCCCGCCTGACTGCGCTCGCCATCGGTAGCCTCGCCCTCCTCCATTGCGCTGCGGAGAGTCCGTTCCAGGACGACAACGCGATGCCGAGCGAAGCCGCGATCTCTTCCTGCCCCTCGAACGGCGGAACCGAAGCCGACGTGGCCGTTCCGGACGAATCCCATTCGGCCGAGGAACTCGCCGCGTGCGCTTCGAGGAGCGAATGCGGGGGCAAGACTCGGATCGCCTACGACGAGGAACCCACCGTGAACGCTCAGTCGACGAAGCCGACCGGATCGAACGCTCCGTCGGAAGAGCGCGACGCCGACGGTTGGATCTTCAAGTGGCGCGGGGAAGCTACCGGGTGGTCGGTGATCGGCAACGGTTGGGCGAACGCGTCCATCGAGGGCGCCGTCTCCAAGCTCGAGAACGACTGCAAGACGAACGAAGGCGCCGACGCGAACAACCGCAAGCGCTGCGTGCTTCTCCGAATGGAACGGAAGAGCGGAGGCTGTTGGCCGTACCGCACGTACTCCACGAAGGTGAAGTGCATGTGCAACCTCAACGTCAACGCGGTCCATCCTGACGAGTGAGCGACGCCCGCTCGCGGGATCGCTTGACTCCCTGCAGCACGGCTGATAGCGGTCCGCGCCCCGACCGCCCCTCGCTTCGCGAAGGTCACGGCCGGGTTCCGCGAAGCTTGCTCGCTGCTGCGGTCTCGCGTAGTTTCGCGCCCCCTCTGCTGGCGTAGCTCAATGGTAGAGCACCTGTTTTGTAAACAGGTGGTTAGGGGTTCAACTCCCCTCGCTAGCTCCATCATCGACACTGCGTGAGCAGGCCCGAGTTTCACCGCGGACGATTCATCCTCGACAACAGGTTCGTATCGACCGATTTCGCAGCAACGTCGCATCGTTTCGGAGGGTTGCCCGAGTGGCCAAAGGGAGCAGACTGTAAATCTGCCGGCTATGCCTTCGATGGTTCGAATCCATCACCCTCCACGGAGCTCGAAGACATCCATCTTCGGGCTTTTCATTCGGCGGATTTCCGCCTAGTTCGCTTCAACGGTTTCACCGCTTCCTTCTTCGGCGTCCGAACGTTCTCGAAAGGAACCACCGACCCCGTCTTGATCTTCGCTTCAGCGGAACACGAGTACCAAGCGCTGCGGGAGTAGCTCAGTTGGTAGAGCGTCAGCCTTCCAAGCTGAACGTCGCCGGTTCGAACCCGGTCTCCCGCTCCGACGCGTCGCCGACACGAGCAGTCGACGCCGCACTCGCCCACCTAGCTCAGTGGTAGAGCACTTCCTTGGTAAGGAAGAGGTCATGGGTTCAAGCCCCATGGTGGGCTCCGCTCCACCTCACGAAAGTCCACCGACGATGACTCGGCGGCACCCGTCCAGAATCGAATTCCCCCTTCAGAACGCGACCGGCGCTACGGAGACCTGACGATGGCCAAAGAGAAATTCACGCGCACCAAGCCCCATGTGAACGTCGGCACGATCGGCCACATCGATCACGGCAAGACGACGCTGACGGCCGCTCTGGTGAAGGTCCAGTCGAAGAAGGGCCTCGCGAAGGCGATCAGCTACCAAGACATCGCGAAGGGCGGCACGGTTCGCGACGAGACGAAGACGGTGACGATCGCCGTTTCGCACGTCGAGTACGAGTCGGAGAAGCGCCACTACGCGCACGTCGATTGCCCCGGCCACGCCGACTACATCAAGAACATGATCACGGGCGCGGCGCAGATGGACGGCGCGATCCTCGTCGTCAGCGCTCTCGACTCGGTCATGCCGCAGACGCGCGAGCACGTCCTTCTCGCTCGCCAGGTCGGTCTCACGAACATCGTCGTGTTCTTGAACAAGTGTGACGCGGTGGAAGACGCGGACATGCTCGAGCTCGTCGAAGAAGAAGTCCGCGACCTGCTCGACAAGTACAAGTTCGCGCGCGACTCGAAGGTCGTCCGCGGCGCGGCGCTTCCGGCGCTGCAGGGCGTGGAGAAGTGGGAGAACTCGATCGGCGAGCTCCTCGCGGCTCTCGACGCGCAGATCCCGGACCCGGTGCGCGATACGGAGAAACCCTTCCTGATGGCCGTGGAAGACGTGTTCTCGATCAAGGGTCGTGGCACGGTCGTCACGGGCCGCATCGAGCGCGGCGTGGTGAAGGTGGGCGAGACGGTGCAGATCATCGGCTACCGTCCGGTGCGCGAGACGGTCGTGACGGGCGTCGAGATGTTCCGCAAGCTCCTCGACCAGGGCCAGGCCGGTGACAACGTCGGCGTGCTGCTCCGCGGTATCGAGAAGAACGACGTGGAGCGCGGTCAGATCCTGGCGAAGCCGGGCTCGGTGACCCCGCACACGAAGTTCGAGGCGGAGGTCTACGTCCTGAAGAAGGAAGAGGGCGGCCGTCACACGCCGTTCTTCACGAACTACCGTCCGCAGTTCTACATGCGTACGACGGACGTCACGGGCACCTGCTCGTTGCCGGAAGGCACGAAGATGGTGATGCCGGGCGACAACATCACGATGACGATCGAGCTGATCACGCCGGTGGGTCTCGAAGAGCAGATGCGCTTCGCGATCCGCGAGGGTGGCCGCACGGTCGGCGCCGGTATCGTCACCAAGGTCCTCGCCTGAGGATTCCCTCCCGAACGCTGGGCACCGGACGACTTCGGTCGTCCGACCCAGCCGGGAGCCGACCCGAACGGGTCCAGGTGAAGTGATGGGCGACCGAATCGAAGTCGCGCTCGCCTGCGTCGAGTGCGAGCGCCGCAACTACAAAACGACCCGAAAGGTCGATCAGCGCGGCGTTCTCGAGCGGAAGAAATTCTGCCCACACTGCAACAAACACACCCTCCACCGCGAAACGAAGTAGACGCCCGGGTTCCCGGGTCGTTCTTTTTCGAGGGTACGGTGCGGGTGAGTGTGGACCTCGGACCCGATTTCTTCTATGCGGGCGTTCCTCGTTTGAGGGAGTGCCGAGATCGCCCGCGATTGTAGTCGCAGTTCGCGTTCCGTCCCGCGCCCCCTCTCGAACGGGTTTAGCTCAGCTGGTAGAGCAGCGGATTCCAAATCCGCAGGTCGTGGGTTCGAATCCCTCAGCCCGTGCTGGCATTTTCCGAAACTTAAGGCAGATCCGTCCGCCCTTCTCCCCGATCTCACCCATCTCTCCGAGTCCCCGAACGCCATGGCCAACGAAGACGACAACAAGGATCTCCCCGAAGTCGCGGACGGAACCGCGCCCGAAGGCGATCTGGCGTCCGTCGGTGGACCGCTCGTGAAGTCGGACGACGTCGACGCCGAAGATCTTCCGCAGGACATCGCGGTCCATTCCTTGGGGCACAAGCGATTCGTCTACGCCGCCTATTTCGGTGCGGCGATTGCCATCGCGTTCCTTGTCTCCAAGTTCGGAGGAATGGCGTGGTACCGGCTCGCGCAGTGGAAGCCCGCCATCGGTGAGCCCAAGGAGGATCTCCTCCTCGGCATCTCCGCGCTCGTCGGAGCAGCGGTGGCGTTCTATTACTGGCGCCGCCAGGACGTCCGCACGATGGCCGAGGAAGTCGCCGAGGAACTCTCGAAGGTCACCTGGCCCACGCAACGTGAAGTCACGAACAACACGTTCATCGTCGTCGTCACGACCGCATTCGCGACGATCTTTTTCACGCTGATGGATCGCTTCTGGGGATTCGTCACGAACATCGTCTATGGCAGCTGATTCCCAAGCTTCTCTTGCATCGTCTCCGTCGACAGACCGTTCGGGTTCGTCGAAGCGGGCGAGCGTGCATCCAGAATCCAGCGCACCGGCGGAGCACCGTCCCATGTCCAAGAAGTGGTATGTCATCCAGACCTACTCGGGATACGAGAACAAGGTCCGCGAAGCCCTCCAGCAGCGCATCAAAGAGCACAACATGGAGGAGCGTTTCGGGGAGATCCTCATTCCGACCGAGAGCGTGACGGAAGCCCGGGCCGGCGGGAAGTCGCGCACGCGTCAGAAGACGAGCTTCCCTGGATACATCTTCGTCGAGATGGACATGGGCGAAGAGGCCTGGCACGTCGTCAAGGACACGCCGAAGGTCACGGGCTTCATCGGCAACCAGAAGCCGCAAGAAGTGAAGCCGCCGCAGATCGACGACCTCCGCAAGATCATCGTCGAAGGTGCCGTGAAGCCGAAGCCGCGCGTCTCGTTCGAGACCGGCGACGAGATCCGTGTCATCGACGGCGCGTTCGCGAACTTCTCGGGCACCGTCGAAGAGGTCAAGCCCGACAAGCAGAAGCTCAAGGTCAAGGTGTCCATCTTCGGCCGCGCCACGCCCGTCGAGCTCGACTTCGCCCAGGTCGAGAAGCGCGCCTCCTGATTTCCCCGTCCGCTCCGCGGTCCCATCGTATTCGTTCCCAGAGTTCGTCCGTTCCCCCCCAGCGATCACTACGGCCCCGCGCAGTTCGCGGACCACACCGTAGGAGCACGAGAAAGCCATGAAGAAAGTAACTGGTCAGGTCAAACTTCAGCTCCCCGCCGGCAAAGCCAGCCCCGCGCCGCCCGTCGGCCCCGCGCTCGGCCCGCACGGCATCAACATCATGGCCTTCTGCAAGGAGTTCAACGCGAAGACCCAGGGAAGCGACATGATCTTCCCCGTCGTCCTCACGGTGTACTCCGACCGTTCGTTCAGCTTCATCGTCAAGACTCCGCCGACGAGCATCCTGCTCAAGAAGGCCGCCGGTCTGCCGACGAGCAAGAAGCCGGGTGCGGGCTCGAAGGAACCGAACAAGACGAAGGTCGGCAAGGTCACCCTCGCGCAGGTCAAGAAGCTCGCCGAAGAAAAGATCGGCGACATGAACTGCACGGACGTGGAAGCCGCGATGCGCATCGTGAAGGGCACCGCCCGCTCGATGGGTATCGACGTCGTCGAGAAGTAGACCCCGCTTCCGTCGCCGAGCGAGTCCGCCCGTCCCAGGACGGCGCCTCTCGCACGCCTCACCGCGGACCAGCCACGACCCGTGGCAGGTTCGCCAAGTCTTCCCTCGAGTCCCCGAATGGTTCGGGGCCTCATCTCTTGGAATCAACCTCAACACCACCGACCCGCTGTCGTCCGCTCCTGGACGGCAGGGGGAAAGCCAGCAGGTGACGGTGGAAGGCAAAGGGAAGGGACCGTTTCCAAGTCCCGACCCGAATCGAGCCGACAAGGAGGACAATGCCGAAGCTCGCGAAGAAACGCGCGAAGGTCAACGCGATGTTCGACCGAGCGCAGAAGTATTCCGTCGCCGAGGCGGTGGGTTTGGTCAAGAAGGCCAAATACGCCACCTTCGACGAAACGGTCGATGTCGCAGTCCGTCTGGGCGTGAATCCCAAACACGCCGATCAGATGGTCCGTGGAGCGATCGTTCTTCCGCACGGAACGGGTCAAACCGTTCGCGTGCTCGTGTTCGCGAAGGGCGAAAAAGAGCGTGAGGCCAAGGCGGCCGGCGCCGATTTCGCTGGAAGCGACGACATGGTTGCGAAGGTCTCCGAGGGCTTCCTCGATTTCGACCGCGTCATCGCCACGCCCGACATGATGGGTGCGGTCGGTAAGCTCGGTCGAGTCCTGGGTCCCCGTGGACTCATGCCGAACCCCAAGGTCGGCACCGTCACGTTCGACGTCGGTGCGGCCGTGAAGGAGGCAAAGGGCGGAAAGATCGAATATCGCGTCGAGAAGGCTGGCATCGTCCACGCCCGCATCGGCAAGACTTCGTTCTCCGAGACGGCTCTCGCGGAAAACGCGTCGGCCCTCATCAACGCCCTGGTCCGTCAGAAGCCTTCCACTGCGAAGGGCACGTATCTCCGGAGCATCACCGTCTCTTCGACGATGGGCCCCGGCGTCAAGATCGAGCCGACGCAGTTCATCGCCCGTGGCGAGGAGGCCTGATCATGGACCGCGCAACCAAGAGCGCTGAAATCAGCGAAATCCAGACCCGATTCGGCAAGTCTTCGTCGGCCGTGTTCCTCGACTACAAGGGCATGACCGTCGAAAGCATCACGAAGCTGCGTTCGCAGTTCCGTAAGGCCGGCGTCGACTACAAGGTCTGCAAGAACACCCTCGTCAAGCAAGCCATCAAGACCGAGTCGTTCGCGAAGCAACTCGACGACGTCCTGGCGGGCATGACGGGTATCGCTTGGAGCTACGAGGACCCGAGTGCGGCCGCGAAGGTCGCCAAGGCGTTCCTCAAGGATCCGGCAGGCGAGAAGCTCTCCATCAAGGGCGGACTCATCGACGGCACCATCCTCAACGGCAAGCAAGTCGAGGATTCGCTGGCGACGATGCCCGGCAAGGACGAGCTCCGCGCCAAACTGCTCGCGACGTTCCAAGCGCCGCTCCAGCAGTTCGTCGCCCTGCTCCAGGCCCCCTCGCAGAACTTCGTCTACCTCATGGCAGCGAAGGAGCGCGAAGGCGCCAAGTGATTCGAAGGCGTCCTTCCTCCTGGAAGCCGCCTCGCACCCGAGCGCCCTGCGCTCACCGAAACGGGCCTCCCCGAAGGGGGCTCACGAACACGAGTACTCGCCGGCAACGGCACAACAGATTCCAAATTACGGAGATTTCAAATGGCTGACGTTACGAAAGAGCAGGTCGTCGACTTCCTCTCCAACATGCCGGTGATCCAGATCGCCGAGCTCATCAAGACGCTCGAAGAGAAGTGGGGCGTCAAGGCGGCTCCGGTGGCCGTTGCGGCCGGTCCGGCTGCGGGCGGCGCTCCGGCGGCGGCGGCTGCCGAGCAGACCGAGTTCACGGTCGAGCTCAAGGAAGCCGGCGCGAACAAGATCAACGTCATCAAGGTCGTTCGCGAAATCACGGGTCTTGGCCTCAAGGAAGCCAAGGACCTCGTCGAGGCCGCGCCGAAGTCCCTCAAGGAGGGCGTGTCCAAGGCCGAGGCCGACGACATGAAGAAGAAGCTCGAAGACGCGGGCGCGAAGGTGGAGCTCAAGTAATTCGTGCTCCAGCCCGCCAGCATCTGCGGCTAACGGGAAGGGACGACGCGCGAAACCCCGGGTTTCGAACGTTCGTCCCTTTTCGTGTTGATTGCTGCTGACGGCGAGACCGTCTCCGACTAGAGCCTCGGCGGGCATCCTTCCAAGCACGAGCTGTACCAACTCGCTTCGCCGGTATAAGCCTACCGGCCCCGTCCTTAACTTCGTTACCGAGCCGGCGTCCTTCGACCGGCCGGACCTTTCTGAAAAGCCCCAAGTCCTGCCAGCGCGCGTGCAGGACGCCCTTGGGGTGGATTCGCGGAGCGAGAGCCACCTCCGCGACGGCGCAATGAGGAGCACCGATGGCGAGCGTCATCCAGTCGAACTTCCGAATCCGCAAGAACCTCGGTGGGGTCAAGCGGGTCATCGAAGTCCCGAATCTCATCGACATTCAAAAGTCCTCGTACGACAAATTCCTCCAGGCGAACGTGCCGCAGCACGAGCGCCAAGAGATCGGCCTGCAAGCGGTCTTCCGCAGCGTCTTCCCGATCAAGGATTTCAACGGTACGAGCGAGCTCGTCTTCGTCAGCTACAACCTCGAAAAGCCCAAGTACGACGTCGAAGAATGTCGGCAGCGAGGCATGACGTACGCCGCGCCGATCAAGGTCACGACGCAGCTCATGATCTACGACACCCGCGAGGGTGGCGAGCGCATCGTCCGCGACATCAAGGAGCAGGAGGTCTACTTCGGCGAGATCCCGCTCATGACGGACACCGGTACGTTCATCATCAACGGCACCGAGCGCGTCGTCGTCAGCCAGCTGCATCGCAGCCCGGGCGTCTTCTTCGACCACGACAAGGGCAAGACGCACTCGAGCGGCAAGGTCCTCTACAGCGCGCGCGTCATCCCGTACCGCGGCTCGTGGCTCGACTTCGAGTTCGACCCGAAGGACATCATCTACGTCCGCATCGATCGCCGTCGCAAGATGCACGCGACGGTCCTCCTGCGCGCGCTCGGCTACTCGACGCAGGACCTCCTCAACTACTTCTACAACAGCGAGACGGTCTACATCGAGAAGGGCAGCAAGTTCTCGAAGAGCCTCGAGTTCGATCTCCTCGCCGGTCAACGAGCCACGCGCGACATCAAGGTCGGCTCGGACGTCATCGTCAAGAAGAACACCAAGTTCACGAAGGCGGCGATCAAGAAGCTGAAGGAAGCCAAGGTCGATCGTCTCGCCGTCGACCAGGAAGAACTCTTCGGCAAGGTCACTGCGCACGACGTCGTCGACGTCGAGACGGGTGAAGTCATCCTCGAAGTGAACGAGGAAGTGACGGAAGCCAAGCTCGAAGCCCTCCGCAAGGCGGGCATCAACGAGTTCAAGGTCCTCTTCATCGACGGACTCAACGTCGGTTCCTACCTTCGCGACACGCTCCTCGCGGAGAAGGTCAAGACCGGCGACGAAGCGATCATGGAAATCTACCGCCGTCTGCGTCCGGGCGACCCGCCCACGCTCGACACGGCGAAGACCCTCTTCCACAACCTGTTCTTCAACCCCGAGCGCTACGACCTCTCGAAGGTCGGCCGTCTCAAGTTGAACTACAAGTTCTACAAGGACCTGCCCGAGGATCAGCGCCCCGCGCTCGACACCCAGGTCCTCACGCCGCAGGACATCCTCGAGACCGTTCGTCACCTCATCGAGTTGAAGAACGGCCGCGGATCGGTCGACGATATCGACCACCTTGGCAACCGCCGCGTGCGCGCCGTCGGCGAGCTCATGGAGAACCAGTACCGCATCGGTCTGGTTCGCATGGAGCGGGCCATCAAGGAGCGCATGAGCATGTCGCAGGAAATCGACACGCTCATGCCGCACGACCTCATCAACGCGAAGCCCGTCTCCGCAGTGGTGAAGGAGTACTTCGGCTCGTCCCAGCTCTCGCAGTTCATGGACCAGACCAACCCGCTCTCCGAGGTCACGCACAAGCGTCGTCTTTCGGCGCTCGGACCGGGTGGTCTCACGCGCGAACGAGCGGGCTTCGAAGTCCGTGACGTCCACCCGACCCACTACGGTCGTATCTGCCCCATCGAGACCCCTGAAGGTCCGAACATCGGCCTCATCGCTTCGCTCTCCACGTTCGCCCGCGTGAACGAATACGGCTTCGTCGAGACGCCGTACCGTCGCGTCAGCGAAGGCCGCGTGACCGAAGAAGTGGGTTGGTACTCGGCGCTCGAGGAGGAAGGGAAGTACATCGCCCAGGCCTCCGCCGCCGTCGACGAAAAGGGGCGCTACCGCGAGAGCCTCGTGTCCGCCCGTCTCAACGGCGAATTCCACATGGTCACGCCCGACATGGTCCAGCTCATGGACGTCGCGCCGAACCAGATGGTCAGCGTCGCCGCCGCGCTCGTTCCGTTCCTCGAGCACGACGACGCCAACCGCGCACTCATGGGCGCCAACATGCAGCGCCAGGCCGTGCCCCTCATCCGCTCGTACGCCCCGTACGTCGGAACGGGCATGGAAGGCAAACTCGCCCGTGACTCGGGCGTGTGCATCGTGGCCCGTCGTCCCGGCATCGTCGAGAGCGTGGACGCCACGCGAATCGTCGTCCGCTCGGACAAAGACACGCCGGAAATCCCGGACATCTACCCCCTCACCAAGTTCCAGCGCTCGAACCAGTCGACGTGCTTCAACCAGAAGCCCGTCGTGCGTGCCGGTGACAAGGTGAAGCCGGGTGACGTCCTCGCCGACGGACCCTCCTGCGACATGGGCGAGCTCGCGCTCGGCCAGAACGTGGTCGTCGCGTTCATGCCGTGGCAGGGCTACAACTTCGAAGACTCGATCCTCGTCTCCGAGCGCATCGCGAAGGACGACGTGTTCACCTCGATCCACATCGAGGAGTTCGAATGCGTCGCTCGTGACACGAAGCTCGGCGCGGAAGAAGTCACGCGCGACATCCCGAACGTCGGCGAGGAGGCCCTCAAGGACCTCGACGAGTCGGGCATCGTCCGCATCGGCGCCGAAGTGAACCCCGGCGACATCCTCGTTGGCAAGATCACGCCGAAGGGCGAGACCCAGCTCTCCCCCGAGGAGAAGCTCCTCCGAGCGATCTTCGGTGAGAAAGCCGGCGACGTCCGCGACAGCTCGCTCCGCGTTCCGCCGGGCGTCCAGGGCATCGTCATCAACGCCCGCGTCTTCTCCCGCAAAAAGACGGAGAAGGACGACCGCGCCCGCGACATCGAAGAGCAGGAGAAGGCGCGCCTCGAGCGCATGCGCGACGAGGAAATCAGCATCCTCCGCGAGTCCTTCTACCGCCAGATCAAGCGCTCGCTTCTCAACCAGTCGACGAACGGCAAGCTCGTCGACGACAAGGGCAAGGTCCTCCTTTCCAAGGGACAGACCCTCGACGAGGCGACGCTTTCCGAGATTCCCCGCAAGTACTGGAGCGAGCTCCCCGTCGACAACGTCGAGGACATCGCCACCAAGACCCGCGAAGTCGAAGAGATCGTCTCCCTCCGCGAGGCCCACTTCGCCGACAAGATCGATCGCCTCTCCAAGGGCGACGAGCTTCCGCCGGGCGTCATCAAGATGGTGAAGGTCTACATCGCCATCAAGAGGAAGCTCCAGGTCGGCGACAAAATGGCCGGTCGTCACGGAAATAAGGGCGTCATTTCCCGGATCCTCCCGGAAGAGGACATGCCCTACCTCCAGGACGGACGTCCCGTCGACATCGTGCTCAATCCGCTCGGCGTTCCGTCGCGTATGAACGTCGGACAGATCCTCGAGACTCACCTAGGCTGGGGCGGTCGCGTTCTCGGATGGCAATTCCAGAACATGATCGAGTCGAACTTCAGCGCCCAGAAGATCCGGGAGCACATCCTCAAGATCTACGCGGGTGACGAAGCGCTCCACGCTTGGCTCAACAAGCTCTCCGACGAGGAGATCAAGAAGGTCGCGAAGAAGCTCCGCGGCGGCGTCCACTTCGCGAGCCCCGTCTTCGACGGTGCGCCCGAGAAGGCCATCAAGGATTCCCTCGTGATCGCCGGTCTGAACCCTTCGGGTCAGTCGGTGCTCTTCGACGGTCGCACCGGTGAAGCGTTCGATCAGGAAGTGACCGTGGGCGTGATGTACATGCTCAAGCTCCACCACCTCGTCGACGACAAGATCCACGCGCGTTCGATCGGCCCGTACTCGCTCGTCACCCAGCAGCCGCTCGGTGGCAAGGCGCAGTTCGGCGGTCAGCGTCTCGGAGAAATGGAAGTCTGGGCGATGGAGGCCTACGGAACGGCCTACGCGCTCCAGGAGTTCCTCACGGTCAAGAGCGACGACGTCATGGGCCGCACGCGGATGTACGAAGCCATCGTCAAGGGCGAGTACAACCTCGAACCAGGTCTCCCCGAGAGCTTCAACGTTCTCATCAAGGAGCTCCAGGCGCTCTGCCTCAACATCGAGCTCATCGAGCCGGGCGCGCTTCGCGCCGCCGATCACGCGGCCGAAGAATGAGCGGAAGGGGAGCGGCGGTCGCGTTTTCGGACGCTTTCGTCGCTCCCGTCCAGCTCCACCAAGCTTCTTAGAACTCCCAGTATCAGCCCCGATTGAAACGGTGCCACCCCTCCCCCCGGCACCTGGAAGGCAGCACGACGATGCGCGACATTTTTAGCTTCTTCGAGAAGCCCAAGGATCCGCTTTCGTTCAGCGCGATTCGTATCTCGCTCGCATCCCCCGAGAAGATTCGTGAGTGGTCGCACGGCGAAGTGAAGAAGCCGGAGACCATCAACTACCGCACGTTCAAGCCGGAACGGGATGGCCTCTTCTGCGCCAAGATCTTCGGACCGGTGAAGGACTACGAGTGCAACTGCGGCAAGTACAAGCGCATGAAGCACCGTGGGATCGTGTGCGAGAAGTGCGGCGTCGAAGTCATCCAGAGCAAGGTCCGCCGTGAGCGTCTCGGCCACATCAACCTGGCCACGCCCGTCGCGCACATCTGGTTCTTGAAGAGCCTGCCGAGCCGCATCGGCAACATGCTCGACATCACGCTGAAGGACCTCGAGAAGGTCCTGTATTGCGAGTCGTACATCGTCATCGATCCGAAGGAGACCGGCCTCGCACGCGCCGAACTCCTCTCGGAGGAGCGCTACATGCAGCTCCAGGACGAATACGGCGACGACAAGTTCCACGCCGGTATGGGTGGTGAAGCCATCCTCGAGATGCTCAAGACCGTCGACGTCCACACCCTGTCGGAGACCCTCCGTCAGGAAATGCGTGCGGCGACGAGCGAGGCGAAGCGCAAGAAGATCGTCAAGCGCCTCAAGGTCACCGAAGCGTTCAAGGAGAGTGGCAACCGACCTGAGTGGATGATGCTCACCGTCATCCCGGTCCTTCCGCCGGATCTGCGTCCTCTCGTTCCGCTCGACGGTGGCCGCTTCGCGACCAGCGATCTCAACGACCTCTACCGTCGCGTGATCAATCGCAACAACCGTTTGAAGCGACTCCTCGAGCTCAACGCGCCCGAGATCATCATCCGCAACGAGCGCCGCATGCTCCAGGAGGCGGTTGACGCCCTCTTCGACAACGGCCGTCGCGGCAAGACGATCACCGGTCAAAACAAGCGTCCGCTCAAGTCGCTCAGCGACATGCTGAAGGGCAAGCAGGGCCGCTTCCGTCAGAACCTCCTCGGCAAGCGCGTCGACTACTCGGGCCGTTCGGTCATCGTCGTCGGCCCCACGCTCAAGCTCCATCAGTGCGGTCTGCCGAAGCAGATGGCCGTCGAGCTCTTCAAGCCGTTCATCTACAACAAGCTCGAAGAGCGCGGATACGTCAACACCATCAAGTCCGCGAAGAAGATGGTCGAGAAGGAGCGTCCGGAGGTTTGGGACATCCTCGACGAGGTCATCAGCGAGCACCCGGTTCTCCTGAACCGTGCGCCGACCCTCCACCGCCTCGGCATCCAGGCGTTCGAGCCCGTCCTCATCGAGGGTAAGGCCATCCAGCTTCACCCGCTCGTCTGCGCGGCGTTCAACGCCGACTTCGACGGTGACCAGATGGCCGTCCACGTGCCGCTCTCCGTCGAAGCCCAGATGGAAGCGCGCGTGCTCATGATGAGCACGAACAACATCCTGTCGCCGGCGAACGGCAAGCCGATCATCAACCCGACGCAGGACATCGTCCTCGGCCTCTACTACGCGACCCGCGAGCGCAAGTTCGCGAAGGGCAGCTACCGTGAAGGTGCGCTGTCCGTCGACAAGAAGGGGGCTCCCGAGGGCTACCTCCGCGGCGTGTACTCGTCGCCGGAGGAGGTCCGGATGGCGTACGACAACGACGAGGTCACCCTTCACTCGGGTATCCGCGTCCGCGTCGTCGACCCGGCCACGGGTATCCGGAAGATGGTTAACACGACCGTCGGCCGCTGCCTCATCGCCGAAATCCTCCCCGCGGGGCTTCCGTTCGAGCTCGTCAACAAGACGCTCGACAAGAAGGCACTCTCCGCCCTCATCGACGCCTGCTACCGCAAGCACCGCAACAAGGCGACCGTCCTCCTCGCCGACCGGCTCCGTTCGATCGGCTTCGAGTACGCGACCCGCGCCGGTGTCTCCATCTGCATGGATCACATGGTGATCCCGGACGCGAAGAAGACCCTCCTCAACGAGGCGCAGGAAGAAGTCCAGCGCGTCGTGGATCAGTACCAGGAAGGTCTCATCACCGACGGCGAGCGCTACAACAAGATCGTCGATATCTGGGCCGGCGTCGCCGACAAGGTCACGCAGGAGATGATCCAGGTCATCGGTAAAGAGAAGATCGTGGATCCGGAGACCGGCAAGGAGTCCGTCGAGCCGAGCTTCAACCCGATCTACATCATGGCCGACTCCGGAGCCCGTGGCTCCACGCAGCAGATTCGCCAGCTCGCCGCCATGCGCGGTCTCATGGCCAAGCCCTCGGGCGAAATCATCGAGACCCCCATCACGGCGAACTTCCGCGAAGGTCTCACCGTGCTCCAGTACTTCATCTCGACGCACGGTGCGCGTAAGGGTCTTGCCGACACCGCGCTCAAGACCGCGAACTCCGGTTACCTCACGCGTCGTCTCGTCGACGTTGCCCAGGACGCCGTCATCACCGAGTTCGACTGCGGCACGATGGATGGCATCCGCGTGACGAAGCTCGAGGACGCCGGCGAGGTCATCCAACCTCTCGCCGACCGCATTCTCGGTCGCGTGGCGCTCGAAGACATCGTCGACCCGCTCACGGGCGAAGTCCTCGTCCCGCTCAACACGGAGCTCGACGAGAAGATCGTCCACCAGATCGAGGAAGCCGGAATCGAAGAAGTCGTCATTCGCTCCGTGCTCACCTGCCAGACGAAGCGCGGCGTTTGCGCCAAGTGCTACGGCCGAGATCTCGCCCGTGGCTACAAGGTGAATATCGGCGAGTCGGTCGGCATCATCGCTTCCCAGTCGATCGGCGAGCCCGGTACCCAGCTCACGATGCGTACGTTCCACATCGGTGGAGCGGCCGCGCGTGGCAAGATCGAGCAGAGCTCGCTTGAAGCGCGCAACGAAGGCTTCGTTCGCATCCGCAACGCGAACCTCGCCAAGAAGCGCGACGGAACGGTCAGCGTCATGAACCGTCACGGCGAAATCGTCATCGTCGACGATTCCGGCCGCGAGCGTGAGCACCACCGTCTCGTCTACGGCGCCCTCCTCAAGGTCGCCGAGGGCGACAAGGTGAAGCCCGGCCAGCTCCTCGCGGAGTGGGACGCCTTCGCCATGCCGATCCTCACGGAAGTCGCCGGTATCGCCAAGTTCGGCGACATCGTCGAAGGCGTGACGATGACGGAGAAGCTCGACGAGGCCACGGGTCTTTCCCGCAAGGTCGTCATCGAGTCGCGCGCCGCGGATCTCCGCCCGCGCATCTCGCTCAAGCACCCGGATTCCGGTGAGACCCTCAAGCTGCCGAACAGCACGCTCGAAGCTCGCTACCTCCTCCCTGTCGGCGCCAACATCGTCGTCCAGGACGGCGATCACGTCGACGCCGGCGAAGTCATCGCGAAGATTCCGCGCGAAAGCACGAAGACCCAGGACATCACCGGTGGTCTCCCGCGCGTCGCCGAGCTCTTCGAAGCGCGCAAGCCCAAGGATCACGCCATCATCGCCGAGATCGACGGTGAGGTTTCCTTCGGCAAGGACACCAAGGGCAAGCGGAAGGTCGTCATCACTCCGTTCAGCCCCGACGGCCAGCTCATGAGCGATCAGGCACGCGAGTACCTGATCGCCAAGGGCAAGCACATCCAGGTGCAGCCGGGCGACCGAGTTCGCGCCGGTGAGCCACTCATGGACGGCCCGGCCAACCCCCACGACATCTTGCGCGTGAAGGGTGAGAAGGAACTCGCTGCTTATCTCGTGAACGAGATCCAGCAGGTCTACCGACTCCAGGGCGTCGCCATCAACGACAAGCACATCGAGGTCATCGTTCGTCAGATGCTCCGCCGCGTCCGAATCAAGGACGTTGGAGACACGAACCATCTCATCGACGAGCAGGTCGAAAAGTACATCTTCGAGCGCGAGAACCAAGCGGTCATCGAACGCGGCGGACGTCCCGCCGTCGCCGAACCGCTCCTCCTCGGCATCACGAAGGCGTCGCTCTCCACCGAGTCGTTCATCTCGGCCTCGTCTTTCCAGGAGACCACAAAGGTCCTCACGGAAGCGGCGGTGTCGGGCAAGGTCGACTTCCTCCGTGGCCTCAAAGAGAACGTCATCATGGGACGTCTCATCCCGGCCGGCACGGGGCTCCCCGCGTACAAGAATCTCAAGGTCATCGTCGAAGGCGAGACCATGGAAGACAAGTACGCCGCGCCCGCACCGCGCATCCCCGATGCCCCGGTGTCCGCCAGCGCCGTCAACGAGGAATGATTCCCTCCTGACGCGTGCCGAAAGGCGCTCTCCCGCGAGGAGGGCGCCTTTCGTGTTTTGTGGATCGAGTTGGACGTCTGCCGTTGACCGGGCGTCGACGATTGATGGCGGCGCCCATCTCCGGGTTTCAGGAGTCAGTTCTTCGGCAGTGAGGTGCCGTTCCGCGCGCGACCGAACAGTTCGGGAATCTGGGCGTCGGAGAGGAGTCCGTCCCACGAATCCTGCTCGACGTTGCCGTCCAGCAGGAAGCCGAGGTGGAGGTGAGGGGAGCCATTCGCGGTTCCCGATGTTCCGAGCCGCTGTCCACCGCGGATCCGTATTTCGGAATCGTCGGACTCCGCCCTCTCCAAGGTCAGACTCGAGAGGTGCGTGTAGTACAGGTGCGTCACGTGCCGATCACGCCACGGGATCGGCTTCTCGAGTTTGACGCGGACGCTGAAGGCGGTGTCCTTCGGGCTCTTCCACCTCGTGTGACCCCACTCGGCGTAGTCGAGCGTTACACCGAGGACCGCGTGAACGGGACGGGGCGAATCCGCGAGGTCGAGACCGGTGCCTTCGGGGTGGCCCGCGAAGATGCCGCCGGGCACCGGATTGCGGAGACCACAGGGGAGAAGGGCCGAGTTCGGAGTGCCGTCCGCAGTCTGGGCCGGAGTGCCGGGCGCCGCGGCGAGGACGAAGGTCGTGAAGAGAGGGACGAGGCGGACGCGGGATTCCATCCCGCGTTCGACGCCGCGACGGCACCGACGATCTGTTCCGTCGAGGCGGCCCGCTCAGCGGGTGGGGCGATTGTTGCGAGGCAAGGAATTGGGGATTTCGAAGTCGACGAAACCGATCGGTTCGTGGGCGAATCCCACTGCGACTTCGAGTCGACGTGCCCGTTCGACCGGATCGGCCACGCGGGCCGCGAGAGCGGCTTCGGTCGCGACGAGGTCCACGTTCAACTCCGGCATCACTTCCACGCAGTGCATCGACGTCCCGCCGTCGGCTTGGAGGGTGGGCGTGCAAGTCGCCGTGCCGAGGGCGCCCGTCATGGTGTAACTCCCGGTCGCGCGATCGAGCGGACCCGTCATCGAGATCTCGGTCGACGTGTCCCCCACGAGCTCGGCCGGAAGGTCGTAGCTGAGGGTCGCTTCACCGTCCTCGAGCTTCCACTTCACGTCCTTGACCGGATTGGCTGCGACGTCCGCGAGGTCCGCGCGCGTGGGCGCCGTGTAGACGCCGTCGACGCGAGTCACGACCGCATCCTTGCCGCCCCGTGCATGGGCGAACGACGAGAGCGCGAGAACGGTAGAGAGGGCGGCAACATTCGGGAATCTCATGAAATTTCCTTTCCCCCGCGCCAGATATAGCGCGTGGAACGGCCCTGTCCAACGCGCTGCGCTAGACCTTTCTCGACCAGCACGGTGAGGTCGCGCAATGCGGTCATGTCCGAGACGCCGAGGGCGGTCGCGATGGCGGAGGTCGCGAGCCCTTCCGGAGCGGCGCGCAGCATGCGTTCCAGGGATCGGATCCGGATGTCGTGTTCCGTGGGCATCGAAATTGGGGGAGGGACTTGGGAGGCGCCCGACGCCACGGAAGGTTGTGTGTCGCCGGGACCGGCGATCGGAGAACCGAATCCCCCGTCTGCTTCTCCTTCGAAGGCGTGGACCACGGAAAGCTCCACGCCGGCGCTCAGTCGGTACGCTCCACCGAGACTCTCGATCCAATGTCCCTGCGCGCCTAGCAAGTGACGGAGCCGCGAAATGGCCGTGTGAATCACAGAATCGTGACGCTCGGGGCTGTAGTTGCGGATGCGCCAGAGGTCCGCGAGCAGTTCCTCTTTGGTCGCCGGTCCAGCGGCAAGGCGGGTGAGGAGGTCCCACGCCTGCCGTGACGGGGGCGGACGATCTTCGAACGCTCCGTCGCATTCGATGATCAGTCGGCCGCGGACGGCATGAATTCGGCGACCGGGCGCGAGCCCGAGCGCGATGGGAAGGAGTGCGAGGAGTCGCGTGTCGACCACGCGATCGATCGCCTCCGGAGTACGTCGCGACGCCATCACGAGCGCTCCGCCGGTTCGATCGCCGAGAGCGTCCGCCGACGCGCCTTCCGCGAGGCGGTCCCCGAAGCATTCGAGGGCGCGCGTGGCCCTGGCGATTCCCGTCGTCGCGTGAAGACGACGGAGACGTTCGACGATCGCGTCCGCGCGCTTCGTGTCCGCCAACCATTCGAGCGCCAGGAGGTCGACTTCGAGCATCGCGTCGACCGAAGGATCGAGGCGAGCTCGAGCCTCCGCGAGAAGGGCTCGCCCCGCCGCACGACCTCCACCCAACATCGCGAGAGCCACCCGAGTCCATAGGAGCGACACTGTCGCGCGACGATCGTCCGGGTTGAGCGAAAGCTCGGCTTGATCGACGGAGTGTGCGGCAGCCGCGCGCTCACCACGGAGCGCTTCCTGGAGCGCGAGTTCGAGCAGCACGAGACGCCGCGAATACGCGTCGGTGGCGGGAAGCTCCTCGACGAGTTTGCGGAGACTCGCGACACCGTCGCCTCCGCTCGTGCCGTGCCGTGCGTCGTACACCGCGATCGCGCACTGGATCGCTGCGGCATTCCCTCGCGAGCCGAGAGAAATCGCCAGCGCGTGAGCCTGAGCGAGTTGCGCCAGACCCGTGCGGACGTCGCCTCGCTGCACGAGCGCGTGTCCTCGCAGGTCGGCAGCCAACAATCGGCCGTACGCGAAGTTCGCCTGCATCGCCGCGCGGAGTGCACGCGAAGCCGCGCGCGACGCACCGGCCACGTGTCCGAGGAAGTACCGATGGAATCCGACACCCTGATGCGCGAAGAAACGGCACCACGCGTCGCGGCGGACGGAGGGGTCACGGAGGTTGTCGCCGAGCCAACGAATGGCGTCATGCTGGTGGCCGGCGCGGTCGAGACCCAGGACGACGAAGAACCGAGCCGCGACGCGCGTCCGCGCATCCCCCGTGTTCTTGCACCAGAGGTCGAACGCATCGCGTCCTTCGTCCAGCCGGCCCGTGAAGACCAATGCGCCGACGACGAAGGCATCGTCCACGGAATCGGTTCTTCCGCCGTACGCGTCGACGGTCTCGCGCAGAACCGCCGCGTAGTCTCCCTCGTAGAAGAGGCGGGCCACCGCAGTTTCGCCGACGATTCGCTCCGCCATCCCGTGAGCGACCTAGCACGCGCGGCCCGTGGCGACCATCGAAGCTCGGCCTCGAAGCACGAGAAATCTGCGAGAAAGACACGCATTTCGCGACTCAGGAGAGCTCGAGCGTGAACGTCTCGTAGCGCGGAAGTGCGGACCCGGCGTCTTCCCACGAGTACATGTAGCGGCCGATGTGTTGGAGACGGATCTTCGTGTCCGCGAGAATCGTGAATCCGAGTTCCCGAGCTCGTGCGGAGAACGCAAAGTCTTCACCGAGGTACCAAGGTTTGCCGTCACGAAGTCCGACCGTCGGCATGAAGAACGGAATCACACGTCGTCCGAATCCCTCGTTGCAGACGGGAAGTCGTTCCGCCATTCGTTCGTAGACCTCGCGCTTGCACAGGATGAATCCCGCAGCTGCGAACGCGATCTCGACGAGGCCTCCCCCTTCACCGAAGACGATACGCTTCGTTCCACCCACGACGTTCGATGCAATCGCGCGTTCTCCCTTCTTGGGATAGATGCCCGAGACGAACGGCAATCCGTGCGCGCGGAGGCGATCCACGTCGTCTGGGTCGAACACGACGTCCGCGTCGATCCAGAGAATCTCGTCGAATCCGTCGTCGAGCGCCTCGGTCGCCATCTGGCTGCGGGCGAGGTCAATCGCGCTCCCGGCGCGCCTTCGAACCACGTAGCCCCGTGTCTCCAGTTCACGGAGGCCTCGTTCGCATTCGGGCTCGATTCCCAGCACTCCGTACGTGACGAGGATGACGCATTTCGATCGGTCCATGGCCGTGCTCCTTCGACGTGACTCCTGAATCTTCGATGCAAGCGCTCGCCCCCCACACACACGTGCGCGGGGAGCGAGCCAGTACCGTCAGTCGTCGCGTCCTCGCCCTCGTCCGTCGTCTTCTCCGTCGTCGGACGAACCGGATCCGACTCCAGATCCCACGCCAATGCCCGAACCGGAGCCAACGCCCGATCCCGACGCCCGTGCCCGAACCGGAGCCAACGCCCGATCCGACGCCGGTGCCCGAACCGGAGCCGAACGCCCGATCCCACGCCAATGCCCGCACCGGAGCCAATGCCCGAACCGGAGCCAATGCCCGAACCGGAGCCGACGCCCGACCCGACGCCGGTGCCCGAACCGGAGCCAACTCCCGAACCGGAGCCAATGCCCGAACCGGAGCCGACGCCCGACCCGACGCCGGTGCCCGAACCGGAGCCAACGCCCGATCCAACGCCGGTGCCCTCGCCGCATCCGCGTCCGCCGCGGCGGTCTTCCGTACGATCTTCGCGGCATTCGCCGTTGCGTCCGCCGCGGCGAAGGATTTCGAGACTCGGATCGGCGGAGTCGTCCGATGACGAAGAGGTCGACGGGTCCACGGTCGCGGAGCAACCGGCGAGGGTGAGACAAGCAAACGCGTACAAGAATTTCATGATGGAGTCCTCGGGAAAGGGGCGCCGCCCGACGTCACGTCGGAACCTCGCGCTTCGTTCACACCCACCGACTAAGGCGATCCCGCGCGTCCCACCACGAACCGCCCCTGACCTTCCTGTTGCGATTCGCGTGGGGAATCGCGGACCACGAAACTCAGCCGAAAATGCATCGGAATCGAATCTCGGTCGTGACGCAGTTGATTCCCCGGGCGCGGCGTCTCGCAGATCGTTTCCACGCGCGCTCGGGCGGCCACGAGGAGGTCGAGCTCGCGAAGTCACTCTTTCGAATGGCCGGTCTCGAGATTTCGTGTCGTTGGGAACGTGCCTCGGACGGCGAGTCGCTCCGACTCATCGTCCGCCACGATTCCGACGAATTCGTCGTGTCGATCCCAACGGAAGGTCGACTCTTCCCGGCCGAGGAACTCGTCGCGCTCGTGAACGATCGGCTCGTCGCTCGAGGGGACCCGAGGAGACTCGCCGCGTGCGTCGAGATCACGAAAGAGGGGGAGGACGTCGAGGCGTTCGTCTTCGCCGACTCCGACGAGTTCGGATGTCTCGCACTCGCGGGCGTGGAAGTCCTCGAAGCGGACCCGACCTGAGGATGCGAGAACGTCGATTGGAACGAGTGCCTGCGCGATGACTTCGTGCCGCACCACCTTGAAGGCACCCGGAACGACGTCGGAGCGTCAGAAGAGATGTCCTGGCGAGAAGCGACGTCGCGCCCAGTCCGCCATCACGATTCCCGCGGCCACGGTCACCGGGAACGAGTGATTCACTCCGTACATCGGAATTCCGAGGACTTCGTCGGCAGCCTCCAGGGCTTCCGCGGGTAGACCGGATCGCTCACTCCCGAACAGAAACACCACGTCTCTCGGATACGGGCCTGGCGCGTGAAGCGACCGCCGCGCTTGGTCCTTCTCCACGGCCCACACCGGACGGGTCCCCACGAACTCGCGGAAGGCCGGCGCGTCGGGCACTCGGACGATGCGTTCGTACTTCTCCATGCCCATGGAGGCCTTGGCGTAGTGGGGATCGGACCCGATGAGAATGACCTCCCGAGCCAGGAAACTGTGGGCGACGCGGATAATCGCCCCCACCGAGAACGCATTGCCGAACGTATGGAGCGCGACCGAGAAGTCGGATCGAAGGGGGGCGAGCGCGTCCCGCACTTGATCCGCGGACGCATGGATGGGAGTGGGAAGCGCCACACGCGCTCCGTAGCGCGCCGTGCCCCTCCGCGAAAGTCGCAGACGGGTTCGGAAGGAACTGCTGACGACAAAACCTGCGCCAAGGGGTCAAGTGCCCGCTTGACACGGGTTTCGCCGTAAGTAGAGTGCGCACCCCCGCGGCCCGCGCCCGGATTTTTGTGCTTTTCGTGAGGACTCAGGAACCCGAATGCCCACCATCAATCAGCTGATTCGTCATGGTCGCGAGGCTGCACGCATCAAGACCGCCTCGCCCGCACTCAAGTCATGCCCGCAAAAGCGTGGCGTGTGCGTCCGCGTTTACACGACGACCCCGAAGAAGCCGAATTCCGCGCTTCGCAAGGTCTGCCGTGTTCGCCTGACGAACGGCATGGAAGTCACGTCCTACATCCCCGGCGAAGGCCACAACCTTCAGGAGCACTCGGTCGTCCTGATTCGTGGCGGCCGTGTGAAGGACCTTCCGGGCGTTCGCTACCACGTCGTCCGCGGCACCCTCGACGCGTCCGGCGCCATCGGGCCGTCCTCGACGAACAAGGTCAACCGCAATCGCAAGCGCTCCAAGTACGGCGTCAAGCGCCCGAAGAGCTGATCGCCACTTAGAGATTTTCGGAGTTTTCGATGCCCCGTCGCCGCGAAGTACCCAAGCGCAAGATCACCCCCGATCCGAAGTTCAAGGATCGCCTCGTCTCGAAGTTCACCAACACGCTGATGATCGGCGGCAAGAAGTCGACTGCCGAAGGCATCCTCTACGGCGCCTTGGACATCATCAAGGAGCGTCACAAGGAAGACCCGCTCGAGGTGTTCCGCAAGGCGCTCGACAACGTCAAGCCGAAGCTCGAAGTGAAGAGCCGGCGTGTCGGTGGTGCGACGTACCAAGTTCCCGTTGAAGTTCGCCAGGAGCGCAAGGTCGCTCTCGCGATGCGCTGGATCGTCACGTACTCCCGCGACCGAGGCGAGAAGACGATGCGCGAGCGTCTCGCGGGCGAGTTCGTCGACGCGGCCAATGGTCGCGGCAACGCCGTCAAGAAGAAGGACGACACCCACAAGATGGCCGAAGCCAACAAGGCCTTCGCCCACTACCGTTGGTGATTCCCACGCCGATGCTCCTTCGGAGGATCGGCGTTCGCTTCGACCCACCTCGAAAGCCCCGCCAGACGAGATGACTACGACGACATAAGGATCGGGTTGCACATCGGCGCGGCACCCTCGGAACTCCCGAGCGCCGCGCCACCACGATGCACCCCGACACCCTCTCTGGACGCCCGCTGCGGAATCGCAGCCCCTTTCGAAAATGCGAAAGGTGAGTCCGGAGAGGGTTTCGTGCATTCAGCGACCCCAACGACCCTCCGACCCCGAAGAGCTGCACCGCCCGCCTCAAGGACCCCTTCCCGTGCCCCGCGAATATTCACTCGAGAGAACTCGCAACATCGGCATCATGGCCCACATCGACGCGGGCAAGACGACGACGACCGAGCGCGTTCTCTACTACACGGGTGTCAACTACAAGATCGGCGAGGTCCACGAAGGCGCCGCGACCATGGACTACATGGTCCAGGAGCAGGAGCGCGGGATCACGATCACGTCGGCGGCCACGAACTGCTTCTGGCAGCCGGCCGAGGGGCCGCACGCGGGCATCCGGCATCGTATCAACATCATCGACACCCCCGGCCACGTCGACTTCACCATCGAAGTCGAGCGCAGCCTGCGCGTGCTCGACGGTGCCGTCGCCGTCCTCGACGGTGGCAACGGCGTCGAGCCTCAGACCGAGACGGTCTGGCGTCAGGCCGACAAGTTCCGCGTCCCCCGCATCGTGTTCGTCAACAAGATGGACAAGATCGGCGCGGATTTCGAGATGAACCTCGCCACGATCCGCGACCGCCTCGGCGTCGTTCCCGTCGCGATCCAGTGGCCCGTCGGCGAGGAAGACCGTCACAAGGGTGTCGTCGACCTGATCAAGATGAAGGCCGCCATCTTCGACGAAGCGTCGAAGGGCCAGACGTACACGTGGGAAGAGATTCCCGCCGACATCCAGGCGAAGTGCGTCGCCGCTCGGGAGAAGATGATCGAAGCCTGCGCCGACGTCGACGACGGCGTCATGGCGAAGTTCCTGGACGGCAAGGCTGACGACGTCACCGAAGCGGAAATCGTCGGCGCGCTTCGCAAGGGCTGCACGACCTTCAAGTTCTTCCCGGTCCTTTGCGGATCGGCGTTCAAGAACAAGGGCGTCCAGCTGCTTCTGGATGCCGTCGTCAATTACCTCCCTTCGCCCCTCGACATCCCGCCCGTCAAAGGTGTCCTTCCCGACACGGAGAAAGAGATCGAGCGAAAGGCCGACGACAAAGAACCCTTCGCTGCCTACGCCTTCAAGATCATCAACGACCCGCACGGTAACCTGACGTTCTTCCGCGTGTACTCCGGCACGTTGACGTCCGGCACGATGGTCGCGAATTCGACGCGCGGGAAGCGTGAACGCATCGGCCGCATCCTCCGCATGCACGCCAACAAGCGCGAAGAGCTCACCGAAGCGGACGCCGGCAACATCTACGCGGCCGTCGGTCTCAAGGACACCCGCACGGGCGACACGCTCTGCGACGAAAAGCACCCCATCGTCCTCGAGAAGATGGTGTTTCCGACGCCGGTCATCTCGATCGCCATCGAGCCGAAAACCAAGGGGGACGTCGAGAAGTTGGGCGTCGGTCTCCAGAAGCTCGCGGCGGAAGATCCGTCGTTCCGGATGCACACCGACGAGGAATCCGGGCAGACGATCATCGAGGGCATGGGCGAACTCCACCTCGACATCATTTGCGACCGTCTCCGCCGCGAATTCAAGGTCGAGTCGAACGTCGGGAAGCCCGAAGTCGCGTACCGTGAGGCGATCGGCAAGAAGGTCGCGTGCGAGTACAAATACGCGAAGCAGTCGGGCGGCCGCGGCCAGTACGGGCACGTCCTCATGGAAATCGAACCCGGCGAGCGCGGTCAGGGATTCGAGTTCGTGAACGACATCGTCGGCGGCGTCATCCCGAAGGAATTCGTCCCGGCGATTGAAAAGGGCGTCCGTGAGGCCATGGCCCGTGGCGTCCTCGCCGGATACCCGCTCGTCGACATGAAGTGCCGCGTCTACGACGGCAGCTACCACGACGTCGACTCCAGCGCGCAGGCCTTCGAGGTCGCCGCCTCCCTCTGCTTCCAGGACGGCGCCAAGCGCGCGAGCCTCCACCTCCTCGAGCCCGTGATGAAGAACGAGGTCGTCGTCCCCGAGCAGTACATGGGGGACGTCATCGGCGACCTGAACGCCCGTCGAGGTCGGATCCTCGGCATGAGCCAACGCGGCAACGCACAAGTCATCGATTCCGAGGTACCGCTCGCGTCGATGTTCGGCTACGTCACCGACCTCCGTTCCATGACCCAGGGTCGGGCCACGTCGTCGCTCCACTTTTCCCACTACGCGCCGGTCCCTCCCGCAGTTCAGGACCAGATCGTCGCGAAGGTGAAGGGTCTCTAAACGCGTCGCCGCATAGGGCGGCGCCCGTCAGTTTCGCAGTTTGAATCGTTCGTTCGAGTGAAGCCGCAAGACGCGGCGCGATGTCGGAGAAAGCCATGGCCAAAGAGAAATTCACGCGCACCAAGCCCCATGTGAACGTCGGCACGATCGGCCACATCGATCACGGCAAGACGACGCTGACGGCCGCTCTGGTGAAGGTCCAGTCGAAGAAGGGCCTCGCGAAGGCGATCAGCTACCAAGACATCGCGAAGGGCGGCACGGTTCGCGACGAGACGAAGACGGTGACGATCGCCGTTTCGCACGTCGAGTACGAGTCGGAGAAGCGCCACTACGCGCACGTCGATTGCCCCGGCCACGCCGACTACATCAAGAACATGATCACGGGCGCGGCGCAGATGGACGGCGCGATCCTCGTCGTCAGCGCTCTCGACTCGGTCATGCCGCAGACGCGCGAGCACGTCCTTCTCGCTCGCCAGGTCGGTCTCACGAACATCGTCGTGTTCTTGAACAAGTGTGACGCGGTGGAAGACGCGGACATGCTCGAGCTCGTCGAAGAAGAGGTCCGCGACCTGCTCGACAAGTACAAGTTCGCGCGCGACTCGAAGGTGGTCCGCGGCGCGGCGCTTCCGGCGCTGCAGGGCGTGGAGAAGTGGGAGAACTCGATCGGCGAGCTCCTCGCGGCCCTCGACGCGCAGATCCCGGACCCGGTGCGCGACACGGAGAAGCCCTTCCTGATGGCCGTGGAAGACGTGTTCTCGATCAAGGGTCGAGGCACGGTCGTCACGGGCCGCATCGAGCGCGGCGTGGTGAAGGTCGGCGAGACGGTGCAGATCATCGGCTACCGCCCGGTGCGCGAGACGGTCGTGACGGGCGTGGAAATGTTCCGCAAGCTCCTCGACCAGGGCCAGGCCGGTGACAACGTCGGCGTGCTCCTGCGTGGCATCGAAAAGAACGACGTGGAGCGCGGTCAGATCCTGGCGAAGCCGGGCTCGGTGACTCCGCACACGAAGTTCGAGGCGGAGGTCTACGTCCTGAAGAAGGAAGAGGGCGGCCGTCACACGCCGTTCTTCACGAACTACCGTCCGCAGTTCTACATGCGTACGACGGACGTCACGGGCACCTGCTCGTTGCCGGAAGGCACGAAGATGGTGATGCCGGGCGACAACATCACGATGACGATCGAGTTGATCACGCCGGTGGGTCTCGAAGAGCAGATGCGCTTCGCGATCCGCGAGGGTGGCCGCACGGTCGGCGCCGGTATCGTCACCAAGGTCCTCGCCTGAGGGAATGAACATGGCAAGCGCCACGAAAATCCGAATCCGCCTGAAGGCGTTCGATCACCAACTGCTCGACAAGTCGGCCACCGACATCGTCGAGACCGCCAAGCGCACGGGCGCCCGCGTCGCGGGTCCCATCCCGCTCCCGACCCACATCTCGCGCTACACGGTCCTCCGTGGACCGCACGTCGACAAGAAGTCGCGTGAGCAGTTCGAGATCCGTACCCACAAGCGCCTGCTCGACATCCTCGAGCCCACGCAACAGACCCTCGACGCGCTGATGAAGCTCGACCTCAGCGCCGGCGTGGACGTCGAGATCAAGTCCTGAGGAACACGCACATGGCGACCATCGACGTCTACAACATGAAGCGCGAAAAGGTCGGAACGCTCCAGCTTTCCGACGAAGTCTTCGCGACCGAAGTCAAAGAACACCTCTTCTACGAAGTGGTGAAGGCCCAACTCGCTTCGCGCCGTCAGGGCACGTCCGCCGCCAAGGAGCGGTCGGCCGTCTCCGGCAGCACGAAGAAGGTCTACAAGCAGAAGGGCACCGGCCAGGCCCGTCACGGCTCCAAGCGCGCACCGACGTTCGTCGGCGGTGGCCGCGCCCACCCGCCGCGTCCGCAGGACTGGTCCTACCGTCCGCCGCGCCAGGTGCGCGTCGGCGCCCTCCGCAGCGCACTCTCGAAGTTCGCGAAGGAAGGCCGTCTCGTCGTCATCGATCGCATCGAGCTCGCCGAAGTGAAGACCAAGGGTCTTCTCGCGGCGCTCAACACGATCGGCGCCGTCAACGACAAGGCGCAGAAGAAGGCGCTCGTCGTCGATACCGCTGCGAACGACAACCTCCGTCTGTCGATTCGCAACTGCAAGGACCACCAGTTCCTTCCGCCGGAAGGCGTGAACGTGTTCGATCTCCTTCGTCACGACACGCTCGTCCTCTCGAAGGACGCCGTGAAGGCTCTCGAAGCGCGCTGCCTCGGTACCGCGAAGAAGAGCGAGGCCGCCCAATGAGACACGATCAAATCGTCAAGCGCCCCATCGTCCTCACGGAGAAGGCGAGCCTCCTCCGCAATGCGAACCAGGTGATCTTCGAAGTCGCTCGCGAAGCGAACAAGATCCAGATCCGCAAAGCGGTCGAGAATCTCTTCAACGTCAAGGTCGACTCCGTGAACACCCTCCTCATGCGCGGCAAGGACCGCCGCATGGGTGGTGGTTACGGCAAGATGCAGAACTGGAAGAAAGCGATCATCACCCTCCGCGAGGGCAGCTCGATCGACTTCTTCGATGCGAGCGAAAGCTGAGAGTGCGCCATGGGAATCAAGTCCTATAAGCCGACTTCCCCTGCTCGGCGTTTTTACACGGGCTACGACTTCAAAGAAGTCACGAAGGACGTCAAACCCCTTCGCGCCCTGGTCGAGCACCAGACGTCGACCGGTGGGCGCAATGCCCACGGTCGCATCACCTCCCGTTTCCGTGGGGGTGGACACAAGCAGCGCTACCGCATCATCGATTGGCACCGGAACAAGATCGGTATCCCCGGCGTGATCGCGACGGTGGAGTACGATCCGAACCGTACCGCGCGCATCGCGCTCGTTCACTACGCGGACGGCGAGAAGCTGTACATCCTGGCGCCGGACGGCCTTTCGGTCGGCGACAAGATCATCTCGAGCAAGAACGCGGACATCAAGCCGGGCAATTCGCTCACGCTTCGTCACATCCCGCTCGGAACGACGATCCACAACATCGAACTCCGCAAGGGCAAGGGCGCGCAGCTCGTTCGCTCGGCCGGCGCCGGTGCGGTGCTCATGGCGAAGGACGGCGACTACGCCCAAGTTCGTCTCCCGTCCTCCGAAGTGCGCATGGTCCACCAGGATTGCCACGCGACCATCGGTCAGGTGTCGAACATCGACCACGCCAACATCTCGCTCGGCAAGGCCGGTCGCGCTCGTTGGCTCGGCCGTCGTCCCCACAACCGTGGCGTCACGATGAACCCGGTCGATCACCCGATGGGCGGCGGCGAAGGCCGTACGTCCGGCGGTCGCCACCCTTGTTCCCCGTGGGGGCAGCTCTCCAAGGGCCTCAAGACCCGCAACAACAAGCGCACGGACGCCATGATCGTCAAGCGCCGGGGTCAGAAGGGGTGATCCGAATTCGCGGGCGGGCGGCACACGGTCGCCCGTCCCCGCGAATCGGATCTCGCCGACCCCCTCACCGATTTCGTTCGAGAGAATTGGGTAGGAGATTCATATGCCGCGTTCAGTGAAGAAGGGCGCCTTCGTCGACGGTCACCTCAACGAGAAGATTGCCTCCGCGCAAGCTGCTCAGAGCAAGAAGGTGATCAAGACGTGGTCGCGCCGAAGCACGATTACCCCCGAAGCCATCGGGCTGACCTTCGCCGTGCACAACGGCCGAAAGTTCGTCCCGGTCTTCGTGACGGAGAACATGGTCGGACACAAGCTCGGCGAGTTCGCACCGACGCGCACGTTCCACGGCCACTCCGGCGACAAGAAGGGCAAAGTGAAGGGCGGCAGCGTCGCTCCTCCGGCCCCGAAGAAGTGACGTCCGCGGGTCGTGGATCGTCGGATCGGTTCGTATGACGAACCGTTCCGGGCCACGACCGCGCCGCGTCTCCCGGAATCGTTACGCCAATAGCGATTTCGCTTGCCTATTCGAGGTGCGTACGTAAAGTACGCCTCCCTCGAGCTGGGGTCCCTACCCAGCAAGTCCGGAGAAGAATCGCCCCGCGATACCACCCCGGATTCGCACCACCCTCAAAGGGAGGTGCACCCAGAGATTCAAGCTCCAGGAATGGCTCACCACCGGGCGAACGCACTCGCGCTCTCTCGGTCTTTGGTGAGTGCGACGACGCCGAAAGGTTCCACGATCATGGTCAGCAAGGCGATTGCCCGGTTCACGCGGATCTCCCCGCGCAAAGCCCGTGTCGTCATCAATTTGGTTCGGGGTCGTCAAGCGGGCGAAGCGCTCCAGCTCCTCGAGTTCACGCAGAAGGCCGCAGCCCCCGTCGTGAAGAAGCTCATCGAGAGCGCGGTCGCCAACGCCCGCACCCAAACGCCCGGTGTCGACCTCGACGGTCTGTTCGTCGAGACCGCTTTCGTCGACAAGGCGCCCGATTCGCACATGCGCCGCTGGCGCCCGCGCGCCATGGGGCGGGCTACGCGCATTCAAAAGGGCATGAGCCACATCACTGTCATTCTCGGCGAGCGCTGAGCGAAGCGCGCCCGGGAACCTCACCCAGGCGCTCAACTTGTAAGAGCATCCGGAGCACTGAACGAAAATGGGTCAGAAAGTCCATCCGTACGGCTTCCGCCTCGGCGTCATCAAGACCTGGAACTCCAAGTGGTTCGAGGACAAGGCGTACGCCAAGTGGCTCCACGAGGACATCCGCATCCGCCGCGCCGTCAAGGAGTACCTCATGAACGCGAACATCGCGTCCGTGGAGGTCGAGCGTGCGGCCAACAAGTGCAAGGTCATCGTGTTCACGGCGCGTCCGGGCATGGTCATCGGCAAGGGCGGCAAGGGCATCGAAACCCTCAAGTCCGGCAACCTGACCACGGCCGCCAAGGGCGAACCCCTGTTCCCCGGCGTCCAGTCGTTCACGGAAAACGAAGTCTTCATCGACGTCCAGGAAGTCCGCAAGGCGGAGACCTCGGCGCAGCTCGTCGCGGAGAACATCGCGACGCAGCTCGAACGCCGCGTCGCCTTCCGCCGCGCGATGAAGAAGTCCGTCTCGACGTCGATCAAGTTCGGCGCCAAGGGCATCCGCGTTCGTTGCTCCGGCCGTCTCGGCGGCAGCGAAATGAGCCGCGTCGAAACCTACCGTGAAGGCCGCGTCCCGCTCCACACGCTGCGCGCGGACATCGAGTTCGGTATCGCGGAAGCCCGCACCAAGTACGGGATCATCGGCGTGAAGTGCTGGATCTTCAAGGGTGAGGTCCTCCAGCGTCGCAACCGTCGTGTCCCCACGACGGGCACCTGATCCTCGGACCGCCGAAGAATAACGAAGGAAGAAGGCAATGCTTTCCCCCAAGCGCACCAAGTTCCGCAAGATGCAGAAGGGCAACAACCGCGGTATCGCCTACCGCGGCAGCGACGTGTCCTTTGGCGACTTCGGAATGCAAGCTGTCGAACCCGGCCGCCTGACTTCCCGTCAGATCGAAGCCGCCCGTATGGCGATCACCCGCCACGTGAAGCGCGCCGGCAAACTCTGGATCCGTGTCTTCCCGCACCGACCCGTCACCAAGAAGCCTCTCGAAGTCCGAATGGGTGGCGGCAAGGGTGGCGTCGAAGGCTGGGCCGCGGAAGTTCTCCCGGGGCGCGTGATGTACGAGCTCCTCGGTGTCGACGAAAAGACGGCGCGCGAAGCGTTCCGCCTCGCCGGCCACAAGCTCCCGGTCGCCTACAAATTCCTCGTTCGTGGAGTCGGTGAATGAAAGCCAAGGATTTGCTCGAGCGCTCGAAGGAAGACCTCGTGGAGCTCCAAAAGAGCATCACGAAGGACCTCTTCCAGCACCGCTTCAAGAACTTCACGAACCGCCTCGACGACACGAGTCTTCTCCGCAAGACCCGTCGTGATCTCGCGCGCGTGAACACCGTGCTCAATCAGAAGAACCAGAAGGCCGAGGCGAAGTAGTCATGGCACCCGCAACTGCACCGCAAAGCGCGACGCCGACGGCGCACGAAGCTCACGGCTTCCGTCGCAAGATGGTCGGCAAGGTCATCAAGGACAAGATGGACAAGTCCGTCGTCGTCGAGTGCGTGAACTACACGCGCGACGGACTGTACGGAAAGTACGTCAAGAGCCGGAACCGCTTCCACGCCCACGACGAGAAGAACGAATACAAGGTCGGGGACGAGGTCGAGATCCAGGAGCATCGTCCGATCTCGAAGACCAAGAAGTTCATCGTCACGAAGCTCGTGAAGAAGTTCGTCGAGGAGTGAGCCGCCAATGATCCAGATGCGAACCACGCTGGAAGTTGCGGACAACTCCGGCGCCAAGAAAGTGCAGTGCATCAAGGTGCTTGGCGGCTCGCGCCGTCGGTACGCCACCGTCGGTGACGTCATCGTCGTTTCCGTGAAGGAAGCGATCGCGGGCACCAAGGTGAAGAAGGGCGAGACCGCCCGAGCCGTCATCGTGCGCACGACGCGTGAGCAGTCTCGTGCGGATGGCAGCTACATCAAGTTCGACGAGAACAGCGCGGTGCTGGTCAACAAAGAGAACGAGCCGATCGGCACGCGCATCTTTGGCCCGGTCGCCCGTGAGCTCCGAGGCAAGAAGTTCATGAAGATCATCTCTCTCGCGCCTGAGGTGCTGTGATGGCCGCGCGTCTTCGTAAAGGCGACACCGTCGTCGTCATCAGCGGTAAGTACAAGAAGACCACGGGCAAGGTCCTCGCGATCCTCGCCGAAGACGACAAGGTCGTCGTCGAGGGGGTCAACCTCGTCAAGCGGCACACGCGACCGAATCCGAAGGCTCCGCAGGGGGGCATCCTCCAGCGTGAAGCGCCCATTCACGCGTCGAAGGTGATGCCGATCGACCCGAAGACGGGCAAGGGTACCCGCGTTCGCTTCAAGACGGACGATAAGGGCAACAAAGTTCGCGTCGCCGTGAAGAGCGGTGAGCAGATCGTGGCCGTTCGCGCCGAAAGCGCAGGCTGAGGTACGTCATGGCTAGCGAAAAAACCGAAAAGCCGAACAAGGCCGATGGCAGCGCCGAGAAGAAGGCGAAGCCGGAGGGCAAGCGTGGTCGTCCGGAGAAGTCCGAGTCCCGCCAAGAAGCTCAGGGCCCGGTGACGTCCACGGCCGAGATCGAGGAGCCCCGCTTCGCGATCAAGTACCGGAAGGAAATCATCCCGGCACTCACCAAGGAATTCAACTACGGCAACCCCAACCAAGTTCCGCGTCTCCAGAAGATCGTCGTGAACATGGGCCTCGGCGCCGCCGTGTCGAACCCCAAGATCATCGACGCCGCCGTCGACGAGCTCCGCGCTATCACGGGTCAGAAGCCCGTCGTCACGCGCGCAAAGAAGGCGATCGCGACGTTCAAACTTCGCGAGGGCGTTCCCATCGGCGCGATGGTCACCCTCCGCAAGGGGCGGATGTGGGAGTTCCTCGATCGTCTCGTCTCGCTTGCGCTTCCGCGCACGCGTGACTTCCGTGGTGTCTCTAGGAAGGCCTTCGACGGCAAGGGCAACTACACCCTCGGCCTCAAGGAGCAGATCATCTTCCCCGAGATCAACTACGACCGCATCGACGTCATCAAGGGGCTCAACATCAGCTTCGTGACGACGGCAATCACCGACGAAGAGGGGCGCGCGCTCCTCCAGCATCTGGGAATGCCGTTCCGAGCGGCCTGAGCCGCATCCTCGGAAACGGAACGCTCTCACAGAGTTTTAGGACCAAGGTCAGAGGTCGAAAATGGCGCGTGCTAGTCAGTTCGCGAAGCTCAATACGGCACCGAAGTTCGCGGTTCGTCATCGGAACCGCTGCAAGGTGTGTGGTCGTGCTCGCGGCTATTACCGAAAGTTCGAGTTGTGCAGGCTCTGCCTGCGTTTGTTTGGACTCCGCGGGGAAATCCCCGGCGTGATCAAGGCGAGCTGGTGAAGCCATGATGACCGATCCCATCGCCGATATGCTCACGCGCATCCGCAATGGCGCCCTCGCGCGCCACGACCGGGTGGAGATGCCGCACTCCCGTCTGAAGGAGCACGTGGCGGGCGTCCTCAAGTCCGAAGGTTTCGTCGACGACGTTCGCGTGAGCGAGCCCGCCGCGGACGGAATCAAGGGACTGAAGACGCTCACCGTGGTGCTTCGTTACGGAACCGATCGCCAGAGCGCGATCGACGGATTGAAGCGCGTGTCGACCCCGGGTCGCCGCGTATACGTCCGTCACGACCTGATCCCGCGCGTTCGCTCGGGCATGGGGATCTCGATCCTCAGCACGAGCCGCGGCGTCATGACCGACAAGGACGCGAGGAAGAACCGCGTTGGCGGTGAGCTTCTTTGCGAGGTGTGGTGAGGCCATGACTCAGCAAGCAGCAGCGCCGCAAGGCGAAGCCATTCGTCTTTCCCGCGTCGGCAAGCGCCCGATCGCCCTTCCGAAGGGGGTCACGGCGGCGGTCAAGGACGGCAAGATCGAAGTGAAGGGCCCGAAGGGCAACCTCTCTCGCGCGATCACGCCGAACGTCAACGTGAAGCTCGAGAACAACGAGCTCGCCGTCACACCGACCATCGGTGGTCGCGACGGTGCACGCTTCCAAGGTCTCGCCCGCGCCCTCATCGCGGGCATGGTCGAAGGATGCGGCAACGGCTACGTGAAGACGCTCCAGCTCGTCGGCACGGGTTACCGCGCCGAGGTCAAGGGCCAGGCCCTCAACCTCTCGCTCGGGTTCTCCCACCAGATCAACTTCCCGCTTCCCCAAGGGATCAAGGCTGACATCCCGGCCGAATCCAAGGGCACGTTGATCATCCTCACGGGTGCCGACAAGGAAAAGATGGGCCAGACGGCCGCGAAGATCCGCGGCTTCCGGCCGCCGGAGCCTTACGGTGGCAAGGGTGTTCGGTACCAAGGCGAGAAGATCCGCGAGAAGGCTGGCAAGGCCGGTAAGGGCGGTAAGTAGTCATGGCTATGCAGATTGTCGGTCGGGAGCGCCGCAAGCTCCGCATCCGCCGCAAGGTGTCGGGCACGGCCGCGAAGCCGCGTCTCACCGTGTTCCGCAGCGCGAAGCACATCTACGCGCAAGTCATCGACGACGTCACGGGCACGACGCTCGCGCACGCTTCGACGCTCACCAAGGACGTCAAGGGCGCACTCGGCGAGGACTCGAAGTCGGATGCCTCGAAGAAGGTCGGCGCGTTCATCGCGAAGGCCCTCCTCGCGAAGGGCATCGACCACATCGTGTTCGACCGCAACGGGTACCTCTACCACGGGCGCATCAAGGCGCTCGCCGACGCGGCCCGCGAGGCCGGTCTCAAGTTCTAGTCGCACCACCCACTCGGGATATTCGCCATGGCGTTCGATCAGATTGACGAAGAAAAGCTCAAGGAGCGGGTGATCCACATCAACCGCGTGGCCAAGGTCGTGAAGGGCGGTCGCCGCTTCTCGTTCTCGGCACTCGTGGTCGTGGGCGACGAATCGGGTCACGTCGGTGTCGGCCTCGGCAAGGCCAACGAAGTCCCGGAAGCCATCCGCAAGGGCAACGACCAAGCGCGCAAGAACCTCTTCAAGGTTCCGCTCGCGGGCGTCACCATTCCTCACGTCGTCGTCGGTCACTTCGGTGCCGGTGAAGTCTTCCTCAAGCCCGCATCCGCCGGTACCGGCGTCATCGCGGGCGGTGCGGTTCGCGCGGTGCTCGAGAGCGCCGGAATCCACGACATCCTCACCAAGTGCCTCGGCAGCTCCAACCCGCACAACGTCGTTCGCGCCGTCATCACGGCCCTCAAGGAGCTCAAGAGCCCCGAGGACGTGGCGGGGAAGCGAGGCAAGGAAGTCGCCCACCTCTTCCCGCATGACCAGAAGGCGTCGAGCCACAAGGCCGCGACCCCGGCGGAGGCCCGAGCATGAAGTCCCATCTCCACGTGCAGCAGCTCCGGAGCACCATCGGCGAGAAGGAGCCTGCTCGTCTCGCCATCAAGGGCCTCGGTCTCAAGGGACCGGGCTCGTCTGTGACCGTCAACAACACGCCCTCGTTCCGTGGCGCGATCAAGAAGGTCCTCCACCTCGTCGAGGTGAAGGAAGTCGACGGGGCGAAGACCGCCGCGTCGCGCGGGTGATTCCATGGCCGACATTCTGAGCAAGCTTTCGCCCCCGAAGGGCGCCGTCCGCAGCAAGACCCGTATTGGTCGTGGTGTCGGTTCGGGTCTCGGCAAGACGGCCGGTCGCGGACAGAAGGGCCAGTACGCCCGTTCGCGCGGATTCAAGCCCCACTTCGAAGGTGGCCAGACGCCGCTGCAGCGTCGGCTCCCGAAGCGCGGCTTCAACAACCCGTTCCCGACGAAGGTCGCGGAAGTGAACGTCGGCGACCTCGAGATGTTCCCGGCGGGCGCCAAGGTCGACGAAGCCGCTCTGCGTGAGCGTGGCCTCGTTCGAGGCGCGTTCGACATGATCAAGATCCTCGGAACGGGCGAGCTCACCAAGGCCGTCACAGTCACGGCGGCTGCATTCTCCAAGGTCGCCGCCGAGAAGATCAAGAAGGCCGGCGGCAAGGCCGTTCTCGAGGGTGGAGCGGACTCCACCGCCGCGGAATAATTCGATCCGATGTCAGCCCTCTCCGGGTTCGCGAACATCGGCAAGGTGCCGGAGCTGCGCAAGCGGCTCCTCTTCACCCTTGGCATGCTCGCGGTCTACCGGATTGGCGTCTTCGTGACCATTCCGGGTGTCGACCGGAACGTGATGCAGGCTGTCGTCTCGAAGCAGGGCGGCGGTCTCCTCGGCCTCATCAACATGTTCTCGGGCGGTGCGCTCGGGAACTTGTCGATTTTCGCCCTCGGCATCATGCCGTACGTCAGCGCGAGCATCATCCTCCAGCTGCTGACGATGGTCTTCAAGCCCCTCGACGAGCTCCGTAAGGAAGGCGAGCAAGGGCAGCGCAAGATCAATCAATACACCCGGTACGGCACCATCGTTCTTTCCCTCGTGCAGGCGTTCAGCATCGCCATGAGCCTCGAGGCGATGAACAATGCCGACCTTTCGGACAGTGGTCGTGTCGGCGACGTCGTCACTCATGCCGGATGGGCGTTCCGCCTGATGAGCGTCATCACGCTTACGACGGGAACCGCCTTCATCATGTGGGTCGGCGAACAGATCACCGAGCGCGGCATCGGCAACGGCATCTCGTTGATCATCTTCGCGGGAATCGTGACCGACATCCCGTCGGGAATCTTCAATTACTTCCAGACGAACAAGGGCAACGTGCAGCCTCTCGTGGTGGCGGGCGTCGTCGTTCTCGTCCTCGCGACCGTCGCGACGATCTGCTTCTTCGAAAGAGGGCAGCGTAGAATTCCGATTTACTACGCGCGCCGCACCGTCGGCCGTCGCGTGTACGGCGGACAAACTGCCCACCTGCCGCTACGGGTGAACACGGCCGGGACGATTCCGCCGATCTTCGCGTCGTCGCTCCTGATGTTCCCGTCGACCCTCGCGAACTTCAAGATTCCGGGCATGACCCAGATCCAGTCCGTGCTCCAGCGCGGCGACTGGCTGTTCAACTTCTTCTACGTCATCCTGATCGTCTTCTTCTGCTACTTCTACACGGCCGTCACGTTCCAGGCAGTCGACGTCGCCGACAACCTGAAGAAGCAGCAGGCATTCATCCCGAGCATCCGGCAGGGCAAGCAGACCGCCGACTACATCGATCGCGTGCTCACGCGGATAACGCTGGGTGGCGCGGTGTACGTCGCGGCAGTCTGCGTCGTACCCACCGTCATCAGCGAGGCGTTCCACGTGCCCTTCCGCTGGGGCGGTACGTCGATGATGATCGTCGTGGGTGTCGCGCTGGACACCGTCAATCAGATCGAAGCGCACCTCATCACCCGCAACTACCAGGGCCTTTCCGGCGGTGGTGGACGTGCGAGCCGCATCCGCGGCCGGAGGGACGGATGAGGGTCATCTTCTTGGGGCCGCCTGCTTCCGGAAAGGGAACGCAGGCGGCTCTCGTCTGTGAGAAGTTCGGCATCCCCGCCATTTCGACGGGAGACATGCTGCGCGCCGCGAAGGCCGCCGGCAAGCTGCCCGCTGATCTCGTCGCGAAGATGGCCGCAGGGGGGCTCGTTCCGGACGAGACAGTCATCGCGCTGATCGACGAACGGACGAAGGCCTCCGACTGCGCGAAGGGATTCCTCTTGGACGGATTCCCGAGGACCCAACCCCAGGCCGAGGCCCTCGACGCGATGCTCAAGGCACGCGGTGAGGCACTGGACGCAGCCGTAGCGCTCATCGTGCCCAGGGAAATGCTCATCGAGCGGGCTGTCCTGCGCCGCACCGACAAACGCACTGGACAGATCTACCATTTGAAGTATAAGCCCCCGCCCCCGGATGCGGATCTCGAACACCGGGCTGACGACCACGAAGAAGTCGTGGTCAAACGGCTCGATACCTACGAGAAAATGACGGCCGAATTGCTGCCCTATTTCGAGCGCAAGGGAGTCCTGAAGCGCGTCGATGGGGTCGGGCCGGTCGAAGAAATCACGAAGAGGGTTCTCGGTACCCTCGAATCGAAGTAGTCACCGGCTGCGATTTTCGTAGGCCGGACCACCGAAACAGGCAGCGCGAGGAACTTGGGAGAGCGATTGGATGAGTGAACGTCGAGAGCGAAAGGAGCCGAAAGGCGACAAGCTCGAGTTCGATGGCGTCGTGCAAGAGGCGCTTCCGAACGCGATGTTCCGCGTCAAGTGCGACAACGGCCTCGTGGTTCTCGCCACGATCAGCGGAAGGATGCGGCAGTTCTACATTCGCATTCTCCCTGGAGATCGCGTGACGGTCGAAGTAAGCCCCTACGATCCCAGCCGCGGCCGCATCACCTACCGTCACAAGTAAGAACCCCGTCAAGTCGTCGAGTGTCCCGGAGTCAGTCCCATGAAGGTTCGTCCCTCAATCAAGAAAGTTTGCGACAAGTGCAAGGTCGTCCGTCGCAAGGGCGTCGTGCGCATCATTTGTGAGAACCCGCGCCACAAGCAGCGCCAGGGCTCCTGATCCCCTGAGTCCGTCTCCGGAACTCGTCTGAAGGAATCGTATCCATGGCTCGTATCGCAGGTGTTGACCTCCCGAAGCACAAGCAAATCGTCTACGCGCTCCCCTACCTCTACGGGATCGGCCGTACGACCGCGCGACAGATCTGTGAGCGCGCCAACATCCCGACGACCAAGAAGACGGAAGAACTCACCGAAGGCGACGTGAGGAAGATCCGCGAGCTGCTCGAATCCGACTTCACCGTCGAAGGCGACCTCCGCCGCGAGGTGCAGATGAACATCAAGCGCCTCATGGACCTCGGCTGCTACCGCGGTCTCCGCCACCGCAAGGGGCTTCCCGTCAACGGCCAGCGGACGCACACCAATGCCCGCACCCGAAAGGGTCCCCGCAAGGGCGTTCTCTCGCGCGCTGCGCGCAAGCCCACCGCCTGATTTCTCCGCGGCTTCTGCCGCGACCCGATTCGCGCGACGCCCGTCGTCGCCAAGATTCATTCGAAGGAAGAGAGCTCGGAGTAACTCATGTCGACCGCGAAGACTGCCGGCGCCCCCGTGGCGAAGGGCAAGGCCCCGAAGAAGAAGGTCAAGAAGAACATCGGAAGTGGCATCGCCCACATCCAGTCGACCTTCAACAACACCGTCGTGACGATCACGGACATCAACGGCAACGCCGTGGCCTGGTCCAGCGCCGGTTCGCGCGGCTTCAAGGGTTCTCGCAAGAGCACGCCGTTCGCAGCCCAGCTCGCGGCCGAAGAGGCCGCCCGCAAGGCGCAGGAGCACGGCATGCGTTCCGTCGCCGTTTTCGTGAAGGGCCCTGGTGCCGGTCGCGAGAGCGCGCTCCGTGCGCTCCAGACCGCGGGATTCAAGGTCACCGTGATTCGTGACGTGACGCCCGTGCCGCACAACGGTTGCCGTCCCCCGAAGCGCCGCCGCGTCTGATTCTCTCCCTCCCGGCAGGCCTGTCGGGAGTCCCATCGTACCCGCCACGCAACGTGGCACGCCGGGACGAAGCAACGAGCGAATCCGCTCCGCGCGTAAACCGGTTTTCGTCCGACTCCTCGTCGGACCAAAAGGAATCGAAACACCATGGCTCGTTACACTGGACCCGTCTGCCGCATCTGCCGCCGCGAAGGCATGAAGCTCTTCCTCAAGGGAGAGCGCTGCTACACCGAGAAGTGCGCGTATACGCGCCGCCCGACGCCCCCCGGCCAACACGGACACGCCCGCATCAAGCTCTCCGAGTACGCCGTCCGTCTTCGTGAGAAGCAGAAGATGCGCCGCATCTACGGAGTCGTGGAGAAGCAGTTCCAGAAGTACTACTTCGACGCCACACGCCGAAAGGGCCGCACCGGCGAGGAGATGCTCGGACTCGTCGAGTCGCGTCTCGACAACGTGGTCCACCGCCTCGGTTTCGCGTTCACGCGCGCCCAGGGCCGCCAGTTGGTCAAGCACAACCACGTGCTCGTGAACGGCAAGCGCGTGAACATCCCGAGCTTCATCATCAAGCCGGGGGACAAGATCGAAATCCGCGAAGCGAGCCGCAAGATTCCGGACCTCAACGCGTCCCTCGCGACCGTCGAGAAGCGTCCGATGCTCTCGTGGCTCGAACTCGACAAGGCGAACTTCGTCGGAACGTTCAAGTCGGCTCCGGTCCGCGAGGAGCTCAACGAGCCCGCCATCCGCGAGCAGTACATCGTCGAATATTACAGCCGCTGATCCGTAGCCTCACCACGGGCAGGCGACGGAGGGGACCGAGGAGCGGGTTCCAGAGTCCCTTCGAGATCGCCGCGTGAACTCGGACTTCCCCGACGAAGTCCCCGCATCGAGGAAAGAACGCATGAACACGAACATCATCACGCGCAACTGGCGCGACCTCATTCGTCCACGTGGAATCCAGATTGAGACCGAGTCTCTGACGGATTTCTACGGCAAGTTCACCTGCGAGCCCCTCGAGCGCGGCTACGGCATCACGATCGGCAACTCCCTCCGCCGCATCCTTCTCTCCTCGCTCCAGGGCGCGGCCATCACGGCCATTCGCGTCGACGGCGCGCTGCACGAGTTCACGACCATCGGCGATGTCGTCGAGGACATGACGGACGTCATCCTCAACCTCAAGGAAGTCGTCCTCAAAGCCGCGACGGCGAAGACCTACACCGTTCGCATCGACAAGGAAGGCCCTGGTCCGGTCTACGCGAAGGACATCCAGCTCGTTGACGGGCTCACGGTCCTCAACCCGGATCACCTCATCGCGACGCTCGACAAGAAGGGCCCGCTCTCCATGGAGCTCACGGTCAACGTCGGGCGCGGATACGTGCCCGCCGAGCGCAACAAGACCCAGGGCATGCCCATCGGCACCATCCCGATCGACGCGCTCTTCTCGCCGCTCCGGAAGGTGAACTACACCGTCACGAACGCCCGTGTCGGACAGATCACGGACTACGACAAGCTGATCCTCGAGGTCTGGACCAACGGCAGCGTCAAGCCGGCCGATGCCGTCGCGTACGCCGCGAAGATCCTCAAGGAGCAGGTCTCGATCTTCATCAACTTCGAAGAGACCGAAGAGACGACCTACGTTGCCGCAGGTGGTGAAGACGAGCCGCTCAACGAAAATCTCTTCCGCTCCGTCGACGAACTCGAACTCAGCGTCCGTTCGGCCAACTGCCTCCAGAACGCGAACATCACCCTGATTGGTGAGCTCGTTCAGCGCACGGAGCAAGACATGCTGAAGACGAAGAACTTCGGTCGCAAGAGCCTCAAGGAGATCAAGGAGATCCTCCAGAACATGAGCCTCTCGCTCGGCATGAAGATCGACAACTGGCCCCAGATGCTCGAGCGCTGGAAGGCCCAGCAAGCCCAGAACTGATTCGCTGCTTCCCTGAAAAACCCGCGCGCCTGGCGCGCGGGGTCTCGTCCGAAGGATTCACGTCATGCGCCACCACAACTCCGGCCGTAAGTTCGACCGTAACTCCAGCCACCGCCGTGCGATGCTCCGCAACCTCACGGCGAACCTCGTGCTCCACGAGCGCATCGAGACCACCGATGCGAAGGCGAAGGAACTCCGTCGCGCGGCCGAACGCCTCATCACCAAGGCACGTCGCCTCGGTGCGGTTGCCTACACGGCGCAGGACAAGCTCTCGGACGCCGACAAGGCTCGACGTCTCGCGACTGCGCGCGTGATCAATGCGTACGTCCCGCGTTTCGTCGTCCGTGTCGAAAAGGGTGGCGAATCCAAGCAGGTCGATCTCGTGGAGAAGATCCTCCTCGATCTCGGCAAGCGCTTCGCCGATCGCCCGGGCGGCTACACTCGCATCATCAAGAAGGGGCCGCGACGTGGCGACGGCGCTCCCATGGTCCTCATCGAGTTCGTCGGTGAGGCCGTGAAGACCGATGACGCTGCGCCTAAGAAGGCGAAGAAGTCGAAGAAGGCGGAAGGCACGGCGGCCAAGGCCGGCTGAGTCACCCCTCCTCCAGTCGGAACGGCGCGCTCTTCGGAGTGCGCCGTTTTCGTTTTGTGGGCTCGAACGAGGCGGAGACCGCGGAGGACTTTCACCTCGACGTGCGCGGTCGACGGAGCGCGACCGCGAGACTCGCGAGGACGACGAGCGCGGCTCCAATGCTCACGAGCCACGTCGTTTGTCGGAGTTGAGTCGTACGTGCCGTCGCGTCGCTTCGGAGGGCTTCGAGGCGGCCCTTCGCGCGCGCGTTCCCCGGGTCGAGTTCGAGTGCACGTTCGAACGACGGAGCGCTCGATGCGCCCGACTCGGCGATGTCGAGACCCTCGAGGTAGGCGAGTGCGCTCTCCACTTCGCGTCGGCGCTCCGTTGTCGGGTCCAAATGCAGGACCTTCTCGAAATTCGCGCGTGCGGCTTTCCGGTCGCTTTCTTCGAGCTCCGTCGCGGAAGCGACGTAGACGGGGACCATCTCGGCGCGACGGTCGATTCCGGGCGTGCGTGCGAGGACACGGTCGAACACAGCGACCGCCGCCGTGTTCTTTCCTCCTCTGGCGAGCGCGAGTCCCTCGTCGAGCAGTGCGTACACTTCGTGGAAGCGCGCCCGGTCGCACGCGCGAAATAGTTCGTCGAACAAGGCATCCGGCGAAAGCGCGGTCGGCGCCGGTTGGTTCGTGAGGTTCGCCAAGGTCTCGCGTGCCTTCGTCGTGGCCAAGGGGCCGAGTGAGCGCATCGCGGCGCGTGCGGCGTCGCGCACCTCTCCTCGATCGGTGTTGATGAACGCCGCGATGACCCCGATCGCGTCGATATCGCGCGTGTCTCCGTACGCTCGAAGGACCTCGGCCACCCGCGCCGGCTCTTTGAGCTGGACCGCGTCGGAAGCCGACTTCTTGCCGAGAGCTTCGAGCTCGGAAGTGGCCCACGCGCGGATGGCGGAATTCGGGTGGTGGGCTTCTCGAACCAGACCCGGAACCGCGACGTCGCCGAGGGCGTGAAGTTGCCGCGACAGAAACGGACGGAATACGGCAGGCGCGTCCGCTGCGACCCGGACGAACGCCCGTGCGCCCGCCGGCGACTTGGTGCCCGCGAGCGCGGACTGGATCGCAGCGAGATCGAGCGCGGCCTCGTGGCCTCTCGTCGGAACGAACGACGTCACGAGTGAACGGGGGAGTGCGTCCGACGGCATGTCGTCGACGGCGATGGCAGCGCGCGTCTTGACCCACGTGATGGCTTCCGCGTCGACGGACTTCTTCTGGAGCGTGTGTTCGCGAACGAGGGCGTCGACATCGCGCGAGTCCGATCGGAGCAGCCCATCGAGGGCGTCCGCGCGACTCTTGGCGTCCGACGTGTGGAGAGCGGTCAGCAGCGCGTGAACGTCGACGCCTGCGGAAGGGGCGGAGGTGGGGGACGACGTCGGCGTCGAAGAGGACGCCGGAAATGGAGGTGTCGCTTCCGCGCGTGTCACGCCCGGAAGCGCGAACACGAGCGCGAGGACTGCGAGCATGGTCCGACTTCGAGGGCCCATCGATTCACCGTCTCCGAAGATTCCGTTCCGACCGTCCCGCCTCGGTGGCAACTGGGGCGATCGTCTTTCAGAACGAGCTCGTGCGGAAGGCTATTCGAGGATGCGGAAGTCGGAGAATTCGCCGGTATAGGAACGCCAGCGGACGTCCACCGAATCGACCCGAGCCGCGGAGGGGCCATGATGGGCCCAGCTGATGATTTCCTTCACGGAATCCTCGTCGCCCTCTGCGAGGACTTCGACGCTTCCTTCGTTGCGATTCTTGACCCAACCCATCACGCCGAGTCGGCGCGCTTCTCGCTGGGTCGCCGCGCGAAAGAAGACACCAGTGACTCGACCGCGGATGATCAGGTGAACGCGTTTGGCAGCCATGCTCGGAGGTCGGAGGGTTGGGGGGATTCCACGTCCAGCGAAGAATCGCCGAGGGCGTTGGTAGTCAATCGTGGGGCAACTGGCAATCCTCGTCCGGGTCCTGCCTCCCCGGAATCCGCGCACTGCGTCAACGCCGGCCCGACGTCCTCTGGCGCACCGGTGTGACCGGGAGTCGCGTGCCTGCGGCGAAGGGTCGCAATGCGGAACTCAGGGGCGGGCACGACGCAGCAGCGCCAGCAGCGCTTCGGGCTCCACCGGTTTGGGAAGGAGCGTCACGCCCGAACCGCGGAGGTGACTCTCTCGCGAACGTCGATCGAAGTCGACCACGACGGCACACGTGATACCGGCGTGGACCGAACGGGCGTAGTCGAAGAGTTCGGCACCGTGCACTTCGACCGCAATTTGTTCCACGACCAGGGCCGCGAGCGGTGGCGCGACACGCACGAATTCGCGGGCGGATGCGATGTCGGGGGCCAGGATGATCTGCCATCCGGCGCGCTGCGCGAGGTGTGCGAACAATTCGGCGAGGTCCCGATCGTGTTCGACGAGGAGGAGCATCGGGGCGGACGGCGTCGAAGTCGTCGACTCGCCGGCAGCGACGTCGGCCTCGGCGGTCGAATCGCTGCGGGACGGGCGTGGCGGCCGAAGACTCACGACACCCGCCGAAGCACCGTCCGTGCCACCCGAACGGGGACGCTGCCCGTCGTCGCGGTGGTTCTTGACGTTGACGCACGCGCCCGATACCGGACTCGGGCATCCGCGCGCCGGTTCGTCCCGAAGCGTGCCTCGAGGTCGGAATGGACGAGGTGACAATCGAAGGAACGGGCCTTCACACGGGGCTGCCCGGACGCGTGACCCTCCGACGGAGGATTGGTCCCGTCGCGATTCGAGTCGCGGGAGGGGACGAGGTCGCGCTGGCCGATTGGCGGGTCGTCGGAACCGTACGTGGCATGACGATCGCTTCGCTCGCGGGCGACGTTCGCATCATGACTCCGGACCACTTGTTCGCAGCTTGTGGAGGGCTCGGAGTCCACGCCGATCTCGTCGTCGACCTGCACGGGCCGGAGGTGCCGCTCGTCGACGGATGCGCCATCCGGTTCTGCGAGGCGCTTCGTACGCTCGGGTTCACGGGCGGTCCGACGGTGCCGAAACTCGCCGTCCGGCGAGCCGCCGTGCTCGAGTCACGCGGCAGCACGTACACGTTCGAACCCGGCGGATCGGAGACGGAGATCGCGGTCGCGATCGACTTCGGCGGTGCTCCCGTGACGCGCGCGTGGTCCTGGAACGGCCAACCGGAGACCTTCGTGGAGTCGATCGCGTCCGCGCGCACCTTCGCCTTCGCGCAGGAGATCGAGTCGTTGATGGCGCGTGGGCTCGCGAAACATGTCGATCCGAAATCGGTCGTCGTCGTCCACGGCGAGGAACTGCTCTCGGCGGGAAGGACCGCGACGCGCGACGAACCCGTGCGTCACAAGGTGCTCGACCTCGTCGGCGACCTGTATCTCCACGGCGGTCCTCCGCTGGGCAGGATCCACGCGACGCGACCTGGGCACGGTTCGACCCACGACGTCGTTCGTCGTGCGATCGACGAAGGCGTGATCGGTCCCGTCACCCGATGAGCAGCGCCGCACCGAGGATCGGGAAGCAGACGACGAACAGCACGAGTCCGTAACCCATGATGTCGCGGGCCTTCAGGCCCATCAGGCCCAGGAGCGGGAGACTCCAGAACGGCTGGTACATGTTTCCGAGCATGTTGCCGTACGCCACGCCCATCGTGACCTTGCCATAAGAGACCCCGAGGGCCTCCGCCGCCTTCAACATCACGGGACCTTCGACGGCCCACTCGCCGGCTCCGGAAGGCACGAAACTCTTCGTGAGGATCGACGCGACGAACGTGAAGAATGGCAACGTGCGGGCCGTGGACGACGTGACGAACACGTGCGCGATGTGCTCCGACAATCCGGTCTCTTTCATCACGGCGAGGATGCCGCCGTAGAACGGGAACTGGAGCACGACGCCAGACACTCCACGGACGCTCTCGTGGATCGCGCGAGCGTACGAGACGGGGCTCTCGTGAAGGACCAGACCCAACATCAGGAACGAACAGTTCACGACGTTGTGGTTGAGATCGAATCCGTGCGTGCGAAGGTACCGGACGAGGAACGAGAGTCCCACCGCACCGATCGCGAACGAAAGGATGCGACTCCGGTCGAGTCGCTCGGCGGGTGTCGTGGCGGGAGCTACCTTGGAAGGTGGTGGCGGAGGAGCCGGTGCCGACTCCGGATCGAACGGGACGATCGGTGCGTCGCCCTTCGGATGCATCGACGCGACGAGGGGGGGGACGAGGAGCGCGAGCGCGACGCACGCGATCAGGTTGTAGGGCGCGAGGACGGTCTCGGTGAGCGGGACGCGCGCGGAAGGACCGGAACGCTTCAGGACCTCACTGACGAAGTTCTTCTCCGTGTTCATCAAGAGCGGCGCGCTCGCGGTGAGGCCGGCATGCCACAGGAGCATCGAGGTGTACGCGCCCGTCGCCAGGAGCGGGTAGTGGAGCCGGATGCCGCGCGCGTGCATCGACCGGGCGACTTCGCGCGCGAGGAGCGCGCTCGAGACGAGACCGAGGCCCCAGTGCAGCCAACCCATCACGATCGCGAACGACGTGACGAGCAGAAGGGCGCCACGCGGCGTCGCGGGGATCGAGGTCAGTCGCGCGAGCAAGCGGCGCGCCGGAGGGCTCGCCGCGATCGCTTCGCCCGTGACGACGATCAGGATGATTTGAAGTCCGAACTTGAGGATCTCCGCGTTCCCGAATCCGTCCGTCCAGACCATGACGAGGCGCGAGGCCGTGGTGAATCCGGAAGCGTCGTCGAGCCGGGGCATCACCGTGAACCCCGCGACGAGCGCGACCGCCGTCAGAAGGAGGACGAGGACGAAGGGATCGGGCATGTACCGACGCACGAATCGGTCCGCGGACGCGCCGATGCGCGCGAGGACGACTCCAGGATCCTTCGAGGAGGGTGACGCCACGGCTCGACGATACCACCGGCGACGTCCCGACGAATCTCGTGTACGAGGGATTCGTGCGCTCGCGGGACTCGCGTCGTCGGTGGAGGAGTCGCGTCGGACGGTGCATCGTGGCGGCGTGCTCGGTGGTAGGGACGGGGACCATCGGGCCGCCCGCCCGCGCCGGCTCACCGTACGACGATCCCTATTCGCTCCCCGCCACGCCGCGTGCCCCCACGCTCCCGCCTCTCACGCACGGGGAGTCGGAAGCGACGTCGGAGACCACGATGGGAACGCTCGTTCCTTCGAAGGGGCCCACCTCGTTCCGACTGCAGCGCTCCGTCGGCTTCGTCCAGCGTTTCAACGTCGAAATTCCGATCGCGAATCGCCAGTGGTTCGTGGGGAGCAACTACCTGTTCGCCGTCGGCGTCCCGCCGTCGGGCGGCGGAAATGTCCAACTCGTCGGAGGCAATCTCGAAGTGTACGGACGCGTCGTGTGGGCGATGAGGACCGGGCTCGCGTTCGGTGGGGGCCTCGGCATCATGGCGCCCACGAGCTCGTTCGACACGAGTTCGGCGAGCGCTCGCGTCGCGGCCGGGGCGGCCACGCTCCGCACCTGGGACCACTCGTTCTTCCGGCACGATGCATTCGGGTTCCGGCCCTTCTTCGACGTTCGGGCCGTCGATGGAAGGTTCGTCGTGCAGTTCCGGCAAGGTATCGATTACGCCATCGAGTTGTCGGGACTGGCCCAGAAGACACTCGCTGCCACGGGAGGTCTGTACGTCGGGTACCGCGTGACGCCGTGGCTCGGCGCAGGAGTCGAGGTTCTCGAGTACTACGTCCTCGATGGGTCGGTGAGGGACGACAAGCGGGCGACGTTCACGGTCTCGCCGAGCTTGCGGCTCACGGCGCGTCGCCTGCAACCCAGTCTCTCGGCTTACACGAACCTCGGGGGCCTCCCGTACGAGGGCGTGGAGAGGATCGTCGGACTGCGCGTGAACTTCACGGTGCTGTTCGACACGCCCAAGCTCTGAGCCGGGCGACGGGGTCGCACGACGAACGGTGGGAGGTCAGTTGACGTTGGGCTGGCTCTCGCTGCCCTTGCGACTCTCGCGGGTGCGGATGGCCTGGCGTTCGAGGGCAGCGCGGACGAAGCGTGCGAAGAGCGGATGGGGCGCGGTGGGACGGCTCTTGAACTCCGGGTGGAACTGGCAACCGAGGAAATACGGGTGGTCGGTGAGCTCGACCATCTCGACGAGCTTCTCGTCCGGCGAGGTTCCCGAGAGCACGAGCCCAGCGGTCTTCAGTTGGTCGCGGAACTCGTTCGCGACCTCGTAGCGGTGACGGTGACGCTCGGAGATCTCCGTGGCGCCGTAGGCGTCGGCGGCGACCGTGCCGGACTTCAGGACGCACGGGTAAGCGCCGAGACGCATCGTGCCGCCCTTGTTCCGGACACCGCGCTGATCCGGCATGAAGTCGATGACGGGGCTCTTCGAGTCCTTGTCGAATTCGGCGGAGCTCGCGTCGCCGATGTTGGCGACGTGCCTCGCGAACTCGACGACGGCGAGTTGCATTCCGAGGCAGATTCCGAAGAACGGGACGCGCTGTTCGCGGGCGAACCGGATGGCGGCGATCTTTCCTTCGGTGCCACGATCGCCGAAGCCGCCAGGAACGAGGATCGCGTCCAGGTGGCCGAGGTGTCGTTCGGCGCCGCCCTGCTCGATGTCCTCCGAGTCGATGTATTCGAGTTCCACCTTGCAATCGTTGTGCATGCCGCCGTGCACGAGCGACTCGTGGAGCGATTTGTACGCGTCCTTCAAGTGGACGTACTTGCCGACGATGCCCACGCTGACGGTGCCCTTCGTCGGCTTCTTGAAGCGTTCGACGATGTGCTGCCAGCTCGAGAGATCAGGGTGCCGGCTCCAGATGTTGAGGCGTTCGCAGACGAGCTCGTCGAGACCTTCGCCGTGGAGGGCCTGCGGGAGCTCGTAGATACACCCCACGTCGATGGCGGCGATGACCGCGTCGACGGTGACGTTGGAGAAGAGGGCGATCTTGTCCTTCACGCTCTTGGAGAGCGGACGCTCGGTGCGGCAGATCAGGATGTCCGGTTGGATGCCGATCTCCCGCATCTCCTTCACGGCGTGCTGGGTCGGTTTGGTCTTCAGTTCGCCGGCGGTCGCGATGTACGGGACCAACGTCACGTGCATGCTCAGGGCGTTCTGGGGGCCGGCTTCGAGCTTGAGCTGACGAATGGCTTCGAGGAAGGGGAGGGACTCGATGTCGCCCGCCGTGCCTCCGACCTCGACGATCGCGATGTCGAAGCCTTCGGTGGCGTTGCGGACGCGGGCTTTGATCTCGTCGGTAATGTGCGGGATCACCTGGACCGTCGCGCCGAGGTATTCGCCGCGGCGTTCCTTCGAGATGACGGCCTCGTAGACCCGGCCCGTGGTGATGTTGTTCTGGCGCGTCATCCGCGCCGTGGTGAAGCGCTCGTAGTGTCCGAGGTCGAGGTCGGTCTCGGCGCCGTCGTCGGTGACGAAGACTTCGCCGTGCTGGTACGGGCTCATCGTCCCGGGATCCACGTTGATGTACGGATCCAGCTTCATGTGCGTGATGCGCAGTCCGCGGGCCTCGAGCAGCGCTCCGAGGGAGGCGCTCGACAGTCCCTTTCCGATCGAAGAGACGACGCCGCCGGTCACGAAAACGTACTTGGTTGGCTTTCGGCTCATGACGCTTCCGGCTCCTCGCGCTGTTCCCGAAAGCCTAGCCGAAAGGCCCCAACGGGGCTCTTTTTGGGCCGGCTTCCGGTCTCCCCCAAGTGGCAGCCCGGAGTTACCACACTGCCGTCGACGGATCGAGGCGGTCGGGACCCGAATTGCCGAGGTGAATCCCGCGGGCCGGCGGTGCTGCGATCACCCCGCATCCGGCTTGAATTCCAGAGGAAATCGCTAGGGGCAGTCTCCCCAAGCGGGTTCTCGGTCGGTCCGTTTGTGGCATGCTGCGCCCGCCATGTCCCGCGAACATATCGGAATCACCGGTTACGACTCGTTCCACTTCGTCGTCGAGGACCTCGAGCGGTCCCGGCGCTTCTACACCGAGACGTTCGGCTTCCAAGAAGTCGCCCGAGCCAGCGAGGATCTCGTCCTACGCAGCGGCCAACAATCGGTCGTCTTCGGGGCGGGGGACGTACGCGTGGTCGTCTCGACGCCCCTCAATCAATCGTCCAAGGCGGCGCGCTACCTCCGTCGGCACCCCTCGGGCGTCATGAGTCTGAGTTTCACGGTCGCGGATCTGGACGCGACGATGGCATTCCTCGAGAAGCGCGGGGGCACGTTCCTCGCGACGCCGTTCGAAGTGAGGGACGCCGGAGGAAGCTACCGGACCGTCGAGATCGCGACGCCCCTGGGCGACGTCGCGTTCCGGTTCGTCGAACGCAAGGGATTCCAGCCCTTCGCTCCGGGATTCGTCGACGTCGGACCGGGCAACGCGTCACGTCCGGAAAATCGGTTCGGCGTCACGTCCGTGGACCACATCACTTCGAACGGCCTCACGATGCAGCCGATCATCGCGTGGTACCGGGACGTGCTCGGGTTCGAGCCTTTCTGGGAGATCAGCTTCCACACGAAGGACGTCAACGCGCAGAAGAGCGAAGGCTCGGGACTGCGATCGATCGTGATGTGGGACCCCGAGAGCGGCGTGAAGTTCGCGACCAACGAACCGCTCCAGCCCTTCTTCCGCGATTCGCAGATCACGAAGTTCGTCTGGGACAATTGGGGGCCGGGCGTCCAACACGTCGCTTTCGCGGTGCCGGACATCCAAGGGACCGTCGAGGAGATGAAGCGCCGTGGCGTCGAATTCCTCACGACGCCGAAGTCGTACTACGAGGACCTTCCGAAGCGCCTGGAGCAACTCGGAATCACGAACGTCAAGGAGGCACTCGACGAACTCGAACGACTCCAGATCCTACTCGACGGCTCGAACGACAAGTACATGCTCCAGATCTTCATGCGCGAAGCGGCGTCCCTCTACCGCGACGAGCGGGCGGGGCCCTTTTTCTACGAGATCATCCAGCGCGCCGGCGATCCAGGCTTCGGGTACGGGAACTTCCGAGCTCTCTTCGAGAGCATCGAGCGCGTGCAGCGTGCCCAGGCGAAGGAGGCCACGACCACGAAGGCGGGGTCGGCGTCGTGATCGACAGGCAGTCGGCAGGTCTCTTCCCGGCGAAGCCGCACACGGTCTGCCGCGACGGGGAAGGTCGTCTCCTCTACGAGGAGATGCACACCCGTCTCGGGTTCGACGGCGCGCACTCCTACTTTTACCACGCGAACCCCGTGACGCCGCATCGCGAGGTGACGACGACCAAGCGCGGGTATCCCCGTGCCGAACCGCTCCCCGACGGCAACCATCCGCTCCGACGTCGCCTCTTCGACAGCGGCAAGGTCTCCGAAGGAGGACAGCTCCTCGACGCCCGCGTGCCCATCCTCACGAACCGCGACGTCACGGTGCTCCTCGCACGACCCACGAAGACCGACGACGCCTACTTCTCGAACGGTGACGGAGACGAACTCTGGTTCGTGCAGGATGGGAAGGCACGCCTCGAGTCGTTCTGCGGATGGCTCGACGTCGATGCCGGCGACTACGTCTTCGTGCCGCGCGGACTCGTCCACAGGTGGCACGTCGTCTCGTCGTCGGTGCGGATGATGGGGTTCGAGATGGCGGGCGAGATGAAGGTCCCGGTCCAGTACCGAAACCCCGTCGGTCAGCTCCGGATGGATGCGCCCTATTCTCACCGTGATTTCGTGGCTCCGAAAGGACCCATCGCGACGCCTGGGCATCCCCTCGTAGGACCGACGGAGCTTTTCGCCAAGAAAGACGGTCGCTTCACGCGGTACGTCCTCGAGCGACCTCCGATGGACGTCGTCGGGTGGGAAGGGTTCGTCTACCCGTTCACGTTCGCCATCGAGAAGTTCCAACCGAAGATCGGACTCGTGCACCTTCCTCCGACGATCCACGGGACGTTCGCCGCACAGGGGCTCTTGGTCTGTTCGTTCGTTCCCCGCGTGACGGATTTCCATCCGGACGCGATCCCCTGTCCGTACCCGCATTCGAGCGTGCACTGCGACGAGGTCATCCTCTATCTCCGTGGGAACTTCACGAGCCGGAAGGGCGTGGGTCCCGGGTGCATCTCTCTCCACCCGGCGGGGATCGCCCACGGTCCCCATCCGGGCGCGTACGAGAAGAGCATCGGTACGACCCGCACCGACGAGATGGCCGTCATGATCGACACCTACCAACCGCTCGTCCCGACGACCGCTGCGGCGGCGATCGAGAACCCGGACTACCACGCATCCTGGTCGACGCACTGAACGAGGCGGGAGAAAGGTCCGCCGTCCCGAACGTCACGGCAGGAAGGCGAGGCTCCGCCATCGACCTTCCGCGCTCGGGACGAAACTTCGGGCGCGGGCGCTCGTGATCGAGACCTGATCCTCGTGCCACAACGGCACGAGGAAATGGCCCTCCCGCATGCGTGCCTCGAAGCGCGCGTAGATGCGTCGGCGTTCGTCGAGGTCGGTCGTGCGATCGCCCCGATCGAGGAGGTCGTCGATTTCCCCGTCGCGGATGCGTGCGCGGTTCGCTCCCGCCGGAGGAATCGACGCCGAATGGGCGAAGACGCGGAAGACGTTCGGCTCGGTGAGCTCGGGGAGTTGGAGCATGGCCGCGTCGAACTCTCCCGCGTTCAGACGTGCCAGGAGCGTACCCAGTTCCAATGGGGTCACCTCGAGATCCAGTCCGATTTCCGAGGCTTCCTGCGCCACGAAGCGTGCGATCGACATGCGCACGCGATCGGTGGAGGTGAGGTACACCACGCGGATCCGTCCGTCGGGGGATCCGGCGACTTCGCGCACGAGGGAGCGCGCTCGTTGCTTGTCGACGCCCTCGACCTCGATGCCCGGCGGCGTCGCCCAATGTCCCGTCGGGAGGAGCGTTCCCGTGGGCTCGGCGTGGCCTCCGAGGAGCGTGCGCGCGACGAGCGGACGATCGACGACGAGAGACAGAGCCTCGCGGAGTCGCGCGTCGCGGAAGGGGCCCTGATCGTTCCGCATCAGGAGGTACGTCACGTTCGCGCCCGGGCGGGCGCGGACTTCGAGGTCGCGGTGTCCCGCGAAAACGGGAAGGAGGATCGGAGAAAATCCGTTGACGGTGACGTCGGAACTTCCCGCATGGAAGCGCAGCGCGCGTGCGTTCTCGTCCCGGACGGCTCGCACGACCACGGGGTGGCGCGGTCGAGGCACGAGACCCGTGTCCGCGGGGACGAGTCGGATTTCGCCGAACGCCCGCCCTCCGATGCGGAACGGGCCGAGGCCGTCCAGCGCACCGTCGGGGGAGGGGGCAGACTTCGCTTGATCGCGGCGGAGAATGGGGAGTTCGAGGTCCGTGAGGAGCGTGACGTGGGGACGCCTCAGATGGATCCGGACTTGGTGCGGGCCGACCCTGTCCACCCGTTCGACGGGCTCGAGGATGCGGCCGATGCGCGGGAGGACCGCGGAGGAGTCGAAACTCTCGAGCGTGGCCACGACGTCGTCCGCCTCGAACTGTGCACCCGAGTGGAACCGGACGTCGTCGCGGAGGTCGAGTTCGAGGGTCAACGCATCGAGCCACCGCCACGACTTCGCCAGGGAGGGGGACGGGAGCAACGTGTCCGGATCGAGTTCGACGAGTCCGGCGTGGACGATGCGAGAGACCCGGACGCCGATGACGTCCACGGCGAATCGCGGGTCGAGCGTCTCGGCGTCGAACGGGACGAGGAGTTCCACGGCCTCGGTCGCGAGGGGCGCATCGCCGTCGTCTCCCACCGGAGGTCGGGGACGGCACGCGGTGGTCATCCAAGCGAGGGACGCGGCGCCGAGGAGGGGCACCATCCTCCGGAGGCCGAGAAGCGTCATTTTTCCAGCCAATCGCGCCGACGGACCTTCGGGTGCCGGGACCGTGTACGTCCGCGAGCCGCGTGGAGTAAAGGACGATCCGCCATGCGATTCGCGGTCCGATCCACGTTCGTCTCGCTCGCCCTCGCTCTCGCGGGGGGCGTCGCCGTGGCACAGACTCCGAGGCCCGCGAACTCCGCCGGGAACGCAGCCGCGCCCGACACGGCGTGGCGCGTCGCCGAATTCGACGCGGCGGTCCACGCCATCGTCTCCGACAAGAGCTTCAAGGACGCCGAGGTCGGCATCGCGATCATGGACGTCGAGAGTGGTCATCTGCTCGCGGCGGCGAACGAGCACGGTGCGCTCAACCCCGCCTCGAACGCGAAGCTTTACACGGCCGCGGCGGCCCTGGCGATTCTTCACGGCGACCACGTTTACGAGACGACCCTCGGAGGCGAGCGCAACGGCATCTCCGTCGCCGGCCCGCTCACGCTCCGTGGATTCGGCGATCCGACGCTCGAGACGCGGGACCTCTGGGCGATGGTCCAGGAACTCCGGACGCAGGGAATTCGCCGCATCGAAGGAGACATCGTCGTCGACCAACGATTTTACGACGACATGACCACGCCCCCCGCGTTCGAACAGAAGCCTGCCGAATGGGCGGCCTTCCGCGCGCCCGTGTCCGCCGTCGCCGTGAACGAGAACACGGTGACCATGCTCGTGCGACCGGGCGAGGTCGGCCAAGGTGCGAACGTCTCCTTCGACCCTCCAGGATTCGTGGACGTCGAGGGAACCGTGACGACGTCCGAGAGCGGCGCGGACAACGTGGTCCTCGCGCTCCGCCCCAACGGCAAGCGCCTCGCGGCGAAGGTCGCCGGCTCGGTTGCGACGGATTCGAGGGTCGTCCGCTACACACGACGCGTCGACGATCCGAACCTTCTCGCGGGCTACGTCCTGAAGCACCTCCTCGAGCAGGCGCAGATCCGTGTCGGTGGCGACGTGAAGGCCGGGGCGGGGAAGGGGGGCGTCCTCGTGCGCCACAAGTCGCGTCCTCTCGCGCAGATCCTTCCGGAACTCGGGAAAGCCAGCGACAACTTCGTCGCGGAGATGGTCTTCAAGTCCCTCGGCGGCGAGAAAGTCGGTCGACCAGCGAAGAGCGCTTCCGGAGCCCTGGCGGTGACGAAGTGGCTCGACACGATCGGCGCGAACGACGAGGGCGTCGTCATCAAGAACGGGTCGGGCCTGTACGACGCCAACCGCGTCACCGCGTCGAGCGTCGTGCGACTCCTCCGTGCCGCCTACCGGGACCCCGCCGTTCAGCCCGAATTCCTCGAACAATTGGCCATCGGCGGCGTGGACGGGACCTTGCGTCGGCGGTTCGCCAGCGAGCGCGGTCGACGGGCCGTGCGTGCGAAGACGGGAACCCTCGACGACGCGATCGCGCTCTCGGGATACGTGATGGGGCCACCCGGGAAGGGGGCCGTCGCCTTCTCGGTCCTTTTCAACAAGGTCGAAGGGAAAGCTGCCGGGGCACGTTCCGTCGCCGACAAGCTCGTCGAATTGGTCGCGCGAAAGGTCTGGGAGCGCTGAACCTGGGGCCGGACGCACGACGGCCGGAGAGCGGGAAGCTCCCCGGCCGCGCGAGTCTTCGACTCGTGATCAGTAGCCGGCGGGAAGCGTCGCGTCCCAGAGCGGCGTCTCGTCGGAGCAGTTCTCGGTGTCCGTGGTGCCGTCCGCGCGCTCTTCGCACTGCGCGACCGGGCCGTTCAGGTACCTCATGTAGAGGTCGTGGTAGCCGGGGATGACGAACTGACGATCCGCGCGCGAGCTGCCCCAGGAGTTCTTCACGCGGAGGAAGTCGATGCGGGCGGAGTCGTCGAGCGCGGCCGAGAGCGCTTCGGGACGAGTCTCGAGCTGGCCGGCCTTGAGCGTGCCGAAGCCGGGCACGTTGTCGATCTGGTAGTCCTCGAGGACGGTCATGTGACCACCCTGGCGGCCCGGCGACGCGGGCGGCGCCATGAAGCGGCCATTCGTGTCGAGCGCGTTGAAGTCGACGAACCAGGAGAGGATGACGGGCTGGTTGTCGTGCGCGGCGCGTTGGACACGCTTCAGGAAGTCGCGGCGACCGCGGGCGTCGAACGGGTAGCGGACGGTCTTCCACGCGTAGGGGCTCGGCGAACCGAACACGCCGGTGCGGGTGCCGACGGCGTCCTGGAGCGTCACCGTCTTGAACGCACCCGTGGAGGTCTCCTTCACGCGCGCCGGGAAGTCCTTCGCACGCAGGACCTTCGAGCCGGTCGGCATCGCGCCGGTGCCGCGATCGAGGGTCCGCGAGACCGTCGTTCCGAAGACGGAATCCAGGTCCGCGACGACCTTCGCGTCGAGGCCCCAGGCTTTGTCGAGTTCACGACGGACGGTCGCACGGTTGCGACGCGCGGCGCGGTCCTTCAGGGCGCCCGACTTCAGCGACGTGTTGATGGCCGAGAGCGCCGAAGCCTGACGACCGGACATCTCGGCGGTGGCTTCGGAGGGGATGAAGTCGACCTCGTTCATGAGGCCGTAGCGTTGGATGAGACCAACGGAAACACCGTAGCTGCCACCCGTGGAGATCTCGCTGGCGAAGCCGCCGTTCGCGATCTGCTCGAACCAGTGCCAGTAGGTCCAGTAGGACTCGGAGAGGTTCGCTTCCTTCTGGGTCGCGGCCTTGTTGAGCGACTCCGCCCAGCTCGCCGTCGCGTAGATCCAGCAGTTGCCGATGGACTGGCGCTTCACGGCGGAGTGATCGACGTCCGTGATGGCGTCGGTCGACGCGCCGACGTCGAGATCGGAGTCCAGGTCGCCTTCGGCGGCGGAGCATCCGGCCGTGGTGACGGCGAGGGCGGAGAGAGTGAACAGGGCTGCAGCGCGGAAGCTGCGAGAAGACGTGAGAGAAGCGACGGACATGGGGAACTCCTGATTTCGTTGGGGAAAACCAGGGTCGCGGAGCCGTGGCCTCGGACGCGGGAGCCCTGGAGCGCGAGTGGGCGGAACACGCACCATGTCGCGAACGGGCATACATATGTCCTACATGTAGGATATATGCAAGAGTTCAAATAAGGCGGAATTTGGAAAAGTCCGTTTCCGCGGCGGCCACGACCCTGGGGAGGGCATTCGCGCCTGGACACGTCGGAGTTGCGCACGAAGGCTCGGGCGCGACGCGCCGTCGAACGACCCTGAAAACACGAACGCCCCCGGGCTCGAGGAGCACGGAGGCGTTCGGAGGACGGAGACCGTGAGGTTCAGTCGCGCATGTGTTTGCGAATCTTGCCGAGCGCCTGTTCTTGGAGCTGCCGGATGCGTTCGCGGGACAGGTTGTATTTGTCGCCGATCTCCTTGAGCGTGAGTTCGTCCTCGTCGTCGAGGCCGAAGCGCCAACGGATGATTCGCGACTCGATGGGCGTCAGCGTCGTGAGGAGGCGGCGGACTTCCACGCTCCACTTCTGGTTCGCCAACGTCTCGTAGGGCGAGAGGCTGTTCTCGTCCTGCAGGAAGTCGATGAACTTGCGACCGTCCTCGTCGCCCACGGGACGATCGAGCGAGAACGGAGTCTCCGCCCAGGAGCCCTTCACCTTGTCGAGCTTCTCCTGTGGGATGCCCGTCTCGCGCTCGAGCTCCTGGAGAGTCGGCTCGCGCCCCATGCGTGCGATGATCGCCTGCGTGGCGCGCGCGATGCGGTTGTGCGTGTCGAGCATGTGCACCGGGATGCGGACGGCGCGACCCTTGTCCGCGAGGGCGCGGCTGATGGCGTGACGAATCCACCACGAGGCGTAGGTCGAGAAGCGGTAACCACGCGTGTGATCGAAGCGCTCCACGGCCTTCATGAGGCCGATGTTGCCCTCTTGGATCAGATCGATGAGAGGGAGGCGACCGCGGTTGTAGCGGCGCGCGATCGACACGACGAGGCGGAGGTTCGCCTTCACGAACTTGTTCTTGACGATCTTCGCCTTGGTATTCGCCTCGTGGATGCGCTCGACGTACTTCTTGTACTGCGGCGTCGCGAGGAAGCGGTTGGTCGCACCGCGGGCTTCTTCACGGTCGAGGAGCGCGTCGTCCTCTTCGTCGGGATCCGGCTCGTCGCCGAGCTTCTTCACGGCATCTTCGGCCTTGGCGATCCAGAGGCGATCGCTGTCGGCGAGGCGAATCGCGCGGCCGAGCGAGGTCGTCGCGGCCTTCCACTTCTTCTCCTGATCGCGCGTGAACTTGTTTCGCTGCTTCTTGAACAGCTTCACCATCTTGTCGAGTTCGTCCATCTGCGGGAGCGAGATCGCCTCCTCGCCCGTGGGCAACTCGCGCGCGAGCGTCGCGAGAGCGATCTCGGCCGCGGGGACGTACGCGAGGATCGCGACCCAGTGATCGACCTCGGCGTGCTCGACGTCGATCGCGGTGCCGAGTTCCTCCTCCTGACCCATCACGTTGTGGGTCGCCATCTCGCGGAAGTAGCGCGCGAGCATGGAGTCGCCGCCGCCTTCCTCGATCTCCTTCGTCGTCGGCGGTCGCGCGGGCGCGTCCCCATCGGCGCCGCTCAGGGAGACCGTCATCTCGGGATCGAACTCCTCCTCGATGGTGAGGGTCTCGGCTTGCGGACCTTCCGGTGCCGCGACGTCGTCCCGTTCGCTCTCTTCTTCCTCCGCGACGGTGGACTCGGGCGACTCGAGATCCTCTGCAGGATCTTTCATCGCGGCGGCGGCGCTCGACTTGCTCGTGCTCATTCGCTCTCCCTCAACTCGGCTGGACTTGGGGCGTTTGCGTTCCACGGAAGCTAGGTCCTCGGGATTTGCGGGGGTTCGGGCTTTGACAGGGCGCGAATCGTGAGCCAGAACACTCGGAGCAGCGGGTTTGTCGGGGGAGTTGGAAGCCTGGGCGGCATTCGAGACGCGCGCGGACTTCGTGGTGGCCTTCACGGTTCCACGGGTACCCTTCGAAGCTTCTCGCTTTGCGGCCACGCTGAAAAGAGATGCAAAATCGGGACCCCCTGATTTAGGGGCGGTGGTGTCGCTCGACTCCCGACGGCGGCCGTGGTCGTCCGACCCGCGCGCGATCCCATCCTTGGGTGCGGGGGATTCCAGGGATTCGGGGGTGAGGGCCCGTTGGATGCCGGACTGTTCCTGGCGTGCTCGGGCGCGAGCTTTCGGTTGGGTCATGGTGCGTCTCCGCCAATTCCGGTAGAGCCAAGCGCGCGACGGCACGTGCCGTCGCGGCGTGAATTTCGTGTCCCTCTTCCGCTATTACGTTCGAACGGTGACGATGGTCTCCCGCGGTGCGCTCCGTGGGGTGGCGCTCGTCGTCACGCTAGGAATGCATGGAGTCGGCCACGCGGGTCTCGCGCTCGTGGCGGGACTCTTCGTTCGGGCCGTCTTGGCGTCGGGACCCACGTCCGCGGACCCCTCCTCCCTCGCCTGGGGCGGGACTCCGTGGCCTTCGTCGCTTTCGGCCCTTGGATCGATGGGTCTCGTGTGTGCCTTCGTCAAGGGCCTGGGGGCAGTCGGGGCCACCTACCTAGGAACACAAGTGTCCGGGGAGGTGGGTCATTTGCTCCGCCTCCAACTGTTCGACGGGTGGATGGCGAGCCACGGGTTGCGACCTCTGCGACAGACCGATCATGGCGCGCCAACTTCCTTGGCGGGGGCCGCACGTGACGATCGTCCCGCGTCGCGCGAGACGCGGGGCATCGCGGCGATGACGGAACACGCGCGCGTCGTCGAGGAGGGGCTTTCCCGTGGCGGCTTCGCCCGCGTTCGCGCGTGGATCCAAATCGTCGTCCTGGTGTTCGCGGCGTGGTCCATCGATGGCACGCTGCTCGCCGTCGGCGCGATCGCACTGGTTCCGTTCGCCGTCCTCGTCGGGGGGGCCCGCCGTGGCGTGAGGCGGATGATCGCACGGGAGACCGGAACGACGGACGCGCTGCACGGCGTCGTCGACGAAGCGATCCGACACGTCGAATTGTGGACCACGTACGGCGCGTCGGGGCGAATACGTCACGCTCTCCAACGGCTCGGAACCCGGGCCGTCGGACTTCGCACGCGCGTCGAAGTGAGCTCGGTCGCGCTGTCGTCGGCGAACGAGATCGCGGGGGCGTTCGTCGTCTTCCTCGTCGTCCTGTTCTCGGCGTGGGTCGCCCGGGATCACTCGGCGTTCGCCGCCACACACGCTCCGGCGCTCGTGCCCTTCGCGGCGCTCTTCTTCATGGCCTACCGCCCGATTCGCGATGCGGGAGACGCGTCCATCGTCTGGTCCCGGGCCCGTTCGGCGTTCGAACACGTCGCACCGTTCCTGCGCGACGCGGGCGAGTTACGACCGCACGTGGAAGAGCCGGCGGACGTCGCGGCTCCGACGTCCCCGGGCGCGTGGGACGCGGCGCGGCTCGAGGTGCGGGGTGTCGTCGCGGCCCGCACGTCCCACGTTCCGCTTTCGTTCGAGGTCGCGCCCGGCGAAATCGTCGCCGTGGTCGGACCCACGGGGGCCGGCAAGACGACCCTCCTCCGCACGCTCCTCGGGCTCGAACCGGTCGTGGAAGGTTCGATCCTGTTCGGCGACCGGGACGTGACCGGTGCGCCCGCGGGACCGACGCATCGTCCGTTCGCGTGGATGCCCCAGGAAGCTCCGCTCCTCGCCGACGCGCTCGAGGCGAACCTTGCCGTGGGGTCGAGTGCGGACGAGGGGCTGCGCGCGCTCGACGACGTCGGTGGAGCTCGTCTCGCGGCCGAACTCGAGACCGCGTTGCTCGGCGGTCGGGACCGTGCCGTGTCGGGCGGTGAGCGTCGATGGATCGCTCTCGCCCGCGCGGTCGCGACGTCGCAGCCCGTTCTGCTCCTCGACGAACCCACCAATGGACTCGACGTGGCGTCCGAACGACGCGTCCTCGACGCGATTGCGCGACTCCGGGGACGACGAACCGTCGTGCTCGTCACGCACGGGACGGCCCCGCTCGCCATCGCGGACCGGGTCGTGCGCGTCGAACGCCGCGAGGCGTCCGTCGCCGAAGCGTGACGAGAAGGACCGACGTCAGCCCGTGCCCAGGTGGACGACGTCGAGGACGGGCCCGGGCGTGACACGGATTTCCTTCGCCGCGAGGAGCTCCCCGTCGAGGACGAACCGGTCGTCTCGGCCGAAGCGCACGATCGCCTCTTCCGCGAGCACGTCGACCCGGCCCGCGTCGTCGAGGGGCCTGCCGCGCATGACGTTCGTCACTTCGGAAGCGAGTCCGCGGCTGGACGCGGCGGTGCCGACGACGTGGAAGCGATCGGTCCGTTCTCCACCGCGGTAGGTCAACTTCACGCCGAGACCCACGTCCTTCACCACACTCGCGACGAGGACGCTGAAGGATCGGTGCGGCGTCGCCTCGCCGTCGATGGTGAGGGACATCGGCACGGGAGCGAGCAGCTTCGTCGCGAAGGACGTGCCGAACGCCGCGCCCATGGAGAGTTTCATGGCGAGGCGTGCGGCGGACGCGAGGTCGGCCTTGCCGTCCTCGTAGTATGCCTCGAAGAAGTTCGACACGAAGCCGGTCGCCAGGATGAATCCCGTGCGGACGAGGCGCGAGGGCTCGGTCACCGTGAGCGTGGCACGAGGAAGAGTGCGGACGCCGCCCGAACGGAGCGCTTCCACGAGGGACTTGCCGTACCCGGCCCGGCTCGGACCCATGCCCCAATTCCGTGCGACGGTGCAGACCGTCCCGCCGGGAAACAAGGCGATGCGCGGCAAGTGCTTCTTCTTGAAGCAGCGGACGAGTTCCGAAACGGTGGCCATCGCCGTGCCGTCCCCACCCGCGACGACCAGGACCTCGGGAGGATCGGCGACCATCGCCTTCGCCGCGATTTCGAGATCCTTTCCACTCTTCGTGACGTAGGTCGTCCCCGCACCCTCGAGGCGGCCGAGGATACGGCGGAGGCCCGAGCCGTCCTGCAGGCGTCGCGCGCGGGCATTGATCACGACGTCGATTCGGCGAGGCAAGGCCCCGCGAACTAGCATGCCGGCGGAAAACCAGCTACCTGCCCTAGGGATGGTCCCCGATCCTCGGCGACGTCCTGGCCGACCGGTACGCCATGCGCGTACGGCGATGACCGTCGGTGTCGTCGTGAGTCTTCTCGCTCTCGCGGGATGTGGAGGAGTGCCGGGTACCCGCGCGATCGCGAACGGGGACTTCCCCACCTTCCGGAAGGACGTCGGCGGTTCCTACCGGCTCGGGCGTCTCACGAACCACGACGCGGCGGAACTCGCGCGCGCGAGCCTCGAAGGGCTGTTCCGAGCTCCCCGCAGCGACGATCGGGAGAGACTCGACGATCTCGCGGCGTGTGCGCGGGATCTCGACGACGTGTTCGCGCGGCGCGCCGAGGCCCCGGATGCCATCGGCGCCGAGGCCGCGTTGGCGCGCGTCGTCGCGGGTTCGCGCTCTCCCGGTGATTTCGACGTGCGCGCCGACGATCCCAGGGACGCTGCGCGCGCGATCCACGTCCTCGGACTCGACGGCGAGGACGACGCGAGGAACGTCGTCGGTTTCCTCGAACGCGACCCGAGTCCCGTCGTGCGTCGTGCCGCCGTGCGAGTGCTCGGCAAGGCGCGAACACCAGCGGCGGCGGATGCGCTCGTCGAGGCCGCGAGGGTCGACCCCGAGCCTTGGGTCCGCGCCGAAGCCGTCCGCGCCGTCGGATTCGCTTCCCACGCCGGCGGGGACACGGTCGCGAACCGACTCCGGGACCTCTGGGACCACGCGGACGACGGCCTCCGACAGGACGTGGCGAACGCGTGGACCGAGCCCGCCGTGTTCTCCCACGGAGGACGGGACGCACTCCGCGTCCTTCTCGCCCGCGAGACGGGTCCCGCCGCGATCGCCGCCGCGGGGTCGATCCTTCGTCGTCACGAGCTCCGCGACGACCGGGAGATCGTGGCCGCTGCGTGGTCGATCGTGCTCCGCGCGATCCTCGCCGGGAGCAAACGCGAACAGGTGCACGGCATCGCCGTCGCGCCGGATCGTCCGTGCCCCGACGGAGGGCGGACGTGCGACGACGCGAAGGCGCTGCGCCTCGCTCTCGAGAAGCGTGCGTACGACTCCCCCGACGGCGATGCCGACGTCACGACCGCGGCCCGGGCTCGCTTGGCCGCTGACGACGGGACACGGCAACGGGCCGTGGCCGCCCTCGTCGAGGAGGCCCGCGTTCCCGGAGCGTCCGGCCGGACGGCCCGGAACGCGCTCGCTCGTCTCGGGGACCCGCGCGTGCAGGCGTGGATCGAGAGCGACCTCGTCTCGCCCGATTCCGCGGCACGCTCGGATGCCGGACGCGCCCTGGCGGACCTCGGTCGGTCGGCCCGCGCGGTGCCGCTCCTCGCGGACCCGGACGTCCGCGTCCGGACGCGCGCCGCGTGTTGGCTCGTCCGTGGTGCACGGACGAATCGCTGAGCGACGTCCTGGGGCCACGATGCGGCGCCGCCGTCCTCGTTTGACTTCGCCGACGGTCGCCTCGTACGAATGGACGATGCTCCCCAGATCCATCGTGTTCGTGTCCGCAGCGTTCGCGCTCCTCGCGACCACGGGCTGCGTGAAGTCGATGATCATGAACGGACAGATCGAGGCGACGCGCAGAGCGTCGGTCGTGGTCGACTCGATCGAGGACTACGAGCTCGCCCGTTCGGCGGCCGCTTCCGGCATCACGCAGCTCGAAGGAATGCACTTCCTCGCACCCGACAACGAGGACGCCCTGTTCATGCTCACCAAGAGTTGGACGGGATACGCGACCGCGTTTCCCCAGGACGACTACGAGACGGCCTACGCGAATGGCGACGACGACGTCGCGGAGTACCACCGGCGGCGCGCACGTCGCGCATTCGAGAAGGCCATCGGGTACGGCGAGGAGCTCCTCGGTCGGCACGCGTCGGGATACGCCGACGCGAAGAAGTCTCCCGCCTCGCTCCGGACGTGGCTGAAGTCGAACTTCACGGACGTGGAGGATGCTGCCACGCTGTTCTGGCTCGGGTACGCGCGACTCGGTCGTATCGGTCTCTTCCAGGACGAGACGACGCTGCTCGGCGAGTTGTTCGTCCCGGTCGAGATGTTGGAGCGTTCCCGGGAACTCGACGGCGGGTACTACCACGCATCGGCCACGGTCGTCCTCGCCGCGTACCACGCGCGATCGCCGATGGCGGAGATGGACCAGGCGCGCGACATGTTCGAGGCCGCGCTCGCGCAGACCGGACGGAAGTCGCTCAACGTGCAGGTGAACTACGCCATCCAATACGCGTGCAAGCGGCAGGACAAGGCGCTCTACGAACGTCTCCTCTCGGAGGTGACTCGGGAGGGCGACCCGGACCCCACGCAACGCCTGCCGAACCTGCTCGCCCGGCGGAAAGCCGCCCGCGCGAGCACGGAGGAAGCCAAGCGGCGCTGCGGGTTCGAGTTCAAGTGACGTGAACGACCGACGTGGTCGTGGAGGGCGGCACGCGCGTGCCGACCTTGCGCGGTACCCGCGGACGTCGTTCAATGAAGGACTGCTCTCCGGGTCCCGTCCCGGATGCCCGAGGAGGTTCCGTGATGGTGCGCAAGTGGATCCTGGCGGCGCTGGCCGCGACGTCGATCGCGTCGTTCACGACGGGGACGTACGCCGACGACCCTCCGAAGAAGAAGCCGACGGTGATCAAGATCGGGACGCTCGCTCCGGAGTTCTCTCCCTGGGGCACCGTGTTCCGCGTCTGGGCCAAGGCGGTGAAGGAGAAATCGAAGGGCGAGTTGGTCCTCGATTTCTACTGGAACGGGACGGCCGGCGACGAACGCACCATGGTCGGCAACATCCGGAGCGGTCTGCTCTCCGGTGCGGCCGTCACCGCCAACGGTCTCGCGGACATCTACAAGAACGTCCTCGTGCTCCAGATGCCGGGACTCGCCGAGAGCTGGGACGAACTCGACAAGGCGCGCGCGGCGATCATGCCGCTCGTGAAGGAGAACGTCGAGAAGCAGGGATTCCGTGTGGTGGGCATCGGCGACGTCGGCGAGGCGCACCTCATGACGAAGGGTTTCAAGGTCCTGAGGCCGAGCGATCTCAAGGCCGATCCGGCCGTGAAGCGGGACCCGCACCTCTTCGCGGTCGTCGGTGACGAGATCGCACCGAAGCTCTACGAGACGATCGGCGTCGACAAGTACGCCAAGTTGAGCGTTCCGGAGATCCTCGCGTCCCTCGGGAACGGGACGGTCAACGTGATCAACGCTCCGAGCCTCGCGGCGGTGCAGCTCCAGTGGGCCGCGAACCTGGACCACCTGAATCTGCAGACGACCGGGTACGCGATCGGGGCGCTCGTGTTCTCCGGGGCGAAACTCGACGCGCTCTCCGACGAACAGCGGGAAATCCTCAAATCGACGGGCGAGGTCGCGAGCAAGGCGCTCACCGAACGCATCCGAGGCGAGGACAAGAAGGCGTTCGAAGACCTGAAGTCGAAGATGACGACCTACAAGCCGGAACGTCCGGAGGACGTCAAAGCGTGGAAGACGGCCTTCGCTGCGACGCGCGCGAAGCTTCGTGGGACCGTGTTCGACGCGAAAGCGTACGACGCCGTGATGCAAGCCGTGGGGAAGTGATCCCGCGCGCTCCGAAGGCGGCGTGAATGTCCGAGTCGCGGACACCACGCCCGTGGGGTGAGCCTTTCTCCCGACTCGACGCCGCGTGGACCCGGCTGGAGGCGCGCCTCGCCTTGGGCGTCCTCCTCGCGGAGATCGGGTCGCTCTTCGCGTGGATCGTCCTGAAGGGGCTCGCGGCCGGCGAATCACGGCCGGGGATCGTGTTGCGGTCGCTCGTGTCCGCGACGTTGCTCGGATTCGTCGCTCGCGCCATCGCACGACGGACCTTCGGAGAGCGGCCCGGGAGCGATCGGGGCGAGCTCGACGTCCGCGGAAACGTCGCGGTGAGCGTCGCCGTCGTCGTCGGTCTCGCACTGGGGCGGACGTGGGCGGGCGTCGGCGGCGACTACTTCTCGAACGTCCTCGGCTGGATGCAGTCGTCGTCCACGCTCGCTCTCGTCGGCGGACTCCGCGGTCTGGGCACGCGCCTCACCCTCTGGCTCGCGCTCCTCGGAGCATCCATCGCGACGGCGAAGGGCAAACACATCAACGTCGACGCGGTGATGCGGTTCGTGGCGCCGACGATCAGAGTTCCGCTCGCCGTGGTGACCTGGGCGTCCGCGGCGCTCGTGTGCGCGACCGCGAGCGTGGCGTTCGTGGATCACATCGCGGTCGAGGGATTCAAGGCGCCGGCGTTCCGTCAGTGTCCCGACGACCCACGCGAACTCTGCGATTTGCCGGCGTCATCGAAGGCGTCCCACGTCGCGACCGCGCTCGCTCACGACGCGTTCCTCCTCGGCCGACAGATCTCGCTCGACCTGAAGTCCGCACCCAAGATCCTCGTCGGCACGCGCTACGCCTCGTGGCTCCACGCTCCGGAATGGAACGCCTGGATCCGCGACGGCGGATGGACCGCGCACTTCGGCCCCGAGGCGGTCGACGGACTGCTCATGCCGGAGGCCATGACGGAATCGCGGGCGCCGTTCGTCTCCGTGCCCGGGGGTACGGAGAGTGCGGCGGGCATCCTCGTCCGCGAGGCGAACTTCATCTTTCCGTTCGGCCTCTTGGTGCTCGCGCTCCGCTTCCTGCTCCGCGCCCTGCTCGCGATTTCCGGGCACGTGAAGGTGGACCCGGATGCGGCCCATGGTGACGAGGACGATCCCCGACGCGACGTCGGGACTCCGGAAGGGGAGGCGGCGGAGTGAGCGCGTCGCCTGGCCCGTCCGGGATGCCCGGACCGTCCGACACCCGTCGCGGTTCGCGCGTCAGCCTCGCCGTCGTCGGCGTGATCGTGGTGCTCACCGCTTGGGCCGGGGGACTCCTGGCGGCCTTGGTCGTCGGACTCGCGCTGCTCGGAACGCCGCTCTTCGCCGTGATGGGCGGAGCGACGGAACTCGCGTGGCTCCTCCACTCGGAACCGACGTCACGCCACATGCGGTTCATGGCGACGACCGTCCTCGACGAGCGCTTCGCGGACTCTCCCATCCTCGTCACGATCCCGCTCTTCACCTTCGTCGGATACGTGCTGGCGGAGTCGAAGACCCCGGACCGCATCGTGCGTGCGTCGACGGCGTTCTTCGGATGGCTGCCCGGTGGTCTGGCGCTCGTGTGCATCGTGGCCAGCGCGTTCTTCACGACGCTCACGGGTGGAAGTGGCGTCACGATCGTGGCCATCGGTGGCCTCCTCTACCCCGCACTCCGCAAACAGGGGTATTCCGACGCCTTCGCGTTGGGACTCGTGACGACGGGTGGGTCGCTCGGGCTCCTCCTGCCTCCCTCGCTTCCGATCCTCGTGTACTCGCTCGTGGCGGGCATCGACTTCAACAAGACGTTCAAGGCGGGCCTGTTGCCCGGCTTCCTCGTCATGGCGCTTCTCGGCGTCTACGCGGCGTACGTGGGGACCAAGGAGAAGGCGCGACGGGAGACGCCTCGGCTCGGCGAAATGGCCTCGGCGTTCTGGCTGATGAAGTGGGAGCTCTTCATCCCCGTGCTGATCCTCGGCGGATTGGGGACGGGGCTGACGTCCCTCGACGAGAGTGCCGCACTCGCCGCCGCGTACACGCTGGTCATCGAGGTGTTCGTCTACCGGGACATCTCCCTCAGGAAGGACCTGCCGCGCATCGTGAAGTCCTCGATGGGGCTCGCGGGGGCGGTGATCGTCATCCTCGCGATGGCGAACGCGCTCGTTCGTTACGTGATCGACGTGCACATCCCCAAGACCGTGCTCGACGCCATGTTGGCTCTGGGGATGCGGGAGACGTGGCAGTTCCTCGTCGTGATGAACGTGTTCCTGCTCGTCCTCGGCATGCTCATGGACGGGTTCAGCGCGATTCTCGTGGCCGTGCCGCTCATCATGCCGTTCGCGGCGCGTTTCGGGCTCGGTCCTTACCATCTCGCGATGATCTTCCTCCTCAACCTCGAGATCGCGTACTGCGCGCCACCGCTCGGGCTGAACCTGTTCATCGCGAGCTTCCGGTTCTCGCGGCCCGTGGTGAGCTTGTACCGGGTCGTGATGCCGTTCGTCGGCATCCTGACGGTCGCTCTCGGGCTCGTGACCTACGTGCGATGGATCAGCGACGTGACCATCGCTCCCGACATCCGCGCGGCGCGGGCCACGGCGGCGCGCCTCCACGTGCCTCCCCGCGAAGCCTGGCAGATGGAGTGCGTGCAGGAGGACCGCGCCAATCCGCTTCCCTGCTCCGACGCGGACAAGGCCGCGTGGCCGGGGGGCAAGGCGCCCGCTCCGCCGGAAGTTCCCCACGACGAGCCGACGAAGGCCGCGGACCTGCTCGACGAGGACGAGATGTTCGCGCAGATGATGGGCTCGGGAGCGCGGGACGGCGGTGTCGACGCATCACCTCCGCCCGCCGCGGACAAGAAGCCCCTCTCCGAGGAGGAGCTTTTCCGCGAGATGATGAAGTGACGCGGGGCGCCGTTCGCGGCGCTCACGGAGACCTCGGGCGGGCAGTCAGAGGTGGATGTTCTTCCACGCTCCGCCGTGGAACTTGAGGCACATGGTGAGCGCCGCCAGTGTCGCGTAGACGCACGCGGACACCCAGATGCCCATCAGCCCGACGTGGAGGACGATGCCGAGCACGTACGCCAGCGGCACGAGGACTCCGAACACCAAGGTGAGCTGCGCGAGCGCGACGAACTTGGTGTTGCCGGCACCGAAGAGGGCTTCGCTCATGATCATGGCGACCGCCATCACGGGAGTGACGATTCCCATGACGCGGAGGGGGAGCGTCGCCGCTTCGCGCACGGCTTCGGACTGGGTGATGAACGCGATGATCTGCGGCGTGAAGACGACGCCTTCCGCGATGCCGATGACTCCGAAGATGAGGGCACCCAGACGGATGCTCGCCCAGCCGTAGCGCGACGCGGCGTCGGGATTCTTGGCTCCGAGGGACTGACCGACGAGCGTCGCCGTGGCGGTGCCGAAGGCGATGCAGGCCGTGAGCGTGAGCTTGAGGATGGCGACGATGTCGGTCGTCGCGGCGCCGTTGACGGCCTCGACGCCGCCGCACTGGCCGACGACCTGTCGGGAGGCCTCCAACGTGTCGAGTTTGTTGACGATACTCGTGAACGTGCCGAAGCCGATCATCAGCGTGATCGTCGCGATCGCCGCGGGCACCGAGAGCTTCAGGATGTCCCACGTCAGTTTGCGCGAGAGGTTCGACCAACGCACCGGATCGTAGTCGTCGCGTACGAGCCAAGCGTACACGAGCATGATGAAGAGCCCGATCCACGTCGACACGAAGGCCGCGAAGCCCGCGCCCGAGGCGCCCATCGCGCGGACGCCGAAGTTCCCGAAGATGAACATCCAGCAGAGGAGGACGTTGAACGCGTTCATGACGAGCGCGCTCACGAGGTGGATGTACGTCTTGCCCACGCCGTCGAAGAAGGACTTGATGGCCATCGTCATGGCCATGGAGATGATGCCCATGAGGCGCCACTGCGTGTAGGACACCGCGATGTCCCGCACCTCGGGGACCTTGATCATCAGGCCCAGGATCTGCGGCAGCAGCGCGAGACCGAGCACGGAACCGACGAGGCCCGCGACGAGGCAGAACCAGGCGCCGTTCGCGAGCACTTGCCCGGCGGCCTTCAGGTTGCCCTCCGCGAAGCGTCGCGCGGTGAGGGCCTGCGTCCCGACACTCACGGCGGACAGGGAGCCGCCGAAGAGCCACGTCACGATCAGGGAAGGGAGGAGGGCCGCCTGGGCGTTCGAGGAATCGGGACAGGGCAGATGGGAGAAGAAGACGACGTCGATCTCGTTCACGGCGCTCTGGGAGAGCATCGCGATCACGGTCGGCATCGCCAAGACGAGCACGGCCCAGTACGGGGACCCTTTGCCTACTTCGATCCCTGCGGGAAGCCTTCCCTCGGACATCGGTCGTGGGACGTGACTAGGCGAGCACAGCGATGATGACAAGGAATTCGCCGGTTTCGCGCGCGTCCACGAGCGACGTACCCCCGTTCGTCCGGAATTCGACCACTCCGTTCCACGGGTGCTACAAACGGGCCATGCGCTCCACGAACTCGTTCGTTTCCCGCGTTTCGACGGTGCTTTCCCCGATCGCCCTCGTCTCCTCGGCGTGGCTCGTCGCAGGTTGCGGCATCTTCGCGCAGCAGAAGGATACGGACGAGATGCTCAAGAAGCAGACGGCGTCCGATCAGATGATGGAAGCGAACCGCGCGGAGATCGCGCAGCTCCGGCAGGATCTCGAAGCGACGCGGACACGTCTCGACAACGCCCTCCGTGCGAACGCGGACGCGAGCACGGAAGCGCTCTCGGACAAGTCGAAGATGAACGCCCTCGCGGCGCGCATCGACGAGGCCACGCACGGCATCGAGGACCTCCGGAAGGAGGTCTCGGCGACGCGCACCGAGATGGACGGACGCATCGACGATCTCAAGCGTGCCCAGGATTCCCAGCCCACCAAGGCGCCGCCGCTCGTGATTCCGCCCGAGAAGAACGCCCACCTCGGGGCCATCGAGAGCGCCTACAGCCAGAAAGACTGGGGCCTCACGCGCAACCTCGGACGCGAGTTCGTCGCGAAGTACGCGACCGACGACAAGGCGGACGACGTCCTGTACATGATGGGCGACGCGTCCCTCAGGGAAGGTCGTCCTGCGGGAGCGCTCGGCGAATTCAACCGGATCCTGAAGCAGTATCCCAAGTCGAACGTGCTCGACCGCACGCTCTACGGGATGGGCGACGCGTACCTCGTCCTCAAGGACTGCGCGAACGCCAAGCTGGCGTTCAAGACCTGCGAATCCCGATTCCCGAAGGAGAAGATCGGGGCGGACGCGCGCGGGAAGATCTCCATGATCGACAAGCCCCAGTCGGGCATGTGCACGCCCTGAACGCGTCGCGCTGACGGCGAACGACCGCTCCGACCCTCGGCACCCGGTTTCTCCGGACGTGCCGAGCGGCCTCGACGACGCCGCGACGCGCCGGCTCAGCGACGCGCGAATTCCTTCTTCGCGAGCGCCACCTTCGCGCCGAGTCGCGCGGACTCCTTGCGGGCCGGGTCGGACTCGGGGTGGCGTTCGAGCCACTCGTCGAGGACCGCCTTGGCGTCGCCCGGGTGACCGCTCGACTCGAGGACGCCGGAGAGGAACATCCGGGGTTCGAGGGTGCCGTCCTTCATCATCCACATCTCCCCGGCGCGCTTCGCGTCGCGGAGGTCGCCCGTCCGTTTCGCCGTCAGGGCCCACTTCCGGAGAAGGTGCGGATCGTTCGTCTTTCCGCGGACCTCCTTGCGTACCTCCACGAGCTCGCGTTCCGAGCTCACGACGACGGGCGCCACGGTCGTGACGACGGTCGGCGCGACGGGGGACACGGTCGGCTCGGGGCCGTGGGGTGCGACATCGGCCGTCGGGAGCGACGGTTCCGACGTGCGTTCCGGTTCGGAGGGACTCGGGGGAAGAGGCTGCGACGTGCGCGCCATCGGCGTGACGTCGGGAGCCGCCGGCCGTTCCGGGACGAGGGACACGTTGCGCGCGATCCCGATGCCCAACGTCGTCGACACGACCGCGAGGCCGAACCAGGTGGCTGCACGCTTCGCGGTCTCTCGACGTCGCTCCGGGCTCTCCAGGATCGCCGAGAGTGCCGCGCGGAGGGCGGCCGCGTTCTGGGGGCGGTCCTTCGCGGCTTTCGCAAGCGTCCGGAGGAGGAGCTGCTCGAGCGAACGGGGCAGGGTGCGCGCGGTCTCGTGGGCACGCGGCGACTTCGGGGTGTCGCGGATCTGTCGACCCAGGATCTCGACGTTCGACGAGCCTTCGAAGACCCGCGTCCCCGTGACGAGTTCGTAGAGGACCGCACCGAGGGCGTAGATGTCGGCACGTCCATCGACGGGGTCGCCCGCCGCTTGCTCCGGTGCCATGTATTCCGGCGTCCCGAAGACCGCGAAGCCGTCCTCCTTCGCGCGCCCTTGGGTCGCGAAGGCCGTCGCGAGGCCGAAGTCGAGGAGCTTGACGACGCCTCGGGTCGTCACGAAGAGGTTGGCTGGTTTGATGTCCCGGTGCACGAGTCCGGCGGCGTGGGCGGTCTCGAGGGCACGCGTGACGTCGATCGCGTACTTCACGGCCGTTCGCCACGGCAGGACGCCGTCGCGCGCGAGTCTCTTCTCGAGAGTCTCGCCCTCGAGCCTCTCCATGGCGAGGAACACACGGCCGTCCAACGAGCGTCCGAAATCGTGGAGGGCGACGAGGTTCGGATGCGAGAGCTTGGCCACGGAGCGCGCTTCACGGCGGAACCGATCGAGACTCGGTTCGAGGTGCGCGTGCTCGTGGGTCAGCACCTTGAGGGCGACCTTGCGTTCGAGCTCGACGTGTTCGGCCTCGTACACGACGCCCGAGGCTCCTTCTCCGAGGATGCTGAGGATTCGGTAAGGGGTCCCCGTCAGTCGCATGGGGTCGTCGGTGAGCTGCGAGGCGATCACCTCCGTCCGCGACGAACTCGGCGTCTGCTTCTCGACTTCCTTCTTCTTCGCCACGCGGAGAAGCCGTGCGAATTCCGCCCGGCATCGACTCGGTTCGTTGGGCCAGAGGGCCCGCATCAGCGCCGAGACGCGCGCGCGCACGCCTCGCTCCGAGTTCTTCACGGGCGGCGCCATCGCGAGGACGGCGCCGAGCTCCGGGACCGCCGAGGCCGCGGTCGGGAACCGGGCGTCGGGATCGTTGTGGGTGAGCTTCTCGATGATCTCGTCGAGAAGGGGCGGCGCGCCGACGAGACCGGAGAGCGGCGGAAGATCCATGTCCCCACGGGCGACACGTTCGAGGTGAAGCTGCGGGTCGCCGTTCAGGAACCGCTTCGACGCGCAGAGTTCCCAGAGCATCACGCCCACGGCGTAGAGGTCGATCCGGCCGTCCCCCACTTCCTGACGCGCGATCTCCGGGGACACGTAGCCCGGCTTCGCGAAGACGACGCCCGCGACGGTGTGGCACCGGCGGTTGTGTCCACGGGCGGTGCCGAAGTCGATGAGTTTCACCTCGCCCGCGTAGCCGACCATCACGTTCTGCGGGGACAGATCGCGGTGGACGATGCCGAGCGGCGTACCATCGGATCCCGCGCGTTCGTGGACGTGCGCGAGGGCCTGCACCATCTCGATGGTGATCGCCACGGCTTCGGGCCAGCCGATGCGCGAACCCAACTGCGACGCGCGCTGTCGAAGATCGGCGAGGGACCGGCCTTCCACGTATTCCACGACCGTGAACGGCTCGCCGTTCTCGTCGGTGGACGCCTCCAGGACGTGGGTCACGCCCGGATGCTGGAGCTGGGACTGGACACGCGCCTCGTCGAGGAACCGCGCGACGAAGGAGCCGTCGTGGATGTGATCGCGCCGCACGGTCTTGACGACGCAGGGACGTTCCGCGCCTTCGATGCCCGTCGTGGCGGCGAGGTACACGTCGCCCATACCGCCCCGGGCCAGGAGCTTGAGCAGGAGGAGGCGCCCGAAGGGACGCGGAAGCGGGGCGGCATCGCGTGCCGCCGAAAATCCGGACGGCGACGACGTCGCGCTGCCGGCTTCCGCGCTCCGGGCCATCCCACTCATGGTCTCCCACGCTAAGAAGGGGACCCGGGCCCGGCCAAATTTGTGGTCGCGCTCGGAAGAGCCGTGGACGAGCCCCGAGGAGCGTCGGAAGCGCTGGAACCGACGCGCCTCGTCCGACGTGGGGCGTCAGAGCCCGAAAGGGACCTCGAGGGAGCGGTGCTTCCTCCACTCGCGGTCCCCGCCGGCGATCTTCCGTTCGGCGAGCTCGTGCATCATGAGGTTGAGGGGCCAGTAGGCGAGGTTCTGGATCCACGAGTGATCGAGGCCGGGATCGAACCGCTTGAGGATCGACCGGTACGAGTACATCCGTTGCCAGGCCTTCACCCAGCCGTCGCGGAGCTGGTCCCGGGACATGCGGGCGGGTTGGTAGAACGGCGCACCCGTGTCGTGGTCTTGGGAGAGCCACCACGCGTCCTTCGTGAGGCGTCCCTCGCTCTTCAAGCGCTTGTAGAGGCGGGTGCCGGGGTAGGGCGTGAGGAGCGCGAACAGGGCCATCGTGATCTTCGACTCGATGCAGAAGTCGACGGTCTTCTCGAAGGAGTCGCCGACGTCCTCGTCGAACCCGAAGACGAAGCTGCCCCAGATCGCGATGCCGTGATCGGAGAGCTTCTTCACGATCTCCTGGTACTTGCGCGGCTTGTTCTGCTTCTTGCCGACGACCCGGACCACGGCGTCGTCCACCGACTCGAAGCCGATGAAGAGGGCGCGACATCCGGAACGCGCCATCACCTCGATGTTCTCCACCTTGTGGAGGGCGGCGAGGGACGCCTGTCCGACCCACGACTTCTTGAGCGGCACCATGGCCTCGAAGAGTTCGTGGCTGTACTTGGTGTGCACCATCACGTTGTCGTCCCCGAAGAGGACGCGCGGTCCGACCATCTCGAGTTCGCGAATCACCTCGGCGACGGGACGGAATCGGAAGGTCGTGCCGTTGTAGGTCGACACGCTGCAGAACTCGCAGGGGAACGGGCATCCGCGGGTCGTCTGGACCACGTCGAACGGGACGTACTTCACCGACTGCGTGATGGAGCGCTTCGGAACCGGAAGACCCACGAGCTCCGGCATCTTCTCGTGCTTGTAGACGTTGCGGTTCGTGAGGGACTTGGGGTTGCCGAGCCTGCCCTTCTTGGCGTCTGCGAGGACGTCCTGCCAGATCCACTCGGCTTCGCCGGAGACGATGGCGTCCGCGTGCGCGAGCCCTTCTTCCGGCAGGGCCGTGACGTGGATCCCTCCGAGGACGACCTTGCTCCCGCGGCGGCGGTATTCGTCCGCCAACGTGTACGCGCGTGCGGCGGTCTTCGAGCTGACGCTGATCGCGACGAGATCAGGAGCGTCGCTCTCCTTGTCGTGATCGATCGGGTCGAGACCGTCGTCGCGGAAGGTGAGGTCGACGTCGTCGGGCGTGTGGGCGGCCAAGGTCGCGGCCCAGAGCGGCTTGATGTAGGTCGAGTCCTCGTTGGACGGTGCGATGAGATGGACGTGCATGGCGCGGCGCTCCCCGGGCGAGGGGCGTACGACGGCCCGGGATTCCGGGGCAAGCGAGAACGCACCGGAACCCGTGTGACGTCCGGGGTTTCGGGTGGGAAACGCGCGGTCGTGCTGCCGAGGGTAGAAGTCCACGGCGGCGCCTGCTAACTCGGCGTCTCCGATGCCGCGACGAACGGATCTTCGAAAGATTCTCCTCCTCGGCGCCGGACCCATCGTCATCGGTCAGGCCTGCGAGTTCGACTACTCCGGTACCCAGGGCGCGAAGGCGCTCCGGGAAGAGGGGTACGACGTCGTCCTCGTGAACTCGAACCCGGCGACGATCATGACCGACCCGGCCATGGCGGCGCGCACCTACGTCGAGCCGCTCGACTGGCGTTCGGTGGCGGCCATCATCGAGAAGGAGCGACCGGACGCGGTTCTCCCGACCCTCGGCGGTCAGACGGCCTTGAACCTCGCACTGAAGCTCCGCGAGGAGGGGGTCCTCGAGAAGTTCGGCGTCGAGATGCTCGGCGCCCGCCCCGAGGCCATCGCCAAGGCGGAAGATCGTTCGCTCTTCAAGGCGGCGATGGAGAAGATCGGGCTCTCGTGCCCGCGGGCCGGCGTGGCCCACTCCATCGAGGAGGCCTGGGCCATCGTGAAGGACACGGGGTTCCCGTCGATCCTGCGTCCGTCCTTCACCATGGGTGGAACGGGCGGAGGTATCGCCTTCACGAAGGAAGAATTCGAGGCGAAGGTCGCCTGGGCGCTCGATCAGTCGCCGACGACGGAAGTGCTCATCGAGGAGAGCGTCGTCGGGTGGAAGGAATACGAACTGGAAGTGATCCGCGACCGGGCGGACAACTTCATCGTCGTCTGCTCCATCGAGAACATCGACCCCATGGGCGTGCACACGGGCGACTCGATCACCGTCGCCCCGGCGATGACGCTCACCGACCGCGAGTACCAGCGGCTCCGCGACGCCGCCCGCGCGGTGATGACGGAGATCGGCGTCGAGACCGGCGGCTCGAACGTGCAGTTCGCCGTGTCCCCGAAGGACGGGCGCATCTACGTGATCGAGATGAACCCGCGCGTGTCGCGGTCGAGCGCGCTCGCGTCCAAGGCGACGGGGTATCCGATCGCGAAGATCGCGGCGAAGCTCGCCGTCGGCTACACGCTCGACGAGCTCACGAACGACATCACCAAGACGAGCGCGGCCTTCGAACCCGTCATCGACTACGTCGTCGTGAAGTGGCCTCGGTTCGCGTTCGAGAAGTTCCCGGGAGCGGACGCGACGCTCGGCACCCAGATGAAGAGCGTCGGCGAGGCGATGAGCATCGGTCGGACGTTCGCCGAAGCGCTGCAGAAAGCCGCGCGCTCCCTCGAGACCGGAAAGGACGGTCTCGTCTCGCTCGTATCGAAGGTGGACTACCGCCTCCTCGCCGAACCGAAACGCGTGCGCGACCTCGGCATGGAGGCTCCGGATTTCGAGCCGCCGAAGTCCCTTCCTCCGCCGAGTCCGGCGGAACAGCGCGCGGCGCTCGAGAAGCTCGTCGCGATTCCGAGCGCGGAACGGCTCTTCTACGTCGCGGACGCGATGCGTGTCGGCATCGACGAGGTGCGTCTCCACGCGCTCACCGGAATCGATCCGTGGTTCCTCGCGCAGATGCGCGCCATCCTCGACACCGAAGCGAAGCTCGCGGCCGGGGAAACCGACCCGCGTTCGCTGCGTCGCGCGAAGCGCATGGGTTTCTCGGATCGGCAGATCGCCGCGCTCGCCGGCGGATGCGAGGACGACGTTCGCGCGCTCCGCAAGTCCCACGGCATCGTGCCCGTGTACGGGCGTGTCGACACCTGTTCGGCGGAGTTCGTCGCGCACACGCCCTACCTCTATTCCTCCTACGAATCCGAGTCGGAATCGGGGGCGAACGCTTCGAAGCGGAAGGTGCTCATCCTGGGAGGCGGCCCGAACCGCATCGGACAGGGCATCGAGTTCGACTACTGCTGCGTGCACGCGGTGCAGGCGCTCCGCGAAATCGGGTTCGAGACCATCATGGTCAACTGCAACCCCGAGACGGTCTCGACCGACTTCGACACCGCCGATCGTCTCTACTTCGAGCCGCTCACGCTCGAGGACGTCCTCGCCATCGTGGACGAGGAAAAGCCCGAAGGGGTCATCGTCCAGTTCGGAGGGCAGACGCCGCTCAAGCTGGCCGTTCCGCTGAAGGAACGCGGCGTACCGCTCCTCGGCACCAGCGCCGACGCCATCGACCGCGCGGAGGACCGGAAACGGTTCGACGAAGTACTCACCAAACTCGCGCTGAAGCGCCCGCGCAGCGGAATCGCCACGGGAGTGGAGGAGGCCATCAAGCTCGCGGAGTCCATCGGCTATCCGGTGCTGGTCCGACCGAGCTACGTCCTCGGAGGACGCGCGATGGTCATCGCGTACTCGCGCGCCGAGCTGGAGAAGTTCGCACATCAGGCCGTCGAAGCGGCGAAGGAAGCCGGGTCGACGACGATCCTCGTCGACGAATTCCTGAAGGACGCCATCGAAGTGGACGTCGACTGCGTTTCCGACGGGAAACGCGTCGTCATCGGCGGGGTGATGCAGCACATCGAGGAGGCCGGCATCCACTCGGGGGATTCGTCGAGCATCCTGCCTCCCCACTCGTTGCCACCGGAGCTCGTTCTCAACATCGAGGAACAGACGCGGATGCTGGCGCTCGAACTCGGTGTCGTCGGTCTGATGAACGTCCAACTCGCGGTGAAGGGCTCGGACGTCTACATCCTCGAGGTGAATCCGCGCGCGAGCCGTACGGTCCCGTTCGTCTCGAAGGCGACCGGACGACCGCTCGCGAAGATCGCCGCGAAAGTGATGGTCGGGAAGTCGTTGGACGAACTCGACATCCACGACGACGTCGTGCCGAGCCACGTCTCCGTGAAGGTCAGCGTGTTCCCGTTCTCCAAGTTCCCCGGCGTCGACACCATCCTCGGTCCGGAAATGCGGTCGACCGGAGAAGTGATGGGGATCGCGGAGACCTTCTCCCGGGCGTTCGGCAAGGCGATGCTCGCGGGCGGAGTGGACGTCGGCGCGACGATGACGCGGGGAAGCAAGCAGCGGCGCCGAGCGTTCCTCAGCGTGAAGGACGAGGACAAGCCCGTGGCGTGTCTCATCGCGCGACGTCTGCGCGCGCTCGGGTACGAGATCTGCGCGACACGCGGCACCGCGACCGCGATCGCCCGGGCCCGCATTCCCGTCGACGTCGTCAACAAGGTGAACGAAGGGACGCCCCACATCGTGGACGCGCTCAAGAGTCGGAGCGTCTCCATCGTCGTCAACACCACGATCGGCGCGAAGGAAGTGAAGGACAGCTTCTCGCTGCGTCGTCAGGCGCTCCTCGCGAACCTGCCTTACTTCACCACGACGGCTGCCGCCCTCGCGGCGGTCGACGCCCTCGAGGCGACCCGCGGGGACATGGCCACGCCCGTCACGTCCCTGCAGGATTGGGCCGCGGGCTGACGCTTCCCCTCCTCGACGCCGGGGGAGACCCTTTCCGGTGACGACGGCGGACCGGCACGACCGTCGAAATCTGGATTTTCGAGAGACGGCCGACGACGTTGTCCTGCGGGCGCGACGAGCGTCGCGCGATACAATGGAGACCATGGCCGCCCCGCACACGTACCCGCTCGAGGCGCTCCTCTCGCGTCGTTCGGACGACGTACGACGCGCGGAGGAGGCGGTCGCGCGCGCGAACGCGGTTCGATGCGGAAAGGAACGGGCGCTTTCGGCCGCCATCGAGGACGTGCGAAGGCACGACGCCGCCGTTCTCGCCGTCGGGGAGCGGGAGCGGAGTGCGCTCGAGTCCGGTGTCCTCCGCGCGCTCGACCTGACGCGGTTCGACGCGTACGTGCGGGCCGCGGACGTGGAACACGGTCGTCTCGCCGCTCGGGCTTCGGAGGCGACGCGAAGCGTGGCCGACGCCGACGCGGCGCTGACGGAGCGCGTCCGCGAGCTCGCGACCACGAAGGAACGTGAACGGCTCGCCCTCGAGCACCGCGCCTCGTGGGAGAAGGACCGTGCCCGCCGAGCCGAGGCGCGTGCCGAGGACGACGCGGAAGACGCCCATCGTTCCGAGCGTTCGGCCCCGGGGGGACGTCGACGATGACGACGCGGAACCGCCGAAGCCGGAAGACGTCCATTCCCGTCCGTGCGCGCGAATTCGGGGCGGTGGCGATCGTCGGTCTCGCAGCGTGCGCGACCCCGGGTTGCCGACGCGCCGAGAATTCCGCGCCGACCCGACCTCCGATGCCTTCGTCCGCCGTGCTCGCCGCGCCGCGGAGCGCGACGCCGGATGCTCGTGGATGGCCCCGGGTGCGGTCCCTCCTGGACGATCCGCGGCTCGGGTCGGTGAAGACGGCACTTCGGCAGAGGGACGATCGGGGGGCGTTCGCGGCGTTCCTCGTCGCCCGAGGGCAGGTCGCCTTGCTCGCGGGCGAGGCGTGCCCGTGGGACTACCTCGAAGGTCGGCTCGCGAACGCCGCCGGGGACGTGGTCCGCGCCGCGCAAGCCTTCGATCGCGCGGGCGGCGCGGTCGTCGGAGGGCCCACGTGTGCGATCGCACCGTTCGCCAACTTGCGCGCGGCCGAAAGCTACGCGAAGCAAGGGCTCCCCGATGCGGCCATGGATCGGGCGCGGCGCGTTCCCACGTCGAGCTCGGCGTCGAACGACGCGATCCTCGTCGTCGCCCAGGCGGCCGCGGAGACCGGACACGATCTCGAAGCGATCGCGATCTACCGAACGTGGCTCGAGAAGGGCGCGAAGCTTCCCCGCTGGCCGGAGGTGGCGACCCGACTCGCGAAGGCGCTCGACGCGCGAGCGCAGGACGACGCCACCGTCCTGCGCGAGGCGTACGAACTCGCGACCCGCGTGACTTTGGATGCGCCCCGAAGCGCCGAAATCGGCGGAGTTCCTGCCCTCCGTGCCGTCCTGGGAGCGAAGCTCCGGAAGGTGGACCCGAAGGTGTCCTCCGAACTGGACGCGAGCGAGCGCGCGCGCCTCGCGCAGGGGTGGCTCGACGCCCAGGAGCCCAAGAAGGCCCTGACGGAGGCGAACGCGGTGCTCGCCACGAAGGGACCGAAGCCTACGGAAGCCGCGTGCAAGGCCGCCATCGTGAGAGCGGAGGCGTTGGCCAAGACGAAGGCTCCCACGGCCGCGGATGCCTGGGGCGACGCGATCGGACTTTGCGCCACGTACGACGGAATGGCGAAGGCGCTGTTCGCCGGAGCGAAGGCGAGCCTGCACGCCAAGCGAACGGACGAGGCGCGGGACCGCTTCGCGAAGGTGGAGGAGCTGCTTCCCAAGCATCGGTTCGCCGACGACGCGCGCCTCCACGGGGCACTGCTCGCGCTGGATGCAGGGAACGAAGAGCGCTTCACCTCGATGTTGATGACGCTCCCCGACTCCTATCCCGAAGGGGACATGCGGATGGAGGGGCTTTTCCGCGTCGCCCTGTTGCGGTTCGCGCGAGGAGACTTCGCCGCCGCGAAGGTACCTCTCGACAGGATCCTCGAACTCGACCCGGACGACCGCCATTGGGCGACGGCGGGGCGCGCCGCGTACTTCCGCGCGAAGGTTTCCGAACGGCTCGGAGATCGCGCGGACGCGGACGTGCGGTACGCGCGGATCGTCGAGACGTACCCACTGACGTACTACATGACCCAGGCGTACACCGCGCTGGCAGCATCCGACCCCGCGCGCGCGAAGGACACGCTGGCGAAAGCCATCGAACGGGATGCCGCGACGCCCGCGCCGACGGTCGCTCCGGTGCCCGAGGGTGGGGTGGAAGTCGTCGTCGGTCTCCTCGAGGTGGGGGAGCCGGAATCCGCACGACGCGAGGTCGCCGCGACGGGAGTCCTCGACGAGGGACGCGATCCGGCGACGGCCTGGGAAGTCGGTCGGATGTTCGACGAGGCGAACGCTCCTGAAATCGGCTTCGCCATCGCCCGGAGCCAGCAGCGCGCGTACCTGCCGCACTATCCGGTGGGCGGTTGGCGGGCGGGGTGGGAAGCGGCGTTCCCGAGGGCATTCGGCGAGTTGGTCGTCGCCGAGAGTGCGGCCAAGGGTCTCTCGCCGGCGCTCACGTGGGCGATCATGCGCGAGGAATCGTCGTTCGTCGCGGACGTGCGGAGCCACGCCAACGCCTTCGGACTCATGCAACTGATCGTGCCCACGGCGGCGCTCACCGCGCGCGGCACCGGACTGCCTTCCGACGAGGCGGCCCTCAAACGTCCCGAAGTGAACGTGGCCCTCGGCACGCGCCTCCTCGCTTCCTTGCGCGCGACCTACGCCCACAACCCGTCCCTCGCCATCGCGGCGTACAACGGTGGCGCCGGGGCCGTGAACCGGTGGGTGACCGCGCGACCGAACGCGGAATTCGACGTGTGGGTCGAACAGATCCCGTACGAGGAGACGCGCGGGTATCTCAAGAGGGTCCTCGCGACGGAAGCGACCTACGCGTTCCTCCACGCCCCCGCGACCCTCGACGAGGTGCTCGCGATTCCGCGTCGCGTGGCCCGCTGACGGCGCAGGCGAGGAGTCCTTCGTCCGCCATCGAGACGAATCCGCTCGACGCGACGACCACGTGATCGAGCAGAGGTGCACCGACGAGGGTCCCTGCGGTCTCGATTCGGTGGGTGAAGACGAGGTCCTCGTCGCTCGGCGTGGGATCGCCGCTCGGATGGTTGTGCACCAGGATGAACGCGCTCGCGGCTTCCCGTAGCGCGAAGCGGAGGGGATCCCGCGTCGACACGTGGAGCCCGTGCAGACCTCCCTGGGCGACGCGTTTGGCGGCGCGGAGGTGGTTCCGGCCGTCGAGCGCGAGGAGCCACAACTCCTCGTGATCGAGGGAGGAGAGTCGTGGACGCGCCCAATCGTCCACCGCCCGACTCTCGGGGAACGCCGGGACGGGCTCCCCGGAGGAGCGCCGGCGGGCGACGCGTTGTCCGATTTCGACGGCGGCCGCGATCCGGAACGCGTCGCGCGCCGCCATGGGGCCCTGCTCCGCCAGGACGAAGGGGGAGGCGCGCGCGACGCCGTTCAAGCCCCCGTAGAGCTCGAGCCACGCGACCGCACGGGCTCGGCCATCCGACCAGCTCCGGACTTCGTCCGAAAAGACGAGGGTGAGGAGGTCGGCATCCTCCACGGATTCGAGACCGTCCCGGGCGATGCGTTCGGAGAGCGTGGACACGACCATGGGCGCCCCCTTCGCAGGAGGCGTGCCCGATGTCGGTCGCGGACGGTCAGCCGCATCCCCCTAGGAAATGCGGGGAATTCCTGGTGGCTCTCGGACGCACGCACCGTCCGCGACGGTTCGGGAGCGTCCGCGGACGGCCCGTCGTCACTCGCAGATGCCGATGCTCGGATCGCTGAAGAGCTGGATGCTGCCCTTGCACCGTTGGTCGCTGGGACAGTCGTCGGGGACGTTGACGTGGCACAGCTTGAAGCACTGACGGGAACCGGGCTGCCCCAGACAGGTGTGTCCGTCTCCGCAGTGCGCGCGTTCGCAATCCTGACCCGCGCGGCTCGGACCGACGGTGACGCAGCTCGTGGTGCCGTCCTTGTCGACCACGGCACAGGTCTTCCCGGAGGGACATGTGCCATCGGCGAGGAGTCGGCAGGCCTCGACCGGCGAGCACACCGGCACGTTCACGAGGGGGGGGGCCGCGAGAGGTTCGACGTCGCAGAACGCGTGGGCACCGCACGCGTAGTTGCAGCAATACGCACGGCATCGACCCGGACGACCGACGCAATCGAAGCCGGCGGCGCAGTCCGAACCGGTCATGCACTCCGCGCCGTCCCTGCCCGGGCCCGCGACGCGGCACGTCGGACCGAACGTCCCGTCGCCGAGGGCGTCCACGCGGCAGGCCACGGTCTCGCCCGCACCGCCGTCGACGTCGGCGTCGTAGGGGACGGGGCTCGCGTCCATGGTGATTTCCGCGTCCTTGGTCTGAGGCGCGGCGTCACGGGAAGCTCCCGCGTCGGTCACGCCGGGGACGGAGCACACCGCGCTCAGGCGGGCGGGAACGTCGGGAACACACGGGGTCCCCGCCGCGAACACGTTGCAGAGCGGACTGCCCGAGAGGGGACTCGACGAAATCTCCGCGCCCGAGGCGTCCCGGGACGTGCCCTTCGGCTCGCCGCCGTCGGAGTCGGACGCGTCGGCCAGGATGGGCACGTCCGACGGGGTGCGGTTCGCGGCGTCCACGGCGCCGTCGTTCACGGACGAACACGCCGCCAGCGCGGCCCCGCCGAGGACGATCCCGACGACGAGGCGCATCCGCATCCGGATGGTTCGTGCGGGGCGGGAAGGGGCGGACATCGGACGGCAAGCCTTTCGGAAGTCGGAAGCGGGTGCGACGAAGGAAGAGGAACGAACCGTCCCGACGCTCCACGGAGTTGCATGGTCCGCGCCGCGTGGCCGACGGGAAAAGAGGGTACCTGGACCGTCGAAAATCGCCAGGTTCCGAGGGGTTCGACGCAGCGCCCCACGTGCGGGGGCGACGTTACCCTGACAATCCTGTCGCGAAACGGGCCGAGGCGACAGGGCCGGATCCGGACCGCAGGGACCGCGGGCTCAACGAGATTCGACCTCGCGAACCGTCGCGTTGCCGAGGGCGTCGAACGCGCGCACGGCCACGAGGTGGGAGCCGGCCGGAACGATCGCGCGCAGGTCCGCCTCGATCGACTCGCTCCTGTCGTCGAAGACGCCGTCCTTCGCCGGGACGGGACGCCATTCGAGGCGACCGTCGATGGCGACGTCGACGCGCGTGATGTTCGACGCCCCGTCGGAAACCCTCGCGACGAGCGTGCGCCCGCGTAGCTCGAGTTCGTTGAACGTCGGGGGTGTGTTGTCGACGAGGAAGGGGGCCGACTCGAGCGCGTGCCGCCGCGCGTCCGAAGGACCGTTCACGCCCTCGTCGCTCGCCTCCACGCGGACCTTGTACTTGCCCTCCGAGAGGACGGAGGTGTCCCACTCGTACTCGGTCTTCGCCAGGATCTCGGACTCGGGGAGGATCGACCGCCACGTCGCCTGGCCGACGCGGGCGAACGCGAGACGGTACCGAAGCGTGTCGTTGTCGACATTGTCGACCTTCCACGAGATCTTCACGGACGCGTCGTGCTTGCCGGGTTCGCCGCCGCTCGCGGGCAGGGCGTCCTTCGAGTCCTTCGGAGCGCTTTTCGGGACGGCGTTCACGTCGAGGACGACCGGACGCGCGTTGTCCGTGACGAACGGGAGGATCACCTCCGAGAGCGCGACGTTCGCGTCCGACGTCCAACGCGCGCGGACCTGCAGGAACCGTCCTGCGGGACTCGCGATCGCCCCTTCGGCGCGCATGGGAGCGCTCCACGCGCTCCACGTCGTGTCCGGAGCCTGCGTATTGCCGGAGCGGGTCGAGAATTCGAGCGGGCCCGAGGCGCGGAACGCGAGCTTGCCGAAACGTGCGCGCATCCCGCAGTCCTGGACCTTGCTCGTCCACACCGCCGCCGCGCCGCCGCGACCGAGGAGCTTGTGGAAGTTCGCCGAGTCGCCGCCAACGACGTGGCCCGAAGACTTGCCACGTGGGAACGCGATGGCCGCGATCTGCCGTTCGTCCGTGTCGGCCACCAGCGTGACGGCGTGGGCATCGTTCGCCGTGTACACGCGACCCTCCGCCCCCGTCCCGACGTAGGGTTCGCCCGCGTCGTCGAGGGCGAGGGAGACGTAGTGGAACTCGTCGTGCTTCATGAGGCGTTCGACGACGCCCCGTTCGTCCACGCGCCAGAGGGATCCCTTGCCTGGCTTGGCGCGCGGACTCGTCTGAGGGCCGGCGGTCTTCGCTCCGCCGCCGCGCTTGGGAGGCTCGGGCGGCTCGGAGTACTCGTTGGTGACGACGTAGACCTTGTCCTTCGCCACCGCGATCGCCTTGACGTCGTCCCCGGGAAAGTCGTGGACGACGGTCGCCCGTCCGGGACCCGAAACGCGTGCGAGGAGGGCCTTCCCGCTCGAACCGACCAGGACGCTGCCGTCCGCCTCGACGGCGAGGGACACGAGGTTCGGCTCCTCGCTGCTCCAGAAGACGTTCACTTGCTTGTCGAATCCGACGCGGAACAGCTTCCCGTGCGGACCCGTCGCCGCGTAGAACCCGGCGCCCTTCGGATCGAGTGCCAACGCCCACACGTGGTCCGTTTCCGGAAGCGTCGCGAACGGTTCGCTCTTTCCGTCGCGGATCCGGAAGATTTTCCCGTTCGGAATCGTGGCCGCGTACACGGTTCCGTCCGGACCTTGGACGATCGACGTGACGGCGAGTTCGCCCGTTTCCGCGAACGTCGACGCGCGGCCTTCACGTACCTGGACGATGCGCCCCGTCGCTCCCGTGGCGACGAGCACGGAGCCGTCGGCGAGGTCGGTCGCGCCGAACACCGAGCTCACGCCGTCGAGCGCCAGCGACCCGAGAGTGAATCCGGCACGGACGACGCCGTCGGATCCGACCGAGACACCCGTGAGGTCGCCGCCCGAGAGCTCCTCCTGCGTGTCGAGATCGAAGGCGCGCGTGCCGACGGCGAAGGCGGGGCGTGCCGCGAACGGTACGAGCGCGACGGCGGCGACGAGCACGAGGCGCGAGCGCAACGAGAGGGCGGATCGGGAGGGAGGGGGAGTTCGACGGGTCATCGTTGGACGCTCCGGACTTTGACTTTCACCTTGTCGCGACCTTCCATGAACCTGTCGACGGGGAGCACCGTTCGGACCCAACTCGTCACGGGTTCCGGGCCGACGGACGTCTGCGCCGTCCGGAGCGTGTCGACCGCGAAGTCCGGAAGGCGGGTCGCGACGTGACCTCGGAACGCCACGCCTCCGTCGGGGGACTTGTATTGGACGACGACGGTTTTCGCGTCGTACGTCTGCCGGCGCGCCATCGCGACGAGGTCGGGGAAGTTCTCCGGGGACGCGTACTCCCAGGACACTTCGTATCCGGGGAGGACCTCGAGTTCGACTTCCTTCCCCGCGAATTCGGCGCCCAGCGGAACTTCCACGACCTTCGTCGTCTCGCCGCCGAACGGGGCGACGAGGTGCAAACGGACACGGGCCTTGGAACCGGCGTCGATCACGGCGCTTTCGAGATCGACTCCGCGGAGACGGACGCTCTCGCGCGCGAACCGGATGTCGAGCGTCGTGTCGATGCGTTCGATGTGGGCGTGTTCCCAAGGATTGTTGAGCACCTCGCCCACGAGACGGATCAGGCGGCTCCGTCCGAAGTCGTCCGCGTCCGGTCCGGCTGCGGGGCCGACACCGAAGTCCTCGAGCTCGACGGCGCCGTGGCCGCGGAGCTGCACCTTCGACCGGAGGACCCAGGTGACGTCGCGTCGTTCGGAGGCCGTCGCTTCGAGGACCGATCCGAGCGCCGTCGCCATCATGGCTCCGGCCATGAACCGCTCTTCGGCCACCTCGATGGCCCACGACGTCTTCGGGGCGCCCGTGACGCCGTGGAGCGCGATGGTGACCGGAAAGGTCGGGGCGGTCTTCGTCTCGTCGACCACGATCGCGCTCTGACGATCCTGCACCATCGCACCGAGCGGGCGGACGGATTCGCCGATCTTCGAACTGTGTTGGTCGCTGGCGAAGATCCAGAGGACGCGCCCGATCGTGGCAGGGAGCGCGGAATCGCCGCCGCTCATCATCGGGTGACCGAACGCGCAGAGCTTCCGTCCTTCCACGTGTGTGACCGTTCCGAGTCCCATGAACGACACGTCCCCTCGGACCATCTGCACGCCGACGGCGCCGCCGTCCACGTAGTGCTCGGGGGCCGAACCTTCGTGCCGGCTCCCACCACCGGCCTGCATGGGTTCGAGCCCCATCGGTCCGAGCAACGTCGCGAGGTGCGCGGCGGAGCGGTCCCCCACTCCCGCGAGCATCAACGGCGTGGCGACGGGGACCGCACCCGAGGTTCCCTGCTCACCCCAGCGCGACGCGAGCTCGCGCGCGTGGGCTCCCAGATCGTACCGACCAGGCTCCCCCCGGAACGCGTTCGGAGAACGCGTGTAGAGCGCATGTTTTGGCTCGGGACGTTTCGTCGACGTACCGACGGGGGACGCACCTTCGAGCGGCCAGAACCCCGGCGGAATGGGCCTCGTGAGTTCGGTGAGCATCGGGGCGATCGGCGTCACGCCCGCGACCGGCTCGACCTGGAAGCTCGCCCAGCTGTAGGCGTAGGCTCCGGCCAGGCGTCCGTCGAGGTAGATGGGGCTGCCGCTCATCCCCTTCACGTTCTTCGTGACGTTCAGGCGCGGGTGAGGGGTCTTCACGAGGATCAGATCCTGGCCGGCCCGGAAGTCGTGGAGCACGTCGATGACCTCGACGTCGAACTTCTCCGGCTCCGTACCGCGGAAGACGGTGAGCCCGTATCCCTTCATGCCCGGCTTGATCTCGGACACGGGAATCGTGGGCGCGTGCGCGGCGCCCTCCGCTCCCGTCGGTCGGACGATGGGGAGGGCGACGGTGAGGCCGATCGCGACCGCGATCGTGAGGGCGACCCCGGTCCGCGGACTCTCGGAAGAAATGACGCGCACGACCCGGCAGTGTGCCCGTCATCCCCCGCGGAGCGCAACGAAACCACGAAAAAACCGAGCACCCGTCCGCGAAAAAGGGCCTAGAACCTCCTCCATGAACGCCGCCTGGTGGATGCTCACGGCGCTGCTCGTTCTCGCGATCGGCTACCGCTACTACTCCGCTTTCCTCGCCGCGAAGGTCCTCGTCCTCGACGACACCCGCACGACGCCGGCGCACACCCTCGAAGACGGCCAGAATTTCCATCCGACGAACAAGTGGGTCCTCTTCGGGCACCACTTCGCGGCCATCACGGGGGCGGGTCCGCTCATCGGACCGGTCCTCGCCGCACAGTTCGGCTTCTACCCCGGATACTTCTGGATCCTCTTCGGGGTCGTCCTGGGCGGTGCCGTCCACGACTTCGTCATCCTCGTCGCGAGCACGCGTCGCAACGGGAAGTCCCTCGCGGAAATCGCCCGCGAGGAACTCGGCCCCGTTCTCGGACTCGTCACGGCCGTGGCCATCCTGTTCATCGTCGTCATCGCGCTCGCAGGTCTGGGGAACGTGGTCGTCGGAGCGCTGGCCGAGAGCGCATGGGGCGTCTTCACCGTGAGCCTCTCGATTCCCATCGCGCTCGCCATGGGCGTGCACATCTACAAGATCCGAGGTGGCTCGCTCCGCGGCATCCGTGAGGCGTCGATCGTCGGGTGTGTCCTCCTTCTCTTGGCCCTCGTTTTCGGCAAGAACGTGGCGGATTCGTCGTTCGGGGAGCACTTGAAACTCTCGCGCACGACGTTGACCCTCGCGATCGCCGCTTACGGATTCACGGCGAGCGTCCTTCCCGTGTGGCTCCTCCTCTGCCCGAGGGATTACCTCTCGAGTTACCTGAAGCTCGGCACGATCTTCGCGCTCGTCGTCGGTGTGATCGTGGTGAACCCACCGATCCGGATGCCGGGCGTGACGCCCTGGATCCACGGAGGTGGGCCCATCATCAAAGGTCCGCTTTTCCCCTTCGTCTTCATCACGATCGCGTGCGGGGCCATCAGTGGCTTCCACGCGCTCGTGGCGAGCGGCACCACGCCGAAGATGGTCGCGAAGGAGGGCGATTGTCGGTCCATCGGCTACGGCGCGATGCTGATGGAAGGCCTCGTCGGGATCACGGCCCTCATCGCCGCGTGCGTCATGCCGCCCGAGGACTACGTCGCCATCAACACGGATCCTGCCATCGCCGTCGTGGCGACCGCGGAGTCGAAAGGGCAGGGGCTCGCACGTTCGGAGGCCGACCTCGCGCGCGCGTGGCCGAAGCTCACGTCCCATGACCGCTCGCTCCTCGGCGTCGAGGACGGACAGGGGCCCGAGTCGATCCGCGCGAAGAGGGTCCAGGCCTCGAGGCTCCTCGCGCTCTCCAACGGGACGCTCGCCGAGCTCGGATTCCACGTCGATCCGCTCGAAGCCCACGCGACCTCCCTCGACGACGCGGATTTCGCGCGGCTCGGGCTCACGGTGAAGGAGTTGCCCGCCCTCTCGCGGAGCGCGGGGGAAGTGGTCGCCGCGCGTACGGGCGGGGGCGTTTCGCTCGCCGTCGGAATGGCACGCGTCTTCAGCGGCCTCCCCGGTATGCAGACGCTTCTCGCCTATTGGTACCACTTCGCGATCATGTTCGAGGCGCTGTTCATCCTGACGACCATCGACACGGGGACGCGCATCGGTCGCTTTCTCATGCAGGAGTTCCTGGGTCGCGCACGTCCGTCCCTCGGCGAATCCACGAGCGCGACGGGTGCCGTGCTCGCCACGTTCCTCGTCGTCGCCGGTTGGTCCTATTTCATCCTCACCGGGAACATCACGACCATCTGGCCGATGTTCGGTATCGCGAACCAGTTGCTCGCGTGCACGGCGCTCTGCGTCGGCACCACGATCGTCCTCCGCGAAGCGCCGAAGAAGTCCTACGCGTGGGTCACGCTCGCGCCCCTCACGTTCGTGGGCGGGACGACCATCACCGCCGGCATCGAGAGCATCCGAAAGCTCTACGTTCCCATGATGGCCAAGGATGCGACGCGGACGACGGGCTTCGTGAACACGTGCGTCACGAGCCTGCTCCTCGCGTGCGTGTTCGCCATCCTCTTCGGGAGCGCCATGCGCTGGCGTACTCTCCTCCGCGAGCCGGCGGTCTCCGCGCGCGCGGTCTGACGTTCGTCGCCCGTCGTCCGTCGGTCGACCGCACAAAAGGCTCGAGGCGAAGGGACACCGGACGACGTCGTCCGTGCCGCTTCGCCTCGAATGCCTTCGGAGAACCGAAAGCCGCGGGAAGGTTCAGGCCTTCGCGACGGGCTTCGCGTCCGCGGCCGCCGTGGTGTAACCCTCGGGGTGGACCGGGAACTTGGGCGTGCCCATGCGGCGGCGGTCGCGCTTGTTGCGCTTACCGCTCGTGGTGGCCTTGCGCTTGCGAATGCGCTCGTGTTGCTGCGTGGAAGAAACCATGGTGCGCGTCCTCTTCGAATACGGGGGCGCGCACCATGCTCGGACCGCGCGCCCTTGTCAACCCCGCATCAGGGGCGAATCGTCACGTTCGCGGGGAACGTGGGCTGGGCGAAGGCGGGAACCTTCGCCTTCATGAGCGCTTCGCGGACGCAGGCCTCGGCAGGCTTTCCGGCCACGAACCCGGAGATGATGACGCTCTGGACCGAACCGCTCGAACCGAACGTGATGGAAGCCTTGGAAACCGGGTCGTCCGGTCCGAGGCAGGCACGGGCGGACGGAAGGACCGCGCCGAGTGCACCGGTGACGGCACCCTGGGAAGGACGCTGCGGGACGCTGCCCGGAGCCGCACCCGGATCCGCCGAACCACCGGCCGCCTGCGGCTGATCGTTCGAAGGGCCCGCCGCCTGGCGCATGGCATCGCTCAGGGCGCCGGCGCTCGCGGACGTGGGAGGCGCGTCCTTCACCACGAGTTTCGGATCGACGTGTTCCGGAGCGGCCTTGGGCTCCGCCTTGGGTGCGGCGGCAGGCGCGGCCGCGACCGCCTTGGATGCTCCGCCGTTCGCGACGACCGGCGCTTGCGGCTTCGCGGCGACGGGCGCCTTGGCGAGGGAATCGTCGACGGCGACGGGAGCCGGTTCGGGAGCGGGGGTCTCGATCTTCGGCGCGGGCGCTTCGACGGGCTTGGCCGCGGGAACTTCGACGGGCTTCGCAGCGACCGCGACGGGCGCGGGGGCATCCATCTTCGGCTCGGCGGCGGGACGGAGCATCACGAACGCACCTGCCGCGATCGCGACGAGGGCTGCGCCACCGCCCAGAAGCAGCGCGAGCGGCGCGCCCTTCTTGGAGGACTCGGACTTCGCGGTCGCGGGAGTTTCCGCGACGGCCACCTTCGACTGCGCGACGGCGGACACGGCCGCAGGCGCGTGAGATGGCGACGCCTTCGTCTCCGGCACGGGAGTCTCGCGCGCGGGCGCCATGTCCGGCAGCGTCGCGCTGGCGGGCGCGAGTGCAGCGGCCATGGCGGCTTCCGCCGCGGGCGCCGACATCGGGCCCGGGGGAAGGGTCTTCACGGTGTCTTGGGCGACGGGCGTCTTCGCACCCTCTTCGGCCGCGGACATCGCCTTGAGGTCGATGAGGCCCGAGTCGTCGCCGCTCGCCGCACCGGCCGCGTCGGCCATGGAGGGGCTCGACGGACCGAAGGCGCCGATCAGGGACTTCGGGGAGGTCGGGATGCCCGAAAAGGGCCCGACGGTGGACGGCGGGGGGGGATTGAGATTTGGTGAGCTCGCAAGTTTCGCGAGGTCCTGAAACTTCCGGCGGTCACGGTCACGCTCTGACGACTGAGTCCCCATCTTCGCCTCCGCGCCGGCGTTTCCTTCGGGGTCTTCGCCCGAGGAATCCGCAGCGGCGCCGGATAGTGTCACCGGCTCCTCACCCGCGCCAGTGGGTGGATGGAACAAATCCCCGTCACTGATCAGACGGGCAGTTTGGCCGCGTTCGCCGCGCGCGAGAGCTTTCGCGATCGCGTCGGCGCGTCGTTCGTCTTCGTCGGGCGTCGTTTCGCGCAGGGGCCAGGCCGAGAGCGCGCGATCGGTGGCCGTCGGTTCGGGTTCGGACCCGGTCGCGGTGATCGGCGTCGTCGTCGCGTCCGCCTTGCTCCCGGATTTCGGTCGCATCGCGTCGCTCATGGCGCCTCTCCTTCGTGATCGAAACCTTTCGCCACCATCGCTTCCCTCAGTTTGCGCCGGGCCTCGTGCACCCGCCACGCGATGGTGCCCTCGGGGACGCCCAGCACCTTCGCCGCGTCCTCGTGGGACAGGCCGTCGATGGCGACGAGGATGAGGGTGGTCCGGAGGGTGTCGCTCAGTCGGTCGATGGCTTCACATAGCGCACCATACAGCTGCTTTCGGGCCGCATCGTCGCCGGGATCGGCGCCACGGGTCGGACGCTTGTCCGCGAGGACCGCTTCGAGGCGCGGATCGTTCGCGTCGCCGCCGATCCGCGCGGTTTTCCGCGATCGGAGCGCGTTCAACGAGAGGTTCACCGCGATCCGGTAGAACCACGTGTACGGTTCGCTGCGACCGTCGAAGCGGTCGAGGGCGTGGTACGCGCGGATGAAGGTTTCCTGCGCCACGTCCTCGGCCTCCGCGTGGCTCCTGAGCATGTGGAGCGCGAGGCGCCGGATCCGGGGCTCGTGCTTGCGGACGAGGACCGTGAACGCCTTCACGTCGCCGGCGCGCGCGCGATCGACGAGGTCCCTGTCGGTCGGGGTCGTCATCGGAGTCGGTCCATGTCGTCGTCCGGGGTGCCGCTCGATCGCACGTGTCGATGGTGAAGGCGCGCGGAATCTCCGCCGCCTTCGGAACGTCCTCTCCCGGAAACCGGGCGTCGAACACCGTACCGGATGCACGGAAGATTGGACAAAACCTGGGCCGGGAGCTTGGGTCGGGGCGAAAGCTCCGCGAAATCATGGGGTTGTGCGCGCGCTGACGGGGCGACGTCCGGGGAGCTTCCCCGCCCTGCGGGACGAGCTCGTCCGTGGGAACGCCGCGCCCGTTCCGTCGTGCAATCCGTGGAACACCCCGCTCCCCCCAGGTGTTTGGGGACGCGCGCGAGGAATGCTTGAATCGAAGTCGGAATTCCCACACAGGTCTTTCTCCCATGAGTGAATCCCCCGCGATGACGGACGAACTGCGCAAGGCCCTCGCCGCCGAAGAGGGCGGGCAACGATGGTTGCGGCGCGGAATCGTGGTGCTCGTCGTCTCGCTGGCCGTCGGTGGAGGTCTCCTCTGGCGCGCCAAACATCGACCGGCACCGCCCGCGAAGTTCGTGACCGCGGAGGTCGCCATGGGCGACGTGGTCGAGAAGGTCCAGGCGACGGGCACCGTGCAGCCGCTCCTGCAGGTGAACATCGGCGCCCAGGTCAGCGGCCGCGTCGCGAACGTGTACGTCGACTTCAACTCGATCGTGAAGAAGGGCGCGCTGCTCGCCGAGATCGACCCCGTGCAGTACGGCTCCCAGGTCACCCAGGCGCAAGCGAATCTTTCGTCTCAGAAGGCCCAGATCTCGAGCCTCAAGGCGAACGCGGAGACCGCGCGAATCAACTACGAGCGCATCGCACGTCTCCACGCGCAGAACCTGGCCGCCCAAGCCGAACTCGACACGTCGAAGGGGCAATACGACGTCGCTCTCGCGAACATCGCCGCCGCCGAGGCCGCGGCCGGTGCCATCAAGGCGCAGCTCTCCCAGTCGCAGACGAACGTCGGATGGACGCGCATCTACTCACCCATCGACGGCGTCGTCGTGACGCGCGCCATCGATCCGGGAGCCACGGTCGTCGCGAGCTTCCAGACGCCCACGCTCTTCGTCATCGCGCAGGACCTCCGGAAGATGCGCGTCCTCGCCGACGTCGACGAAGCGGACGTCGGCAAGCTCGCCGAGAAGATGGAGGCCGAGGCGGTGGTCGACGCGTTCCCCGGCGAATCGTTCAAGGGCGTCGTGCAGCAGATTCGGTACAGCCCCAACAACGTGCAGGGAGTCGTGACGTACTCCGCCGTCGTCGAGGTGGACAACCCGGACGAGAAGCTCCGTCCCGGCATGACCGCGACGGTCACCGTGAAGACCCGAGAGCGGAAGAACGTGCTCAGCCTCCCGAACGCCGCGCTCCGTTACAAGCCCACGCCCCCGCCCGGACCCGACGGGAAACCGGGACCGCAACCGACCCTCCCCGCTCTCGCACGAGGCCAGGGCCGCGTGTACGTGATGACGAGCGACAAGCCGGGCGAAGAGAAGAGCGACGCACGCGTCCTCGCCATCGGGGTCACCGACGGAATCCGGACCGAGTTGATGCCGGGCACGCTCGACGTCGGCACGAAGATCGTGACCGACGAGAACGACGACGATCCGAAGAAGAAGTCGAAGCTCTTCTGAGCGCGGAGCCTCGATCATGACCGCGATCGCCCACGACCCCGCGAAACGTCCGGACGTACCGTTCCCGGGTGGCAGCGCCACCAGACCTCATCCGGCTCGACGGCGTGTCGAAGGAATACGTGTCGGGTGCGGGTGTCGTCCGCGCGCTCAAGGACGTCGACCTCGCGATCCAGCCCGGCGAGTTCGTCGCCATCGTCGGCACCAGTGGTTCGGGCAAGTCGACCCTCATGAACATCCTCGGCTGCCTCGACCGGCCGACCCATGGCACCTATTCCCTCGCGGGTCTCGACGTGGGCGCACGCGAGAACGACTCGCGCGCCATCGTCCGAAATCGCCTGATCGGGTTCATCTTCCAGGGGTTCAATCTCCTCCCTCGGACGACCGCACTCGAGAACTGCGAGCTCCCGCTGCAGTACCGTGGCATCGGCGCGGCCGAGAGGAAGAAGCGGGCGACCGAGGCTCTCGAGGCCGTCGGTCTCGGCGAGCGACTCGATCACGCGCCGAACCAACTGTCCGGTGGCCAGCAGCAACGCGTCGCGATCGCGCGTGCACTCGTCACGAGCCCGCCCCTCCTCCTCGCCGACGAACCGACGGGCAACCTTGACACGCGCACCAGCTACGAGGTGCTCGCGCTCCTCCAGCGACTCAATCGGGATCGTGGAATCACCATCGTCCTCGTCACCCACGAGCGGGACATCGCGAGCTGCGCGTCCCGCGTCATCACGGTGCGCGACGGTCGCGTCGTGAGCGACGCGCCGCCGGAGGCTCCGGTCGACGCGGCCCACGAGCTCGCGCAATTGCCTCCGCCGAACGACCACGTCGGGTCGGCCGCAGCGGACGGACCCCTCGATCCGAAGGAGGAGCGTCGTCGGAAGCTGGGCGGACCGGTTCCGTTCGCCGTCTACGCGGCCGCGGCCACCGGCGGGATCCTCGGGTCCGTCGTCGGCTCGATCTACACGCAGGTCGTGCTCGACCAATCCGTGCCCTGGATTCCGCTCGTCTTCGCGTTCCTCGGCGAGGCGTGGCTCGGCGCTCGCTCGGGCAAGAAGCGCACGGGGCGTCCGCTCACGCCCGACCAGCGCGCTCGCGTCGCCATCCAGTACACGCTCGTGACCCTCGCCTTCGCGGCGATCCCGCTCGCCGCCGGCGGAATGAAGGACCTCCCGGCGAGCCTCGCCTCCCGACTCGAGACGCTGTCATCCATGGGGTCCGCACTCGCCATGGGCGCCGTCGTGCTCCTGTTCGTCTCGGTCTCCCTCCTCCGATACCTCCTCCTCACGCTGTTCGCGCCTGCACCCAGCGTCGACGCGAAGCACTGATGCAACTCGTGTGGAACGCCATCCGGCTCGCCCTCTCGGCGATCGTCCGGAACAAGACGCGCGCGACGCTCACCGTGCTCGGCATCCTCATCGGCGTCGCCGCGGTCGTCACCGTGACGGCGTTGAGCGAGGCTGCGACCGAGAAGGTCTCGGGCGAGATCGAACAGCTCGGGTCGAACGTGCTCTTCGTCTTCCCGCAGTCGACCCAGTCGTCGGGCGCGAAGTCGAAGACGACCGGCCGGCTCACGGAGAACGACGCGCGTGCCATCGTACGCGAGTCGATCAGCGTCAGCGGATCGGCGCCGTACCTCGAGGTGTTCGGCCAGCAGATCGTCTACGGCGAGAAGAACGTCGCCACCCAGGTCATCGGCACGACGCTCTCGTACTTTCCGCTTCGGAGCTTCAAGTTGGCGCGCGGCGAGTTCTGGTCGGACGCGGACGAACTCGTGAAGACCAAGACGTGCGTCCTCGGGACGACCGTCGCCGAGAATCTCTTCGGTGCGGACGACCCCGTGGGTCGTGTCGTCCGCATCGGGCGATCACCGTACCGCGTGGTCGGCGTCCTCGCGCGGCGCGGCGCTTCTCCCTTCGGCGAGGACGAAGACGATCGCGTCATGATGCCGATCGGCAGTTTCCGGGCGCGCGTGATGCACACCTCGCCCGGCCGGGCGGATCTGCTGATCGCCGGAGCCACCTCCGAGAAGACCACTGATCGCGCGATCGCCCAGATCAAGGAGATCCTCCGCCAGCGTCACCGCATCCCGGAGGGGCGCGAGAACGACTTCCAGGTCGAGTCCCAGGCGGAGTTCCGCGAGAAACAGGAAGCGATCACCGGGGCGCTGTCGGCGCTCCTCCTCGGGGTCGCCGGAGTGAGTCTCCTCGTCGGCGGCATCGGCGTCATGAACATCATGCTCGTGAGCGTGGCGGAGCGGACGCGGGAGATCGGCATCCGCATGTCCATCGGCGCGCGCCAGGGCGACATCCTCACGCAGTTCCTCATCGAGGCCATCGTTCTCTCGATGCTCGGCGGTGCGCTCGGTATCCAGGTCGGCGTCGGGCTCACGTTCGGGCTCGGGCGCGCCCTCGACTGGCCCATGTTCCCTTCGGCCACCTCGATCTCGGTGGCGGTCTTCACGAGTGCGTTCATCGGCGTCGTGTTCGGGTTCCTGCCCGCGCGCCGCGCTTCGTCTCTCGACCCCATCGACGCACTCCGGACGGATTGAACGCACCATGAAGTCCGTCGTCGTCGGCATCCGTCTCGCCCTCCGCGCCATCCGGCGGAACGTCCTCCGTTCGGTGCTCACCGTCCTCGGCATCCTCATCGGCGTCGCGGCGGTGGTGCTCGTGACCGCGTTGGGTACCGGCGCGCGCGCGAGCGTCGCGAAGCAAATCGAGTCGATCGGTTCGAACTTCATCGTCGTCTTTCCCCAGAACGCCAACGTTTCCGGCGCGAAGGGCGCCGCCGGAACCGGGGCGCGCCTCACCGAGGACGACGCGCGGACGATCCTGCGCGAAGCCGTGAGCATCTCGAAGATCGCACCGGCGATCCGGATCCGGGGGCAGGTGATCTACGGCGACAAGAACTGGTCCACGAGCCTGCTCGGGTCGACGACCGAGTTCTTCGACGTTCGCAGCTGGACCATCTCGCGCGGGTCCATCTGGACCAAGCAGGACGAGTCGGTGAAGGCGAAGGTCGTCGTCATCGGCGCGAGCGTGAAGCGCAACCTCTTCGGCGCCGAGGATCCGATCGGCAAGCCGATCCGGATCGGGCGGTACGTCTACCGCGTCGTCGGCGAATTGAAGGCGAAAGGGCAGGGGCCGTTCGGAGGAGACCAGGACGACATCGTCATCATGCCCATCTCCGGGATGCGCTCGCGGCTCATGCGGGCTCCGCCGGGGTTCGCCGGGGTGCTGATGATGTCGGCGACGTCGGCGGACACGACGGATCGCGCGGTCCAGCAGATCGACGCCATCCTGCGTCAACGGCATCGCATCCAGGAAGGGCGCGAACCCGACTTCGTCATCCGCACGCAGAAGGAATTCCAGGAGATGCAGGGGGCAATCTACGGGATGCTCACCGTGCTCCTCGTCGCGATCGCCGCCATCAGTCTCGTGGTCGGCGGCATCGGCATCATGAACATCATGTTGGTGAGCGTCACCGAGCGGACGCGGGAGATCGGGATCCGCATGGCCATCGGTGCCCGGGAGCACGACATCCGGAGCCACCTCCGTGGAAGCCGTCGTGCTGTCGCTTCTCGGAGGGTTGCTCGGGATCGTCGTGGGTTTCGGCGGCATCCGCGGGATCGCCGAAATGCTCGAGTGGCCGATGTCCATGAGCCCGCTCGCCCTGGGCGTCAGCTTCGTCACGAGTGCGCTCACGGGCATCGGATTCGGATTCTTCCCCGCGCGCCGCGCGTCGCGTCTCGATCCGATCGTGGCTCTCCGCCACGAGTGACACGTTCCGCGTCTCAGGGCGTGTCGGATTCCACGACGACGATGGCGGACGTACCCTCGCCGCGTCCGAATCCGACGTGGATGGTGGCCTCGTCGGCGACGTCGAAGCAGAGCGCGCCACGCGCGGGCACCGCGAAGAGGGGACGGTCGGTGACGGTCTCCGCCGCCACGTCTCCCACCGAATCCCGGACGGCGACGGCGAACGAACCCGGGTCGGCCGACGCGGCGACGACGAGCCGGTAGCAACGCTTCGACTGGGGCCGGAGCGGGAACGTGCCGGGCGGGGCTTTCGCGGATTGTGGCGCGCGGAGGACGTCGCCCACGGATTTCGCGGGCGCCTTCACGCAGCGAGCGACGGCGTCCTTCGCGCGCGCCACGACGTCCGGCAGCGGGGTCTTCGTGGCCGCGAGGCATGACGCGAAGGCGTCGTCGTCCCGGGACGTCACCCGCGATCGCTTCGACGTCTCGATGTGCGGTGTGTCGAGGGCGCCGGTGCCGGGAAGCACGATCGGACCGGCGGAAGCACGCGGTGCGGCGGACGCGGGGACACTCGCGGGCGGGGCCGGAACGGCGTTCGGCGTCGCCGGTCTCGGCTTGGAAGCGCCGCAACCCGCGGCGACGGGGACGAGTGCCGCGACGAGGGCGGCGATGCCGGAGGAGGCGAAACGGCGGGCGCGGAGTCGGGAGGGGAGGGGCATGGCAGGCGGGGCCGCGTCGCGGACCTGGCGCGGAAGCATCGCGCTTGGTACGAACCGCGTCCACCGTGAAGGCTCCCGTCCTCCGCGCCATCGATCCCCGTTCGCCCGACGCCTCCCTGCTCGACGAAGCCGCTTCCCGGCTCCGGCGCGGCGAGCTCGTCGCGTTCCCGACCGAGACCGTCTACGGCCTCGGTGGACTCGCGACGGACGTGCGATCCCTCGCGCGCATCTTCGCGGCGAAGGGGCGCCCGGTGACCCACCCGCTCATCGCCCACGTCGAAGGTTTCGACGGGCTCCTGCGGCTCGCGAGGGACGTTCCTGCTTCCGCGCGAGCGTTCGCCGACGCGTTCTGGCCGGGTGGTCTCACTCTCGTCGTGCCGAAAGCGTCCTCCGTACCCCCGGAACTCACGGGGGGAACCGATTCCGTCGCCGTCCGCGTGCCGTCCCATCCCGTGGCGCTGGCGTTCGTCCGTTCGGTCGGCGCACCCGTCGCGGCACCGAGCGCGAACCGGTACCAAGGCATCTCGCCGACCACCGCGGTGCACGTCGTCCGGTCCCTCGGGGATCGCGTGGACTTCGTGCTCGACGCGGGGCCGACGACGTCGGGCATCGAGTCGACGGTGCTCGATCTCACCCGCGAGGTGCCGACGATTCTCCGGCCCGGGGCCATCGCGATTTCCGAGCTCCGGCGAATCGATGCGCGAGTCGTGGCGCTCGCGACCGTCGTGGACGAATCGGAGGCCCGCGTGTCTCCCGGAATGGACGCGAAACACTACGCGCCGGATGCTCACGTCGTCGTCGTCACGTCGCGGCTCGAGTCCCTCGCCCTGGCGCGGGACGAGTCGGGTCGACGGAAGGTCGCGCTCCTCCTTCGCGGCGCACCGCCCGTCGACGGCGAGCGGGACGGACTGGACGGTGCCCTCGTACGTGCCCTGCCCGACGACCCTTCCGACTACGCACGAGGACTCTACGCGGCGCTCCACGACTTCGAGTCGGCGGGGGTCGCCGTCGTGGTCGTCGAAGCCGTCCCGTCGGACGAGGCGTGGTGGGCCGTCCGCGATCGACTGACGCGCGCGTCGTCCTCGCGTTGAGGCGTCACGTTCGTGGGCGGAGCGCGACGCCGTCGACGACGTACGTCGGCGCGATTCCGCCGCGGACGACGTCGTCCTTCCGCGTGAGCCCCGAGGCCACGAGCACGGAGGGGATACCCGCGTCGTTCGCCCCACGTACGTCGGTGGCGTGTTGGTCGCCGAACATCACGGCGTCGCGCGTCCCGACCTTCGCGAGGGCCGCCTCGAAGATCGGGCGGTACGGTTTGCCGAGCCGTTCGAAGCGGATCGCGCCGTCGGGGACGTCCTTCGAACCGCCGAAGCGATGCGCGAGGGCGCTCTCGATCACGGCGGCGATGGTGCCCGCAGCGAGACCGAATTCGCCTCCCCGTTTCGGGTAGAGGAGATCCGGGTTCGGGAGGACGAGTCGTGGACGTCGTCCGCGTTCGAACGCGCGGAACAACTGCGACACGAGCGTGTCGAGCGTGTCGAGGAAGGGGAAGCCGGACTCGTCGCAGACGAAGAGGGCGTCGAGATCCTCGCGCGCGTCCGGCGGCACGACGACGCCGCCGCCCTCGCGCACCATGCCCTTCGAGTCCTCCGTTCCGAGGACGACACAACGCGCGCCACCGAGCGACGCGTCCCGGATCCAGGGAGCGACGAGACTCCCCGACGAGACGATCGCCTCCTCGGACACCGGAAGACCGAGGCCACGGAAGCGGGTCTCCATCGTCCGGTGCGATCGCGACGCGTCGTTCGTGACGATCAAGAAGGGCGTCGAGCGTGCGTGGAGGTACTCGAGGAACTCACGGGCGCCGGGAAGAGGGCCGTCGCCGTCGACGAGGACACCGTACGCGTCGAGCAACACGGCCGCGTGGCGCTCGACGATCGCTTCGACGTCCAGCGCCAGGGGAACCAGGGGAGAAGTCGCCGTGTGGGGCGCGGGAGGGGGCGACGGATCGGAGGACACGAGGCTGAGCACTCTTCCGCGCGACGGACCCGCATTCAACAAAAAGACCGCGCGCCGGGGACGAATCCTCGGCGCGCGGTAAGGGTTCGGTGATGCCGTCGGCGGTGCGTCTTCCGGGACGACCGCCGCGCGTCGTCACTTCGTGGCGGGCTTGGCGGACGCCGCGGCGGCGGGAGCCGCGGGCTTGGCGGCCGCGGCCGTCGGGGCCGGAGCAGCCTTCGCCTTGTCGGACGACTCGGCGCCGGGCGCCTTCGCAGCGAGAGCCGCACCGGTGGTCGCGGGCTTCGCGGCGGCGGCGGCCGCACCGGCGGCGGCAGGAGCCGCGGCGGCGGGAGCGGCAGGCGTTCCGGGCTTGGCGGCGGAAGCGGCACCCGTCGCAGGAGCGGCGGCGGGCTTGGCGGCGAGGGCGGCCGCGGCGCCGGCGGCGGCACCGGCGGCGACGGCCGGCTTCACACCGGGCTTCGCGGCGGCGGCGACGGGGGCGGCCGAGGGAGCCTCGGGCGCCTTCGGCGCGTCGGGGAGCTTCTCGAGGCCGAGCGCGTAGCTGTAGCCACCCTTCACGGTGATGCCGTACGCGTCGGAGACTTCGACCTTGTAGTCACCGGGCTCGAACGTGTGCGTGATCTCGGCGACCTTGCCGGGCGCGTGGTTCTCGTCTTCCGCGACCGTCGTCCCGGACGCGGTCTTGACGACGAGCGCCGCGGTGAGCGGGTTCTTCACGGCGGAGGGCGTGACGGTGAGCTTGTACGTGCCGCCCGTCGCGAGGTGCCAGGTGTGGCTCTCGCCGGTCGCGGAGCTGACGCGGCCGTCGCAGGAGGGCTTCGTGAGCGTCGCGAGATCGACCGGGCAGGAGTTCGACTCCACCTTCGGGCCGAAGATTCCGAGGAGCGTGCCCGCGACGGCGAGGACGCCACCGATCGAGTAGCCGAGGGTCATGTTGCGCTTCGTGTTGCCGACGAGCTTGCCGCGGCCCTTGGCCGAGAGCATCAGGCTGCCGGAGCCGAAGCCCTTGGGCGTGCGGAGCACGGGGCCGGTCGCGTCCATCTCGAGCTTGCCGAGGGCGAAGAGCGTGGCGGACGGCGCGACGATCTTCTCCTTGCCGACGAACGCGACGGTGCGCGAGTCGGTGGAGGCGATGACGGGCGTGTTCATCTGGAGCTGACCGAACCCGAGCATGCCCGGGATGACCATGCCCACGGGGACCTTGCTCTCGTGGGTCTTGTCCGAATCGCTGTCGACGGAGCCGGTGAGGTCGACCGTGACCGTGCCCTGACCGTCGCTGACGGGGAAGATCGCGCCGCGCTTTTCCGTGAAGACCTTGTCGGAACCGGTCTTCTTCTCGGAGCCGTTCTGCGTCTGCTCGTACTTCTCCCAAGAGCGCTCGACGGTGATCTCGTAGGACAGACACGGCTTGCCGCTCATCGGCGCGATGAGGAGGTGCGGTCCGTCGACGACGCTACCTTCGGTCGACACGAGGCCCTTCGCGTCGGCCGCTTGCGGACCCATTTTCGCGATTTCCGACGGGGTGCGGAACGGGACGGAAGCGAGCTTCTTGCCCTTCCGCATCTGGACGAAGCCGATGATGAGACCGACGAAACCGACGAAGGCGAGCAACCAGCCGAGGACGTTCATGTGAAACTCCGGGATGACGAGAGGGGGTGTGTTTGGGCTCGAATCGATCCGAGCGCCGAAACACACGCGCCGGGACGAACGGCGGTCCCTTCAGCACTCTCCGTGCCACCGCTCCGTACGGGTGTTTTCGGCCGATTTCGTCGAATTCGAGGACGCCGTGTGCTCGATAGGACTCACGGGCCGCCGAGCCGGTGTGCCGGCTGGGACTCGATCCCGAGTGTCCCGGGAACGCGACCGGACTCCGTCCCGACCTTCCACGGCTCGCGCCTCCGTCGGCGCGTCGCCTGGCTTGAGGCCCGGGTCCTTTAGGACTAAAGGACCGGACGTGGACGCGAAACGAGGGAACGGACGCGTGGCGTTGGTGACCGGCGGAGGCAAGGGCCTCGGGCGCGCGATCGCCGAATCGCTGGCCCACTCGGGACACCGCGTGGCCGTGATGGGGCGCGACGTCGCGGCGTTGGAGTCCGTGGCGAAGACCATCGGCGGTCTCGCGATCGTGGCGGACGTCACCGACTCCGCCGCCGTCGACGCGGGGCTCGCCCGGGTGGAGGGCGAACTCGGTCCCGTTTCCGTGTTGGTGCAGAACGCCGGAATCGCCGAGAGCCTACCCCTCGCGAAGACGGACGATGCCGTGTGGGATCGCACCATGGCCATCAACGTCCGTGCGCCCTTCCGGATCGCCCGCGCGCTCCTGCCGAAAATGGTGGCCGCCGGGTTCGGGCGCGTCGTGCACGTGGCGTCGAATGCGGGTCTCACGGGCTACGCGTATTCGGCCGCGTACTGCGCCTCCAAGCACGCGCTCGTGGGGCTCACCCGCGCGCTCGCCGCGGAGGTCGCGAAGTCGCCCGTGACGGTCAACGCCGTATGTCCCGGTTTTCTCGACACCGAGATGACCGACCGATCCATCGCCACCATCGCGGCGAAGACCGGTCGATCGCCCGTCGAGGCGAAGAGGGCTCTCGAAGCCTTGTCCCCGCAGAAGCGGCTCACGCAGGTGGCCGAGGTCGCGCACGTCGTCGCGATGCTCGTCGCCGACGAAGCCCGAGCCGTCCACGGTCAGGCCATCGCCATCGACGGTGGTCAGGTCATGGCGTAACGTCCCCGCGCCGCGGACGCGGCGAGCTCCGAACCCACGAGAGAGAACCATGAGCGAAATCGTCTCCCCGCCCCACTTCCCGAAGCCCCGTGGCTACGCGAACGGTCTCGTGTCGACCGGCCGCACGCTCCACATTTCCGGCCAGATCGCCTGGGACAAAGACGCGCGCATCGTGAGCGACGACTTCGCCGTCCAGTTCCTCCAGACGCTGGACAACGTGATCGCGGTCGTGCGCGCGGCCGGTGGCGGTACGGAACACATCGTCAAGCTCCTCGCCTTCGTGACCGATCTCGACAAGTACCGCGCCGCCATGCCCGCCATCGGCGAAGGCTGGCGCGCCCGCATGGGGAAGTTCTATCCGGCGATGAGCCTCGTGAAGGTGGCCGGTCTCCTCGAACCGGGCGCCATGGTCGAGATCGAAGGCGTCGCGATGTTGCCGGACGCGCGCTGAGCGCGATCGGGAACGTCCGAGTTCGTCATGCACGCCGCGATCTCCCGAGAGCCCCGGCGATCCCACGGTGAAGGCGCCCGAGAAGGCTCCCGTGACGAGAGCGTCAGTCTTTGGCTCCGTCTCCTCGCGAGCCACAACCTCATGTTGGCCGAGCTGCGGAAGCGTCTCGCGACCAAGTGCAGCCTCGCCCGCTTCGATCTGCTCGCGAACCTCGACCGCGAGGACGGACAGACGCTCGCCTCCCTGAGCCGTCGCATGCTCGTGACGGCAGGCAACCTCACGGGCCTGGTCACGCGGGCCGAGAGGGACGGCGTCGTGCAACGCCGACCCGATCCGGCCGACAAGCGACTCTCCCGCGTGTGGCTCACGAAGAAGGGGCAGAAGCTCGTGCGCGAACTGGTGCCCGTCCACGCCGAGCACGTCGCCGAACTCACGCGCGGCCTCGACGCCGACTCCCGCCGGGCGTTGCGATCGCTCCTCGGCCGCCTGAAGGATTCCCTCTCGACCCTCCCGAAAGACGCGACGCCATGACGACGACCGCTCCCGATTCTCCCGCCGCCCCGAACGCGATCGCACCCAAGACGTTCGCCTACTCCCTCGACCACGGCGTCGCGACCTTCACGCTGAATCGACCGGAGCGACTCAATTCGCTCACGTTCGACGTCTACGAGGAACTCGCCGACGTGATCCTCTCCGTGAACGACCACCCGGAGATCCGGAGCGTGCTCGTGACGGGTGAAGGGCGAGGATTCTGTTCGGGAGGCGACCGCGACGACATCATCGCGAAGCTCTTCTCGCGGGACATGAGCGGCATCCTCGACTTCACGCGCGTGACCGGTCGACTCATCGCGAATTTCCGGAAGGCGCGTCGGCCCATCGTCGCCGCCGTGAACGGCGTGGCCGTCGGTGCCGGGGCCGTCATCGCCATCGCGTGCGACGTGCGCATCGCCGCCGACACGGCGCGGTTCGGTTTCATCTTCCCGCCCGTCGGCCTTTCCGGGGCGGACATGGGCGCGGCCTACCTGCTTCCGCGCATCGTCGGCCTCGGGCGTGCGAGCGAGCTCCTCTTCACGGGAGACATCGTCGACGCCCAAGAGGCGTACCGCATCGGACTCGTGAACCGGGTCGTGCCAGCCGCGGACTGCGTCGCGGAGGCACGGAAGTTCGCCGAACGACTCGCTTCGGGGCCGGCGTTCGCCCATTCGGTCACGAAGCAGATGCTCGAGTCCGAACACACGATGGCGCTCGACGAGGCGATCGAGGCCGAGGCGCAGGCCCAGGCCATCTGCATGATGCACCCCGATTTCCGCACGGCGTTCGACGCGGCCATGAAGAAGGGAAAGCCCACGTTCCAAGGTGCGCCCTTTCCGCTTCGCGGAAAGGACGGAACCTGAGATGCCGCCCGTCTCGCCCACCGTGCGCACGTGGATCGACGTGCCCAACTTCTTCGACGACGGTCTCGTCGCGTTCGCGGAGGCCCTCCTCGCGCGGACCCACGTGGACGACGCGCGCCTCGACGGGCTCGAGACCGTGGGGCCGCGACTCGCCGAACTCGGATACTTCGGCGTGGTCGCGCCGGGACGGCCTTCGGGAGATCACGGCGTGCCGCACGTCGCCGCGGGGGGACGGGGCGCGCGCGTGTCCGTACGGGCGCTGTGCCTCGCACGCGAAGTGCTCGCGTACGTCTCGCCCATGGCGGACTCCGTGTTCGCGGTGCAGGGGCTCGGGTCGTACGCCGTCCTCGCCACGGATTCCGTGCACGACCGCGAGGCCTTCCTCGCGAAGGTGGCCACGGGCGCGAGCATCGGCGGCTTCGCGCTCACCGAACCCGAGGCCGGAAGCGACGTCGCGTCCATGCGCACGACCGCCCGTGCCGAAGGCGACGCGTGGGTCCTCGACGGCGAGAAGGTGTTCATCTCGAACGTCGGCATCGCGCACCACTTCGTCGTCTTCGCCAACGCCGACCCCAGCCTGGGGAAGAAGGGCATCAGCGCGTTCCTCGTCCCTGCCAAGACCGAGGGACTCTTCCTCCAGCCCATGCGCGCGGGAGGGGATCATCCCATCGGTCGCATGGTGTTCAAGGGCGCCCGCGTCGCGAAATCCGCGTTGATCGGGAACGTGGGAGACGGTCTCCGGCTCGGCCTCGGTACGCTCGACGTGTACCGGACGTCCGTCGGAGCCGCCGCGGTGGGCATGGCGCAACGCGCCCTCGACGAGAGCCTCCGCCGCGTGACGACGCGCGTGCAGTTCGGCAAGCCGCTGGCCGAATTCCAACTCACCCAGGCTGCCCTCGCGGACATGGCCACGGAACTCGCCGCGGCGCGCCTCCTCGTCACGCGCGCGGCCTGGAAGAAGGATCACGGAACCGCGCTCCCCGAGGACGTGGCGATGGCGAAGATGTACGCCACCGAAGCCGCCCAGCGGATCATCGACCGCGCCGTGCAACTCCACGGAGGACTCGGGGTGACGGAAGGGTTCGTGACCGAGCGCCTCTACCGCGACGTGCGCGCCCTCCGGATCTACGAGGGAACCACCGAGATCCAGAAGCTCATCATCGGCGGCGCGCTCACGAAGCCGAAGCCCGCGAGCTGACCGGAGCGTCGTGGGTCGCCTCTTCGAACCGCTCCGCCTCCGTGCGACGACGCTGCCGAACCGCATCGTCCTTCCCGCGATGGTCACGCGCCTGTCCGGCGAGGACGGCCACGTGAACGACGACGTGCGCGACCGTTACGTCCGGTTCGCGGAAGGCGAGGTGGGGCTCGTCGTCGTGGAGGCGATGGCGGTGCACTCGGCGAAGAGCGGCCCACTCCTCCGGATTTCGGACGACGTGTTCCTTCCCGGCCTCACGGATCTCGCGAAGCGGTGCCACGACGCGGGCCCGGGAAAGGTGTTCCCGCAGATCATCCACTTCCTCAAGGTCTCCCGATCCGGGTGGCGCCAGACCGTGGACATGCTCTCGCCCGAGGAAATCGACGGCATCGTCGACGCGTACGGGCATGCGGCACGGCGCGCGCGTTCCGCCGGGTTCGACGGCGTCGAGCTCCACATGGCGCATGCGTACACGCTGAGCTCGTTCCTCTCGCGCGTGAACACACGGCGGGACGCGTACGGCGGCACGCTGGAGAATCGCCTCCGCCTCCCTCTCCGCGTGATTGAACGCGTGCGGCGGGAGGTGGGCGAAGACTTCGACGTCGGCGTGCGCTTCGTCGGCGAAGAGTGCATCCGGAACGGCTACACGGTGCTCGACGCGGGCCCCATCGCCGTGGCGCTCGCCGAGGCCGGTGTCGACTACGTGTCGCTCTCCGCGGGAGGAAGTTCGAGGACGCGCGCCCCATCGAAGGGAACCGCCGTGCCCGTACACCGGCTACTCGGGCGACCGTTGCATGCCGGGTGCGAACTATCCCGACGGTGCGAACCTCCACATCCCGGACGCGGTCTCGCGCGCACTCCGAGCCCGCGGCCTCGCGGTGCCCGTCGTCGCCGTGGGGAAGATCGGAACGCAGGCACTCGCCGAGAAGGTGATCGCGGACGGCACGGGGGATCTCGTGGGCATGGCGCGCGCGCTCCTCGCCGATCCGGACATCCCGAGGAAGTGGCGCGAAGGTCGGGAGGACACGGTCGTGCGCTGCGTCTACGGCAACGTGTGCAAGGCGCTCGACGAGAACTTTCGCCGCGTCGATTGCACGCTGTGGCCCAGGAAGCTCGGCCAGGCGCCGCGCAGTGCCGACGTGACCGCGCCCGCGTGGCCCGAGAGCGGCGCTGGATTGCGTGCGGAATACAACAATGGCCGCGTGCTCCTTCGGTGGGAAGCCGCCGTCGATCCGGAAGGACTCTACGGCTACGAACTGCTCAGGGCCGAACGCGGCGGGTTCGAGCACTACGCGAGCGTGCGCGCGGCGTCTCTCCGCTTCGAGGACGCGCGCGTCACGGGGGGCAACACGGTGCGGTACGCCCTCCGACCCTACGATCTCGCCGGCAATCGGGGACTCCTCAGCGCCGAGGTCGCGGTCGACGTGCCCGCGGAGCACCGTTCTCCGACGCGCCTGGCCCTCCTCGAGACCGACCGCGACCCCGGTGCTTCCGCAGCATGCGTCGCGAACGCACGGAGTTGACGACCATGAACCGACAGACCGAAACGCCCACGTTCCCCGACGACTTCGATCTCGCGAGGTACTACCTCTTCGACCGCGTCTCGGAAGGACTCGGGGCGAAGGTCGCCGTCCGGTTCGGAGCGCGATCGTTCACCTACGACGACGTCGCCGCACGAGCGCGCGCGTTCTCCGCCCTTCTCGCCGACGCGGACGTCCGGCGTGGCGAGCGTGTGCTCCTGGTCTTGACGGACGCTCCGCCTTTCGTGTGGTCGTTCTTCGGTACGCTTCACCGAGGGGCCGTGGTCGCGATGGGCAATCCGCACGCCGCGGCGGAGCAGATCGTGTACCTCGCGAAGTACACGCGCGCGACCGCCGTGGTGACGCATCCCGAAGTCGCGACGGTGCTCGCGGAGGCGAAGGCGAAGGGAGAGCTCGCCGAGCTCCGCGCGATCTTCGTCACGAACGAAGTGGCCACCGGGGAGGATTGCGAGACCGAAGCCCAGGGCGACGACCTCGCGAAGGCGCGGTACGGGTCGGCGGGGGACGTGCGCGTCGACCTCGCGGCGAGGCTCCGAGCGGCCCGAGGCAAGGACGGCGGCCTTCCGCTCCACCGCGACGAGCCGGCGATCTGGCTCTTCACGAGCGGCTCCACCGGTGAACCGAAGGCGAACGTGCACAGCCACCGCGACTTCGCGTGGAACACGGAGGTCTACGCCAAGCGGACGGTCGGATACCGGGCGTCCGACGTGACCCTGAGCGTTCCTCGGCTCTTCTTCGGCTACGCGACCGGCACGAACCTCATGTTCCCGTTCGCGGTCGGCGGCACGACGGCGCTCTTCTCCGAACGTCCCACGCCCGAGAGCCTGGTGGCTGCCCTCGCGTGGTCCAAGCCGACCATCGTCACCAACGTGCCGACGATGCTCGGCAAGCTCCTCGATCACGACGAGAGCGAACGGCGCGAAGGGCGACCCGGTCTCGATCTCTCGAGCGTCCGATTCTCCCTGTCGGCGGGCGAAGCGCTCCCCGAGTCCCTCCTCCGGCGGTGGCTCGATCGGATGAAGAGCGAGGTGTACGACGGGATCGGATCGGCCGAGATGTTCCACATCTATGCGTCCAACCGTCCCGGCGACGTGAAACCCGGATCCCTCGGTCGCGTCGTGGCCGGGTACGAACTCCGCGTGCTCCCCGAGGAGGCCGAGGGGCCGGGCGCGACACCGTGTGCTCCGGGCGACATCGGAGTCCTCTGGGTGAAGGGCGACAGCGTGTCGCACGGGTATTGGCTCGATCGGGACAAGAGCTTCCGCACGTTCCACGGGCACTGGTGCCGCACCGGCGATCTCTTCACGATCGACGCCGACGGATACTTGTATTTTGCAGGTCGCGCGGACGAACTCATCAAGGTCAGCGGACTCTGGGTCTCGCCACTCGAAGTCGAGGAGTGCTTGATGCGGCATCCCGAGGTGTCGATGGCCGCGGTCATCGGCGTGATGGACGAAGGTCTCGTGAAGCCGAAGGCGTTCGTCGTACTCCGCGGGGGCGCGTCGAGAGGGTCCTCGGGTCTCGCCGCGGAACTCCAGGCCCACGTGAAGGGCTCGCTCTCGAAACACAAGTACCCGCGCTTCGTGGAGTTCGTCGACGACCTGCCGAAGAACGATCGCGGCAAGGTCGATCGCAAGGGGCTCCGGGCGCTCGAGGCGTCGCGCGGGGGAGCTTCGTGAGCGCGTCGGCCGGAGTCGCGGCGGGGTCCGTCGACGGCTTGGTCCGCCTCGCGGACATGACCACCGAAGACGTGCGCACGTTCGTGGAGGGGGGCGACGCCGTCGTGCTCGTGCCGGTCGGCAGCGTCGAACCCCACGGTCCCCACCTTCCATTGGGGACGGACACGGTGATCAGCGAGGTCGTCGCCACGCGAGCGGCGCGGGAGCTCCGTGCGCGAGGAACGCGGTGTGTCGTGGCACCCGAGGTGCCCTACGGCGTGACCGACTACGCCGAGGGATTCCCCGGAGCGATCGGCGTTCCCGCGGACGTGCTCACCGCATTCCTCACCGCCCTCGCGGAGCGGTTCGTGCGTGACGGGTTCGGACACGTCTCCTTCGTGAACAACCATCTCGAACCCGCGCAAGACGCGGCGGTCCGCGCCGTGGCGGATCGACTCCCGAAAGGGCGCATCTCGATCGCGTGTCCCCTCACGCGGCGGTGGGGCCGTACGCTCTCGGAAGAATTCAAGAAGGGCGCCTGCCATGCCGGACGCTACGAGACGTCCCTCGTGATGGCCGCGGGGGGACCGGTTCGCGATTCTGCGCGGAGCCTCCCCGCGCTCACGATCAGCCTTTCGGACGGCATCCGCGAAGGCCTCACGACGTTCCACGCCATGGGCATGGATCGGGCTTACACCGGTGCGCCGGCCGAGGCGACGTCGGCGGAGGGAGACGATCTCTACGCGCGTCTCGTCTCCATGACAGTCGCCGAAGTCCTCGAAGGCCTCGCCTCCCGCTGATACGGTTCAAGTATCGGGGGCGGACGCTTGGTATCGATGCGGCAGCGGCGACGGGCGCGGGGCGCTCGGCGGGCGTTCGTTCGGAAGGGCGTGGCCTGCGGAGCGCTCGTCGCCTCGGGGACGTTCGCGTTCTCGGCCACGGCCCACGAGGAGGAGGGCCCGTCGCGTCCCGAATGCGAAGGGATCCACAGCCTCGCGAATCCGCTGCCGGATTCGTGCCTCGGCCCCATCGACACCGACCGTCCCCACCAGACCGACACGCCCCACGTCGTACCTGCGGGGCACACGCAATACGAGATCGCGCTGGGCATGGTCGATCTCGGCGGCGTGGTTTCCGGACCCAGCGCGGGGAGTGCGCCGCGGTTCGTGTTCTTCGAGAACATGTACAAGTTCGGGCTCGTCTCGAACGTCGACTTCCAGGTCATCGTCACCCACGCCGCCTACGACACGAAGGTGCGCCGCCTCGAGCCGCAGGGTCCCGTCACCCTCCGGACGAAGATCAACGTGCTCCGCGAGGACGGCTTCGTTCCCGCGCTCACGTTCGTTCCCCATCTGGCGATTCCGATGAGTCCCGCGGACGGCGTCCTCGGCGGAACGTCCATCTTCCTCTGCTGGGATCTTCCGCTCGGGTTCGAGGTCGAGGCGAACGTGGGTGCGTTCGTCGAAGCCGGCAAGCCCGGCGTTTCGCCGCTCCTCGCCTCCGCGATCACCCGACAGGTCGTGGGGCCACTCAGCGCGTACTTCGAGGGCGTCGTCTTCGGCCAGGAGCGCGCCCTCGGTTCGGGGCTGCTCCTGCGCGTCGGACGCGACGTGCAACTCGACGCGGGGTCCTACGTCGGCCTCGCCGGAGACCGCGCGCGAGCGACACCGTTCCTCGGGCTCTCGTTCCGTCGCTGAGACGACGGCGATGCGGTGGCCGGCTCAGAGACGCTGTCCCGCTCGGACACGCTGGAGGAGTGCGTTTCGTGCGGGGGCGTACGGTCGAACGGTCTCGATGACGGCGAGCGCCGCCGCTTCGGCCCCTTCGGTCATGCCGGCTTGCGTGTCCCTCGGGACGTCGACGAGGTAGCCGTTCTGGGCGGCATCGGTCGCGCTCGTGAGGAGCTGGAGTTCGGTCACGCATCCCGCGAGGGTGATGGCGTCCACGCCGAGGCTCTCGAGGAGAGGTTCGAGGGAGGAACCGAAGAACGCACTGTAGGACGGCTTGTGGACGACGTGATCGCCGGGGGAGGGCGCCAATTCGGGCCAGACCTCGGCGCCTTCCGTGCCATCGATCGCGTGGGCGCCCCACTCGTCGAGGTCGGCGTCGTCGTCGTCGTGACGGTCGAGGACGTAGATGACGGGGACGCCGCTCGCCCGGGCGTCGTCGATGCGGCACTTCAAGGCGGGGACGACCGCCCGTGCACGCGGGACCTCGAGCGCCCGTCCGGGACCGAGGTGGTCGTTGATCATGTCGACGACCACGAGCGCGCGCTTCGACTCCCGACGGGACGCGAGCGTGGCGAAGAGGCGGTCCCGGAGTGACGGCGACGGCGTCACGGGCTCGGCCGCGTAGGCGAGCGCCGCGACGAGCTCGCGGGTCGCGACGTGGACCTCGCGCACGTCCTCCGGCATGGCGCCGTACCGGGCCTGAACCACGTGGTCCGGCCGCACGGTCAGGACGTCGGCCGACAAGATCGCGAGAGCTTCCTCCTCGGCCGTCTCGGCGAAATCCGCGGGCGACGGCGGAGAGGAGCTCGGGCGTCCCACGCGCGGTTCCCCCGTCCGGGAAACGCGGGCCGGTCCGATCCGCCGCGTTTTCCGGCCCACGTTCTGTGTGGGACTGTGGGTTCTCCGTCGCGTCGTCATGGTGTCACCTCGATTACGCGCCGGGTTTCGGGTCGGATCGCCGGCACGTGTCGTTCCAACAGCGCCGGAAAAAACCGGGCCGCCTGGGCTACACTCGGCTTCATGAGCGCAATCGACGGGAAACCCACCACCGATGCGTCGACGTCGCCGACCATCTTCGGTTTCAACCAAGCGCGGAGCTCCATCGTCGACGCCGTCGTCGACCGGGTCACCGCCCAGGCGAAGGACCCGCTCGCGCTCCTCGGCGACGCCGCTTACCTCGAGATCCGCCGTCTCGCGGCGACCGGTTCTCCCGAACTCGCGGAGTGGCGGAACCTCTCCCGTTCTCTCGGGCACCTCACCCAGGAGGACGCCCGCGCCAAGGTCGCGACGGTCGCCCGCACCCACGCGTGGGACGTCGCGGGCAACTTCGATCCGAAGGTCTACAAGTTCGCGTCCCGTGCCGTGGCGCCGATCCTCGGGGCGCTGCTCGCGCCCAAGACCACCGCCCGTCACATCTCCCGCGCCTTCTCGCTCAGTTCCCTCGACGAACGCGTCCTCGTGCAGGGACCGACGGAACACATCGCGAAGCTCGGACGCATCGGGACGCTCGTGTTCGTCCCGACGCACCTGTCGAACCTCGACTCCGTCGTCTTCGGGTTCGCACTCGAACGTGCGGGACTTCCGCCGGCGACCTACGGCGCCGGGAAGAACCTCTTCACGAACCCGGTGCTCTCGTACTTCATGCACAACCTCGGCGCGTACCGCGTCGACCGGCGCCTGAAGCACCAGCTCTACAAGGACGTTCTCAAGACCTACTCGTGCCTCCTCATCGAGCGCGGGTACCACAGCCTCTTCTTTCCCGGCGGCACGCGATCGCGGTCGGGAGGTGTCGAACGCAAGTTGAAGTTGGGCCTCGCAGGAACCGGCGTCGAGGCGTTCACGCGGACCGCGATCCAAGGCAAGGCGCAGCGCGTGTTCTTCGTGCCGGCCACCATCAACTACCTCCTCACGCTCGAAGCCGAGACGCTCATCGACGACTTCCTCCAGGAGGCCGGCAAGGCGCGCTACATCATCGATGACGACGAATCGACGCGCTTCGCCCGCATCGCCGCCTTCATGAACAAGCTCTCCGGCCTCGACGCCGGCGTCGTCATACGGTTCTCCGCTCCCGTCGACTGCTTCGGCAATTCGGTGGACGAAGAAGGCACCGCCCACGACGCGCGCGGACGCGCCATCGATTCGCTGAGCTACGTCCTCGGCACCGACGACAAGCCGTCCCGCAACTCCGCGCGTGAGGCGCAGTACACGCGCGAACTCGGCGACGTCATCTGCGAAGCGTACAAGCGCGACACGGTCATCATGGCGACGCACCTCGTGGCCACCGCGGCGTTCGATCTCCTCCGCAAGAACGAGGAGAAAGCCGACGTGTTCGCGCTCCTCCGGCACACGGACGACGTCGTCGTCGCGCGGGACGTGCTCGCCGCGAAGGTCGAACGGCTCAGGGACCGGGTCCGCGACCTCGAACGGGAAGGCAAGATCGTCCTCGCACCCTCCGTCGCCGAGACGTCCGGGGACGAGCTGGTAGGCACGGCGATGCGCGCCTTTTCGGGGTTCCACACGAACCCGGTGCTCGAAGCGCGCGGCCAGGATCTCGTGCTCGCCGACACCCGACTCCTCTTCTATTACCAGAACCGCCTCGCGGCCCACGGCCTCGCCTTCGACGCGATCGCCCCGAGGGCGTGACCGTCGCCGACGGTCGCGTCGCTTCGACGCCCCGAAAGTGCCGGATTTCGCCCCCGAATTTTCGCGAAGGAACGGGTGCCGTCGTGGCGTGACGGACGGCCTCGGTGTGCGCTAAGGTTCGCCCCCCTCGCGCCGAGACCCCGTTCCATGACCACGCCTGAAATCCCCACGTCCTCTTCTCCCACGACCGACGGTGGCGCCCCGCCCGCGCCGCCCGCCGCGAACGCCGAGCCCAAGCCGGAGATCGCCCACGTCGGATCCGTCGATGCGTCCACCTCCAACGAAGGATCGGATCCGGACGACGGCGACGACGGCGAAGGCGAAGGCGAAGCAGGCGCCGAAGGTGCGGCCACGGCCGAAGGTGCGCCCGGCGAACCGAAGAAGAAGCGCCGCCGCCGTCGCCGCAAGAAGGGCGCGAAGGCGCCCGGGGCCGAAGGTGCGACGGCAGAAGGTGTCGCGGCCGATGGATCCGCGCCCGCCGAAGGTGCGGCCGCCGCGGGAGCGCCCGGCAAGGGCGGCAAGAAGCGCGAGAAGAAGAAGTTCGACGAGAACCGTGAGCGTCCGGCGTTCGCCGTGGGCGAAGTCGTGTTCGGCAAGATCACGGAGATCACCGACGAGGTGCTCTTCGTCGATCTTTCCGGCAAGGCACGGGCGCTCTTCGACCGGCGCGAACTCGACCTGCCGGACGAGGATCCCTCCGCTCCGGACGAGGACGATTCCGACGCCGACGAAGCCGAAGCCGAAGGCGCCACCGCCGAAGGCGTCGAAACGCAGGCGGCGGACGCTCCCGTGGCCGAGACCTCCGGCGAGGACGGGGCGTCCGCTCCCGAAACTCCCGCGGTCACGGAGGCCACCGAAGCGAAACGCGTCCGCATCATCGCGCCGACGCTCACCGAAGACGCTCCCGCAGAAGCCCCCGTCGCCGCCTCGGCCACGGAAGGCGCGGGAGGCACCGAAGGGGCGGACGCGATTGCCGGCGACGCCGCGGCCGAAGCGGTTCCCGCTGCACCTGCCGGACCCGCACCGGTGGCGCCTCCGGTCGTGCTCGAAGTGGGCGCGAACTTCGTGGGCGTCGTGCACAACGACGGCGGCCGCGGTGGACTCGTCGTCCTCACCCGCCATCCGAAGCGTGTCTCGCGTGCGAAGGCGATCGTCGCCGGCGCGTTCAAGGAGCAGGGGCCGGTCCTCGGTCTCGTGACGGGCGTCATCAAGGGCGGTCTCGAGGTGGACGTCGAAGGGCTCCGCGCCTTCGCGCCCGGATCCCAGGTCGACCTGCGCCGTGGCGCCGACCTGCACTACCTCATCGGCACACGTCTGCCGTTCGTGGTCACGCAGTACGCGAAGCGCGGTCGGGACGTCGTCCTCACGCGCCGTGCGTTCCTCGAGGAAGAGGCGAAGGCCGGCCGCGAACAGGCGCTCGCGAACCTCAAGGTCGGCGACGTCGTGAAGGGAACCGTGCGTTCCGTGCGCGAGTTCGGCGCCTTCCTCGACATCGGTGGCATCGACGGTCTGGTTCCTCTCACCGAGATGAGCCACAACCGCGGCGACGGTCCCCACGACGTGTTCAAGGTCGGCAGCGTCGTCGACGTGAAGATCGTGAAGATCGACCCGAACGGGAAGGTCTCCCTCTCGCGCAAGGCGACCCTCGCGGATCCGTGGGCGGAGGCGGTGAAGAAGTACGCCGTCGGCACGCGCCACACCGGCAAGGTGGCGCGCATCCAGCCCTTCGGCGTCTTCGTCGAACTCGAGAGCGGCATCGACGGGCTCGTCCACACGGCGGACCTCTCCATCAAGCGCATCGAGCACCCTAGCGAAGTCGTCAAGGTCGGGGATTCGATCGACGTCGTCGTGTCCCAGTCGGACGCGAAGGCGCATCGCATCGCCCTCCACCCCGCACCGTCGGGGGACGCCGCGGCCGAAACGCCGCAGCGCATCCAGCTCCACAAGCCCCTGAAGGTCATGGTGGTGTCCACGGAGGCGGCCGGTGTCACGGTGCGCGTCCTCGGTGTCACCGGTCGTGCGAGCCGCGGGTTCATCACGTCCATGGCCACGGGAACTCCGCGCGGTACGGAACTCAAGAAGGTCTTCCCCGTGGGCACCGTGCTCGACGCGAAGGTCATCGAGTTCGATCCGCGGAAGGGCGATCTTCGCCTTTCGATCAAGGCGCTCAACGAGGAGACGGAGCGCAGCGCCTACCAGCAGTACCGCCAGGCGGTCTCGCGCGACGCGAAGTTCACCTTCGCGGACCTCATCGCGCGGAAGGGTTTGCCGCAAAAGTAGCCGCCCCGTGAAGTGAACGCCCCCGCGATTGCGAGGGCATTCACTTCACGGGACCGCTTTCGGTCGCGGGTCTGGCAAATCCCCTGACGGGTTCGCACGCGTTCGCTGTTCGCGAACGCGTCCATGGGGCGGTTGCCTCGGACCACGTGCGGCTCGGACGAAGCCGAAGGGTGGAAGCCGTCAGAGGAGACGGCGCGCTTTCACTTCCAGGTAGTTCTTCACCAGGGACGGGGTGACGTCGTCCGCCTTCGCGTCGAGGACGAGGACGCCCGAGCGGCGGAGGCGGCGGATCAGGGCGTCGCGCCAGGCGAGGGACTCCGCCGCGGCGGCGCGGACGTAGACGTCGTCGGTGGTGCGCAGCGGCGCCGTCGCGAGAGCTTCCACTTCCTCGTCCCGCATGAGGACGCAGAGCGGCAGGTGCCGCGGCATCAGGCTCTTGATCGAGGACACGAGTTCCTTCGCGGCCCGGGCCTCGAGCAGGTTCGTGAACACCACGAACAGGGATCGCGCGCGGACCTGCGTCTTCAGGTACGTCATCGCGGCGCGGTAGTCGGTGGAGGCCAGAGAGGCTTCGAGGGCGTAGGCTTCGCGCGTGAACTTGCGCCCGCCCGCCCGGCCCCCGGTCGGCGGGAGGAACGAGCGCGGACGGTCGTCGAACACCATGAGGCCCGCCTTGTCTCCGCCGCGGAGGGCCACGTCCGCCGTGAGGAGCGCGGCGTTGAGCGCGCGATCGACGGCGGTGAGCCCTCCGTAGGCGCCACGCATCGAACGACCGACGTCGACCGCGAACACCACGTTCTGGTTCGACTCGGCCTGGAACTGACGCACGGTGAGATCGTCCTTGCGCGCGGACGAGCGCCAGTCGACGTGTTTGACTTCGTCTCCCCGCTGGTACGGACGAAGGCGCTCGAATTCGGTGTCGCCGCCCCGCACCTTCAAGGAACCGAGACGTGCGTCCTGCCGACCCTGGCGCCGCAACATCTCGAGTCCACGGGCGGCGTGGACGTCGGGGTACACGTCCGTCGCGGTCGGCAATGCGAAGGTTTCCTGCGCGCCACGAGTCCGAGCACGGACGGGGAATGCCGCACGGCGACGTTGCCGAAGGTCTGCTCTGCCACGTCGCGCGGGCGTCAACTCGTAACGCACCGACGCAGACCGGCTGCGCGAGGACGAGGGGTCGCCGGAAGTCCGTCCGCGTCGCCGTCTTCCACGGGGTCGTCCGACACGACCAGCGACAGCGTGCGCGATCCCGTGTTGCGGAAGGTGAGCGTCACGGGATTCGGTCGACCGACGGAGAGGATCGCGGCGACGTCCCGGGAGGCCTCCACGCGGCGACCGCGCGCGAACGCGAAGTCGACGGCGACGAGGACGACCACGAGCACGTCCACCGCCCAGAGCGGCCCACGCGCGGCGGGCGTGATCGCAGCGGCGAGGGCGATCGCCACGGTCGCGAACGCGAGTCCGGCGAGTCGTCGTGTGGGCAGGTACGGCACGTCAGCTCGGTCGGGGAACGGGCGTGTCCTGCAGGATCACGCGGATGCAGTCGTCGGGCGTCTGGCCTTGGAGCTCGGCGTCGGGGTGGAGCATCACGCGGTGACGGAGGACGGGGAGCGCCAGGGGCTTCACGTCGTCGGGCGTCACGAAGTCCCGACCGTTCGACGCGGCGAGGACCTGGGACGCCTTCAGGAGCGCGATGGAGGCGCGGGGAGACGCACCGAGTTCGATGGCGCGGCTGTCCCGCGTCCTGCGGACGAGCTCGACGATGTACGCGACGACGGCGTCGTCGATGCGGACACGTTGGGCATGGTCCTGCATCGCGAGGAGCACTTCGGGAGCGGTCACCCGCGAGAGGACCGACAGGTCGGACGGGTCGAAGCCGTCGGCGTGGCGGCGGACGATGGTGCGTTCGACGTCGGCCGGCGGGTCCCCCACGTTCAGTTTGACGAGGAAGCGATCGAGTTGGGCTTCCGGCAAGGGATAGGTCCCCTGCGACTCCACCGGGTTCTGCGTGGCGACGACGATGAAAGGGCGGGGGAGGGGTCGGGAGACGCCGTCCACGGTCACTTGCCGCTCCTGCATCGCCTCGAGCAGGGACGATTGCGTCTTCGCGGGAGCGCGGTTGATCTCGTCGGCGAGCAGGAGCTGCGCGAAGATCGGGCCGGGGATGAACGTGAAGCCCGACGTCTGACGGTCGAAGACCGACGACCCCGTGACGTCGCTCGGCATCAGGTCCGGGGTGAATTGGATGCGTTTGAAGTCGAACCCGGAGACCGTCGCGAGGGCGCGGGCGACGAGGGTCTTGCCGAGACCAGGTGCACCCTCGAGGAGCACGTGGCCCTTCGCGATCACCGCGGCGAGCAGGCCGTCGACGACGTCTTCCTGGCCGATGACGACGCGCGCCATCTGGGATTTCATGGCGTCGTAGGTTTGCTGGAACGTGTTCGAATCCAAAGTCGGCCTCGAGTGCGGAGAGAAGAAGGGGTGCGGTCCGGGGGATCAGGTCGCGTCGTTCGCGACGGCGGCTTCGTAGAGGAGGGAAAGTTCACGGAGGGTGGCGAGTTCGTCTCCTCGCGCGTACTGCGCGTTCTTGGCGGACTCCGCGCGTTCCCAGAGCTCGCGGCACCGGGCGACGTCCGTGCCCGATCGCATCGCCAGGAAGTGCGGGACGTCGGCCGCGCTCTTCGGCATCCGTGAACGCAGTCGCTCGTCGGCGAACTTGGCGTAGGAGGAGAGCGCGTATCCCGCGAGGTTCGCCTTGGCGTAGAAAGCGCCGGTCGCGTGGACGTGTTCCGCGAACGCGCGGCGCACCGGCGGGGCCGAAGGCTTCGCGCGCGTGAGACGCGCTCCGACGGCGACGAAGAGGATCGACGCCGCGACCAGACCGTGGAGGAGTGCGGGGCCGAGACCGGCGCGGAGGAGCGAGCCGACCGGGCTCTGTGGCGGCGCGAAGGCGTCTTCGGCACGGGCCACTCGGAAGTCGCGCCCCATCCGCCCGAAGAGCAGCGCGAGGCCCTTCGCGTTGTCCGCGCGGAGGACGGAGACGTTGGTGAAGAGGTCGTGCCCCGCGATTCCGAGGACCGTCCCCTTTCCGAGGGTCCGCACGCCCGCGTAGACGGTCCGGTCCCCGCGGAAGAAGGCCGCCGTCACGTGACGACCGTCGAATCGGACCGCGTCGGAATCGAGCACCCGGACGTCGACACTCGGGCTCGAGGGCGTGGACGCTCGTGGGAGCGTCGAGGATTTGGTCGGAGGTGTGACCGGAGGCGCGTCGACCCCGTCCCCGACCGAACTCTCGTCGTCGCCGTCCTCGCCCTGGAGCTCCGACGGCTCCGGAGGGAGTGCGTCCTCGGACGACGTGTCCGCGTCGTCGTCGTCCGTGGCGTCGTCCTCCCAGTCGTAGTCGGGATCGAACACGGTCACGTCGCGGCTGGCGCCCAGGGCGTAGTGGGCCTTCATTTCGGCGGGCCACCGGGACACGGACCCCATCATCACCAGCTTTCCACCGGCCTTCACCCATCGCGTCATCGCGTCGATCGTCTCTTCTTCCGGACGGACGCGGGACGCGTCGACGACGACGGTGAACTTCGACGGCACCCCGTCCGCGTCGTACGGGAGCGTGGCGAGGGACGTCGGCAGCCACTCGACGTTGGCGCCGATGCGCCGGAGCATCTCCATCGCGAGCGCAGAACCTCCCGCGGACTTCTCGTTCGCGAACGTGCGTTCCCCACTGCCGCCCGACGAACAGGCGCCGAGTCCGAGGACCAGGGCCATGGCCGTCACCGCGGGAGCCACCGTGCGAACGAGGAACGTGGCGCGGCTCGCGGCCTTCGCCATGGCCTCCGCACCCGGTGCCGTGCGACCGAAGTGGACGCGATCGAACTCGTTCACGACGTCCCGGAGGGCCGCTTTCGCGTCGGCATCGCGGACCGCGCGGACGTATTCGCCGTTGGTGAGATCGCGGGACAGGCGGACGAGTCCTTTCCTGTCGAGTGCGCGCAGGCTCGCCGCCATGTAGAGCGCGAGCGCCGCCTCGTTCGCGCCCGTCCGGAGGAGTTCGTCCGCGCGGGCGAGGAGCGCCGGGGGCGACGTCGTGTCGTCGTGCACCGCTTCGGGGGGAAGCTCGACGATGGTCGCGGACGCGCCCGCTTCCGCGTCACGCACTTCGTCGTCCTTCCTCCGTGCCCGGACGGCCTTGTAGATGGGCCACGCGACGAGGCCGACCACACCGAGGACGAGCAGCACGAGGACGACCTTGCCGAGACCCACGAGGAAATCGGGAATCGTGAGGGGCGGGAACTCGAAGGGCGGGGCCTTCGGCTTCTTCGCTTCGGGGGCGGCCTTCGCGCAGGCGTCGACGAGCGCCTTGCAGTCGGGAAGGTCCGAGGCGAGGGGGCACAAGTCGCGGGTCGAGTCGGCGAGGGGGGATTCGGGTTTCTGGCAGAACGAGTAGTCGCCCGCGACGTAGGCCTCACGGGCCGATTCGGCCGCCGAAGACGTGCGGAGCGGGGTCGCGGAAGACGTCGACGGGACGACGACCGCGGGGGCCGCCACGAGGATCGCGGACGCGACGAGACGACGCGCGCGCCATCCGCGGGACCGACCGGCACGACGCGACGTCATGCGTTCGCCTCCGCGCGGGCCTTGATTCCCGTGAACCGCGTCTGGATGTCCCATCCTTCGCTGCGCGTTCGGAGATTCAAGTAGACGAAGAAACGCACGGTCGCGAAGCACGGCACGTAGGCGAGGAAACCGAAGAGCGCGAGTTCGGAGGCGCCGCGTTCGAAGAGAGACCGTGGAGGACTGGACTGGAGCACGGTCTCCATCACCTCCCGACCTCCGAATTCGGTCGCACACACGAACGCGACGTGACCCCCGAGCAGGAGGAACGTCGCCAGGAGCGCGTCACCCATGTCGGCCCCGGCGATCTTCCGGGAGCGATCGATGGCCTTCGTGGGACCCGCGTTCTCGAGGAGGGTCGCTTCGACGACGAAGAAGAGGATGGCCGAGAGCCAGAGACCCGGCACGAAGAACAGGATCGACGTGAGGCCGATGGCCACGGCCTGGACCGCCCGGACCGCGGACAGTGCGAGGGAACGCACGAGAGTGGCCTTCACGACGTCGCGAACCCTGGCTTTCGGCTCGAACACCAGGCGGGACGCGAGGACCGTGAAGAACGGTTCGGAGAGCACCGCCCCGACGAACGCGACCGGCCACGCGAGCCAGGGGCCGTTCCACGCGAGGGCCGCCCACGCCGCGAGGAACGAGGGGAGGAGCGTGATCGAGGCCAGCTTTCCGAACGCCGGGGCGGACCAAGCCACGAACCGGAGGGAGAGATCGAAGACGTCGAGGAGAGGGCGCTCGCGGAGCACGACACGCGCTTCGAGGAGGTTCATCGCGGACGCCCGCCGTCCCGAGGTGCGCCCACGTCGGGTCCTCGACCCACCACGGCGAGGTACGCGAGCACGAGGAGAAAGAAGGTCCCCCCGAAGACCCACTTCACGACGTCGGGAAGGCTCGACCCGGACCAGAATCCTTCGAGGAACGCCGCGACGAGGAGCATGCACGCCGCCCCGACGACGATGACGACGAGGTCCTTCGCGACGGTCTGGAGCGAGGCGAGACGCGTCCGTTCGCCCGGGGCGACGATGGACCAGCCCATCGCGAGGCCGGCGCCTCCGGCGATGACGATGGCGCCGAGTTCGAAGGTCCCGTGCCCGACGATGAAGGTGACGATGCCGTTTCCGGCTCCGGCGCGGACCACGTAGCCGAGGGTCGCCCCGATCGCGACGCCGTTGAACACGAGGAAGAACGCCGAACCGAGGCCGCCGAAGATCCCGAGCGCGAAGCAACGGAGCGCGATGCCCACGTTGTTGTTCACGTAGAAGCCGGCCATCATCACGCCTTCCCCTTCACCGCGCCCTTCCGCGAAGCCTTTCGCGTAGGCCTCCGTGAGCGGACGGAGCTGGGCCTCGGGGACGATCTTGAACGCGAGGTTCGGATCGATGGTGGCGGCGACGAAGGCGCCGACGAGCGGCACGAAGAACAGGGCGAAGGCGAGGAGCATCGCGCCCCGGTGACGACGGACGGCGCGTGGGAACGCTTCGAACGCCGTGCGCGTCAGCCAGCGCGTCTCGAAACGCGCGCGTCCCGACCGGGCGGCGGGCGCGTAGACCAACGTGTGCGCGGCCGAGGTGAGGCTGCCGAGCCAATCCTGCAGGGGCAGGCTGTAGTGGCACGCTTCCGCGCGGGCGAGATCGGCACACACGTCGCGGTAGAGACTCGGTGCGCGCGCGACCTCGTCGGGCCGGAGGCTGCCGAGTCCGCTCGTCTTCACCTTCGTGACGAGCGCGCTCAGTTCGTCCCAGTCCCGTTGGCGGTGGGCCGCGAACGCCGATTCCGTGACCGCCGAGATCAGCGCCATGGCCGCGCCCGTCCTCCGCTCTCGGCGAGCGGATCCGATCCCGGGATCCGGGACGACTGGGCGAGCTCGCCGCGGCCTGCGTTGGCGGCGCGGTCGTAGAGGAGCGCGAGAAGGCGGGCGGAATCGGGGAACGTGATGCCGAGACGACGCGCGAGCGGGACGGCGATCAACGTCGCGAGTTCGTGGGAGCGGTGGAGACCGAGGCGCTGCTTCCTGCGGAGGAAGAGTTCGATGGCGACGCGTTCCTCGTGATCGAGGGGGACGTGATCGGGGAGGATCGCGAGCTCCCGGGGTTCCGGTGGTGGGAAGATGCGCACGGTGGCGCCGAACGTGGCCGACTCTTCGACGATCACCATCGTGCCCGCGGCGAGGTCGCCGAGACGTTGGAGGCGATCGTTGGCGGCCATGACGAAGACGCCGACCAGGTAGAAGGTCGGCATGGCGTCGGCCGCCCGGAGCAGGTTCCGGAGGATCGCGGCCTGCATCCCGATGGGCTGACCCGTCGTCGTGACCACGCGGAGACCCGCGGCGCGCTTGCCGGGGGTCCGGCCGGTGAGTCCCTCGAGGAGGGCGAAGTAGACCCATTGCACGAAGAACGCACCGACGAGGAGCACACCGGTGCTCGACTTGCCGATCGCGGACGCCGACCCCGAGAGCGCACCCAGGCCACCGAAGACCACGGTGACCAACACGGCGACGAGGGCGAGCGCGCCGTAGCCCACGAACAGATCGACCACGTAGGCGAGACTGCGGCGCGCGGGACCGGCGAGTCGATGTTGGAAGACGATGTGTTCGGGGGTCTCGATCGCGATCGACGTGTCGAGCGCCTTCGTCGGGCCCCTCATCGAACTTCCCTGGGCACGTCGTCGAGCGTATCGAACGTGATCGCGGGGAAGGTCTGGACGCGGATCGTGGCGAGACGCGAAGCGACTTCCCGTGCGTAGTCACCGGAAGGTACGTCCGTCACGAAGGTCATGGTGAGGCACCTCCGGACGTACGCGCCGTAACCGAACACGTAGCCGCGCACGGGCGACGCTTCCGTCGCGCCCGCGTCGACCATGGCGACGAAACGAGTGTCGTAGGCGCCAGGAGCCACGGTGACGGTGTCGTCGACGATCTTCGCGCGGACGTTCGGAACCCAGCCCATCTCGCGCGCCTTCGCCTCGCAGCGACCCCGGTTCATCAGGGCGTCGTGGGCGGACGCACGGACGGTGAGCCGCGAGTGGGTCGCGTCGTGGACGGCTTCGAACGAGGTCCCGTCCTCGGACTCCCGCACCTTCCACGCGGACGCCTCGGGCAGGGGGAGGTTCATCCGGAGCTTCCGGGCGTGCACCGGCGTCACGGGCGAGGCCGCGTCGAATGCCCGTGCCGGGTCCGCGGAAGGCGATCGGGGGCCGGCGGATTCCGGGGACGCCCCTGCACATCCCGTCGCGAGGAGCGTGGGAAGGACCCAGGCCGTGGCGGAAACGGAGCGGAGGGGGAGTCTGCGCCGGAGGAGCTTCACACCTTGGTGAGCCACTCGGGGTGCGACGTGTCGCTTCCCCGGACCACGTCGAAGTAGCGATTCTGGAGCCGCTTCGTGATGGGCCCCACGCTGCCTTCGCCGACGGTGCGGTTGTCGATCTCGCGGACCGGTGTGACCTCGGCGGCCGTGCCGGTGAAGAAGACTTCTTCCGCGAGCCAGAGCTGGTCGCGCGTGATGCGGGTCTCGACGACCGGGATGCCTTCCTCGCGGGCGAGGGTCATCACGGTGTCGCGGGTGATTCCTTCGAGGATCGAACTCGAGAGATCGGGGGTGTAGATCACGCCCTTCTTCACGACGAAGATGTTCTCGCCGGAGCCTTCGGAGACGTAACCGCTCGTGTCGAGGAGGATGGCTTCGTCGTACCCGCCGAGCTTCGCTTCGCGCTTGGCGAGGACGCTGTTCGTGTACTGGCCCATCATCTTCGCTTTCGCCATGCTCACGTTGATGTGGTGGCGCGCGAACGAGCTGATCTTGCAGCGGATGCCGTTCTTCAGGGCCTCGTCGCCGAGGTAGGCGCCCCACTTCCACGCGATGACCGCGGTGCGGGTCGGATTCTGCGGGACGTAGATGCCCATCGCGCCGTCACCGACGAAGACCATCGGGCGGAGGTACGCCTCGTCCATCGCGTTGTCGCGGAGGACGTCGAGGCACGCGGACTCGATCTGCTCGCGGGTGAACTTCGGCTGCAGGAGGACGAGTTTGCACGTGTCGAGGAGGCGCTGGACGTGTTCGCGGAGGCGGAAGATCGTCAGCTGCCCGTTGGCCCGCTTGTACGCGCGGACGCCTTCGAAAGCTCCGAGACCGTAGTGGAGCGAGTGCGTGAGGATGTGGACGTTGGCCGCGTCCCAAGGGAGAAGCTCGCCATCCATCCAGATGCTTTTGACCTTGTCGACCATGCGGACCCTCGGAGGCGGAATTCGCCGTGAAATCCCCGCCCAGGAACTTAGATCCCGAGCCCCCAAAGACGAAGGGTTTTCCGCCGCCGCGGGGCAGGATTCTCCCACCTCGAATCACCTCACGTCGGAGGTGTGTACCGGGTCCGGACGACGTGTCCGGAAGCGAGGCGAATCCGCGCCGAGGCCGGTCACGATCGCGGCCAAGGGCACCCGATCCGGCGCCGCCGCTTCACGAAGCTCGACGCAGGAGGACGTAGGTCGCGCCCTCCCCGCCGTCCTCGCGATCCGCGGTCGCGAACGCGGCGACCGAATCGCTGGCGGCGCCTTGGGACAACCACGCCGCCATCTCGCCCCGGAGGATACCGGCCCCGCGCGGCGAGTGCTCGCCTTTGCCGTGGATGACGAGGACCACCCGCTCGCCGCGGGCGCGCTTGTCGCGGACGAACTCCGTGAGCGCCTTCCGCGCGTCTTCGGCGCCGAGGCCGTGGAGGTCGATCCGGGCGTCGACGGGGAAGAGGCCGCGTCGGAGTTTCCGCATCATGTCGGGCGGGACGTCGTCGCGTCGGCCCTCCACGCGGTGACCGTCGTCGCTCACTTCGAAGCGCGTCCCCCCGCCGACGAGATCGCGGAGCCTGTCGAGGGCCTCCTCGTGTTCGTCGGTGGCGGCCCTCGGATCGATGCGTCCGCGGGAACCGGGAAGGACCTGCGAAGCACTCCGCGGGATGCGCGTGCTCTTGCCGTCGAGGGGCGTGACGCCGCTCATGAACCTGTGGAAGTCGACCTCGTCTCCCGCGCCGCCGGACTCGGTGGGCTTGGAAACGCCCTTCGACGTCCCACGCGGGGCGGGTCGCGGTGCCGCTTTCGCGTTCGGGGCCTTCGCGCGCGCCTTCGCTTCCTCCTCGGCGGCGAGTCGTGCTTTCAAGACGCCGAGGGCGGCGAAGGGCGAGTCCTTCGCGGCGTCCTTCTTCGGACCCTTCGTCACGATTCGCTCCGGATCTTCGCGGAACGGAACGCGCTCCGCACGCTCTGGATACCCGTGAGGATGCCGTCCTCGTAGTGCCAGTCGGGATCGCCGAGTTCGGGGAAGTCGTGCGGGTTCCGCATGTCCTCTAGGGTGAGACCCGGCTTCAGGCGGCGCGCGAGCTCGAACACCTTCTTGATCTGGAGCTCCTCCATGTCCTCGAGGAGTTTCTCCGTCTCGTCCCACGTCGGTCCCTGACTCATGATGCATCTCCCCTGCAGGCGCCCTGGTAGACGTCCTTCGCGTCGCCTTCGACGACGTCGATCCACAGGGAGCGGTTCGGATACGCCGCGACGGTCGCACCCTGTTTCGGACACATCCCCAGGCAATGGGTTTTCGTGACCCAGACGCGCCGCACGTCGCCCCGCGTCGCGACCTCCGACTTCAACGCGGCGTACACGGCCTCGCCGGCGTCGGCGCATCCGGCGCCCAAGGGCGAGTCCGCGTCGCGCCGGTTCGCGCACACGAAGAGGTGCACGGGGGGGAGGGAACTCGCAGGTCGCATGGGGTCCGGCCGCCATCTGGCCACAACCGCCCGCCGGAGTCACACGGATCCGGGGGACATGGATCGGTCCTGATCCGAAGGGCGCCCAGTCCGGGGTCACGGCCGAGGCGTCCTCCGCGCACACGGCTGTCGCGCCGGCAAATCCTGAAATTTTCTTCGGCTCGAGGACGGCCCGTCCGTTGCAATTCCGGCGGGGAGACGATGGGTCGCCCGCTCTTCCTCCGCTCCGATCCCCAGGATCTCGTCCTCGAGCTTCCGGGAGGTCGCACCGTTCGACCCCTCGATTCCCTCGGCCGCGGCTCGGAGGCGACGGTCTACCGCGCCCGCCTCGACGACGGCGCCGGCCTCGTGCGCACGGTGGCCCTCAAGCTGTTCGACGCCCTCCCCACCGAGACGGGCGACGCCACGCTCAAGGTGCTCCAGGACGCCTTCCGTGCGTCGGCGGGAGTCCGCCATCCCAACGTCGTGGGAACCTACGAATTCGGGGTCACCGATGCGGGCCAGCCGTTCGTGGTCGAGGAATGCGTCGAGGGACTCTCGCTCGCCGAACTCGTGAACGCGCACGGCGCCGTCTCCCGTCGCCTCCCGACGGACATCGCGCTCTTCCTCGGCGTGGAGATCGCCGAGGCCCTCTCCGCCTCGCCCGATGCCGCGGACGCTCCCGGCCGGCATTGGCTCGTCCACGGCGGTCTCGGTGCGCGTCAGGTGCTCGTGTCGCGGCACGGCGAAGTGAAGGTCTCGGATTTCGGGCTCGCCCGTGCGCGCAGTCTCGAATCCGGCATCCGCGACCTCCGATCGGTCGCCGAAAAGCTCGTCCCGATGGCGCCCGAGGTCGCGAACGGTGGGACCGCGGACGCGCGCTCGGACGTCTTCTCCCTCGGCATCCTCCTCTGGGAACTCGTCGTCGGTCCTCGGTTCTCCCCCGACATGCGCGATCACGAGCGCATGGTCGCTTCCCGCGAAGGAGCCATCCATGAGAGCGCGTTCGCCCCGGTCCTCGACCCCGAACTCCGCGAACTCTTCCGTGTGGCCCTCGCCGCCGAGCCGCGCATGCGGCTCCCGCACGCGTCCTATTTCGGACGTTCGCTCCGCACGATCGCGCTTCGCATGGGCGTGGGCGACAGTCGCGTGTTCCTCCGGAGTCTCGTCGACTCGCTCCGATTGAGGAGCATGGAGAACGACGTCACCCGCGCGGAGCGCGGAGGCTCGAGCCGTCCGCCCCGAAAAGGAGCCAGGTCTCGAGGGCGGCGAGGATGAGCGCGTGCCTCACGTGACCGCCGCGTAGGAGGTCCTTCAGTTCGGATTCGGGAACGAGGACCGTCTCGCATTCCTCCGTGTCGTCGAAGGACGTCCCCGTCGCGGGGGTGGCGCCTTCGGCGACCCACGTGTGGCACCGGTTCGCCTGCATGGGCGGGTTCGGTTCGAACACGAGAAGTTCCCGGAAGGACGTCGCGACGTACCCGGTTTCCTCCCGGAGTTCCCGGCGGCACGCCGCCTCGGGCGTTTCGCCGAGATCGACGACGCCCCCCGGTGTCTCGAGCGAGAAGTCGTCGATGGCGAACCGGTACTGCCACAGCATCACGAGCTCGCGCGCCGGCGTGAAGGCGATCACGTTGCACCAATCGGACGCCCCGAGGGTCGTGATCGTGTGCTCTTTTCCCCGGGGATCGCGGTAGCGGCCTTCCTCCGCCGCGAAGACGGGGTACGTCGCGACGGTCTTCTTCGCGACCCTCTCCCAGCGGCGGAGGGTCGGACGCGGCGGCGAATAAGCCATCCGTCCCTCCTAGCGTATGGAGTATGAGTCGGTCGATGGCCAAGCCGGTCGCGGGTTCGAAGAAGTCTTCGGGGGCGGAGAGCGAGAAGCTCATCGTCAAGAACCGTCGCGCGACCTTCGACTACGAGATCGAGGACACCTACGAGGGCGGGCTCGTGCTCGTCGGGAGCGAAGTGAAGTCGCTCCGCGCGGGGAAGGTCGACGTCGTCGACGCGTACGCGTCGGTCGATCGCGGTGAGCTCTGGCTGAAACAACTCACCATTGCGCCATTCGAGCAGGCGAAGGCGTTTCCGCACGAGCCGCGACGGGCCCGGAAGGTCCTCCTCCACGCCCACGAGATCGACCGCATCGCGAAGGCGCTCGCGCGGGAAGGACTCACGCTGATTCCCCTCCGTCTCTACTGGAAGGGAGGGCGCGCGAAGGTCGAACTCGGACTGGGGCGCGGAAAGAAGACCTTCGACAAGCGCACCGACATCGCGCGGAAGACGGCCGACCGCGAGGCCCGCTCGGCCATCGCCCGCGGGCGGAAAGGAGAATGAGCGTGCCGACGGAAGAGAATCACCACGTGCGCTGGGTGAACGGCGGATTCGCCGACGTCCTCCGCGCCTCGGCGAATGCCATCACCCTCGCGTCCACCATCCCGTCGCCTCCGGGGTCGCGCATCGACGGCACACTCGGTGGCGGCGAAGGAATCCGCGTGAAGATCCACGGGTCCAAGAAGCAACCGGACGGCACGTTCGTCCTCGACGGACGGCCCATCGATCTGACCCGCGAGGTCCGCGAGAAGCTCGAAGCGCTCGCCGGTGGTCCGAAGACGGACTGAAGGGGAGCGCGCACTCAGCGCGCGCGGATCGACCAGGCGCGACGGAGCCCCGCGAACGCGAAGAGCAGGAACATCACGACGAGGAACACGCACGAGAGTCGTGGAGGCGTGTCGAGGGGCGTGCGTTCGCCGAGAAGGCCCCGGAGGTGGGCCCGCGGAGTGATCAGCGACATCGCGCCCGATCCGGCGCCGACGAACCAGTCGATCAGGAGCACGACGACCCGGCCTTCGCCGGCGGGACCGAAGGTGGACGCCCAGGCGTAGAGGACCGTGTACGTCGCACCCCCGAGGGCCATGACGCAGGCGGTCTCGGCCGCGTCGGCGACGGCGACGTGGAACCGGTTCGACACGAACATCGCGACGAGCGCGAGGCCCGCGGACACGATGGCGGACGCCGCGGTCGCGTAGCCGACGAACGGCACGTAGGTGCCCCCGGGCTCTCCGCCGAACCGCGCGGTGAAGCCCACGGCGTCGCGCGCGCCCTTGCCGTCGAACGCGGCGGAGACGATGCCGAAGGTGAGGATGGGGAGGACGAGTCCCGCGACGGTGCCGACGAGCACGGAATCCTCGGCGTGGACGGAACCGCGCTGACGCGTCGCCGCGGAGACGGCGATCACGATGCCCGAGAGGACGAGGCCGTAGCCCCAGGTCCGCGGGTTCGTCGCCAGACGGCGTCGGGCCCAGGTCGCGGTGGACCGGTTGTCGAACTGGACGGTCCGGGTGGAGTCGGATGCGCTCACGTCGCCGCGCCTCCCGCGCCGGGAAGCGTGGGCAGTGTCTGACGGAGCTCGCGGATCTCGATGCCGGTGGCGATCACGGCTTCGGTGAGCGCGTCGACGAGGGGTTCCGGATCGTCGCCATGGAGGACGAGGGATCGGGGAGCCGACGTGACCGCGCTCTCGGGCAGACGTTCGGCGAGGGCGGCGCGCAGCCGGGGCAGATCGTCGGCGACGACGTGGAGCTGGCAGTCCGCTCCGGGCGACGAGAGGAACAGCTCCGTGCTCCGGATGGAGGTGAAGAACCGCGACCCACGGACGACCGCGACGGCGTCCGTGAGCTCGACGGCGTCCCGCGCGGAGGCCGTTCCGACGAGCACCGCTCCCCCTCCGGCCACGAGCTCGCCCATCCGCCGCGCCAGCACGGCCGCGACGGATGGCACCACGTGTACGCGGGGTTCGTCCACGACGAGTGCGCGGACGACGGTGGACGTGAACGCCTCGACGAGGAGCAACGATCGCACCTCGTCGACCGTCAGCGACCGCACCGTGCGACGGGTCCAGGACGCGAGCTCGAACGTCCCGAGACGCGCTTCGGCGGTGCCGAGGTGGATGCCCGTGAGGGGCGCGAGCCGTCGTTCGCCGCGCGTCTCCTGGGCAAGATCGAGCAGCTCCCCGACGCGGAGATCCTGGGGGACCTCGGGCGCGTCCGGGACGTACGCCACGCCCTTGCGGATCGTGGGGTTCGTGGGGTTCCCGCCGAAGACGTGGACCACGCCGGAAGCGAGACGTTTCTCCCCCGCGGCGAACGCGAGGGCCGCGCGGACGCCGTCGCCCGGCGTGCCGAGGAGAGACACGGAACGACCGAGCGCGGGCGTCGAGAAGTTGTGGAGGATGCTCGTGCCGAACTTGCCCGAGACGTGTTCGAACGTGATCACGAGAACACCTCGCGGGCGCTGCGTTTCACTTGCGCACGGAGCGCGACGAGGGCCGCCACCACGAAGAGCGCGATCACGACCCCGGCCCGCGCGGCCCTGGGCCCGTCGATCCCGGGCGGAGAAAGCGCCTCCCGGAGGGCCGCCGTGGCGCGGGTGACCGAGAGCACCTCGACCCAGGCCTTCGAGAAGTATTTCTCGAGGAACGAACCGAGCGCGTCCGGCAACGAGAGGACGACGACGAGGATCAGGTAGCCCACGACGCGGGAGCGCGCCGCGAAACACGCGAGGGTGGTCGTCGCCAGGACGAGAGCGAACGCGACGGCGTAGACGGTGGTGGCGAGGAAGGTCCGCGCCGCGTCCGCGAACGCCGGTGCGGTGCCGGCGACGATCGACGCGACCCCCAGGACCACGAACGTGCCCGAGGTCACGACGGCCACGAGGAGCAGCGCCAGGCCGGAAACTCGCACCCCGAGGTACGCGTCCAGGCCGTGCCCACGGGAGCGGAGGAGATCGACGACGCCGTTCTTCCGGTCGTTCGCGAGCGCGGCCAGGCTCCACGCGAACGCCAGGGTCACGCACACGCCCCAGGCCAACGTGCCCGACGCCATCGCGCCGAGCTCGGCGATCGGCGGGGACGGGACGCGCCCCACGGCCGGCGCGAACACCAGGGCGAGGACGGTGGTCAGGATCACGCCGATGCCGAGGGTCGTCCACGTGACGAAACCGCGGGTGGCCTCCCGGAATCCGAGGCGGACGAGCGCCGCGGTCCGGGACGCGCGCACCGCGGGCGCCGGACGTTCGGAGCGTGGGGCGAGAGCCATGCAACCCCACGAAACCACAAGAATCGGCGAGGTGGTAGCGGCGAACGCGTGTGGTATTCCCGGGGCCATGGCCGGCCCTACTTCCGACGACTCCGATCCGACCCCGCCGGACCCGTCGGCTCACCCGGCGGCCGGACGACGTGCGGACGATCCCGCGGAGGCCACGTCGTCGGCTCACGGAGCCACCCGGATCCGCACGATCGTGGCCGCGCTCGCGCTCGTGGCGTACGTGTCGGCGGTCGCCGTGAGGGATGCGGGAGCCGATCGCTCTGCCGCGATCCTCGGGTTCTTCGCCGCCGTTCCCGTCGTGGTGTTCGCTCTCCGACGCGCGCACGGAACGTCACGCCTCGCGGGAGTCCTCGCGGCCGTCGTCCTCGCCGCGCTCGGGGCACCCGACGGACATGCGACCGTCACGTTCTTCGGGGACGTGGCGGTGGGCATCGCGCTCCTGGTCGTCGAGTCCGAACTTTCCTTCGTGGTCAACGGCGACCGGACGCCGCGCGGCGTCGCGGAGTCGCTCCCGAAACCACGCCTCGCCCTCCTCCGGGCCGTGTCCGTCGGGTGGATGGTCACGGCCTGCCTCGTGGTGTTCGGCGGACGGTTCTCCGCCTTCGCCGTCCTCGATCCGAGGACTCTCACCGTGTCCGTGACGTTGGCGACGGTCTTCGTCGCGTTCGTCGAGATCGGCCGTATCCACTTCGCGCGCAGCCTCGAACTGGGCGTCTCCGAACGCCTCGCGCTCTTCGCCCTGGTGTTCACGATCGGGCTCTTCGCCGCGCTCGCCGCCGCCCTCGCCTCCGACGTCCAGCCCGTCCGCGCGTTCTGGGGCGCGTTCGTCTTCCTCGCCCTCGCGGCGCGTCCCATCCTCCGTGCACGGGACGCGGGAGCGTTCGCCGAAAGGCTCCGATCGCTCACGATCCTCGCGCTCTTCGGCCTCGGCCTCGCGGTCGCCGTCGGCGTGGCCGTGGATCTCGCGTCGTCCGCGTCGGTCGTGGCCGCGTGTCTCGCGTTCGCGTGTCTCGTGGCCGGCACGTACGTGCGACGCGTCGGGACGTTTCTCCTCCCGTCAGGGGGCACCTTGCTCGCGTCGGTCGCGCAGGCGAAGAGCGTGCTCGTCGGTGAGGCCTCCGACGACGCGATCCGGAGAGCGCTCTTCGAACTCCGAGCGCCCCTCTCCCTCCACGCTCCCCCGCCGGTGCTTTTCTTGCTCGAACCGAAGACGGCGTTCTCCGTCGACGCCGCGGCCTATCTCCACCGCACCCGAGTCGACCTCCCCGAAGGACTCGTCTCCATCGTCTCGGGCGAACCCGAACTCACGCTGCGCCGCGAACTCTTGGCGGGGCTCGAGGTGCGGAGGCCGGACCTTCGCCGCGTCCTCGCGTGGATGGAGCGCCACGACGCGCTGACCCTCACGCTCGTCGTCCGTTCGGGAGAGCGCGAAGGCCTCTTGTTGGTGCCCCGAGGTACGCGGGCCGAACCCTCGAGTCTCGAGGAGGTCCGGGAGCTCCGTCGACTCGCGGAGAGCATGGCGTCCACCTGCCACGGTCGCGCGCTTCTCGAGCGCAGTCACGAACGCGAACTCGCGAGTCGCGACGAGGCCGAACGCGCGAAGGACGAAGCCCTCCGGCTCGCCCGCGACCTCGAACGTTCCGAAGGTCGCCATGCCCAGGCCGCGGTCCGCCTCGCGCGGCCCGCCTCGGTGGGAGGGTACGCGGCCCTCGCGCGCCTCGCCGCGGACGCCCTCGATCTTCGCGGTCGCACCGGTGCTCCTGCCGTCGTCGTCGTTCCCGCCGGCGTCGACGCCGTGCCCCATCTCGCGAAGGTCCATCTCGCGGGCGCGCGACGGCGCGGCCCCTTCGTCGTCGTGGACGGCACGCACTCGAAGGAGCGGGAACTCACGCGGTGGACGACGGAGCGGACGTCGCCCTTGGCCTTGGCGAACGGTGGCACGCTCGCCCTCGTCGACGGTGCGTGCCTCCCGCTCGACGTGCAGGACGTCATCGCCCGGGCGCTCTCGGAACGACGCGGGCCCTGGGACGGCGCGCTCGAAGTCGACGTCGTTCCCCTGCTTTCCACGGTGCGTCCTCCGGCGGACATCCAGCCCGTGCCCCGAGGCTCGGGCGATGCGACCACGGACGAGGGCCGGCTCGGGGCGCTCCTCGCCATCCGGTTCGAGGACGCGCTCGCGTCTCCCGTCACGTTGCCGAGGCTCCGCGAACGTCCCGAGGACCTTCGTTCGATCGTCCATGACCGGTTGGCGCGTGAAGGGCTGCGGACGAAGGGACGCCCGGTCGGCATCGATCACGCGGCGTATGCGCTCCTCGTCGAACACCCGTTCGTCGGGGACGACCGGGAACTCGCGTGGCTCGTGGGTCGTCTCGTCCAGGGCGCCGAAGGCGACGTCGTGCGACGGGACGACGTCCTCCGCGTCCTCGAATCCCCCTTCGCGGACGACGGTCAGATCTGGCCGATGAACCCGCGATCGCACGCGTAGAACCGCGTGCGCAGGCGCTCCTGGAGCTCGTCCGGGAGAGGGCCCTTCGCGATCCATTCCGCGCACTCCCGGAGATGTCCGGCGCGGCCGGTGCCGACGAGGATGGACGTCACGCCCTCGGCGAACGCGCCGAATCGGACGGCCACCTCGCTCCAACCCAGTGGCGAAGGGTCGACGGCCATCGCATGCATGCGGACCCAGTACTCCTCGCAGTACTCGCCCGTGGGGCGCGACGTGAATCGCCAGGGCGCGTTCGCGACGCTGCGTTTGGCGACCACCCCGATGCCCCGCGCGTGGGCGCGGGCGACGGCGTTCACGAGGCTCCGTCGATCGAACGGATTGACGGAACACTGCACGACGTCGAACGCCCCGCAATCGACCGCGAAGTCCAGGGCGTCGTTCTCGCCGGAGTAGCCCGCGAAGCGGATTTTTCCGGACTCCTTCGCCCGGGCGAGGGGCTCGAAGAGATCCCCTCGCGCGAGGACGTCCTTCGGGCACGAGTGGAAGAAGAACGCGTCGAGACGATCGACGCCCATGCGCGCGAGGGCCTGATCGATGCCTCGCGTGATCACGTCGGGCGTCCAGTCGGCCACGCCGGGGACACCGTAGCCGCCCTTCGTCGAGAGCACGATCGCGTCCCGTCGCGAGCTCTTGCCGCGGAGGAAGCGACCGATCCGGTCCTCCGAGACGCCGTAGCTCGGCGCGGTGTCGATGAGCGTCACGCCCAGCGCGACGGCCTCGGCGAGGAGCGCTTCGCCTTCGGCATCCGAGAGGCGTGATTCCCCGAGCGTCCCGGCACCGAGTCCCAGGACGGATACGGAAGTGCGACCGTTCCGCGGTGCGGGGAAGGAGGTCTCGGGGAGGTTCCGGGTCAACATGGGGCCCCGCCCGGATACCACGGACCGGCATTCCCTTGTCGAAGCGGTTTTCCGCGTGATACCCATGGTTTCCCATGGAACGTCGACGCTCCCTCGTGCCGCACTTCGCGACCCTCGTCTCCTCCGTTTCCGTCCTCGCGATGTCCGTCGTGTCGACCGGGTGTGGCGCGAACAACGACGAACCGTACAAGCCGGCACCCGCGTGGACCGGCAGGAAGGCGAGCCTCCCGGCGCCGCCCGCGAACATCGTGATGCCTCCCAAGGTGGGCGACACGTACTCGGTCGCGCGCATCATCCACGACCTCCGGAGCCGCATCCACGAGAAGGAAGTGAACGGCAAGGAAGTCACGATCACGGGCTACATCGTCGAGTCCAACATCCCGACGGCCCCGAAGTGCGCGCAGCACCCGACCGGCAAGAAGGATCCCGAGAACTGCACGACCGAGATCCCCTCGTTCTGGATCGGCGACGTGAAGGGCGACGACAAGGGCAAGAAGATCCGCGTGCTCGGATGGGCGTCCAACTTCGCGAACGTCTACGACGCGATGCAGAAGTACAAGGGCCTCAAGGAGGCCCCGAAGAAGCTCGTGATGGACGAGCTCAAGGGCGTCGAGATCCCGTTCCCGCTCCCGGCCGTCGGCGCCAAGGTCAAGGTCACCGGCAAGTACGGCTACACGTACCAGGGCTCGGGTCTCGTCTCCGACCCCAACAACGGCGTGCTCACGTACGGCAAGGTCGAAGTGCTTGAGCCCGCGCCCGAGCCGGCCGCGTTCGCCGCGAAGTGACGTCCTTCGTCCGCGTCCGCGCGGATCACGTCGTCGTCGGCACACGGTGCCGCCGCTCCAGACCGAGCGCGAACGCCGGCCACACGGCCTCGAAGAGGCCGAGGGACTGCTCGTCCCCGCCGTCCGTCCTCCGGGAGAGCTCCTGGGCGGCGACGGGGGTCATGGCGATCGCGCCGTGATCGTGGGCACGACGTAGGAACGCGCGCGCGAGGCGTCTCACACCTTCCGCGCGGGGGGACTCTCCGGTGTCGGGCAAGGCGCCGTGCATCCGAGGCGCCTCCCGTTCCACGGCGAGAGCGAGGACCGCGGCGAGCACGTCGGTGGAGGCCGCGCGCGCGAGAGATTCGAACGCGCGCGAACGCCGTGTCGACCCCGTCCGCGTCCCTCCGCGCCAGTGCGCGCAGGACGAGGGTCATGCCGCCGGAGGTCGCGAGGAGCGACGCGGTCGCGGAACCGAAGGCGAAAGGGATGGAGGGTCGGTCCATGGTCGCGAGGTCGGTGAGGGGAGACGTGACGATCCACGACGCCATCGCGCGACGGAACGCGCCCCCGCCGACCACGGCGCCGGCCTCGGGCAGCGTCGCGATGCTGCGGGACACCTTCTCCACCTTCACGCGTCGCAGGTCCGGCCACGCCAGCAGGGTCGACGGAGGATCGCCGCCGCGGAACTTCCGCTTGCCGATCCAGAAGCTCACGTCGGTGTCGGTGCGTTCGAGTTCGAAGACGCGGGCGAAGAGCGTGTGCCGGCGGAGCGCGTCCTCCAGATCGGCCACGGGAGGCACGGCCTCGATGGTCGACTCGACGACGTGGAGGAGCTTCGTGGCGTCGTTCCTCCGGAACGCGCCGTCGAAGTCCGGATGGGTCGTCTGCAGGAGATCGTGGAGCGCGGCGCTCGCGATCCATTCCGCGGGCGTGACGTCGAGAACGCGATCGACGGGCGCGAGCCGACGGGCCGCGCGGGACCGGGCGAGCTCGAAGGTCGAGAACGTGTCGACGTCTCCGACACCGCGCGCGCGACCCTCCGGGATCGCGACCGCCACGGCGCCGCCGATGGGCTTTCCGGGCGTGACGTTCCCCCCGAGGACGAGGGGCACCATGAACGACCCGAAGAGCCGTTCGGCGACGGGTCCCGGGTCCGTCATCCGCGTCCGTCCTCCGGCGCGTCGTCCGTCGTGGAGCGCTCCGGGAGGACTCGGGGCGCGGATTCGACGCCGCGCAGGGCGAACGATCCGAGGGGCTCGAGCTTCAACGTCACCGGCCTTTCTTCGAGGGCGACGTCGATCGCGCGCGAGGCGACCGGTTCCCACGGAGGCGCTTCGAGGAGCACGCGCTCGAGGGGTACGAACGAACTCTCGTCGAGCGCGAGGGCCCGCGCGTCGTGCCCCAGGACGATCACCTGGCCCGGACCGAAGCCGAGGGCCTTCGCGAGGACCTCGGGCGAGACCGCCGGAACGACCTCGAACCCCGCGGCCACGTAGAGGTTGCGGCGGAGGGTGGAGAGGAACGTGCCCACCGGGATCGCTTCGATGCCCGCCATGGACCTGAGGAGCACTCCCTTGTCCGTGACGGCGATCTCCGCCGAACGGACGGTCGCGTGGGGAAGGGCGTAGGCGATCTTCCGGAGCACCGAGAGGTCCGTCCCTTCGATCCACGTCGCCGTCACGTTGCGCCACGGTTGGTTCGAGGGAAGAACGCGGAGTGGCACCGACACCGTCTCGGGGGCCAGCGCGCGGGTCGCCACGAGTCCGTCCGGACGATCGTCGTCGCGCAGATCGACCCGTGCGAACGCCTCGAGGGCGCCGAGCGTCGGCAGCTTCTCGACGACGAACGGGTCTTCGCCACGACCGCGGACGAGGACCAGACCTTCCGGATCGAACACGGGGACCGCGCGGAGCGCGAGAGGGTGGCGGAACCCGACCTCGACGGCGACACCGTCCGACGCGGGTCGGAACACCGTGATGCCGGGGGTGCCCGTGAAGAGCGGGCGCATGCGCCCGGGCAGTTCGCGAAGGCGCACGAGCGTGCGGCGAACGGGGCCCTCGTCGAACGCGCTCGCGGGCGGCCATTCGACGACGGCGACCTGACCCTCGACGCGCGAGCGGACGAAGTAGTGGATGAGCGCGGCGCCGAGTCCCTGCTCGGCGAGGATCCACACGGGGCCGCCTTCGCGCGCCGAGGACGGATCGACGTGGGGCATGAGCCGGAGGACGAGGGAACGGAGCGAGAGAGGCTTCTCGACGTCGTACGATTGCGTGAAACGCTCGTGGTACAGCGCGAGTCCCGAACTCGACGGGAGTGACTCCTGGATGTCGTAGCCGAACGGCGCTTTGGCGTCCCGGTACTGGACGAAGTGGCGGCTCGTCCCGGTGAACGTGAACGCACCGACCGCCCGTGCCGTCTCGGCGACGCGATCCATCCGGTCGCTCGATTCGGCGGCGATCTCGAGCACGATCTCGCGGGTTCCGAGCTTCGATCGGACGAGGGAAAGCACGAGGCTCGCCATGAGGTCCTCGAGGGATCGCTCCTGGGTGTAGACGCCGAGGAACGCGACGAGGCGATCGATGGACGGGAACAGGACGAGCCCCTTCGCGCCGAGGGCGATGCCCTTGCCGTCGGTGCCGAGACCGGGCGTCCTGAGGCGCGTCTGATGGAGGGCGATCCGCTCGAGCATCGACGGGCAAGGATAGGCGCGTTGGCCGCCGTCCGGAATAGGCGGGCCGGAAACGGGGCGGTCAGTCGCCGGATTCGCCCACGATCGTGAGCGCGCCGAGCACCGCGGCCGGTACGGTCTCCGTGCGGAGGACACGCCGGCCGAACGTCGCGAGAACGAAGCCCGCGTCCGTGGCGAGAGCGATCTCCTCCTCCGAGAGGCCGCCTTCGGGACCGACGAGGAAGACGAGGGGAGAAGACGCCGTCATCTCACGGAGTCGCGACCCGAGGGATACACCGCCACGCGCGTCGAGCACGAACGCGGAAGCTCCGGGCGATCGCGACGGAGCCTGGCACCGAGCGAGCGCGTCCGCGAAGGACAGGACCGGGAGGATCTCCGGGGGCATCGCGCTCTCGGATTGGCGCGCCGCTTCGACCGCGATCTTGGACCATCGCGCGCGGCGTGCGGACGCCTTCGCCTCGTCGAACTTCGCGACGCCGTGTTTCGTCGCCACGAAGCCGATGGTCGTGGCGCCGAGTTCCGTGGCGTCCCGGACGATCGCATCGGCCTTGTCGCCCTTCGGGAGACCGTGAAGCCAGAGGATTTCGCGCGCGGGAGGGGCTTCGCGTACCGGACCCAACGAGACGACGAACGCGCCGGGGCGGATCTCGGTCACCGTCGCGTCCGCCGTGCGACCTGACTTCGGATCGAACGCGACGAACCTGTCCCCGCTCCGGAATCGCAGGACCCGCGTCAGGTAGTGGAGCGACTCGCCCGTGAGCTCCCGTTCGCCCGTCGCGAGGTCGTCCAGGGGGGCTTTGCGATCGCGCGCCACGCGTTTCCCGTCAGCCGGGCGCGCGGAGGACGAGCGCGATCCACTCGCCCTTCTCCGGCGCTTCGAGCAGCTCGAACGCGTCGTAGGCGCGGACGACGTCGTCCTTCTGGGGAACGAGGATGCCGGAGAGGACCAAGAGCCCGCCCGGCGCGACCTTCGACCGGATCGTCTCCGAAAGGGGTACGAGGACCTTGGCCTCGATGTTCGCGACGACGACCGGGAACGTCTCGTCGAGATCGCCCACGTCCGTGGAGTCGAAGAACACGGAGTTCTTCATGCCGTTCCGTTCGGCGTTCTCGTTGGAGACGCGGACGGCGTCCTCGTCGATCTCGACGCCGCGGACACCGTGCGCACCCACCGCGACCGCGAGGAGACCGAGGATGCCGCTGCCCGAGCCGACGTCGAGCACGCGCTTGCCCTCGACGAAGGACTTGTGGGCGTGGAGCACGCGGGTGACGAGGGAGGTCGTCTCGTGGAGGCCGGTGCCGAACGCGCGCCCCGGTTCGAGTTCGATGACGCGGGCCGTGGGGCTGCCTTCCCAGGCTTCCCAGGGCGGCCGGATCACGATGCCCGGGACGATCTCGAAGGGCTTGAAGTACTTCTTCCATTCGTCGCGCCACGCGTCGCCCACGACCTCCTCGAGACGCGGGGAGAGTTCGTCGTCGATGGAGTCGATGGCCGCGAGGGCTTCCTCGTGCGAGGCGAAACTCGCGACGAGGGTGAGCTTGCCCGGCGTACCCTTCACCAGCGTCGTCTGGTCCCGCTCCTCGACGCCTTTCGCTCCGAGATCGAACAGCGCGGAGGCCATCGCGTCCCCGAGTTCGGGATCGACGTCGACGAGCACGTAGGGATAACGCGGTTCGGAGGCCGGTTCGGTCATGGCGGAGGTCTGTGCCAGCCGGACGCCCGAGTCAATCTCACTCGCCGACGGACACGACCACGCGCGACGTGCCGCCGGGCCCCGCGGGGCCGGGGCCGCCGTTGCCGGACGGACTCGAACCGGAGAAAACGCCGGCGAGCGCGAGGGCACCCACGATCGCCGCGGCACCGAGCACGCCGCCGCCGATGGCCACGGGGAGGATCCAGCCTCGCGAGCCGTCGCTCACGGGAACGCGGAGCGGGGCGGTCGCGTCCCCGCGCGACAGCACGGACGACCCGTCCTCGGCCAGGGCCTCGAGCCAGTATTCGAGGAGCGGAGGCTTCACCGCGGAAGCGGGGATCGTCGCCGTCACGAGATCGCCGGCGCGGGACATCGCCACGTCCGAGAACTCGCCGCGCGTCCCCGAGCGGTAGTGCACGACGACGCGTGCGACGCGGGAAGCGGGGTCGACGAGCTTGGCCCGCAACGGGACGGACTTCCCGGGTGCGCCCTCGGACGGGGACGAATGGCGGAGCGCCGTCTTCGTGTCGGCCTTGGGATCGGGCGCGGCGCCCGGGCGCCCGTCGGCCTCCCAACGTGCGCGTGCGGCGGCGAAGAAGTCCCGGAAGCGGGGCGACTCGGTCTTCGGCAGCTCGTAGGACGGATCGAGTGCGAGGAGACCGCGCACCGCGTTCTCCGACTCGTCGTTCCGCCTGAGCGTGATGTAGTCGAGCGCGAGGAGGCGATGGATCTCGACCTTCTCTTCCCGCGTGTTCTGGGGCCGCAGGAGCGCCGCGCTGAGGACCTGGATGGAGTCTTCGTACTGTTGGTCTTCGAAGAGCTGCGCGCCCCGCGCGATCAGGTCGACCTTCGCAGCGGGCGGCGCGGCGGCGGGCGAGGAAGACTTCCCCTCGTCCGCGTACGCGACGCGGGGGGCGAACGTGACGCCGTGGACGGCCATGACCTGCACGACGAGCGTCGTCGCGACGACGGAAGCGACTCGGGTTCGGGCCGGCGAACGCACGCTCCGACGTTACTCCGAAGCGAACGGAGGGGATAGGGGATGCCGGCGCCGGAAAAGGACGGTCGGAGGCGGTCCGTCCTCGACGTCGAGGGCCACCAGCGATTGACCTTCGCACGGGCCGGACTCGCACAGTCCGTCCACGAGGCGGAAGAGCGCGCCGTGGCGCAGGCAGACGAGGTGACGCCGATCGTCGGTGACGGGGGCCACCGGAAAGGGACTCCCGTCTTCGGCATCCATGCCGTAGTCGAGGGAAACGGGCTGGTGACGGCAGAAGTTCAGGTACGCCCGGAAGGTTCCCCGCGACCGCCCGACGAACACGGACTGGGCGATGGAGTCGTCGCCGTCGGGACCGCGCACGTCCACCGGGAAGGGGAGCGCGAGGCGCACGAACGCGCCGCGGGTGACGAGCGCGAGGGCGTCGTCGGGGACGACGAGGCGGTGGACTACAGGGTCTTCGACTTCGTCCAATCCGGCTTCCTCTTCGTCCAGTCGTAGTGGACGCCCCGGGCGGCTTCCGACACGAGGAACGGTTTCACGGCCTCGCCGCGCGGAACCTTCGTGCCCGCAGGCAGGACCATGGCCGTGAGACGACCTCCGTAGACGCAGGACGTGTCGAGCCCCGTGGCCCACGGGTGGAACTGCGGTTCCGCGAGCGCGTTGTGGCCGAACACGACGTGGGGCGGGCCCTTGTAGAGCGAGCCCCAGAGGTTCGACCCGACCTTCTCGTCGGTCGCTTCACCCCGTGACGTCACGCCCCGGATGTGGAGGAGCGTACGGGGCTTCTGGGCTTCGATCGGGATGCCCGGCAAGAGTCCGGCATGCACGACGAGCAGATCGTGTTCGGGGAGAGGGACGGTGAGCGGAGAGGTCTCGAGGAGCGTCCAATCCACGTCGCGCAGGGATTCCGCGATCTCGAGGTGCATGCGACCGATGGGAAAGTCGTCCTTCGGCTTCTTGCCGGCGCGCTCGTGTTCGAGCTTCCAGGCGCGGTACGCGAGGAGTTTCTCTTCGTGGTTGCCCCGCACGATGACCGCCCCCGTCCGCCGCGCGACGTCGAGGACGCCGAGGGAGTCCGGACCGCGCGCGACGAGATCGCCGACGAAGACCAGTCGGTCGCCGGTGGCGAAGGCGACGCGGTCGAGCAGAGCTTCGAGCTCCACCCGGCACCCGTGCACGTCCCCCACGATGATCGTGCGACCCATCGAGGGGTTCAGCATTGCACGAATGTGCAGGACGCGACAGTGCGGCCCGGGGGGATGGACGTACTTTTTCGCGGACGGCGACGACCGAGGGGACGCGGCAGCGCGTACGCTCCCGTCATGGTCGGAGGCGCTTACCGGGACGTCGAAGCGGTCCTGCGATCACGGGTGCTCGAGCTGCGCGAGGTGGTGCGCTTCCGCGAGTCGCGCGTGCCCGTGCGTCTCGTTCCCTTCGTTCCCGAAGACCTGGCGTCGGCGCTCGCCGCGGCGCGTACGCTCGCCGCGACCGAGGGGGACGACGCCGGAACGCTGCAACTCGTGGTCGACGCGCTCTCCGAACTCGTGCGCCTCCTGGACGTCCTCCACGGACGCTTGCCCGAGCTCGAAGCAGCCTGGGCGGAGACCGGCGACGACCCTCCCGCACCGACGTTCCCGGACACCTTGGGCACGGCCCTCTTCGGCTTCCCGGATGGCCAACCGGCTCTCCGCGCGTTCGAGGCGCTCGTTCGGTCGAAGGACCCCCACGCACGCTTCGAACGCCGTCCGGACCTCGAGTTCGTCTCACGGTTCCGGCACCGCGGCGTTCCGTTCGCGCTCGCGTACCGCGTCCGACTCTCCCGCGCGGCGCTCTACTTCGACAACCGGTACGAGTGGGTCGCGCCCACCGCGGGGGACTACTTCCTCGCGACGACCGCACCCAACGGGTCGCCGGCGATGTCTCTCCGGCCCCAGTTCCCGCACCATGCGATCGGCAAGTGGTTCGGATTCGTGGAGGATCTCGAACTCGGGGATCCGGACGTCGACGGCGCGTTCCTGGTGCGTGGCGGGCGGGAAGACGTGACGACGTTCGTCGCGGGACCGTTCCGGGACCGCCTCCTCCAGATCGCGCGCTCCGACGTTCCCTGGTTCGAACTCGCGCCGGGCAGCACGACTCTCCGGTGGACCTTCGAGACGGACACGACGCTCCTCGGCCACGCCCTCGCGGCCCTGACTCACGTGCGTGCGGCGGTCCTCGGGAAGGTGCGTACCGGACCTCGTTGAGCTCGGGGGAAGCCCGCGGCGGAAACGACGAACGTCGCGGATCCCGTGGGGGATCCGCGACGTCGTCCACGGAAGCCGAGGGGAGACGGCTCCGAATCAGCGAAGCGAGTTCACGACACGGGCCGCGCACGCGTTGGCGAAGCACGCTCCGGAAGCGCACTCGGAGTTCGTGAGGCAGCTCGCACCGTCCGCCGCGGAGCCGCCCGCGAGGACCGGAGCGGCCGACGTCGACCCGCCGCAGGCGACGGCGCCGATGCGCGCTTCGTGGGAACGGTCCGCGTCGTCGTCCTGACGCACGCCCACGATCACCTTCTGGCCATGGCCGATGCACCGCGTGCGGACGCGCTCCGTCTTGCCGGCGGCGGAACAGGTGCGGATCGAGGCATCTTCGCAATTCGCCCGATCCTTCTTGCGACCGCGGGAATCGTCCGAACCCGAGTCGTCGCTGCAGGTCCGCGTCCGACGACCGCCCTTGTCGTCCCCGGCTTCGTTCTCGCCGTGACCGCCCTTGTCGTCCCCGGCTTCGTTCTCGCCGTGACCGCCCCTGTCGTCCCCGGCTTCGTTCTCGCCGCGACCGCCCTTGTCGTCCCCGGGCTCGGCTTCGCCGCGACCGCCCTTGTCGTCCCCGGCTTCGTTCTCGCCGCGACCGCCCTTGTCGTCACCAGGCTCGGCTTCGCCGCGACCGCCGTCGTCGTCGCCCGACTCCGTTCCTTCGTGCTCGCCGTGGGACCGTACGGCCATGGTCCCGTCGCCCACCGGCGTGAGGGTCCCGAGGTCGATGGTCGCGCCATCCTCCACGCGCGCCCAGCCCACCGCGTTCGCGTCGTCGCCCCACGGAATGCGCGAGACGATTTCGTAGGAGCCGTCCGAACGGGAATTGGCGAGCAGCAGGCGGTACGAGTCTCCGGTGCGGACGTCGACGCCGAACGTGCCGTTCCGCTGGACCGACGCGACGAAGCGGGTCGTCCCCGAGGTCGCGATGACCACCGGATTGTCGAGACCGCGGAACTCCTGACTGACGGTACCGGTGATGCTCCGCGCTGCGCCATCGACGCTCGCGCCCGACGTTCCGCAGCCGACGGCGCCCGCGAGAATCAGGAACGCCGCCATCGATTGAAATTGCACATGTCGCATGAGAAACCTCCGAGTTGGTGACGACCGGAGATTGCAACGGTCGATCCAGCCCGCGGACGCTGCAGGACCGCCGGAAATACCGCGGATTCCGCGGGAAAGGACGCGGGCGAAGGCGGCGAAAAGTTGCCGTGGCAACCGCGCGGGCAAGAAGTTGCCGGCGACTCCGGTCGACCTGCGGGCCGCCTCGGCTTCAGGACGTCACGCCTTGGAGGGGACGCGGATGCCGAGGCGCGACATCTTGTACGCCAGCGTCCGGCGGGGCAGGCCGAGGGCCTCGGCCGCGTGGGTCTGGTTCCACTCCGCCTTCGCGAGGGCGTCGACGATCCGATCCCGCTCGTAGTTCCGGACGGCGTCCCTCGACCCGACGGCCGGGGCGTCGTCCCGGGAGGACGAGGTGTCGCGCTCGCGGACGCTTCCGGGAAGGTCTTCGGGACGGAGCATGGAATCGCTCCGGGACGTCGCGAGAGCCGCCGCGCGTTCGACCACGTTGCGAAGTTCGCGGACGTTCCCGGGCCACGCGTAGCTCGCCAAGAGCGCCATGGCTTCGGGCGAGACCACGAGGACCCCCTTCGACGCGGAGCGGAGGAAGCGTTCGACGAGGGCTGGAACGTCGCCGGGACGGTCGCGTAGCGGCGGGATCGCGAGCGTGCATGCGTTGATACGGAAGAGCAGATCGCTCCGGAACGACTTCTCGACCACGCTCCTCTCGAGGTCGCAGTTCGTGGCCGCGACCACGCGCAGATCGATGGACCGCTCCTTGGTCGCTCCGACCCGCCGCACCACGTGGTCTTCGAGCACGCGCAGCAGCTTGGCCTGCATGGACATGGGCAGCTCGCCGATCTCGTCGAGGAACAACGTGCCGCCGTCCGCGGATTCGACGAGGCCGGGCTTCGCTTGCGTCGCTCCCGAGAACGCGCCCCGTTCGTGACCGAAGAGTTCGCTCTCGAGGAGAGCCTCGGGCAGGGCCGCGGCGTTGACGGACACGAGAGGTCCGGTCCGCCCGCTCTTCTCGTGGATCCAACGAGCGAAAACCTCCTTCCCCGCTCCCGTTTCTCCCGTGAGGAGGACACCGACCCGGCTCGGAGCGATGCGCGCGGCTTCTTCGAGGAGGGCCACGGTCTTCGGGTCGACGGCGACGGGCTTGTCGCGCCCACCCGTCTCGTCCGGCGGCGACGAGAGGAGGCCGCCGAGCGCTTCGTCGAGCAGGGTGGACGCCGATCGCGGTCCCGATCGTGCCGGAGCCGTGCGCACGTCGACGTCCGCGTTCCGTAGCGCGCCGACGTAGGCCGCGGCGACGGCGTCGGCCGCCGCGGGATCGTCGGTCACGGCGAACGCCAGGATGCGATCGCTGTAACATCCCACCCGCGCGCGGGCACCGAGCGCACCCAACGTCCGTGGGAGCGGATCCACGTCCCACCAACGTTCGGCGAACTCGAGCACGAAGACGGCGACGGACGCGCCGGTCGCGAGACGTCCCGTGACGCCCTCGAGCCACGCGCGACGGACGAGGACGGGAACGACGGAGGGAGGCAGGGAAGCGCGGCGCTGCAGCGCGAAGCGCACTTCGCCGAGTCGGAGCTCGGTTCCCGGACCCACGTCGATGGCGCCGTCGATCCGGAGGCCGTCCACGAACGATCCGTTCCTCGACCCTTCGTCGCGGTACTTCGCCCGTGTTCCGGACACCTCGAGGGTCCCATGGACACGCGACACTCCCGCACCCACCGCCTGGAGGTCCACGTCCGACCCCCGACCGAGGGTCACGCGTCCGGTCGACGGCAGCTCGTACGTGAACGACGTCGCTCCGGTGAAGACGGTCGCGCAAAGGACGTCACCGTCGGGTTCGGAGGCGCCGGAATGGTGCGCCGTGACGACCGATTCCTCCTTCGCGGACATCCCGCGCATCCTAGCCCACGCCGCGGGTTCTCTCCTCCCATTTGGTGGCTCAGTTCTGGAGGGTCACCGCGACGGACGCTCCCGTTTCGGTCAGCTCGAATTCGCACCGGTCGACGGTGTCGTTCCCCCGTCGGCAGGAGGTTCCCCGCCAGTTCGCCGAACCCGCCGAGACGCGGAGCGAGATCGAGCCGATGGCGAGACACGCCGAACCCGAACTTCCCGCGGCGACGCTGAGTCCCGACGGGTTCGATTCCACGACGGCGCTGCTCGACGACGGATCGACGTGCACGTCGAGTCGCCCCGTCCGCGCGGCGCACGTGGGGGCGGCGTCGTGCGTCGTCGTGGGGGCGTCCGTCCCGTCGAAGCTTCCGTCCGCTCCGGAGGTTCCTCCGTCGTCCGAGGTACCGGCGTCGGCGTCCCGTTCGGAGGAACAGGCTTCGTCACGGCAGTCGGCGACGTACCGGTCGATGCCCGTGAGTGCGTTGCACCCTGCGACGGTCACGCACGCGGACGCGAGCGTCGCCCCGGCGAGGAGCGCCACGACATGGTGTCTTCCGATCATCGCGACGCTCCGTCCGTGGCCCTTCGGAGCCCCGACACGGGAAGGAAGGCCGAGGTGGTGGCGTCGCGCGGAGGTTCCCCTGCCGTCGTCACGCCCAGCACCAAGGTCGTGAGTCCCGCCACGCCCGCGACGACGAACGCGGCGGTGGACACGTCGCCGAAAGTCTTGGCCGTGCCGATGTCGCCCGCGAGGGAAGGGGGACAATGGGAGCCCACGCACTCCGACGCGACGCTGCCCGTCTTCGAGAAGGCCAGGACTCCCGTCACGCCTCCCACGACGAGACCGGCACCGGTCGTGATCGCGGAGGCGACGAACCAGGGCGTGGTGATCCGACGATTCGGTCCCGACGGGGGCGTTCCGGGGACGGAGACCGCCGCGTCCGGAGCGGTCGTCCGTGGCGTCGCGTGCGGCGCTTTCGGGACGAGACGGACGGACTTCGTCTCGCCCTCGGAAAGGACGAACTCCTCCGACACGACGTCCTCGCCGTCCTCGAGGATCACGGCGTGTTTGCCGGGATCGAGGCGTCGTGGCGTTCCGAGGGTGTCGAGGGGAATGGGTCGGCCGTCGACTCGGACGACCGCCTTCGGGCCCGCGGGAGAGCCGAGTTCGAGGATCACGCTCGGAATTCGGCCCCGGAGCGACTCCGCGAGGTCCTTCGCTTCCGACCGAGCGGCCGCGGCCTTCGGCGATTCGTCGCTGCGCACGGGCAACCGTTCCACCGCGAGGAGGACCTCGCGCGCGTCCACGAGCTCGCCGACGAGGGAATGGGACCGACCCAGTTCGAACATCGTGATGGGCGTCGGCGCGAGGGACACGGCCGCCCGGAACTGTCGGAGGGAACCTCGGAGGTCTCCCTGGTCCCGAAGTTCGAGTCCGTGGACGTAGAGGGCCCGCGCACTCTCGACGTCGGCCGAGGTCGGTTCGGCCGAGGCGATCCCGGGAACGGACGGGACCGAACCGACGGCGAGCGCGAACACCGCCGCGAATCTCCCGCACCGCCCTCGTCCGTCATTGAATCGTGTCGTCATAGCGCGGTTTCGCAGGACGCCCCGACGTCGGCCCCGACGACGCCGCACCCTTCGTCGTGGCGTTCGGTCGAGGTGTCGTGGTCGTCCCCGTCCCATGATCGGTGCTCGGGGCACGGGGTGCAACCGTCGTCACCTTACGGACGGGATCGATGGTCGGTGATGGGAATGGAGCCTGTGACGTGGCCGAAGCGACCCCCGAGGGCGTCTCCGGAGGCGCCGTCTCGATGGTCGCCGTCGCCTTCGTCCGATCCGTCGTCGTCCCGGCGTCGGCCGCATCCGTGGGGAGCCCCACTTCGGACCGTTCTCGGGACACGACCACGGCGAGTCCCACGGTGCCGATCGCCAGGGCGATCACGGCGAACGCCGGGACGATGCGTCCGCTTCCCCGGGGCTTCTCCGGTTCGGCGGCACGTGGGCGTCGCGGGGACGTCTCGACGGAAGCGAAGTCCGCGGACGTTCCCGAAGGCACGATGCCGACCGGGGCGGCCGGAATCGGCGCTGGTGGCACCGGAACGTCGCCGGTCTCGGCCTCGGTGTCCTCGCGGGAGACGCCGAGTCGCGCACGCAGATCGACGTCGTCTCCGATTCCGGCGTCGCCTCCTTCGTCGTCCGGGTCGACGAGGGGGCCGAAGAAGGCCGCGACTTCCTCGTGGCCCGCGAGGCCTCCGCACTCTGCCGCCGCGCGCTCCAGTTCCCTCCGGAACGAGAGAGCGTCCGCGTATCGGGAGGACGGATCGACCGCGAGTGCCTTCATGAGGACGTCGCGAACGGCCTCCGACGGCGCGAACTCCATGGGCCTCACGGACGTCGCCACGACGAGGGCGCTCATGCGGGCGAGATCGTTGGGCCCGTCGAACGGGGGACGTCCTTCGAGGACGTCGTAAGCGACCGCGGCCAGGGCCCACACGTCCGCCCGACGATCGACCTCCCGACCGAGGGCTTGTTCCGGCGCCATGAACACGAGCTTGCCCTTCGCGAATCCGGGCGTCGTGTCGGCCACGATGCGTCCCGTGGCCTTCACGATGCCGAAGTCGATGAGCTTCGCGACGCCGGACCGGTCCACGAGGATGTTCTGCGGAGAGACGTCGCGATGCACCACCGAGAGCGAACGGCCGCCCTGCTGGAGTTCGTGGGCGGAGTGGAGACCCGCCGCCGTGTCCGCCACGATGCGCAGGATGACGCGTGCCGGAATGCGTCGTCCCGTGCGGTGGGACTCGCGCACGAGGGTCGCCAGCGGAGCTCCCCGCACGTACTCCATCTCGAGGTAGAGGACGTCGTCGACCTCCCCGAAGTCGGTGACGCGGACGACGTTCGGGTGCTCGATCTGCGCGGCGACGCGCGCCTCCTCCATGAACATCGTCCGGAACGAGGGATCCCGACCGTACTTCGGGAGGATCACCTTCAACGCGACCCTCTTCTCGAAACCACCGGGGCCCCGTTTCTTCGCGAGCCACACTTCCGCGAAGCCGCCCTTGCCGACACGCCGGACGAACTGGAAGTCTCCGAAGGAGGGAGCGGACGCGTCGACCGGTTCCGTCATGCGACCGCGATCACCGTCAGACGACGTGCGTGAGCTGCGCCCGCTTGGGGATCACCACGAGGCCCCCCTCGGACACGAAGAAGCGTTCCCGATCGCGCGCCAGGTCGTAGCCGATGACGGCTCCGGGGGGGATCTCGACGTCCTTGTCGATGATGCAACGGCGGAGTCGTGCGTGCCTTCCGACGCGCACCCGTTCGAACAGGACGCTCTCCTCCACCTCGCTGAACGAGTTGATGCGGCACCCGACGCCCAGGACCGAACGGTGGATCCGACCGCCGGAGATGATGCATCCGTGGGAGACGAGCGAGTCGGTCGCGATACCGACGCGCGCTTGCGCTTCGTCGCGGAACACGAACTTCGCCGGCGGGTCGTGGGTGTTGCCGGTGCGCATGGGCCAGCGCGCGTTGTAGAGGTTGAAGTGCGGTCGGATCTCGATGAGATCCATCTGCGACTCCCAGTAGGCCTCGAGGGTCCCGATGTCGCGCCAGTAGCCGGACTGCTCGCGGTCCTCGCCGGAGATCTTGTTCGTCGCGAAGTCGTACGCGTAGACGGCGCGACCCTCGGCCACCAGGTTGGGCAGGATGTTGTAGCCGAAGTCGTGCTTGGAATCGTCGTCCTCCGCGTCGGCGTCGAGGGCGCCGACGAGGACGTCGGTGCGGAAGAAGTAATTGCCCATGGACGCGAGACAGAAGTCCGGGCGACCCGGAATCGAGGGCGGGTCCGCGACCTTCTCGTGGAAGGCGAGGATGCGCCCGGTGGCGTCGACCTCGAGGACGCCGAACGACGACGCCTGGCTCTTCGGCATCGGTATCGCGGCGACGGTGGCGTCCGCGTTCGCATCCATGTGGAACTGGAGCATCTGGCGGACGTCCATCTTGTAGACGTGGTCGCCGCCGAAGATGGCCACGATCTCCGGCTGCTCGTCGGTGATGACGTGTTGGCACTGGAAGACGGCGTCCGCGGATCCGCGGAACCACGCTTTGCCCGTGCGCTGCTGCGCGGGAATCGCCTCGATGAACTGATCCAGCATCGGCGAGAGACGCCAGATGCGCGCGAGGTGCTCCTCGAGGGACGCGCTCTTGTACTGCGTGAGCACCTTGATCCGCGCGAACCCGGAGTTCACGAAGTTCGACAGCACGATGTCGATGATGCGGTAGCGACCCCCGAACGGCACGGCGGGCTTCGCCCGGTCGAGGGTCAGCGGGTAGAGCCGCTTTCCTTCGCCGCCCGCCAGGATCATGACGAGCACCTGGTTCGTGTCGACGTGGACGGACTGTGTGCCGTTCATGGGAGAAGGCGAGGATACCCGTTTTCGGCGGACGCCGAATTAACACACCTTCATGTCGCGTTCGGTATCGTTTCCCCCATGCCTCGACCGTTCGTTCTCCACGTGAATGGCACGAAACACGAGGTCGACGTCGACCCGGAAACGCCGCTCCTCTGGGTGTTGCGCGATCACGTCGGTCTGACCGGGACCAAGTTCGGATGCGGCATGGCCCAATGCGGCGTCTGTACGGTTCACCTCGACGGTTCGCCCGTCCGATCGTGCATGGTGCGCGTGAAAGAAGTGGGCGACAAACCCGTGACGACCATCGAAGGGATCGGCGCACGTGAACTCACGCCGATCCAGAAGGCGTGGATCGCGGAGAACGTCCCGCAGTGCGGCTACTGCCAGAGCGGGCAGATCATGAGCGCCGTGTCGCTGCTCCGCGCCAAGCCGAAGCCGACGGACGAGGACATCGACGCCGCGCTCTCCGCGAACCTGTGCCGTTGCGGGACGTACGTGCGCATCCGCCGCGCGGTGCACCGGGCCGCCAAGGAGATGGGGTCGTGAGCGCGTCCGTCTCCCGTCGTGCCATGTTGACGACGACGGGTGGCTTCGCCGTCGCGTTCGTGCTGCCGGGCTGTGCGCACCACCACGAGAGCGCCCGCATCGCGGCGCGATCGAAGGCTTCGGGGACGTTCGTTCCCAACGCGTGGATCACGGTCACGCCCGAGGACACGGTGCTCTTCACGCTCGACCGCGTCGAGATGGGGCAAGGAACGACCACGTCCCACGCCATGCTCGTGGCGGAGGAGCTCGAGGTGGACGTCGCTTCCATCCGCATCGAGGCGGCCGGCGCGTCCCGCGTGTACGACAATCCGGAGATCGGACACCAGGTCACGGGAGGGAGCACGAGCGTGAAGGGCTCGTGGAAGCCGCTCCGGGAAGCGGCGTCGGTGGCGCGGCAGATGCTCGTTTCCGCGGCGGCGACCTCGTGGGGCGTGTCTCCCGAGGAATGTTCGGCGGTGAACGGCGAGGTCGTGCACGCGAAGTCCGGCAAGAAGGCCCGCTATGGTTCGCTCGTGGCGCTCGCCGCGACCCAACCCGTCCCGAAGGCGAAGACCAAGGCACCGAAGGACTGGAAGCTCGTCGGGAAATCGCTCGGTCGACTCGACGCGCGCGCGAAGGTCGACGGTTCGCTCGTCTACGGCATCGACGTGAAGATCGACGGCATGTTGACCGCCGTCGTCGTCCGGTCGCCGATCACGGGAGGGACGCTCGCATCCTGGGACGGCGCGGACGCGAAGGCTTCTCCCGGCGTCCGCCACGTGGTCGCGGTCCCTTCCGGAATCGCCGTCGTCGCCGATTCGTACTGGCAGGCGCGCCTCGCGGCGGAGAAGGTCAAGGCCACGTTCGTGCCCGGAAAGCACGGCGCGTTCGACACCGAGACGATCCGGACCCGTCAGCTCGAACTCGCGAAGAAATCCGGCAAGCTCGCGCGCCGCGAGGGCGACACCCTCCGTGTCCTCGCGGCGTCGAAGAAGACCGTGGAAGCCGTCTACGAAGCGCCGCACCTCGCGCACGCGACCATGGAGCCGATGAACGCGACGGTCCGGATCCACGACGGAACGTGCGAAGTGTGGGCCCCCACGCAGGCTCCGGGGCTCGCGCACGAAGCTGCCATGAAAGCCAGCGGTCTCCCCGCGGGAAAGGTCGTCGTCCACACGACGGCGCTCGGCGGCGGCTTCGGTCGGCGTCTCAACCAGGACTTCGTCGTCGAGGCCGTGGAGATCGCGAAGGCCGTGAAAGTGCCGGTCAAGGTCGTGTGGTCCCGCGAGGACGACATGGCGAACGACTGCTACCGACCGCGCATGGTCCACGCGATGAAAGGTTCGATCGCGGACGACGGCACGCCGGACGCGTGGTTCCACCGCGTCGTGGGACCCTCCATCGTGGCCCACGTCGCCACGGAATGGGTGGCGGCCATGAGTCCGGACTGGCTCCCCGGATTCGTGCGCGGGTTCATGGGCAAGGCCGCCGCACGTGCCGTCTCCAAGGACGTGATCCTCGACGAGACCTTGGTCGAAGGCGCGGTCGACCATCCGTACGGCGTCGCGAACGTGCAGATCGAGTTCCACGACGACGACCCCAAGGTCCCCATCGGATTCTGGCGCGGCGTCGGCCACTCCCACTCGGCGTTCGCGGTGGAGAGCTTCGTGGACGAGCTCGCCCACGCGGCCGGCAAGGATCCTTACACCTTCCGCCGGAAGCTTCTCGAGCGCTCTCCGCGCCACCGCGCCGTCCTCGATCTCGCGGCGTCGAAGGCCGAGTGGGGCAAGCCGTTGCCGAAGGGCATGGGCCGTGGCATCGCGCTCTCGAAGTCCTTCGGATCCTACGCCGCACACGTGGCGGAGGTCAGCGTCACGAACGGCAAGCTCCGCGTCCACCGGGTCGTCGTCGCCGTCGATTGCGGCACCGTGGTGAACCCGGACATCGTCGCCGCCCAGGTGGAGGGTGCGGTCGCCTTCGGTCTGAGCGCCGCGCTGAAGCAACGGGTCACGTTCGAGAAGGGGCGCGTCGCCGAGTCGAACTTCCACCAGTACAAGTCCCTCCGCATGCACGAGATGCCCGACGTCGTCGTGCACGTGGTTCCGAGCACCGAACCGCCCACCGGAATCGGCGAGCCCGGACTCCCCCCGATCGCGCCCGCCGTCGCCAACGCGATCTTCGCGGCGACCGGCAGACGGATCCGTTCGCTTCCCCTCGAACCCCAACTCGCGGCGTCGACATGAGAGAGCTGTTCGAACTCGTCCAACGAAGGAACCTCGCGCGGAGTCGTGGCGAGACGGTGGTCCTCGCGACCCTCGTCCGCACGGAGGGGTCGACCTACCGGAAACCCGGCGCGCGCGCGATCCTCGGAGCCCGTGGTGACGTCACCGGACTCGTCAGCGGTGGATGCCTCGAAGCCGATCTCGCTTCCCACGCGCTTCGCATGGGAGACGCGGCGTGGAAGCGGGTCTCCTACGACTTCCGCGACGCGACCGACGACGAATTCGGTCTGGGCTCCGGATGCCGGGGCGCGTTCGACGTCGTGCTCGAGCGCCTCCCGCCCGACGCCCGGGACGGAAGCTTCCTCGCCGTCGAGGAGTCCGTGGGACGGGGCGCTCCGACGGTTCGTCGTGCCTTCGTGTTCGACGCGGGAGGGGAGTGGGCTTCCCTCCGCGGGACGACGTTCGCCGTCGGTACCTCCGCCGTCGACCCGAGCGCCGTACCCGAGGCGATCCGCGTCGCGGTGCGGGACGTCGCGCGCGGGCGAGCGCCGGCGAGTCTCCGCGTGGACGGTCGCGACGGCTTCGCCGACGTGCTCGTCGAGACCCTCGTCCCGCCCTGGTCCCTCGCGATCTTCGGCGCCGGAGGGGACGCCGCCGCCCTCGCCGAAGTCGCCCGCGTCTCGGGTTTCCGTGTCGACGTCTTCGACCCGCGGACCGAGCGCCTCGAGGCCATGGCGAACCTCCCCGGGGTGTCGCGTCACAGGATCGATCTTGCGTCGCCCGGCGCCGTCGTGGACGCGGTCCCGTTCGACGCCGCCGTCGTCATGACCCACCTCGCGCGGGCCGATCGTGCCGTCCTCGCCACTCTCGCGCGTGAGCGTTCCCACGCGACCTACCTCGGCGTCCTCGGTCCGAGGAGCCGCACGACCGCGCTCCTCGCCGAGGGCGACGTCGCTCTCGACGCGGCCACGGTCTGGGGTCCCGTCGGACTTCCGCTCGGCGCCAGCGATCCCCACGGCATCGCGCTCGCCGTCGTCGCGGAGATCCACGGGGCCTTGGCCTTTCGTCGCGACACGCCCGTCCACGCCGTCGTCCTCGCGGCGGGCGCGTCGTCCCGGTTCGGGTCGCCGAAGATCGCCGCCGAGTTCCGGGGCGAGACGCTCCTCGCGCGGACGATCCGCGCCCTCCGTGCGGGAGGCGTGGAGGCCGTCCACGTCGTCGCCGGAGCCCACGTGGAGGAAGTCTCGCGCATCGTGCGCGAGGCCGCCGATCCCGCGGTGGACGTCGTCGTCCACGGAGGATGGGCGTCCGGCATGGCCGGTTCGATCCGGGCCGGACTCGGCGCCGTACCGATCGGCGCGAGCACCCTCGTCGCCGTCGCCGATCAGCCCGCGCTCCGCGCGTCCCACGTGGTCCGGATGATCCGGGCCCACGTGAGGTCCCGCGGCGTCGTCGCGAGCCGGTACGACGGGAGACTCGCCGTTCCCGCACTCTTCCCCGAAGCGTCGCGGGAGTCGCTCGTCGCGCTCACGGGAGACGCTGGAGCGCGCGCGCTCCTCGGGGACCACGCCGCCTTCGTCGACCTCCCCCACGGCGATCTCGACGTCGACACGCCGGACGATCTCTCACGTGCAGGGGAGGTGCTCCCGTGACGACCATGTCGAACTTCCGTCGCCGCGCGATCCACGTCGCGATCGCCTGCGCTTCCGTCTTCGGGACGAGCAGCAGCGTCCTCCTCGCGGAGGAACCCGCTTTCGGCGAGACGCCCGCCCTCGAGGCGTGGGCGAGCGTGTACCAGGTACTCACGTCACCGCGCTGCCGGAACTGCCACCCCGTCGGCGACGCTCCCCTGAACGGCAACCTCGGCCTCCCCCACGCGATGAACGTGTCGCGGAAGAGTCCCGAAGCCGGCCTCCCGTGCACGACGTGCCATCGGGAGGAGAACGGTCGGGATCCGGGATCGCCTCCCGGGGTGCCGGGGTGGCACATGCCGCCGCGCGAGCAACCCATGCCGTTCGAGAAGCGCACGTCCCGGGAACTCTGCCTCCAGATCCAGGACCCCACGAAGAACGGCGGACGGACGCTCGCGTCCCTCGTGGAGCACGTCGCGTCGGACAAGTTGGTGCTGTGGGCGTGGAATCCGGGGCCCGGTCGCGCGCGTCCGCCCATCTCCCACGACGAACTCGTGGCGAAGACGCGCACCTGGGTCGACGCGGGCGGTCCCTGTCCCGCGAAGTGACGGGACGGGGAGGGCGCGACTCACGCACCCAGCGCGGAACGCGCGGCGAGCCACGGCAACCGCACGCACCCGAGTCGCACCGGGACCTCCGCGACGACGCGGAACGGCGCGAGGCCCCCGAACGGTTCGGGCTCCTCGGCCGTGCCCAGCCACGCCAGCGTCTCGCGCACGATCTTCCGCGCGTCGATCCCCGGCGACGGCAACGTCTCCGCGAGCAACGTCGCCGACGCGAGACAGAGGAGACACGCCGACGCCGAGAATCCCGTCGCCTCCACGACGGGCGCGTCGTCGGGACCGGTCGTCCTCAGGGCCACTTCGATGCGGTCCCCACACGCGGCGTTGGACTCGGTGGCCTTCCGGTTCGCGCCGAACGGGAGGCCGAACGACCCGTGACGTCGGGCCAGGGCCTTGAGGGTCTCCGTGTAGACGGCTCGGGCGTCCATGCCCGGAACTCTCGCACGGATTCAGGACAGGACGGACAGGGCTTCGACGACCGCCTCGGCGAGTCGACCCACGTCCTTCTCGACGCTGTACGCGCCGAACGACGCGCGGACCACGCTGCCCGTTCCCAACGATCGGAGGAGCGGCTCCGCGCAATGGTGCCCCGCCCGGAGCGCGATACCGCGCGAATCGGCGACGGTCGCCAGGTCGTGCGGATGGATGCCGTCCACCGTGAACGACACGATGCCCGCGCGGTGGCGTGGATCCCCGAGCACGCGGACGCGAGGGATCCGTCGGAGCGCCCGGGACGCGAGGATCGCCAGGTTCGACTCGTGCCGCCGTAGCTTCTCCCTCCCGCACGATTCCACGAAGTCGAGGGCGCGCGCGAGGCCGACCGCTCCGACGACGTTGGGCGTGCCCGCCTCGAATCGGAGCGGTCCGGTCACGTACTCGGCGCCCCGGTCGTCGACCCGCGAGACCATGCCGCCTCCCACGTGCCACGGACCCATGCCGTCGAGCACGGTGTGCGTCATCCACGCGAATCCGATGCCGGGAGGACCATAGACCTTGTGGCCGCTGGCCACGAACACGTCGCACCCGAGCGCCGTGACGTCGACGGGCATTCGACCGATGGACTGCGCGCCGTCGAGCACGAAGGTCGCGCCTCGTGCCTTGGCGATGGTGCCGATGGCGTGTGCGGGGACGACGCTCCCGAGCACGTTCGACACGTGGGTGACGGCGACGACCCGAGTCCGCGAATCGACCACACGTTCGAAGTCCTCGGGACGCAGGTCGCCGCGTGGATCGGCGGGGACGACCACGAGTCGCGCCCCGGTCGCTTCGGCCACGCGGCGCCATGGGAGGAGGTTCGAGTGGTGTTCGAGGATGGAGACGACGATGGAATCTCCCGGGCGAAGGCGGGGCTTGGCGTGCGCTTCCGCGACGAGGTTCAGGGCCTCGGTCGCCCCACGGACGAACACGACGTCGCCGCGTCCGGAGTCGCCGAGGAACGCCGAGACTCGCGCGCGTGCCTTCTCGTAGGCGGCGGTCGCCCCCGCGGCGAGCCCGTAGGTCGCCCGGTGTGCGGAACCCCACTGCTCCGAGAGCGCGCGGACGAGCGCGTCGACGACGACCTGGGGCTTCGGGGTCGTCGCCGCCGAGTCGAGGTACGTGAGCGACGTTCCACGACCGTCGACGAGTCCGGTGAACGCGTCACGAAGGTCCAGCATCGCCCTCGATCTCCGACACCAGCGCGCCCATGTCCGGCCGACCCCGCAAAGGTTCGACGAGAGCACGTACCAGCTCGAGTACCTGCCCCTCGAGCACTTCCGCTTGCGTCGCCGTGCTCTCGACCACGGCTTGGAGCGTCGAGAGCTCGTTCTCGACGTCTTCTTCGCGCGTCGCGAGGGCTGCGCGGAGTTCCTTCAACTGGAATTCGAGATCGGAGGCCACCCGTTCGGCGTCCTCGCGGGTCTTGTCGAGCGCACGGACGTCCGCTTCGGCGGCGGCCCAGCCGCGAACGACGGCCGCCGCGTCCTCGTAGGCGGTCGCGAGATCGCCGTGCGGGTACTGGAAGGCCACGCGACCTTCCCACCGGACGATCTCCGTGTGTCTTTCCCGGAAGCGCGCCGCGTGGGTCGCGAGATCGGCCTTGGCTTTCTGCACGACGGCGCCCTTCGCGCGGGCGTCGTCCTTGGCGACCGAAGCGTCGATGCCGAGCGCGTCCACGGCGAAGCCGAGCCGCCGTCGCGCGTCCCGTCCCCGTTCGTTGATCTCCTCCACCTTCTTCTGTTCGAAGCGCGCCCGTTCCCGGAGATCGGCGATCTCGCGGATGCCCGCCTCGAGCTCCTCGAGCTTGCTGCGTACGGAGTCGGGCACGGTGGCCCCGTAGGCCCGGGCGACCATCTCGTCGAGGACCTTGCGTCGCGCGGTCCACAGAGTGCCGACGGGTTTCCGGACGGGAATCGACGGCATGCGGGTCGCACCCCGGTCGAGTTCGGGCTCGAGCGGCACGGGGATCCCGAGGTCGTTCGCGAGCGCGACGAGATCCTTCTTCACCCTGTGCGCGTCGACGGGGCGTTTGGTCGGCTCCTTCTCGAGCAGCGCGAGGACGAGGGCGTCGAGTGCCGGCGGCAACGATTTCACGTGGTGACTCGGCGGCTTCGGCACCTCCTGCATGTGTTTGATCAGCATGCTCGTGAGGTCCGGTGCGTCGAACGGGAGGCATCCCGCGGCGATCTCGTAGAACACGATGCCCGCGGCGTAGAGATCCGCCGCCGGACCCGCGTCGCCGCCGAGGATGCGCTCGGGCGACATGTACTGGGGGGTTCCGAACAGGTCACCCGCGTTCGTGATGCGCGCGTCGCTGCGGGAGCGCGCGATTCCGAAGTCGAGGAGCTTCACGAGGTCCGAACCGTCGTCCCGTGTGCAGACGAAGATGTTCTCGGGCTTGAGATCCCGGTGGATGACCTCGAGATCGTGGGCTCGGGCGATGCCGCGCGCGATCTGGATCATGGTCCCGATGGCGCGCTCGAGGGGCATGGCGCCGTACTCGATGATGTCGGCGAGCGATTTGCCGTGCAGGAGCTCCATCGCGATGTACGCGGTGCCGTCCTCGGTCTCGCCCTGATCGAAGACCTCGATGATGTTCGGATGGGCGAGCTTCTGTGCGCTCTTCGCCTCGCGCCGGAATCGCTCGCGGACGATGGTGTCGCGCGAGATGGCGCTGCTCATGACCTTGAGGGCGACGGAGCGGTCGGTGTGCTTGTGGCGCGCGAGGTACACCGTCGCCATGCCGCCCTCGCCGATCACCCGGTCGACGACGTACCGTCCCCCGAGGGTGGTGCCGATGCGGGGATCGGGCACGGCCTCGAGCGCCGCCCCTTCGACGAGGCAGTACGCCGAGGCGTCCGAGTACCGCGCGTTGCACGTGGGACAGACTTTCATCGGAAAGGTTCCGCGCGCGTGCCGGACCCCCTCCGGCGAGGGCGCGCTCCTTCCATCGGATGCAATCCACCGGCGTCACGCAAGGGGTTTCGGAACGTCGTTCCGAGCGGACGCGTCCCGTGTGGACACGTGTATGCCCGACGCGCCGGAACGCACCCATATGCGCATTTTCGTGCCCGTTCGCTCCATTGCGACCACGGAACGGGATGATCGATACTCGGGGCGAGCGTTTCGTACGACGTGACCATGCGCACACCCCGAGTCGGCTCGATCGTCCGTTGGACCGTGTTCGCCGCGACCCTCACGGGCGTGGCGTCCGGAGGCGTTTTCCTCCGCGGTCGCCTCCTCCCGACGACACGGAACCTGCCCGGACTCCGTGTCGGCGGCGCCGTCGTGGACGCGGACACGGAGCTGCGTCCCGTGCTCCAGGCACGCGCGACGTCGCTGCTCGCGACACGAGTCCGGTTCGGCGTGCCGAACGAAGGGGCCGCGCCGGGGGAACCGGTCCTGCGCGTGATCGCGGAGAAGTCCCTCGCCGAGCTCGGCGTCGGTTTCGACGTCGACCGCGCCGTGCGCGAGGGAAGCCGCGGGCCACGAGGGCGACGTGTGGGAACGCGCCGACGCGGCCCTCCGCGCCCGACGCGGGGAAGTGGACGTCCCGTGGATCGTGACGTTCGACGAGGACGTCGCGCTCGGGATCCTCCGGGCCGCCAAGGAGAAGGAAGACACGGCGCCCGTGTCCGCCCGCCTCGATCTCGAACACCGGAGCGTCGTGCCCGAGAAGCCGGGGCGCTACGTCGACCTGTTCGCGACGGTCGCACGGGTCGCGGAAGTGGCACGAGAGACCGGCCGCGCGCTTCCCGGCGTGGCGACCGACGTCCGTGACGTCACGGTTCCGGTGACGAAGATCGCGCCGCGCATCTCCAGCGCATTCCTCGCGGATCTCGACATCCACCAGGTCATTTCGCAGTACGACACGTATTTCTCGCGTCACGGGGACCAGTCCCGCCGCGGGAAGAACATCGACGTGGCGGCCTCGAAGGTGGACGGCCTCGTGATCTCGCCCGGCGAAGTGATGTCGTTCAACGAACTCGTCGGCGAACGCAGCGAGGAGAACGGGTTCCAGAAGAGTTGGGAGATCTTCAAGGGCGAGATGAAGGAAGGCGTCGGGGGAGGTACCTGCCAGGTCGCGTCGACGCTCCACGCCGTCTCGTTCTTCGGCGGGCTCGACGTCCTCGAGCGACTGCCGCATTCCCGTCCGAGCGCGTACATCCCCATGGGGCTCGATTCGACGGTGGTGTTCCCGGCCGTCGACCTCAAGTTGAAGAACCCGTTCCCGTTCCCGGTGGTCGTGCACGCGCGCGTGGACGGCAATCGCCTCCACATGGAACTCCTCGGTCGGGAGAAGCCCGCCACGGTCTCGTTCGAACGCGAAGTGATCGACACGATCCCGTTCGGCCGGAAGGTGAAGGAGGAAGCGGGCCTCCGGGGCGCCAAGGTCCTCGTGAAGCAGCACGGCATCCGCGGTTTCAAGATCAAGCGCACGCGCACGTACGTGTTCAAGGACGGCAGCCGCAAGAAGGAGTCGACGACCGACACGTATCCGCCGACGACCGAGATTTACGAAGTGCCCGTCGGATTCGATCAATCCCAGTTGCCGGAACCGCCCGACGCCACGGACGACGACGCGGCACCGGCCGCGAAACCTCCGACACCCGACGCGACGTCGGACGGAGGACCGAAGCTCGTCGCCTCCCTGGTTCCCGATCCGAACGCGGTGCAGTTCGTGGACGCGCCGGGTGCCCACGCGCCGACCGACGCCCAGCGGAAACCGCCGAAGACCATGACGATGCGTCGCTGAGCCGTCACCCGTATCACCTCGATATCGCTCTGCTTATCGAAGCGCAGTTTGACGTGCCCTGCCGAAAGGTGCGAAAAGGTAGGGGCATGCGCGCGTCGTCCCGCTCCTCCCGCGCCTGCGCGCGCCTCCTCGCCGGACTGCTCGTCGTCCCGGCGTCGTTCGCCGCCACGATCACGTTCGCGGCGCCTCCCGCCCCGTCGACGACCGCGAAGACCGCGGCTCCTCCGGCGGCTCCGTCCGTCGCGACGAAGCCCGCGTCCGCTCCCGCGGCGCCGGGGACGACCGCGAAGCCCGTCGCCGCCCCGTCGCCGGCACCGAAGTCGTCGAGTGCGCCCACCGCGGTCCCCGCCAAACCCAAGTCTCCTTCTCCCGCTCCCGCGAAGGCATCCGCTCCGAAAGCGAGCGTTCCGCGGAGCCGCAAGGTGGACGCGCAAGGTCGGAGGCTCGTCGCCGCGGGGCCCACGAACGACGACGCCCTGCTCGGCGCCGAGACCGCCGAGCTCCGGAGCCTGCACGAGGCCGAGCGCGAGATCTTCCCCGTGGCCGCGCCTGCCCCGGGACTGCGGTGGCCCGACGACCTCTCGCCTCCCGTGGCCCTCCGTTCCTCGGCGACCCGTGTCCACGCGACGGGACTCCCGCGTACGCCCCGCGACACGCCGCCTTCCAAGTCCGAGGCCGGCAAGGACCTGACCTGGCTCTCGCGCCTCACCATGCCGGACATCCCGGTACGTTGGGACGCCCGCGTCGTCCGCTACCTCGAGTTCTGGAAGGACGATCCGCGGGGGCGCGCGCTCCTGACCTTCTGGCTGAAGAAGTCCGGCAAGTACAAGGAACGCATCCGCCGCACGTTGCGCGCGAAGTCCCTGCCCGAGGACCTGCTCTGGGTGGCACTCGCCGAGAGCGGGTTCGACGCTTCCGCCCGTTCGCCCGTGGGCGCCGTCGGACTCTGGCAATTCATGCCGGACACCGCGCGACTCTACGGTCTGAACGTCGATCGGTGGCTCGACGAGCGGCACTCCGCGGAAGCGTCGACCGAGGCCGCCGCCGACTTCCTCTCGGATCTCTACCGCCGGTTCGGAAGCTGGGAGCTCGTCCTCGCTTCGTACAACATGGGGTACGGCGGCGTGATGGCGAGCGTCCGCAAGTACAACTCCAACGACTTCTGGAGCCTCTCCCACGTCGAAGCCGGGATGCCCTGGGAGACGACGCTCTACGTCCCGAAGATCGTCTCCCTCGCCGTCGTCGGTAAGAACCTCGCGACCTTCGGCTTCGCCGATCTCGCCCTCGAGCCCGCGCTCGAGTTCGACACGGTCCACGTCGCTCCCGGCACGTCGCTCCATCTCGTCGCCCAGGCGGCGAACGTGCCCGCGAAGGACGTCGACGCGCTCAATCCCGAGCTCCGCGCCGGACGCGTTCCTCCGGACACGGGGGATGGATCGCCTCCGTACGCCGTGCGCGTCCCCGCCGGCAAGGGCGAGCTGGCGCTACGGAACCTCGAGAAGCAGAAACCGGTCGGCCTCGTCTACGAGAAGGTGGTCGTGCGCCTGGGCGAGAGCCTCGAGTCCATCGCGCAGACGCGGAAGACGTCCGTCGCCCGCATCCTCGAACTCAACGCGCTCTCGAGCGCCGACTCCGTACGCTCGGGGACGGTCCTGCTGGTTCCCAAGGTCACGACCGCGCGGGCCGACGCCTCGGCGTCCTCGAAGACGTCATCCACGCCCGACTCCGCGACCCGCCCCGTGGTCGTCGTTCCGAAGGACACGTTCTCGTATCCCGGCAAGAAGCGCATGTTCTACCGCGTGGGCGTGGGGGATTCGCTCCGCGAGGTCGCGACCGCGTTTTCCGTCGAGGTCGACGAGATCTGCAGGTGGAACGATCTCGAACCTTCCGCCCGACTCCAAGACGGCATGACTCTCCAGGTGTTCGCGGACGAGGAGCGCTGCAAGAAGAACGTCGCGTACGTCGACGAGGAAGACGTCGAAGTCCTCACGGTCGGCAGCGAGCCCTTCTTCGCTCACTTCGAAGCGCTCAAGGGGCGCAAGCGCATCACGGTCACGGCGAAACCCGGCGAGACGCTCGAGAGCATCGGTCGTCGCCACGGCCTCTCGGTGGGCATGATGGAACGCATCAACCGACGGGGGCGCGGCGAGACGCTGTCCCCGGGCGAGACCCTGATCGTGTACGCCCCCTCGGATCCGAAGCTCGCCGCTCCGCGTGGTGCCGGTGGCCGCGTATCGTCGCGCTGAATCCCGCGCCGATCACGACCCGGAGGCCGGGCCCTCGATGTGGAACTCGACGCGCCGGTTCTGGGTGCGTCCATCGGCCGTGTCGTTCGGCACGAGCGGCTTGTCGGAGCCCAGTCCCGTGGACGAGAGACGGCTCGCCTCGATGCCGTGAGCCACGAGCCACTGCACGACGGCCGCCGCGCGGTTGGCGGAGAGCTTCTTGTTGGTGGCCGCGGCGCCCTTGTCGTCCGTGTGACCCTCCACGCGGAGCTTCGTGATCTCGGAGTGGTCCTTCAGGATGCGGAGCACCGCGTCGAGGACTTCCTGGCTGTCCTTGCCCGGTTGGATGGCCGCGCTCCCGGTCTTGAATTTCACCTGATCGAGGATACGGATTTGACCCTCGCGGACGAAGGCCTTGGGGCAGCCGCTGCGTTTGGGATCGGGGTCGACCTTGCCGGCCTCGTCGGGGCACGCGTCGTCGGCATTGGGGATACCGTCCTTGTCACGGTCGGGATCGGGGCAGCCGTTCGTCTTCGGATCGGTGGTGGTCAGGCCGGCTTCGTTCGGGCACGCGTCCGCCGAGTCGACGACGCCGTCGGCGTCGGAATCCGCCGGGCAGCCGCTCTTCTTCGGATCGGCGGCGCGGACGCCCTGGACGTCGGGACAGGCGTCCTCGGCGTCCGCGACCGTGTCGCCGTCGCGATCGGGCGGGCACCCGTTGGACTTCGGATCGACGCTGCGGATGCCCGCGAGGTCGGGACACACGTCGAGTTCGTCGACGATGCCGTCCTTGTCGCGATCGTGCACGGGTTCGGGGCACCCGTTCGTGCGCGGATCCCCCGTGTGGTAGCCGCCGACGGTGGGACACGCGTCGTCTTCGTCGGCGATGCCGTCTGCATCCTTGTCGTGGAACTCGGGCAGGGGCACATCGGGGGACCATTCGACGTGGAGGACGCTCCGTGCGACGGGCGAGCCGAAGCCACGCGTGAGTCCCGCTCCGACGCCCGCGCCGAAACGGAGCGCGCCCAGCGTGTAGTGTGCGCCGAGGAGCGTGTCGAGGGCGGTCGTCTGCGTGTTGCCGTTGGCGAGCGTCGTGTCCCCGGTGACGACGGAGCCGCCGAACACCTCGGGGCCGATCACGAGCGACCGGAAGAGACGGACGCCCGCGGCCGCCGCGAACGTGAGCTCACTGCCGACGGGAGAATCGGCGTAGCGATCGTTCCGTTCGCGGACGACGAATCCGAGACGGGCCGCGTACGTGAAGAAGGAGACGTCCCCCGACGCGAGGATGCGGGGCGCCACGCGCAACGAGCCGTCGCCCGAGTACGACTCCACGTCCCCGTCGGGAGCCATACCTGGAGTCCCACGCCGAGAGTGAAGGGTTTCCCGTGGACCCCGAGGAGGCGCACGTCGGCGCCGAGTCGCACGTCGCCGATGCTCGTCACGTTCGCCGGAGCGCGGTAGTCCGTGCCGTTGAAGGAGGTCGTCCGCCCGTCCGCGAAGACCTGCAGCGGGAGGTTCGCCGCGACACGCAGACGATCCCAGAGGACGAGGGACATCCCCGGATGGACGACGATCTGGTTCCGGACGATGGACCCGCGCACCGATTCCCGGTTCGGCGCGTAGACGACGAGAGGCCGGTACGCCCAACTCGTGAGGACACCCACCGCTGGACGTCCGTGGCCACGCAGATCGAACGACTCGTTCGCGAACCATTCGCTTCCCCGTTCCGCCGGCTCGAACCTGTCGAGCGCGAAACCCGACGGCGACTGAGCACGGACCGCCGGCGTCGCGGCGAGCGTGGCGAGTCCGACGAGGGACGCGAAGAGGGGCGGGGAAGGGCGGAAGGCCATGGCCGGAGTCGATCGCGGGACCGACCGCGCGAGGATACCAGAATGGCGATGCGTGGCGTCAGAAGCGGTACACGCCGCCGACCCCGATGACGTCGGCCGCGGCGGCGTAGCGTCCGCCGTTCACCGATTCGGTGGCGGTCGGATTGCCTTTCACGGGATTGACGCGCGGGACCTTCGCCTCGTCGGGCGAGACGTATTCGTCGAAGCCGAACACGTGCGCGTAGACCACGTCGAACCGCCAGTGATCTCCCAAGTGGAAGCTCGCGCCTCCTGCGGCGGTGACCTTGTCGAGATCGATGGTGAGGGGCGAGACGTACTCGCGCTTGATGCCGCTCTCCTCGAAGCTCACGCCCGCGCGGAGGGACACCGCGTTCTTGCGGGCGGGGAGCGTGAGTTCGGCGCCGAGGCGCACCGAATTCGAATCCTTGAAGCCGCGTGGGAGCGTGATGGGCGAAACGGCGAAGGGACTCGGCAGGCCCGTGAGCCCGTAAATCTGGATGTTCTTCGGAGCGATGTCGATCGACTGGTGGATGCCCCAGAACTCGCGGGCGTACCCGAGCTCGATGCGCAGCGGATCGAAGGGGCGAAACTCCACACCGAGGCGCGCCACACCCGGGAGCTGGAAACGTACGGTCGCGTCCTGGCCTTCCTGGCGCGCGTCGTCGAAGGGCGACGCGGTGGGCAGCTTCACACGGATGGTCGCGGGAGCGTTGACCCAGATGGGGAGGATGCCGGAGAGGCCGATGGTCACGCGGCGCGTGGGCTTGATGGTGAAGCCGAGGGTCGCCGTCGGTGCGACGATGGGGCCGACCTTGAGTTCGCTGAGGGCGTCGTAGTTGGGATCTTCCGGAGCGGAAAGGAGCCGATCCGAAGGAGACGCCGAGAACACCACCTGCGACCGGAACGAACCGGTGAGCGCCACGAGTCCGGCACCTACCGCGAAGGCCTCGCTCGGCTTCCACGCGAAGTAGGCGCCGGGGAGCGCGAGGAGCGAACCTTCCAGCGTCACGAGCGAGTAGCGGGACGAGGCCGGAGCGCCGTTCTGCGTGAGGGGATAGTTCGCCACGGGCGTGTAGGGCGAGTTGAGGATGAACGCGATCGTGAACTCCTTCTCGCGGCCGAACGCGTACGAGGCACCGAGCGTCGGCAGGGGAAGGAAAGGCGCGGAGCCGTTCACGAGGGGCGAGCGGAACACACGTCGGTTGCCTTCCCCGTCGACGACCAGGGTCTCGCGCGTGAAGTCGCTCCGCCAGTTCATGTACGAGAAGTCGGCGAGGAGGGACGTGCCCGCGTACGCGATGCCTGCCGGGTTGTACCAACCGGCCCCGAGGTCGTCGGCGCCGGCGACGAACGCACCGCCGCGTGAAAGCGGCCGGACACCGCGGTCACCGAAGTAGAAGCCGGCGGCCTCCGCGGGGCGGCACGGAGCGAACGTGGCGAGGGCACACGCGGTCGCCACGAGGGCCGGGAGAATCCGAGGTTTCATCCGGAAGGGAAGGGCCGAGGACGGGGCCCGCGATCGCACTCTCATTCGTCGGTCGCGTCCTCGTTCGAAGTGCCCTTCTTGATGATGGCATAGAACTGCTCGAGTCCGCGCTCCCGATCGAGGAGGAAGCTCGCGACGTTGGAACCCACGCTCGCGAAGTCGGCGCCGTCGAGCTTCTCGGCGGTGCCGGGCACCTTCCGGTTCACGTCGAGGACGACGTCGATGATCGTCTCGAGCGGCGTCAGCATCGGTTTGCCGTCGGTGCCCGTGCGGGGTGTCACGAGGTTCGCGAGGATCTTCGGGAGGACCTGGTTCGGATCCATCTCGGCGAAACAGAGCTCCGTGCCGTCCGCGGCGTGGACGCGATGGGTGACCTTCGACACCACGGAGAGGCTCGCGTCGATCAGGCTCTTCTGGACGACCGTGCCGTCGGCCGCGCGCACGGTGGGTTCGGACGCCGTCGCGAGCAGGTGCATGAGTGGCACGAGGTTGATGTCGTCGCGGAGGAGTTGGACGAAGTCGCTCGACGTGGCCAGGACGGACGAGAGCGCGTCGCCGTCGGAGGCGGCATCGAGCAGGTACACGGCGAGGGCTTCGAGCTCACGGCGCGCACGTTCGTCCTTCCGGACGGAGGCGAAGAGATCGACCCCGGTGGCGACGAGGGGTTTGCGCAGGATGTCGTCGAGCTTCTGGGTGAGCGTGTCCCGCGCCCAGGTGCATCGCTCGTAGGGCGGAGCGACCGACTTCGGACATTCCGCGAGGATCTGTGCGCGGAGCGTGTCGACGAGGATGGGGACGATGGCCAGGGTCGCAGGGTTCGCGAACTCGGCGTTCGTCTTGTCGCCCGTGACGGAGAAGAACTGGTCCACGAGGCGGGAGCGGCCCCGGCGCCACGCTTCGAGGCGTTCGGTGTCGACCGGGTTCTTCGCGAGGTTGTCGGCGAACGCCTTGTCGATGCCGTTGAGCGCCGCCGCCGCGAGGTAGATCGGCGTGACCTGCGGGTTCGTCGTTCCGTCGTTGCGGAGCGCCTTCGCGTTCCCGCGGCGATCGGTGAGGCGCTGGGCGAGGGCGCGGTCGGGGTCGACCATGGCGCGCAACGCGTCGACCAGGACGTTGACGGCGTTCACGTCGTGGGTCGCGGTGCACTTCTTCGTGCCCGGGTCGAGGGCGTCGCAGTGCTTCACGGTCAGCGTGTCGACGTGACGCATCAGATCGTGGGCGGACGGGATCAGGTCCGACGCGAGGAGGTCGACGAGCAGCGGTTCGTAGCGGACGATCCCGTCCCGCGAGCAATCCTTGTACTTCGCGTTCGGGTCGCTCGAGAGTCGGCATTCGCGATCGGTGGCCGCTTCCGAAGCCCAATGGCGATGCAGGATTTCCATGAGTTCGAGGAAGAGGTCGTCCTTGTCCCGATCGATGAAGATCGAGAGGAAGGGCTTCATCGAGTTCAGGAAGCCGAATTGCTCCGCGATGAAGAGCGTGTCGGGGACGGCCTGCTCGAGCCACTCTCCGTCGGTGCAGGCCCGGAGACGGACCTTTCCGTCCTTGGCGGTGTACTTGTCGTTCACGGGGTCCGAGATGACGCGGACCGGGCACGCGGAATTGCCGATGTGGGCGCCCTGGAAGTCCCGGAGGAAGTGGTTCGACGTGTAGTTCTTGCCGCCGGGGTTCGGGCTGTCCGACACCTGGTCGAAGAACGCGAGGCGGCTGAAGAACTCCGGTTTCGGTCGGAGGTCCGTGCCGGTACCCCAGAACCCCTTGATGCCGCTCGAGAGCTCGAGCGTGTCCGTGGTCGTCGCGCCGATGCTTCCGAAGAGGCCCTCGCGCATGATCTTGTCGCGAAGATAGATGTCCGACTTTCCGAGCACCGAGCGCAGGTAGAAGGTCGCGATGTTGTCGATCTTCAGGACCTCGCACTCGCTGAAGGTCGTCTTGCCCCAGAGGAGGAAGCTCGGGAGATCCATGTCTCCCACGATGGGGAGCCCCTTCGCGTGGGAGACCGTGTCCGGCTTGTTGCACAGGGTGACGCCGTTGCCGGCGTGCACGAGCGCGAGGAACCGTTGGAGCCCGCTCCGGTTGAAACCGTTGTCGGGCTGCGTGCGGTCGACGGGCGTCTTCATGTCCGTGATCGCGTTCGCGGTCACGTTGAACACCGGCCCGTTGAGGTTGTTCCGATCGTAGGAGACGCGATCGCGGTTCGCCGCGTAGGTCCCGAAGATGCGCAGCATGTCGACGGTCTCGTCCTTCTCGACGAGACGCGCGAGGTCCTCGAGGAGGCCCGGTTCCTTCGCGACCTTCACGACCCAGTCGATCATCTCGTCCCAGAAGACCGAATTCGCGGGGATCTTCGCTTCCGGATGGCGATCGGCGATGCGCTTCGCTTCGAGGAGGGCGCCGGTCGTCCGCGCCAGGGGACCTTTCTTCTCCGCGAGCAGCACCTTCACGAGTTGGAGGAGGTCCTCGGTCTTCTCGTCGGCGACGATCTGACCGGCGGCGTACACGAGGTCGAGGAGCGGCGAATTTTCCGTGTGGAACGCGTCGAACGCGACGCTCACCGGGCGCGTGCCGAGGTCCGCGGGCGGCGGGACCGTGTTGATCCGTTTCCAACGATCGACCAGACCGGGATCGGGCGGATAGACCGCGGTGCTCTTCGCCGAACCGTCCCGCGTACCGAGGAGGATCTCGAGGCCGGCGAGGAGATCCATCACCGTCTCGTTCTTCTGATCGACCGAAGGATCGAGGAGCGGCTTCACGTTCGCGAGCATCGACGCGACGAGCGTCCGCTGGGTGTCGAACGTCGTGTAGAGCGACGGACCCCCGCTCGACGCCACGGCGCGGCCGAACTCGTCGCGGAGCGGCGCGTCGACCGCGTAGGGCGCGAAGAACGGGGAAGGAGGAGCGCCCCCCGACGCGGTCTTGAAGCGTCCGTACCGATCGAGGTCGGGGAGGAGATCGCCGTCCGCGTCCTGGAAGGGAGCGGGCACCGCGCCGTTCACGAGGGCGATGCCCGCGATGCCCCGCGGATCGCGTCGCACGATGTAGCGGGGGGTCCCGGTTCCGAACGCCGGATCCTCGGAGAACGCGAGGTGCTCCACGAGATCGAGCTTGGTCCGAGGTCGGCTGAGGACGTCCCGTCCCGCTGCGCCGTCCGTGCTCGTGACGAGCGGAGGGACGACCTCGTTGGGCGTCACGGTGCGGAGCTCCTCGTGGAGTACCTCGCTGAATTTCGAGAACGCGACGTACGCGTCCCCCGGGATCCGGATCCGGTTGCCCAGCGGATCCTTCGGAGGATTCAGATCGAACGCGAACTGATCGTCCTGGAAGAGTCGGAGCGTGGCGTTGCCGAGCTCGCGGAGACGCGGGTACGCGACGACGGGTCGGAGCGCGCCGAGGGAGAGGCGGGAAGGTCGGTACCCTTGCCGGGTGTCGATGCGGGCGAGGGCGTCCTGCCCTTCCACGTCCGAGACGAAACGCTCCATCAACGCGCCGAGGGCCTTCGTGGAATTCGGAAGGGTGCCGTCGTTGTAGAGTTCGGTGGTCCGCGAGAGGAGCGCCGCCAGCTCGGACGTGAGCTTCGCTTCGCCCGCGCGGCCGTCCGCCGGTGCGTTGCAGCTCGCGAGCCCGGCCTGGGGTCGGTTGTCCTTGATGGGGATCTTCACGGCGGGGATCGCGGCGTCGAGCGCGGCCACCAGATCGCCGCGGCGTCGTCCCAACGTCTCGATGCGACGGACGGCAATCGCGTGGAGCTCCGTTTCCCGCTCCGGAGTCAGGGGCTTTCCGTCCTTGTCGACCGGCGCGCCGAACGGCGTGGGGATGAGCGTGAGATCGACCTTCTCGGCGTAGGTGCCGTCCTCCCTCCGGTGGCAGATGCCCCGGTAGGAGACTCCGGTGAGGTCTTCGGGCAGGGCTTGCGCACCCACGCGGTCGCAGAAGACGGCGTACACCTCTTCTCCGACGCTGCCGCGGGTCGGCGCTTTCCGCGTCGTGTCGAAATCGGCGGCGCAGGCCGCGAGCACGAGGAGGCCCGTGAGCCCCGTCCACGACACGATCGACCTCGATCGTCGTCCCAAGAAAGCCATGCCGGAACGTCCTCCAGAGAAGGCATAGTATGCTCCCCTTCCTCCCGGATTTCATCGCCCGCGAAGGAGCATTCTTCCGCGGCGCGAAGCACGGCGCACGAACCGCACGAGCCGGACGTGCTGCATGGAGACTTCCCCGATGACGACGTCCACGACCGACAAGCGTTCCCTCGAGACCACGAGTGCCGTCGTCCTCGCCGCAGGGCAGGGGACGCGCATGAAAAGCGGCCTTCCCAAGGTCCTCCACGCGATCTGCGGCCGTCCGCTGGTGCACTATCCCGTGCGCGCGGCCCTGGAGGCCGGATGTGGGGAAGTGGTCGTCGTCGTGGGTCACGGACGGGATGCCGTGGAGCGTTATCTCCGCTCGGCCTTCGGCGATCGCGTGAAAATCGCCTTGCAAGAACAGCAGCGAGGGACGGGGGACGCCGCGCGCGCGGGCTTGCAGGCGGTGTCGTCGTCCATGAAGGAGCTCCTCGTCTTCTACGGAGACGTCCCGCTCCTCCTTCCCGACGACGTCGCGAACGTCGCCCGCGAGTACCTCGCCCGCGCGAAGGACGGCAAGGGACTCGCCTTGGCCACGTGTTCCGTGGACGATCCGTTCGGTTACGGTCGTGTGATGCGGGATCCCGCGGGCGCCATCGTCGGATTGCGCGAGCAGAAGGACCTCCGGTCCGACGCCGAGCGGGCCATCCGCGAGATCAACCCCGGCATCTACGCGGCGAGCGTCGACTTCTTCCGTGCGGCACTCGCCTCCCTCACGCCGAACAACGCCCAAGGGGAGCTCTATCTCACGGACGTCGTCGGCTTCGCGGCCTCCCGCGCGGAGGCCGTGCACGGAGTGCCTTCCCGCGCGGAGGTCCTCGTGGGCGTCAACGATCGACGTCAGCTCGCGGAGGCGGAGAGCGTCATGGTCCGCCGAATCAACGACGCGCTCCGGGTCGGAGGGGTCACCGTTCGCGAGAACGTGCGCGTGGAGGATGGCGTCGTCGTGGAGCCCGATGCGGTGCTCGAATCGGGCGTGGTTCTCCGCGGGAAGACCCGCATCGGTCGCGGCGCCGTGATCGACGTCGGCACGGTGCTGACGAACGTGGTCGTGGCCGAAGGGGCGACGTTGAAGCCGTACACCGTCGGCCAGGACTCGACCATCGGTGCGCGTGCGCAGGTCGGCCCGTTCTCCCATCTCCGGCCGGAGAGCGAGCTCGGCGAAGAGGCCCACGTCGGCAACTTCGTGGAGACGAAGAAGACGCGCCTCGGCAAGGGCTCGAAGGCCAACCACCTCGCCTATCTCGGTGACGGCGTCATCGGCGAAGGCGCGAACGTCGGCGCCGGCACCATCTTCTGCAACTACGACGGTTTCCAGAAGCACACGACCGTGATCGAGGACGGTGCGTTCATCGGTAGCGACTCGCAAATCGTCGCTCCCGTGACGATCGGCAAGGGCGCGTACGTCGGAACGGGCACCACCGTGACGATGGACGTTCCGCCGGGGGCCCTCGCGCTCTCGCGCACGCGGCAGGAGAACAAGGCGGGATATGCCGACCGGCTGAAAGCGAAGCTCCGGGCCGCGAAGGAGGAAGCCGCGAGGAGGGCGAAGTCGGGAGGCGGTTGAATTCCTCGGGGCGACGTCCGATCCGGTGCGGACGCATCCGCATCGCGCGCCGTCTGCCGAGAACGTTCGAAGGAGGGGGGAACGATGGAAAAGAAGGTCGTCGCCGGCGTCGGACTTTCGGCCGCGGTCGCTCTTGTCGCGTGGAAGTTCGTCCACTGGGCCAATGAGAACACCCTCCTCGCCTTCAACGAGACGGACGAGGACGTGTCGATCACCCTGGGTGACCGGACGGAGACCCTCCGTGCTCGGTCCATGAAGGACTTCGGTGGGATCGGTCGATCGGTGCACCTGACCGCGCGGGGAGCGGACGGCGTCGTCGACGAACTCGAGTTCGCGGCGTCCGACACATCGCACTTCGTCTACAACGTCGCGGGACGAGGAAACGTGTATGTCGTGGACTACACCGGCCTCTACGAATGCGACGACGAGGGGCACGAGAAGAAGGAGCGACCGCCCATCGTCGTCGTCGCCGCCCTCGAAGGCGAGCGGACGTACCGATACGAGGGGCGAACCTTGCTCGCGGGCGATGCACCTCTTCCCGAGACGCAGATCGGGTGTCGGTGGGACATCTTCCGGGCGGAGGTCGTGCCGAAGGCCCTCGTCGTCGGGGGGGACGTGGTCGGGTACCTGTCCGGTCGCGTCGCCACCTACGACCGCTTCATGCCGCGATTCCACGGAAAGCGCTGAGATTCCTGGCCAAGAATCGAGATTCCGAAGCGAGAGCCGAACCGCGGCGCCCGGAATCGGGCCGCGTGTCGCGCCACGGGACAATTCCGGTTCCGGAACGGTAGAGTGACGCCGGGCGTTCCGGAGGGGGACGGGGCGGCCCCGGAAGGAGCGAACGAGGATGGATGCGATTCGGGTGCGCGGCGGTAGACCGCTTCGGGGATCGGTCAGGATCAGCGGAGCGAAAAACGCGGCGCTGCCCATCCTCTGCGCGACGCTCCTCTCCGACGGCGCGAGCAAGCTCAGGAACGTCCCCGATCTGAGGGACATCACGACCACCGCGGCACTTCTCCGTTTCCTCGGCCGTCACGTCGACGTGGCGGCGCCCACCGTGTCCGTCGCGGCCGGTTCCGACGTCCGTCCCGAAGCGCCCTACGAGCTCGTGAAGCAGATGCGGGCGAGCGTGCTCGTCCTGGGGCCGCTCGTCGCGCGGTTCGGTCGGGCGAAGGTGTCGTTGCCCGGCGGTTGCGCCATCGGCGCACGCCCCATCGACCAGCACTTGAAGGGCCTCGAGGCCATGGGGTGCAAGATCACGCTCGAACACGGGTACGTGGTCGCCGAAGGGCCGAACGGTGGTGGGCGGTTGAAGGGCGCGGAGGTGTACTTCGATCTCCCGACCGTCACGGGCACGGAGAACCTGATGATGGCCGCCGCTCTCGCCAAGGGGCGCACCACCCTCGTCAACTGCGCGCGGGAACCGGAAGTGGAGGAGCTCGCGCGCATCCTCAACAAGATGGGCGCGGAAGTGGACGGGGCCGGTACGGACGTCATCCACGTCACGGGTGTGGAACCCGGACAGCTCGCGCCCTTCGATCACGCGATCATCCCGGATCGGATCGAGGCGGGAACGTACATGGTCGCCGGCGCGATCCACGAAGGCGGCGAGGTGCTCCTGGAGGGAGCCGAGCTCGGGGACATGGAACCTCTCGTGGCCAAACTGCGCGCCGCGGGAGTCGACGTGGAGAGCGAAGGACAGAACGTGCGCGTCGCCCGCAGGAAGGGCTTGAAGCCCGTGCAGGTGACCACGGCACCCCATCCTGGATTCCCGACGGACATGCAGGCGCAGTTCCTCGTGCTCATGTGCTTCGCGAAGGGCGAGAGCGTGATCACGGAGACGATCTTCGAGAACCGGTTCATGCACGTGCCGGAACTCCACCGCATGGGCGCCAAGATCGCGCTCCGCGGCAACACGGCCGTCGTCGAAGGGATCGAGAGACTCTACGGCGCCAGCGTCATGGCCACGGATCTCCGCGCGAGCGCCTCCCTCGTCATCGCAGGTCTCGCCACACCGGACGAGACGGAAGTCCGGCGCGTCTACCACATCGATCGTGGCTACGAGCACATCGAGCAGAAGCTCCGGGGTCTCGGGGCGGACATCGAACGCGTGAAGGGCGCGGAATCCTGAGGTTCGCGCCCGACACGCGGTCGAAGGTCACGCGTGCGCGCGGGATCTCGAGACGGCGTGGTAGCCGGCGACGAGCACGACGGCGCCCATGAGGGACATCAGGAAGCCGGCCGCTTCTCCCTCCCGATAGAACCCGAGGAAGCGCCCGACGAAGCCGGCCAGGATCGCGCCGAGGACCCCGAAGGCGAGGGACATGGTCCACCCTCCTTCTTCCTTCCCGGGGACGAGGAAGCGAGCGAGCGCGCCGACGACGAGGCCGAACAGCAGGAACACGAGGAAGCTCAGCATGGGACGATCCTTTCTCCGGGAGGACGATTCGCTCAGGGATTGGAGCGGGGATTGGTGCGGGGGATGAACGGCTGTGCGTCGCGGGCGCGGCGGGTCCGTCCCCGGACCCTGCGGGCGTGGTGACGGTCCGCGAACAGGTGGTAGATCGCCACCGCGACGACCGCACCGAGGAGCGCGATCACGTACGGAGTGGGGTCGGTGAGCGAGCGCACTTGCGTGACCGTGCTACAGCGTACCTCGAAACATGGCGCCGCCGACCGCGACGACGAGGGACGGCAACGGACCGCCAGGCGCCCCGGCGGGACGAACCCTCGCTTGCGGAGTGCTCGAACGGAGGAGATGGGCGACCATCGCGACCGCCGTTCCGGCGGCGAGGAAGATGACGAACGGAATCATGACGAACTCCTCGGGACGGACCGCGCTAGGGATGCTCGGCCGGGTGGGAACGACTCCCTGGAGCCGTGGGACGTGCCTCACGTCCTGTGGAAGGCCGCGTGCGTCCGGGCGGGCGAATTTCCGCGAAAGGACGCCGCAGGAGCTACGGAGCGCCGCTCGGAGTCAGCGTCTTCGCGGGACATCGGCGTCCCGACGTGCCGGGCGGGAAGACTGTGTCGTCCGTGTGCAGGTCAGCGCTTCGAGAGCCGGACGAGGGGACGCAGCTTCTTCAACGTGCCCCGTCCGATCCCTTTCACGCGCATGAGGTCCTCCACGTGGCGGAATCGGCCGAGCCGATCCCGGAGATCCGCGAGGGCACGTGCGCGCTTCGCCCCGATGCCGGGCAAGCGCCGGAAGTCGTCCAGGGAGGCGGTGTTGAGGACCACGGGATCCTCGGGAGTGGCGCGTGTGCCGTGTACCGTCGTCGTGGACGGACGCACGTCGCCCGGAGGACCCGTCGGAACGGACGGGGGCCCGCCGTCGGAGGCGTCCCCGAGAGACGGCGGTGCTTCGGCGTCGTTCCGCGCGGGAGCTCCTTCGGCGGGCGGCGCCACGAACGTGGCGATCCACGCGAGGATCGCCAGCAGCGCGGCCGCACCGACGAGCCGGAGCGCGACGGAAAAGAGGCGGCTACCGAACGAAGGACCGCGCAGGGAGCCACCACCCGGAGGTGTCGCTCCCGTGCGCGCGTCCGAACGCGACCCGGGCATCGCGATCGAACTCCCGACTCAGACCGCTTCCGCGAACGGGCGCGGTTCGGCCTTCGCCGGACGACGATCCCGGGGTGGACCGATGGGATCGGAGTCCCGGGAATCCCGTGAACCGTCGTCCCTCGCGTCCCGGGGTTCCCATTCGCGGACTTGGAGCGTGCCGTTCACGGGTACGGCATCGAGCTTCAGGTTCATCGACCCGTCGGCATTCGTGAACGCGACGCCCACGCGCGTCCAGAACGAGCGCCCGTTGTTCCGTTCGACGATGGTGTAGACGATCTTCATCTTGCCGTGACCGTTCGTGGGCGTGGCGTCGTTCGTTCCGAATGCTTGGCGATCGTTCATCGTGCGTCCTCCTTCGAGCGCGCCGTCGTCGGCGCGTGGAAGGTCCCTATTGCGACGCTCGTGCCGCGACCGGGTGCGACGTCACCCTGCGCGAACCAGGACATTTCCGCGGGATCACGTTCCTCGCGGCGGTGCGTCCCCGTCCCGGACGGAATCGGCACCGTCCCGGACGGCGCGCGGACCTCAGGGGCCGGCGACGAAGTCGGAGCGCGCGGACGTCAGGAGCCGGCGACGAAATCGTAGCGCGCGGGGTCCCGGACCTCGGGAAGGGCGGATTTCCGGAGGAGGAGGGTCCGAACGGCCCAGACGTCCCGGAAGATGCGGTACTGGAGTGCGGTCTGGTCGAGGTAGTCCACGCCCGCGGATCCGCCGGTTCCCGTGCGTCGACCGATGATCCTCTCGACCATCCGCGCGTGGCGCTGCCGGAAGATGACGAAGGCTTGTTCGAGGGAGACGACCGTGTCGAGCAGTTCGCGGGGCCACGCGAGCAGCGGCAGCTCCCGGTAGCTCTCGATGAACGCGATCGCCGCGCGCACGCGTGCACGCCGCGGGCGGTCCGCTTCCGGGACGTCGGCCGCCGCGAAGAACGCGCGGGCGCCCGCGATCTCGCGCGTGTACCTGTCGGCGAGGCGCGTCTTGTCCGCTTCGGTGAGCGCTTCGTCCCTCACGAGGTCCAGGTAGGCACGCACTTCGGACTCGTGGGCCACGAGGTAGGACTCCACGAACGCGGCGACGTTCTTCGCGTCGTCGGGATCGCCCGCGGAGGATCCCTGGATCGGGGTCCGGTGGAGCCAATCCTCGAGCACGTCCTTCAGGGTGGGCTTGTCCGTGAGCCTCTTGTCGACCCGCGCGGACGCGGGGGACGCGGAACCGTCCGGGTTCCGGAGCGCCCGCATGTAACTGCCCTCGTGACCGAGGGGGATGCGGTCGGCGTCCGAAAGTCCCATGAGGAACTCGATCTCGCGGAGCTGGGCGGACTGGAATCCGCTGGCGGGACTCAACTTGTCGCGGAAGGCGAGGTAGTCCCGGGTCGTCAGCGTCTCCATGACCTCGAAGTGGTCGGAGATCTTCCGGAAGAGGAGCTGCATCCGGCGCATGCCGGACACGGCCTGCGACAGCGCTTGTTCCGGAACGCGTCCGGTCGCGAGCGTGTTCCGCACGGTGACGAGCTCCCGGAGCGCGAGCTTGAACCAGAGCTCGTCGATCTGGTGCACGACGATGAACATCACCTCGTCGTTGGCGAGTTCGTCCTCGGACGCGGCGATACCTGATTGGAGCCCGAGGAGTTCCTCGACCCGGATGTAGTTCCAGTACGTCGTCGGCTTCTTGGACATCGCGAGCCGATGCTGCCACTCATTTGACGGGACGGGTACGGAACTTGTCCTTGTAGGGCTGCTTGTAAGCCGCGTGGCATCCGGTGCAACTCGTCCGAGCGGCCGCGATGTCCCCGTTCCGGGCCGCGGCGGCGGCCTTGTTCGCGATGGCCGCCCACGTCCACGAGGGATCGGGCGAGAAGGCCGCGCTCTTCTCGAGGGCGACGGCGAGCGCGTTCGCGTTCTTCCCTGCCAACGCAGGTGCGATGTTCGCCCGCATCCACTTCTGCAGCGGACACGGGTTGTCCTTGCCCCCGCACTTGCCGTTGACGGGGGGGGCGGGACGAGCGCCCGGCTTGTACGGAGTGCGCGTGTGTTTCGTCGGCGGCGGCTTGGCGCCGGGTTTCGCACCTCCCGCGGCGGCGACGACTTCCGTCGATCCCGTCTTGGCGGGCGTACCGGCCGAGCCGGGCGTGCCGGACGGGACGGGCTCGGCGCCACCGTCGTGGCCCGAATATCCGTGGGACTCCCCCCGAGGACAGGGGACGGCCTCGGGCGTCTCCGGAGGGGGTGGAGGAGCGCCGCAGGCGGATGCGAGGAGCGACGCGGACGCCACGAGCGCGAGGGAGAGAGTGCGGAGGCTCATCTCACTTGCCTCCCTTCTTCTTCCACTCGTCGACGATGTGGAACTCGGGAGGATCGCCGTGGCACGAGCCGCAGTCGTGATCCTCGCCCGACTTGATCTTCTTGAGGCGCGCCACGAAGACGTCGTCCATGTAGTCGGCGACGAGCTTCTTGTCCTTCCGGTCGAGCGTGAGCACGCGACCCTGGTGGCAACTGTCGCAGTAGAGGGTGCCTCCGCCGGCCGCGTCGTCGATGGCGAGGACGCGGACGAAGTCGTTCCACATGTGCCGCGCGACGCGTTTCCTGGGAGTGTCGGCTTCGAACTTTTCCTGGTCGTGGCACCCGATGCAAGGGATGCCCAACGAATAGGAGAACGTCTTCATCACGCGTCCGAGCTGCGGTCGCGTCAGCTTGTCGAGCGGAGGGAGGTTCTTCGGATCCAGGCCCACCGCGATCAGGTCGTTCGTGAACTCGCTCGCTTCGACCAACGCCATCGCGCCTTCGAACGGCACGGGCTTGTCCGGTTCGACGGCGACGTTCGCCGGACCGAGACCTCCGTCGATGCACGGAGGTGCCTTCGCCACGCGCGCGGCAGGAGTGGCACCGCCGCACGCCGCGACGAGTGCCGCGGCGGGGAGGATGCCGACCAGGATCGTTCCGAACCTTCGGGAAGTCTTCGTCATGACGTCAGCGCACGGGCCGCGAGCGCATCTCGGCCTTGTACTTGTTGCGGAACTGGTTGTGACACCCGGAGCACGCGGCGCGCACACCGGCCATGTCGTTCGCCTTCGCCGCCGCGGAGCCTTGGCTCGAAAGGGACGCCCACGTGGCGTATCCCGGAGGTGCCATCGCACCGATCCGATCGAAGCCCGTGGCGAGCGTCGCGAAGTCCTCGCTCGCCAGCGCGCCGGCCACGTTGCCCTTCATCCAGGCCTGGAGGGGGCAGTCGGGAAGCGGCTTCTTGCCACACGTCGGTTCGGAAGTTTCCCCGGCGGGAGCCGCCGCGGCAGCCGCGGGGGCCGGCGTCGGCGCGGGGCCGTCGCCCGCCGTGGGCGTCTTCGCCGTGGGGCGCTTCGTGCCGCCGCCCGCGCTGGCCACCGCACCACCTCCGGCGGGCGTGGGGTTCGTGGTGGACGGCGCCTTCGCGTCGCCTCCGGACGAAGGTTCGGAGGGGCGTCCGACGTACACCGCGACGAGGTACTGCTTGACCGCGTCGAGCTCGTCGGCCGTGGCCTCGAGGCCGTTGTCGACCATGCGCTCCAGGATCTCCTTCACGTCGTCCGTGTCGGCGAACTTGTGTTTGTTCACGTCGTCGAGCTCGTGGCACTCGCTGCACTTCTGTTCGAAGAGCGGCTTCACGTCCGCGGGCTTCAGCGCACGTGCGCTCACGGGCTGGTCGATGGCCGCGCCCGCCGCCTCACGCGCGTCGTCCGCCTTCGCCTTCGCGGCGCGCGCCTTCTTCGCGGACTCCTGGAGCTCGGGCGAGATCGCGATGAGGTAGGTCGAGACGGCCCACTGCTGCTTCTCGGTCACCGCGTCTCCGAACACGGGCTTTTCGGCCATGCGCGACACGGTGTTGACCCAGTCCTTCGGCGTGCGCGGACGCGTGAGGACGGTCTTGAGATCGTGGCACTGCACGCACTCGCGGAGGAGAACTTCGCGCCCCGCTTTCACGCCGTCCACGGTGGCGAGGGCGTCGAGGGGCGCGTCTTTCGGAAGTCCGGCCGTGGGCAGGATCTTCTGGATGCGCGCGAGGTTCTCGGGACTCGTCACGTCTCCGCCGGCGACACGCATCGCGAGCTGCCGCTCGCGGAACGCCGAAGGCACCGAGAGTCCGATGAGGAGGTACGTGCAGAGGAGGAGCCCGACACCGAGGTACGGCATCCACTCTTCGAGGTGCCGGAAGAAGCGGAGGATCGCGATCTTCACCAGGAGGATCGTCCCGATCGTGATTCCCAACATGATGTGCGCGACCGTCCGCGCGGGGAACTCGACCTGGTACCGCATCAGGCGCGGCACCATCTGGATCATCATGAAGAGGTAGAGGAGGAAGAACCCGTACCCCATCGCGCGGTGGAGAAGCATGAGCGACTTCGGCGCGGCGCTCGTGCGCGTCGCCTTGTCGAACGGGTAGCCCCACAGGTGGAACATCAGGAACACCGTGCCCGTTCCGAGAATCGCGAAGGCGATACCGAGGTACGCGCTGACGGACGTATTCATGGGCGGTCGATGCTCCTCGTCGTGGGTACTTGCTGGCGTTGCGAGGACGTCGTCGGGGACGTCGTGGAGAGGGGACGGCGATCGTGGCGTCTCCGCACCCGGCCGCGTCGTTCGCGCGAGCCGAAGCGTATCCGTCCGGTCCGGTGCACACGAAAAAAAACGGCGGACCCGAGGGCCCGCCGCGCGTCGTGTCGCCGAGGACGACGTCCGTCAGGTCGGACCGGCCGACGACGGAGCCTTCGGGATCGATCGGTACTGGACGCGGAGGAGGACCCGGCCTTCGTTCATCGAGAGCGTGCTCACGTCGACCGCCAGATCGTCGAAGCGGTACTCGAGCAGGCCCATTCGGAACGGAGCGCCCTTCAGGAATTCGGAGGAGTGTTCACCGCGCACGGTCGTCGGGGGACCGAGACGCGTCTCGAGCTGCTTCGCGATGCCCTCGTATCCGGCCACGGCGGCGTGGGCGTCGTCGGAGGTGTCGCGGACCTGCGCGTCGATGGCGGCGAGACGCGGTGGCGTCTGCGTGTCGAAGCGGAGGAACATGGAATCGAATCCGGTGCCGAACGCGGGCTGGAACACGTTCGCCGGCACGTCCTGGCAATCGATCGCGAGATCCTTGGGGCGGCTCGTGCACGTCACGTGCTTCGCCTTCGCCCAGGCCTCGAGATCGTCCTTCGTGGTCTTGCCCAGCACGAAACCGAGCGCGTCGACCGACGCCGCCTTGCCGTCGCCCTTGAGGAGCTGCATCGCCTCGAAGCGGTGCTTCTCCATCGTCTCCGGGGTGGCGTACTTGTCGACGGGGCAACCTCCCGTGACCGCCCCTCCCAACCCCAGGTAGGGGAGGAGGGGGCGACCTTTGGGAGTGTGCGCGAACCCGACGGCGCCCACGTACATCACGGGCAGACCGATCACTGCGGCGAGGATCTTGGACCGTCGGGTCGCGAACAGCTTCATCGTACGACTCTTTCTCTACGGGTACGGACTACGGGTACGGACGAGGACGGACTCAGTTCGGGCAGATCGGCGCGCCCGCGTCGTTCGCGAAGCACTGACCGGCGTCGTTGAGCGCCGCCTTCGCGTGGCAGCCCGCGTCGAGGCCCTTCGTCACGTCCGCGCGCATCTGGTCGGACGTGAGCGCGGGGGCCGCGGCGTTGATGATCGCGCCCGGGACGCCGGCGGCCGTGAGGGTCTTCACGGTGTCGTCGATGAGGGCGTCGAAGTCCGCGTAGGAGATGGTGGAGCCGGCGTGCGCCGCCGCCATCGTGCGGCACGCCGCGCCCGCGGAGTCCTTGGAGCCCGCGTACGCGCCGTTGCGGCAGTCGAAGAGCTCCTGGACCTGCGTGGAGAGGCACTGCTTCACGTGCGTGAGCTGCGCCGCGGGGAGCTCGGTGAAGTGACGGCTGATGCGGCAGTCACCGGCGAGCGTGTTCACGAGGTTCGTCTGGACGACGGTGTCGACCACGCGGGGACCACCGACCGTGCCGCAGGCCGTGTTGCACGAGGCGTACTTGCCCGTGGCGGCGTCGGCGGTGCCGGCGTCGGCGGAGCAGACCGGCTGCGACGTGCAACCGCCCGCGTCCGCGCCCGTTCCGAGGGCTTGCGGCGCGATGACGGCGGCCTTGAGCGTCGCGGACGTGAGGGTCGGCGCGACGGCGTTGATGTCGGCCATGGAGACGCCCTTCGCCGTGAGGACGGCGACGACGTCTTCGATGAGCGCGTCGAAGTCGGAGGAGGTGAGGCCGAGGTTCTTGTGCGCGGCGACCATGTCGCGGCACGCGCCGCCGGCCTTGTCCTTCGCGCCGGTGTACGTGACGCCCGGACAGCCGAAGACTTCCTGCACCTGGATCGAGAGGCACTCCTTGACGTGCGTGAGCTGCGCGGCCGGGAGCGAGGTGAAGTGCTTGGAGATACGGCAGTCGCCCGCGAGCTTCGCGACGACGTCGTTCGTGACGATCATGTCGATGGCGCTCGCGCCGCCGTACTTCGTGCACGCGCTGGCCGCCGCGTCGCCGCCGCCGTCCGTCGTGCCCGCGTCGGACGTGCTGCCGTCCGTCTTCACGGCGCCGTCCGTCGTGGTGCCGGTGTCCTTGTTCGTGGACGCGTCGGAGGTCGTGCCGCCGTCCGTGTCGTCCTTCGAGTCGCTGCAGGCGGCCATCGAGGAGGCCGCGGCGATGAGGGTCGCGACGCACGCGCCCGCAAGCAAGATTCGGTTGGTCTTCATGGAATCAGTCTCCCGTATTGAGGCGAAAGGGACGGACGACCGACACCTGGGTCGGATGGCGTCCGTGCGGCTGCGGCGTCGTTCGCTACGCCTTCGCCGCTCGCATTGCCGCTGGTTGCCGCACTTGGACTGCGTCTCGCACCGTGCGAGACCGGAGTCCCTCACACCGCGATCGCACCGGAACCACGAAGGGCGCCCCGATGCGGTGGCCATTCGTATCATGGGGCATCCGGGCCTTGTCACGCTTTCGAACGCCGTGTCGGAAGCGAGCGCCGCGTACGCGTGAGCGGTTTCGACGGTTCCATCCGAGGTGTCGATTCCCGTGCGTGGGGGAAAGCGTTCCGACTTCGAACGGTTGACGCGGCCGTCGGAGGCGCTGCGCATTGCGTCACAAACTGCGTGCAGGCGCGGGGGGCTGCGGTACGCTTGCCTGAGTCCGCGCGACGTTCCCGAAATTCACTTTCGCTCGTGACCCGCCTACGCTCCGCAGCACTTTCACCCAGCCGACTCCGTCGGAGGACTCCATGGACGACACGAACCGAATGCCCCTCGAACCCGAAGCCTCGCACGTCCACGAACATATCGAAGCGGACTCCGTGGCGAGGTCGACCGGTCGTCGTGAGTTCGTGGCGTTGGCCTCGGCGGCCGCCGTGGCCACGACGCTGGCGGCGCCGCGTGACGCCGCAGCGCTGACGCCGAAGGTCACCTACTCCGCGACGCCGCCCGAAGGCTTCTCGCCCTTCGCCGCTCCGGGGCGCGTGATCAAGGTCTCGAAGGCGGAGTCGCTCCAGGCGAACAAGCTCTATCCGAAGCCGGAAGACGCGAAGGACATGCTCACCCGTGCCCTCACGGAGCTCACCGGCAAGGCGACCCTCGTGGAGGCGATCAAGCTCTTCGTCCACCCGAAGGACAAGCTGGTCGTGAAGGTGAACGGCATCGCGCAGAAGAACATCTCGACGAACGCGGAGCTGGTCCTCCCCCTCATCCAGGCGGCGATCGACGCCGGCGTCCCCGCCGATCAGATCACCGTCCTCGAGCAGTACCACGGCTTCTTGAACGCGACGCGCATCACCGCGAACAACGTTCCCAAGGGCGTGAAGCTCGCCGTCCACTCCAACAAGGACTCGACGATGCCGGATCGCAAGATCCCGGGGACCAACGGCGTCTCGACGAAGTTCGCCACCACGCTCACGGACTGCACGGCGGTCTTCAACGTGGCGCTCGTGAAGGACCACTCCATCTGCGGCTACACCGGCGCGCTCAAGAACATGACGCACGGCACGACCATGAACCCGCACGACTTCCACTCGAACCACGCGTCGCCGCAGATCGCGATGCTCTACGCCCAGGACGTCATCAAGAGCCGGGTGCGTCTCCACATCGCCGACGCGTTCAAGGTCATGTACCACGGCGGTCCGCTCGACAAAAAGCCGGAGTGCCGCGTGCCGTACGAGGCCGTCTTCGCCTCGACGGACCCCGTCGCCATGGACACCATCGGTTGGGGCATCGTCGAGGAGTTCCGGAAGAAGAACGGGCTCAAGACGCTCACCGCCGAGGGACGCGCACCCGCGTACATCAAGGCGGCCGCCGAACTCGGTCTCGGCGTGCACGATCGCGAGCACATCGATCTCCGCGAAGTCACCATCTGAGGTCCTGACGACGGACGAAGGTGCGGGGGGCACCGCCAGTTGCCGATTCACAAGGACGACGACGAGGAAGAGGAGAACACGGCTCGGCACGAGCGCGAGTTCCCGCGTCCGCCGAAATCGGTGAAGCCGGGCGAGGCGTGCCTCATCATGATCTACGGGCCCGAGCTCGGTCGTCGGGACGAGCTGGGCAGGGCACCGTTCGAGATCGGCCGCGCGGCGAAGAACGACCTCTCCATCGATCAGGAAGAGGTGAGTCGTCACCACGCCCGCATCGCGTACGACGGCTCGCACTACCGCGTCTCCGACCTCGCTTCCACGAACGGTACCTTCGTGAACGACCGCGTCGTGAAGGATCACATCCTCCAGGACGGCGATCAGGTGCGCATCGGTCGCGCGATCGTGAAGTTCATGACGGGCGACAACATCGAGGCCCACTACCACGAGGAAATCTACCGGCTGATGACCGTCGACGGTCTCACGCAGGTGTGGAACAAGCGGTACTTCGAGGAAGCGCTCGAACGGGAATTCAACCGCGCCCGCCGCTACAAGCGCACGCTCTCGCTCGTCCTGTTCGACATCGATCACTTCAAGAAGATCAACGACACCTACGGACACCTCGCGGGCGACAACATCCTTCGCGAGCTCGCGGGCTCCGTGAAGCCGAAGTTGCGTCGCGAGGACCTCCTCGCGCGCGTCGGCGGCGAGGAGTTCGGCGTCCTGCTCCCCGAGATCCCGCTCGAAGGAGCGCGCGTCACGGCCCAGAAGGTCCGTCGCATCGTGGAGGAGACGAAGTTCTCCTTCGACTCCATCCACGTTCCTTGCACGGTGAGCCTCGGCATCGCCGAGCTCGCGCCCGACGCGAAGTCCGGCACGTCCCTCTTCGAGGACGCCGACAAGCAGCTCTACGCCGCGAAAAACGCGGGCCGCAACCGCGTCGAAGGCTGACCCGAGGCACACACGCGCCGCCCTCGTGACTGCGCCCGTAGGGGGCCGTCACGGAGACCCGTCCGAGCTCACCGAGGTTGGCCGCACGAAGTCGGTGCGCATGGAGCCCCGGCGACGCAGTCGACGGGGCTGATAACCCGTCCGGCGGAGGTCAAACGATTCGAAAGGTCGCTCCGATAGGAAGTGCCACACCCCGTGAGGTGCTTCCTTTCGGAGCGACCGACGAGCGTGGACCTGCCGTCAGTTCTCGCAGGCGCCGCACTCCTCCACGCGAGCTCCCTGAGCGATCCACAGGCGGATGCGTTGGAGCTCCTCGTTCGAGAGGGCGGAGTCGTACACGAGGGCGCCCGAGGACGCGTAGGACGGGTAGGGCATGGGCTGACCGGAGACGACGTCGCCGAGGCGCTTGCGCTCGTCGGCGCCCATGTCTCCCGTGTCGGGCGCGGCGGCGGAGACAGGCTTCGTTCCCGTGTCGCCGTTGCACTTGGGCCTCACCGATTCCGGCAGAGGCGTCGCGGGACGTGGCGTGAGGAGGAGCTTGTAGAGGAGCCAGCTGTTGCCCGGGTTGCCCGGGTCGACGAGAGGCATGTCGATACCGAACACGCGGCCGGACTCGCGCGGAGTGCTCGCGGAAGGCCCCGTGTTCGCACCTTGCGCGGTACGACCCACGGCGGTGGCGACGACGCCGACGCTCGTCTCCAGCAGGAGGCCCGCGGCGGGTTTGGAAAGTCCGTCGGGGAAGCGCGGGCTCACCGTCACGGTCTTGGGCGCCGCGTGGCAGCTCGACGACGCGCAGCGCTCCTGGAAGACCGGAAGGACGTCGCGGCAGAACTTCGACTCGGGGCGCGTCGTACCCGTCCCGGCGACGACGGAGAAGCCGATCTTGTAGACCGCGTCGAGCGGCGCGCGATCGATGGCGCGGACACCGTCGCCCGTCCCGGCGTCGGAGTCTTCCGTGTCCCGGGGGGCGGGGAGCGTGAGCGAATAGGATTGGCCCACGTTCAACCACGCTCCGCCCGCGGGGTTCGGGTTCGAGAGCGCGACGATGCGCGCCACCGGGTCGTAGCTGACGACCGGGTTGAACGGATTGCCGGAAGAATCCCGGAGCTGCACCGATTGGCGCGTGACGCTGCTCGGCAGCAGCAGACGATCGAACGCGAGCTCGATGGTTCCGTCCGCGGGAAGCGGACGATCGGAGCCCACGTTCGCGCCGGTGACGGTGACGAAAGGGCCTTCGGTGACCTGGTCGTCCTTGCGGCCGGCGTCGCAACCCGACGCGAAGGACGCGACGAGACCGAACGCGAGGCCCGTCACCAGGGCGACGCGCGGCGCCCGGAAAATCAGCTGTCCGAATAGATGCCGAGTTGCTCGCGCACCACCTGCTCGTTCACGCCCGTGCGGATGTGATCCTTCAGGCAGTCGGCCAAGGTGATGAGCAGTTCGTCCACGCCCTTGTCCTCGATCAGCTTCTGCAGGAGCCGCTTCGCTTCCGGGCTGTTGTCGCCACGAAGGAACTGGCGAACCGAGTCGAGGGAAATCTCGCCCTGGAAGTCGAGGTACATGTTGTCCATCAAGTACCGAATCAGGTCCTTCACGCGAATCCTCCTGATGGTTGAGGGCGTCTCCGGATCCGGCGGAACCGACCGACGACGGGGGGGATTGTTCATATCCCCCTGGCCGCGACTTCCGCAAGGAAGTTCGTAGGACTTTCGCAATGCTTTCGCGAGGGTCGATTCTCATCGGCATTGCGCGAGGACTCCGTCGTCGGGCAAGTGGCACGTGAAGCACGGGCGGGGATTGCGACGCATCTGGTTCGCGCATCCGCCCGCGAATCCGGCGCGGTGCGGATTGAAGCCGCCGCCGATGCCGTTGCCGCCGTGGCAGATGACGCAATCCCGTTCGATGTGGCACGAGACGCACGCGTTGAGGTTGCGCTGCGCTTCGAAGGCGTGGTGTCCGGGCTTCCGCGGCGCCTCGCTCCACTGCTCCTTCGGCGGGTGGAATCGGCCGTTGTTGCGCACGTCCGTAGGGCCGCTCATGGTCACGCCGGCGCGCTGGTGGCAGCCGACGCAGAAGCTCTGCTCGCGGTGGCAGCTCGTGCACTTCTGCATGTTCATCCGCGCCTCGACCGGGTGCATCGAGAGGTAGTCGCTCGGGTGGATGCTCCGGGGACGTACGCGGCCGTCGTGGCAGG
>JAXLYL010000011.1:0-181628 GCA_046351475.1 Polyangiaceae bacterium
AGCCGGACAAGCCGAAGGGCCGTGGTCTCGCCGAGGTCGCGCCGCCGGTGAAGGAGCGGGCGCTCGCGTTGGGACTGCCCGTCGTGCAGCCGACCAAACTGCGGACCGGCGAGTTCGGCGCGTGGGTCCGGGAGCGGAACGCGGACGTCGCACTCGTCGTGGCCTACGGCCGCATCCTCCCGAGGGACGTGCTCGACGGCACCCGCGTCGGTTGCGTGAACGTGCACGCGTCGCTCCTGCCGAAGTACCGCGGCGCCGCGCCCATCACGTGGGCGGTGGTGAACGGCGAGAGCGAATCCGGCGTGACGCTCATGCTGCTCGACGAAGGCATGGATACGGGCGACACGTTGGCGTTCTTCCCCACACCCGTCGGTCCCGACGAGACCGCGGGCGAACTCTCGGAGCGCCTCGCCCTCCTCGGAGCGAAGGCGGTGACCGACACCTTACCGGCCATCCTCCGCGGCGAGTTCACGAGGACGAAGCAGGACGACACGAAGTCCAGCCTGGCGCCCATGCTCGAGAAGGCCGCGGGCGCGGTGGATTGGACGAAGTCGGCGAAGGCCGTGCACGACCACGTCCGCGGCATGAGCCCTTGGCCCGGAGCATTCACGAGGTCCCGGGGAAAAATGCTGAAGGTCCTCCGCACGCGACCGCTCGCCATGGAGATGCGCGGCACCGCCGCGGACGCGAAGCCGGGCACCGTCCTCGTCGCGGACAAGACGCGCGTCGTCGTCCGCACGGGAACCGGGGCCGTCGAGCTCGACACCGTGCAGCTCGAAGGAAAGAAGCCCGTCCGCGCGTCGGAATGGGTGAACGGGCGGGGCGTCGCCGAAGGAGACGTCCTCGGCGAGAGCGCATGACGACGTCGACCCCTCTCGCGTCGTTCCATCCGGCCGTCACGGAGTGGTTCGAGGAGACTCTCGGCACACCGACGCTGGCGCAGAAGAAGGCGTGGCCTCCCATCGGGGCCCTCGAATCGACGCTGCTCCTCGCGCCGACCGGTTCGGGCAAGACCCTCGCGGCGTTCCTCGCCGCCATCGATCGCGTGATGACGACGCGCGCGAAGGGCACGGGCACGCGCGTCCTCTACGTGTCGCCCATGAAGGCGCTCGCCATGGACGTGGAGAAGAACCTCCGCGCGCCCATCGCCGGCATCGCGAACGTCGCCGAACGCATGGGCATCGACGTCCACGTCCCGACCGTGGACGTCCGCACGGGCGACACGTCCCAGAAGGACCGCCTCCGCATGCGGAAGCACCCGCCGGACGTCCTCATCACCACGCCGGAGTCGTTGTACTTGCTCCTCACGTCGGCCGCGCGCGAGACGTTGACGGACGTCGAGACCGTGATCGTGGACGAGATCCATTCCATCGTCCCGACGAAGCGTGGCGCGCACTTGTTCCTGTCGCTCGAGCGCCTGGAGGCGATCCGTCGGTCCAAAAAGCCCCTCCAGCGCATCGGTCTCTCGGCGACCCAGAAGCCCCTCGACGAGGTGGCGCGCCTCCTCGGAGGATTCGTCGGCAAGAAGCCGCGGCCCGTGACCCTCGTGGACGCGAACGCGAAACGCCCGCTCGAACTGCGGGTGGAGGTGCCCGATCTGGACATGGCGACCGTCGGTACCGTCGACGAACTGGCGTCGGGGCCCGCGGCGCGTGGCGGCGCGCGGCGGTCCGTGTGGCCGAAGCTCCACGAGGAGTTGGTCGCGGAAATCCGGAAGCACCGGACGACCATGATCTTCGTCAACAGTCGCCGGCTCGCGGAGCGGCTCGCGTCGGCGTTGAACGACGTGGCGGGCGAGGAGATCGCGCTCGCACACCACGGGTCCATCGCGAAGGACAAACGCCTCGTCCTCGAGGATCGTCTGAAGCGGGGCGAGCTCAAGTCCATCGTGGCGACCTCGTCCCTCGAACTCGGCATCGACATCGGGTCGGTGGACAAGGTGGTGCAAATCGAGGCGCCCATGTCCGTGGCGAGTGGGCTCCAGCGTGTGGGCCGTGCGAACCACGAGGTCGGCGGCGTCCCTGCGGGACTCTTGGTGCCGAAACACCGGGGCGATCTGCTCGCGTGCGCCGCCGCGGCGAAACGCATGAAGGACGGCGCCGTCGAGGAGACGTTCTATCCGCGGAACCCGCTCGACGTCCTGGCGCAACAGATCGTGGCGACGTTGTCCGTGGGACCGACGACGGCGGACGCGCTCTTCGCGCTCGTGCGCGGAGCAGCACCGTTCGCCGAACTGCCGCGGTCGGCGTTCGACGAGGTGCTCGAATTGCTCTCGGGCCGCTATCCCTCCGACCGCTTCGTGGAGCTCCGCGCGCGCGTCGTGTGGGATCGGGTCCGCGGCACCGTGCGCGCGAAGGACGGCGCCGTGCGCGTGGCGGTGACGAACGGCGGCACCATCCCGGATCGCGGTCTCTTCGGCGTGTTCCTTCCGGGAGAGGGAGGCTCGGAGTTCGGCGGCAAACGGGTCGGCGAGCTCGAGGAAGAGATGGTGCACGAACTCCGCGAGGGCGAGGTGTTCCTCCTCGGGGCGTCGTCGTGGCGCGCGGATCGGATCACCCACGAACGCGTCATCGTGACCCCGGCGACGGGGGAGCCCGGAAAGCTTCCCTTCTGGCGCGGCGGCGGGATCGGTCGCGCGAAGGCGTTCGGCGAGGCGGTGGGGCAACTCACGCGGAAGGTCGCGGACCTGCCCGATGCCGAGGCCCGGAAGCTCCTCGTGGAGGAGCACTTCACCGAACCGCGGGCGACCGACGCGTTGATCGCCTACGTGCGCGAACAGGTCGAACGCGCGGGCGCCGCACCGACCGATCGCACCATCGTGTTCGAACGGTACACCGACGAGATCGGGGACTTCCGCGTGTGCATCCTCTCGCCTTTCGGCGGCCGCGTGCACGCCCCGTGGGCGACGGCGGTGGCGGCCCGCATCAAGGAAGTGCACGGCGGCGCCGTCGAGACGGTGTGGACCGACGACGGCATCGTGTTCCGCCTTCCCGCCTCCGACACGCCGCCCGATCCGAAGGACTTCTTCCCCGATCCCGAGGACGTGGAGCCGACCTTGGTGCGCTGCCTCACCGGCACCGCGCTCTTCGCGTCGCTCTTCCGGGAGGCGGCGGGTCGCGCGCTGCTCCTGCCGAAGAAGAGCCCACACAAGCGCCAGCCGCTCTGGGCCACGCGGAAGCGCGCCGCGGATCTCCTCACCGTCGCCGTCGACTACCCGCGCTTCCCGCTGCTCCTCGAGACGTTCCGCGAGTGCCTCCACGACGCCTTCGATCTCCCCGGACTCGTCGACGTGCTCGGAAAGGTCCGTTCGCGAAAGATCAAGGTCGCGACCGTCGATTCGCGCACGCCCTCGCCGTTCGCGACGACGCTCACGTTCTCGTTCGTCGCGAACTTCATCTACGACCCGGACGCCCCCGCGGCGGAGCGCAGGAGCCAGGCGCTCCTCGTGGACTGGCAGGAGCTCAGGAACCTGCTCGGCGAGGCGGAACTCCGGACGCTCCTCGATCCCGACGTCGTGCGGGAGACCGAGGATCGCCTCATCGGACGCACGCACGCTCCGAGATCGCCCGACGCGCTCCACGATCTGCTGCTCCGCGTGGGAGATCTCGGCGACGCGGATCTCGACGCCCGCAGCACGGACGACGCCCCGCTCCGGGCCTGGGCGGCGGAGCTCGAACGGGAGCGTCGCGTCGTACGGGCGCGCGTGGCCGGAACGTGGACGACGTTCGCCGCGGAGGACGCCGCCGTGTACCGCGACGCCCTCGGGGTCGCCCTGCCGGAAGGCTTGCCTTCGTCGTTCACGGGCCCACGCGCCGACGCGCTCGTCGAACTCCTGCGGCGCCACGCGCGCACCCGCGGTCCGTTCACGAAGGAGTCCGTCGCCGCGCGATTCGACCTCGGCGTCGGCACGGTGCTCCGCGAATTGGAGGTCCTCGTCCGGACCGGGGCCCTGGCGAAGGGAGCGTTCCTCCCCGACGGCACCGAGGACGAGTATTGCGACGCCGAGGTCCTCCGCACGATCAAGCAGCGATCGCTCGCGAGGCTCCGGGAAGGAGATCGAGCCCGTCCCGTCGTCGGCCTACGCGCGATTCCTCACGGAATGGTCGGGCGTGCGATCCCCGACACCGGGTCCCGACGCGCTCCGGAACGCGATCCTGCAGCTCGAGGGATGCCCGCCTCCCGCGTCCGTCCTGTTCGAGGACGTCTTGCCCGCGCGCGTCCGAGGATTCCGTCCGTCCGATCTCGACGCGCTCGTCGCTTCCGGCGAGGTGGTGTGGTCGGGCGCGGCGTCGCGCGGTGCGACGGACGGGACCGTCGTCCTCACCCTCGCCGATCACGACGCGTGGCTCGCTCCGGCGGAACCTCCCCCCGTGGATGCCGCCGCGAAGGACACGGCGAAGGGCCCGAAGGCGGAAAGGACGACCACCACGAAGGATCGCGTGCGGGACGTGCTCGCGTCCCGGGGCGCGTCGTTCTTCCCGGAGATCGTGAAGCACGTCGGCGGATTCCCGGCCGAGATCGTCGACGCTCTCTGGGAACTCGTGTGGGCCGGCGAAGCGACGAACGACACGACCGAGCCTCTCCGGAGTCTCCTCCGGGGCGACACCACGCCACGGGATCGGCGGTCACGGAGGGACCCGGGCGTCCGCGCGTTCGGCGCGCGCATGCGTGGTTTCGGTGGAGGACCTCCCGGCAGCGAGGGCCGTTGGTCGCTCCGGAGCTCGCGCTGGCTCGACGTGCCGACCGAGACCGAACGCCGCGCCGCCCTCGCCGAATCCCTCCTCGAACGTTACGGTGTCGTGACGCGCGAAGCGGCCCACGCGGAGAACGTCCCCGGCGGATTCGCGCGCGTGTACGACGTCCTGAAGGCCCTCGAAGAACGGGGACGGGTACGCCGCGGCTACTTCGTCGCCGAACGCGGTGGCGCCCAGTTCGCGCTCCCCGGTGCGGACGATCGGCTGCGCCGCGACCGGGACGCGGGCGGGAACGGGGAACCCCTGGTGCTCTCGGCGGTCGATCCCGCGAACGCGTACGGGTCCCTCGTGCCGTGGCCGAAGCTCGCGTCCGCATCGTCCGGCGGCCCGACGACGTCCGCGCCGTCCGAACGTCCGCAACGGGCCGCGGGAGCGCACGTGGTCCTCGTGGACGGGGACCTCGTCGCGTGGATCGCCCGGAGCGGCGACGCGCTCCTGACGTTCGAAGGTCCCGCCGACGCCGCGAGACCCGGCCCCGCCATCGCGCGCGCCCTGACGAACCGCGTCGCCGCGGGACGGCAGCGTTCCGTGCATCTTCTCCGTATCGACGGAACGGACGCCGCGGCGTCCACGTTGGCGGCCGACTTCCTCGCGGAGGGGTTCGTCCGCTCCGGTCCCGGCCTCTTCTGGCGACCCCGGGAGTCCCATGCCGGAGGGTGACACGATCTTCAGAACCGCTCGGACGCTCCGCCTCGCGCTCGAGGGACGCACCGTGACCCGGGCCGAACTTCCCCGCCTCGTGCGACCCGCGTCCCCGCTCGTGGGCTCGCGCGTGGTGGCCGTGGAGTCGCGCGGGAAGAATCTTCTCGTACACTTCGACGTGGGCATGGTCCTCCACACGCACATGAAGATGACCGGCTCCTGGCACGTGTACCGCCCGGACGAACGATGGCGGAAGCGGGAGAGCGAGATGCGCGCCCGCATCGACACGTCGGATCACGTCGCGGTGTGCTTCTCGGCGCCGGTCGTGCGCTTGATGGACGATCGCGAAGCTTCCCGCGATCCGTTCCTGGCGGGACTCGGTCCGGACCTCGCCGCGGAATCCTTCGACGCCGATCTCGCCCTCGCGCGTCTCCGAACCCTGCCCGATCGCACCATCGCCGAAGCCATCGTCGATCAGGGCGCGATGGCGGGGGTGGGAAACATCTTCAAGTCCGAGGTGCTCTTCGTGGCCCGCGTGGACCCTTTCGCGAAGGTCGGGGACCTGGACGACGGGACGCTGGCGCGCGTGGTCGCCACGTCCAGGAAGCTCCTCCTCGCGAACCTCGGATCGAATCCCGAGCGCCGCACGACCGGCGGATCCGGCCAACGGTCCCCGGTGTGGCTCTACGAAAGGGACGGCAAGCCGTGCCTCGTGTGCGGGACGGTCGTGACCATGGTCCACCACGGATCGCCTCCGCGAAACACCTTCCTCTGCACGACGTGCCAGCCGCCCCACGGGCCGAGGCGTGAAGGAGCGCCGGGTCCGTCATGACGACGACGTCCTTCGTGGGAACGGATCCGGCCCGTCATCCGCGTTCCCACGCGCTGCTCGTGGACATGGCCTCCGAGTTTCCGGACTTCGCCCTCGTCTACAAGCGCACGAGCCGTCTCCAGCGCGCGATCCACCTGACCTTGGCCCTGCTCACGTTCGGCGGCCAGCGCGTCTACATGACGAAGTACTACACGGTGCTCTTCGGGAAGTTGTGGCTGCCCGACGCGTGGGACGTCCTCTCCGACGTGGACCGCGTCATCCTCCTCCGGCACGAACGGGTGCACCTCCGACAGCGCCGACGCATGGGCGACGTCGTCATGGGATTCGTCTACCTCGTGCCCTTTTTCCCGCTCTTTCTCGCCTACGGGCGCGCCCGCATCGAGTGGGAAGCGTACGAGGAGACGATCCGCGCGACCTACGAACTCAAGGGGGACGCCGCCGCGGAAGGCCTTCGGAGCTTCTTGATCGGCCGCTTCGTGGGCGGCGAATACGGGTTCATGTGGCCGTTCCCGAAGGTGGTCGGAGAGTGGTTCGACCGCTTCCTCGGCGACCTGCGCCGTAGTGGGCCAGGCGCAGGTTCTTCGTTGTAGACTTCCCTCGCGCGCCCAGGGGAGGGCACGGACGAGGTCAAGGATGGGCGTCGTAGGAATCGATCTCGGGACGACGAACACGGTCGTCGCGTGCGTGCGCGGAGGAGCGGTGCACGTCGTCGCCGACGAGCACGGCCGCACGCTCCTCCCGAGCGTCGTCAACTTCCATCCGAACGGACAGATCCTCGTCGGCGCGCAGGCGAAGGAACGCCGCGCGCAGGATCCCGAGAACACGATCTTCAGCGTGAAGCGCCTCATCGGCCGCGCGTGGAAGAGCGAAGAGCTCGCGATCGCGCGGACGCGCTTCGGCTTCAAGCTCGAGGAGGCGCCGGGTGGCGGCGCGCAGGTCGCCGTCCGCGGTCACACGTACTCGCTGCCGGAAATCAGCGCGTTCGTCCTCCGCCGCGCGCGGCAGATCGCCGAACAGGCGCTCGGCGAACCGGTCGACCGCGCGGTCATCACCGTTCCCGCGAACTTCAACGAGCTCCAGCGCGCCGCGACCAAACTCGCCGGCCGCATCGCGGGCCTCGACGTCCTGCGCATCCTCAACGAACCGACGGCCGCCGCGCTCACCTACGGCGTGGGCCGGTCGGGCAAGGAACGGGTCGCGGTCTACGACTTCGGCGGCGGTACGTTCGACGCGACGCTCCTCGATCTGAGCGGCACGGTGTTCGAGGTTCTCGCGACCGCCGGCGACACGTTCCTGGGCGGCGACGACATCGATCTGGCCATCGCCGATCGCATGGCGGCGGCGTTCCTCATGCAGCACAGGTACGATCTGCGCGCGAACCCGGAAGCCTGGGAGTATCTCCGTGACTCCGCCGAGCAGCTCAAGATGCAGCTCTCCACGCGCGACCGGGGCGAGATCCGCCTCCACGACCTCGCGTTCGGATCCGGCGGGAAGAACCTGGACTTCACGTTCGGCATGTCGCTCGCGGAGATCGAATCCATCGCCTCGCCGTACATCGAGCGGACCCTCGAGGTGACGCGCGAGGCGCTGGCCCTCCAGGGGCTTTCGCCGAGCCTCTTCGATCACACCATCCTGGTCGGCGGATCCACGCGCATGCCCCTCGTGGCGCGGCGCGTGGCCGACGTGTTCGGCAAGCCGCCCCTGACCGATCACAATCCCGACGAAGTCGTCGCCATGGGCGCCGCGATCCAGGCCGCCGCGTTGACGGAAGCGGCGCGGAAACGCAGCGTGCCCCCTCCGCCTCCGCCGCGACCGAAGTTGCCGACCTTGAAGCCGCCGGCGAACTTCGATCCCATGGGCGGCGCATTCGGTGCGCCTCCTCCGCGTCCGAAGCCCCCGTCGAACGAACCGGGACCGCCGCCGGCGTTCCAACCTCTCGCCGACTTCGGTTCCTCGCCCACGACGGCGGACGACTTCGGTTCCCCCGCAGACGGCGGTCCGGGCGAGCTCCCCGCGTACGACATCTTCGGACAGCCCCTGCCGGCCGACACGGAGTCGCTCCCCGACGTCGACGACGATCCGTTCGACCTCCCCATCGACGAGGAGATCACGACGCCGTCCTACGATCTGCCGGACGATCTCCAACCGAAGAACCCGCGCCTCGCGGCGCCGTCCGCCCCGCGCATCCAACCCTTCGCCGAGTTGCCCAAGGGTGACGCGCCCGCCTCCTACGGTCGTGCGGCGCGCCAGGGTCCGGGAACGTCGCCCATGCAGACGCCGGTCGTCCCCGCCCCTGCCGGAACGCAACCCATGGGCCGCGTGCAGACGACGCAGCCCATGGCGAAGACGCCTTCCCAGGCTCCGAAAACCGCGCCGATTCCGGTGCGAGGTCCTTCCGCGTATCCGCCTGCGCCGCAGGGGGTCCCGGGCACGGCGGCGCCCATGCCCCGTCCCGGTCCCGCCGCACCGATCCTCGTCGACGTCACGCCCCGCGCCCTCGTCGTCGAGACGGCCGGTGGCTTCTGCGACGTCATCATCCCGCGCAACTCCCGCATCCCCTGCGACCGCACCCGCGAGTTCACGACGGCCCGGGATTTCCAGACCGCCGTATCCATCCGCGTCGCCCAAGGAGAAGCGCCGCATTTCGGCGCGAACACGTTCCTCGGTCAGGTCGACCTGCTCTCGCTCCGGAGCGCGGCGCGCGGCGAGGTCGTCATCGCCGTCACGTTCGAACTCGACGCCAACGGACTGCTCCGTGTCGAGGCCATCGACCGCGCCACGGGCAAGCGCGCGTCCGCGGTGCTCCAACTCGTCGGCATCGCGGACGAGAACGCCGTCGCTTCCCTCTCCGAACGCCACGACGCCCTCGCCCATCGCGTGACGGGCCGCGCCTGACGGCGATCGTGCCCGGGGCGCGCGTCCCGGAGGAAGGCGATCAGAACGTCCCGAACACGGACACGGTCGCGCCCGTCGTGCCGTTCTGCCGATCCGCCACCGGTGCGGGCGTGATCGCGCGGATCCCCGTACGCGGCGGTGGCGGCGGCTGGTCCTCGAGATCTTCCGCGTGCGGTGTCGTCGCCATGTCGACGATGGCGAGCGTCGTCGGAACGACGAAGCCGAGGATCATCGGACCGACGAAGTTCGCGTCCGCCTTGCCCCAGTCGATCACGGAGGCCGCCGCGATGGCACCTCCGCGCGCCGCGGCGTAGAGCAGACCCGTGGTCGCGTCGCCCACGACGAAACGCGGAAGGCTCGGGACCGCCGCCGAGATCCCCGCGTAGGCGACGAGGGCCCCCGTACGCGTCGACGCGTAGCGATCGCCCGTGTACGAGGAATGCGAGAGCGTCGCGAGGTACATCGTGCCCGCGATGGACGCGCCGAGGCCGTAGACGATGGGCGACGCGATCAGCGCACCGGTACGTCCCGGGTCGCGACGGTATTTGGTCCGGGTCGTGAGGGAGTCGACGGGTTCGTTCAAGGTGGGCATCACGACGACGGGCTGCACGACGACGGGCCGCGGAGCGGAACCGGTACCGGAACGGGAGAGCCCGCCGCAGGAGCGGGAGCGACGACGGTCGGCGGGGTGTCCCGAGGGTCGGAGACGTAGACGACGCCCGGGGTCGCCGGAGCGACCACGACCGGAGAGGGTGCAGCCACGGGAGGCACCGCCACGACGGGCGCCGGTGCGGCCGGAGCGGGCGCCGCGACGGCGGGCGCCGGAGCGACCACGACTTCCTGAGCGGACGCGGTCGCGTGGGTGACGAGGCACGTCCCGAGAACGGCCGCCGTGATCCCGAATCGGCGGGCCGAACGCGGGAAGGCTCCAGGAACGACGGGGCGGTACGGGCGGGTCGGAACGGGCATCACGGTCGGTCTCCAAGGCAAGGCGAAGGGTCGCGCGAGAAGTCCCTATCGCAAGGTCGGTGCCAAGAACCGTCCCCCCCGGTGGCCGGGAATCCCCAGGAAATTTCCCTGCGATGGGGAACGCGCTCGGCAAGGTCCCCGGAACTTCGTCCGCGAGCGTGACTTCGCGTTCACGCACCGTGAAGCGCCGGATACGCTGCCGGTGCCATGGCCGATCGTCCGGACAGCGTCCTCTTCCAGTGGCTCGCCTCCCTCGACACGCTCTCGTACTACGAGCTGCTCCAGGTCGACGAGCGCGCGGAGCTCCACGAGATCCAGGAAGGGTTCCGGAAGTTCGCGGTCACCTTCCATCCCGACGGGCACGCCGCCGGCTCCGCCGACGAGCGGAAGGCCGCGCACACGATCTTCAAGCGGGGCACCGAGGCGCATCGCGTCCTCTCCAACATGGATTTGCGCGCGCTGTACGACGAGGAGCTCTCCCGCGGCACCAAGCGATCGGTGAAGCTCTCGTCCGCGTTGCCCCCGAAACCGGGTTCGTCCCTCGCTCCGAAGGCGCGGAAGGATCTGCTGAAGTCCCCCGCCGCCGTACCGTTCCTCTTGAAGGCGGAGGAACACGCGAAGCGGGGCGAATACGCGCAAGCGAAGCTCCAGCTCTCCATCGCGATGCAGCGGGATTTCGGCAACCCGGTCCTCGAGGAGTTCCAGAAGGAACTCGAAGAAAAGTCGAAGAAACGCTGAACTTTTCGAGCTACAGTCCCGGGAGAATGGCCGATCGCGCCCGCCCGAAGACCCTCGCTCAGGACCTCGCCTTCTTCGTCCTGGCGGCGATCGTCGCCGTCGTCTTCGTGGTCTCCGTGAACGTCATCTTCCTCCGGACGCCCGAGGAAGTGACCATGGGCGTCGTCCAGAAGATCCTCTACTTCCACGCGCCCTCCGCGTACGCGATGTACGTCGGCGCGGCGGCCTGCTTCGCGGGGTCGCTGGGTTTCCTCGTGAAGCCGAACGACTTCTGGGACGCCCTCGCGCGCGCGGGCGCCGAAGCCGCCGTCATCTTCGGGATGATCGTCTGCGTGACGGGCCCTTTGTGGGCCGTCAAATCGTGGGGATTCTACTGGACCTGGGACCCGCGCCTGACGACGTCCCTCCTCAGCATCCTCATGTACGTGGCGTACCTGATCCTCCGCGGCTTCACCGGCGACGGACCGGGAGAACGGAAGTTCGCGGCCGCGCTCGGCGTCCTCGCGGCCGCCAACCTCCCCATCATCCACTTCGCCGTGCGCAAGTGGGGCGGCCAGCACCCCGAGGTGAACACGGGCAAGGGCGGTGGCATGCATCCGAGCATGGTCCAGGCCCTGCTCCTGGGCTTCCTCGCGTTCACGCTCCTCGTGGCCCTCCTCCTCTGGATGCGCGTGCGTCTCGAGATGGCGAAGAGTCGCCTCGCGCGCGCGGAAGAAGACGCCATCGATCTCGGTCTCGATACCCGGACGGAAACATGATCGCTCTCGACATCGCCGCACCGAACGAAGCCCCGAAGCCGCCGCCGACCGCGGCTCCGGCACCTCCTGCACCGAACGCCGCGGCGGCCACCACGTCGTCCCCGGCCTACCGCCCCGTCACGGAGAGCACCGAGCAGCACGACGGATTCACGCTCATGGTCGAGGCGTACGCCCTCGTGTGGCTCTTCGTCTTCGTGTGGGTCGCCGGCATGTGGCGGTCCGTGGGCCGGATCAACACCCGCATCGACGACCTCGAGAAGGCCATCGACGTCGCGGACGCGAAGGCCGCGCGGGCCACACCGGGGGCAACCGCCGGATGATGCTCCCGGGATCGGAACACCTCATCTTCATCCCGGGAGTGTTGCTCGTGGGACTCGTGTTGGGGTTCATGATGGGAAGCCGCGCGGCGCGCGCGGACATCGAGCGAAAAACGCGTCGCGCGAAGGAATGAGACCATGATCGATTTCGAAATCACCGAAGAGCAGAAGGCCCTCGTCGACACGGTCCGCCGCTTCACGAAGGAGCGCATCATTCCGGTCGCGGCCGAGTGCGACCGCAAGTCCGAGTTCCCGCAGCAGGTCTTCCGGGACGCGTGGGAGCTCGGCATCGTGAACCCCACGATCCCCCAGGAATACGGCGGTTCGGGGCTCTCGGACATCGAGTGCGTCATGGTCACGGAGGAGCTCGCCTACGGCTGCACCGGCATCCAGACGAGCATGACGGCGAACACGCTCGCCCTCACCCCCATCCGCCTCGGCGGTTCGGACGCGCAGAAGAAGAAGTACTTCGGTTGGCTCACGGGGTCGCCGACGTGGGCGAGCTACGCCACCACCGAACCCGCCGCGGGCAGCGACGTCGCGGGCCTGCAGTGCCGCGCGAAGAAGCAGTCGGACGGAAGCTACGTCCTCAACGGGACCAAGGCGTGGATCACGAACGCGAACATGGCGAGCTTCTTCGTCATCTTCGCGACCGAGAACCCCGAGCTCCGCCACAAGGGCATCGGCGCGTTCATCGTCCACGCGGACGCGAAGGGCGTCAAAGTCGGCAAACACGAGGACAAGCTCGGTCAACGCGCGAGCGACACCGCGCAGGTGATGCTCGACGACGTGCACGTGCCCGCCGACCAGGTGCTGGCGCAGCCCGGTCACGGCTTCAAGCTCGCCATGGAGACGTTCAACCAGACGCGTCCCGACATCGGCGCCGCGGCGACCGGTCTCATGCGCCGGTGCCTGGACGAGTGCGTGGCGTACGCCAAGGAGCGGAAGACGTTCGGCGTCCCCATCGCCCAGCACCAACTCGTGCAGGCCATGATCGCCGAGATGGCGATCCGCGTCGAAGCCACGAGCCTCCTCGTCCGCAAGGCCGCCTGGAACCTCGACAAGGGCATCCGCAATCCCATCGTCTCGAGCTACGCGAAGGCCTACGGAGCGGACGCGGCCATGGCGACCGCCATCGACGCCGTGCAGGTGTTCGGCGGCAACGGGTACGTGAAGGAGTACCCGGTCGAAAAACTGATGCGCGACGCCAAGATCCTCCAGATCTACGAGGGAACGGCGCAGGTGCAGCGCATGGTCATCGCCAAGAACATCCTCGGAGTGTGACGGTCCGCGTCGCACCGGCGATCGCGTTCGCCGTCGCGTCCGCGGCGTGTGGTCCCCGCGTCGCCGACGTGGCGCCTCCGTCCGAAGGTCGGACGATCGCGCTTCCCGAAACCGACGGTCCGCTCCCGCGTTCCCCCGTCGGCGGGGCTCCGGAAACGAAAGGCGACGGCTACGAACACGTGGCCCGTCGTCCCCTCGTGACCGTGGGACTCGCCGAAAGTCGTGGCCTCGACCGGACGGCAGCGACGGCCCTGGTGGAACGGCTCGCCGACGTCGCGGACACGTGCCTCACGAACCTGGGCGCCGAAGGTCACCTCGGCGACGGCGCCCTGCGCATCGTCGTCGAATGGAACGAGGACGGCAGCCTCGCCGGCGCGGACCGGAAGTTCTCGCCCGGCGGAGGGAGCCTCGCGACGGGGCTTCTTTGCCTCGTGCATCCCGTGCAGTCCATCGTGCTCGCGCCCCGGGCGAAGGGCGACGGCGGCGTCTCCTCGCGGAGGCGGGGCGTCGCGATCGAAGCGACGTGGGGTCGTCCGTCGATGGCGCCGGGGTCCCCGTCGACGATGGACGCGGACGCGGGCAAAACGCGGTAACGTTCGGCCCATGCTTCCCTTCGCCGAAGCCCGAGCGCGCCTCGTCGCCCTCGCGCGCGCGCTTCCCGGCGAACGCGTCGCCCTCGAGCGGGCCTTCGGCCGCGTGCTCTCGGAGGACGTCCGTGCGACGACGGATCTCCCGCGGGTGACCCACTCGACGATGGACGGTTACGCGCTCCGCATCGACGATCTCGGCGCGGGCGTCGACGGAGCGTTCGCGCTCCCCGTGATCGGAGAGAGTCGCGCGGGCCTTTCCCCGAACCCTTTGGCGCCCGCGAGCGCCATGCGCATCTTCACGGGCGCCGCCCTCCCCGACGGTGCGGACGCGGTGCTGCCGCAAGAGGACACGACCCGCGACGGCGACACGCTCCGATTCGCGCGCGCTCCCGCGAAAGGGGCGTCGATCCGCCACGTGGGGGACGACCTGCGCGCGGGTGCCGTGGCGATCCCCGCCGGCACACGCCTCACCGCGTCGCCGTTCGCCCTCGCCCTCGCCCTCGACGTGGTCACGGTCATGGTGGCCCGCGCTCCCCGGGTCACGCTCGTGGCGACCGGCGACGAACTCCGCGCCGCCGGGGACACCGTGGGCGCGACGGCAGCGTCCCTTCCGGACTGCCTCTGCCCCGCCCTCGCGCGCGTGCTCGAACGCGAAGGGGCCCACGTGGTCGTGGCTCCCTTCGTTCCCGACGACAGGGAGCGGACCGAACGTGCCCTCGACGACGCCCTCGCCTCGAGCGATCTCGTGGTCACGATCGGCGGCGCGAGCGTGGGCGATCACGATCTCGTGAAGCCCGCGCTCACGGCCGTCGGCGCCACGATCGATTTCTGGCGCGTGGCGATCAAGCCCGGAAAGCCGCTCCTCGTCGGCACGCGAGGACACACGATCGTGCTCGGTCTTCCGGGCAATCCGGCGTCGGCGCTCGTCACGTTCGCGCTCTTCGGGATTCCCCTCGTTCGCACCCTCGCGGGCGCGAAGGATGCCTCGCCCCTCACCTTCCGGGCCACGCTCACGCGTGCGATCCGTCACGCGGCGGGCCGCACGGAGTTCGTGCGTGCACGCCTCGAACGGGGCGACACGGGACCGCGCGTCACCCCGCTCGCGAACCAGGCGAGCGGCGCGGTGCTCTCCATGTCGGACGCGGACGCGCTCGTGATCGTGGACCAAGCCCGCGGGGACCTCTCCGAAGGCGAGGTCGTCGACGTGCTCCCCTACGCCGGGATCGGACTCTCATGAAAACGAAGGCCTCTTCCCGGACGAAGGCGAAGCTCACGCACACCGACGCGCACGGTCGCGCGAACATGGTCGACGTCGCCCCGAAACCGGAGACCGCACGCTCCGCGACGGCGCGTGCCGTCGTGCACATGGCGGCGTCCACGGTCGCGCTCGTGCGCGCGAGCGCGGCGAAGAAGGGCGACGTCCTCGCCGTCGCACGCGTCGCGGGCATCCAGGGCGCCAAACGGACGTCCGATCTCGTTCCCCTCTGCCACCCGATCCGCCTCACGCGCGTCCGCGTCGACTTCGAGCTCGGGCACGACTCCGTCGTCGTGATCGCGGAGGCCGACGCGTTCGACCGCACCGGCGTCGAGATGGAAGCGATGGTCGCCGCGAGCACCGCCGCGTTGACCGTCTACGACATGGTGAAGGCCGTGGATCGGGGCGTGCGCATCGAGCTCGCGCTGACGTCGAAGTCCGGGGGTCGGTCCGGCACGTGGACCCGGGACGTGCCGCCGACGGCGTCCGCGCGACCCCGGAAGCGAGGCTGAGCCGATGTTCGTCCGCATCGACGAAACCGCCCTCGACGCCACCCTCGCCGTGTCCCACGTGGCCCATCCGGGCGCCGGCGGCATCGACGTGTTCTACGGAGTCGTCCGTGAGACGAGCGAGGGACGTCCCGTGACGCTGCTCGAGTACAGCGCTTACGGAACGATGGCGACCCGCGAAATGGAGCGAATCGCCCTCGAAATCGAGGCCGAGGTGCCTGGTGTGCGTGTCGCCGCGCTCCACCGCGTGGGCGCCCTTTCGGTCGGGGAGCTGGCCGTGGTCTGCGCCGCGAGCGCGCCCCACCGCGACGAGGCGTTCCGCGCGTGCCGGATGCTCATCGATCGCATCAAGGCGAGCGTTCCGATCTGGAAGCGCGAGCACGGCCCCGACGGCGCGTATTGGGTGGGGTGGGCGGACGCGCGGTGCGAGGGGTCCCACGATCACCCTCATGATCTTGCGCATGGTGCACGAACGCCACACCGCTGACCTTTCACGTTCGCGTCCGGAATCCTCGCGCGGCGGCGCGGATCGATCCCGTATGCTAGTTCCGGTGAGGCGTCGTCTCGGGGAACGCACTCCCCGTCGATCGAGATCCCCATGAGCGAACCTTCGAAAGCGACGATCCCGACGCCGTCGGCCAGCGGCACGCTCGCGAGTCGCCCCATGGCGCACCTGCTCGTCTACGCGAGCGAGCGCGCGCTCACCGGCACCTTCGTCTTCAAGGCGGACGACGGCGGGGAAGTGGGCGCAGCGTACGTCGAACGCGGTCTCGTCTCGAAGATCCGCACGCGCGGCAACGTGGCGTTCCTGGGACGCGTCCTCTACGAACTCGGACTCGTCACCGAGGAGGCCTTGAACGCGTCGCTCGTGAGGCTCGCGAGCGAGCGCCGCCTGCACGGACAGATCCTCCTCGAAGCCGGCGCCGTCACGCCCGAAGGTCTCGCGGAGGCGCTCCTCGATCAGGTCGCGCGGAAGCTCCACCACCTGCTCGCCCTCCCCCCCTCCACCACGTTCGAGTTCTTCGAGGGAACGAACGTCCTCGCGACGTTCGGGGCGCCCGAAGGCACGCTCGTCGATCCGATGCCGGCCGTGTGGCGTGGCATCAAGGAGAACCCGTCGCAGACCCACCTCGCGACGGTGCTCGGGCACGCGAACCTCGCCCGCATCCGCATCGGACGTGGCGCGCGCCTCGATCGCTTCGATTTCGAACCCGAAGAGCTCGCCCTCGCCGAGTCGATCGCGTTGACGGGGCCGCTCTCGATGAAGCAACTGCTGGCGACCTCGAAGCTCGAGCCGCGGCGCGTGGGCCTCCTCGTCTACCTGCTCGTCATCACGAAGCAGGGCGAACTCGTGAAGGCCGGCGAGGAAGCGGAGGCCGTCGTCTCCAACACCGACAAGCGTCGCGATCCGGATCCGGTCGGGCGCATGCCCGCGATCTCGTTCACCCCCGTGCCCAACGCCGCCATGCGTCCCGACACGTTCCCGCCGAACGCGCGGACGTCCACGGCGAGTCAGCCCGCCATGCGCGCACCGGCACCGAGCCATCCCGTGGTCACGAGCAGCGGCAGCTACCAGCGCACCATCTCGTTCAACCTCCGCGCCGCTTACGACGCCACGCCCCGTCCGTCGTCGACGAACGTCCCCGCGGCCCGCCCCGCGTCGACGACCATGCCCGCCGAACGCGCACCGTCGTCCACGAGCGTCCCTTCGGCGCGTCCTCCCATGCCTTCCGCGAGCGACGCCGTCCCCGCGAGCCAGCGCGCACGGGTGGTCGACGTCCTGGAGGACGCGTTCGTCAGCGAGAGCGAGCACGAGACGCTCTTCAAGCGGGCCGAAGCGTGCCTCGCGCGCGGGAACCTCGATCGGGCCCTGTCCCTCTGCCAGGCAGCGCACGAGATCCAACCCGACAAGCCCGAGTACCTCGCGCTCCTCGGTCACCTCGAATTCCAGCGGCCGGCCTCCGAATCGCCCCACGCCGCCAAGACGGCCATGGCTCTCCTCGATCGCGCGCTCCGCCTCGACAAGCACTGCGAGAAGGCGTGGTTCTACCGCGGACACGTCCAGAAGAAGCTCGGCAACGCGGACGCGGCCGCCGAGAGTTTCCGTCGGGCGGCGAGGCTGAACCCGTACAACATCGACGCCATGCGCGAAGTGCGGCTCCACGAGATGCGCGTGCGGAACGGTTCCATCCCGCCGTCGTCCCGACCACCTCGCAGCATGACCCCGGCGCCGGGTTCCGTCCGGTCGTCCACGCCGCCCCCGGGATCCGTGCGTTCCCCCGCCTCCACGCCGACGCCGCCATCGAAGCCGCCGGGGGGGATCTTCTCCCGCTTCAAGCGCGGTTGAAGGTCAGCCACCCGCGACGGGCGGGATGAGCGCGACCACGTCGCCGGTGGCCACTTCGGCGTCCGTGCTGGCGAACGCCTCGTTCTTCGCGACCCGGAGCGCGCCCACGTAGTCCGCGAGACCGGGATGACGGACGACGAGCGCGCGCACCACGTCGCCCACGGTGCACGGTTCCGCGTCGACGGCGATCCGTTCTTCGTCCGTCCGCGTGACGTCGCGCACGCCCGCGAAATGGAGGACGGTGACTTCGGTCATCGCGCGACGTCCTTCCGGTGTGGCCCGTCGTGGTGCGTGCGGCCGTGGAGCAGGTCCACCGCGTGTCCGAGGATGGGGACGACGAGCGTCGCCACGCCGAGGCGCACCGCGTTCGTGCTGCCGGGCAACGCGACGACGAACACCTCGCCGAGGACCCCGGCCGTAGCGCGCGAGAGAATCGCGCGCGGCCCGATTTCGTCCCAGGAGAGCCGACGGAACGTCTCGCCGAATCCGTCCAGCGTGCGCTCGAACATGGGGACCAGCGTCTCGATGGTCCGATCGCGGGGCGCGATGCCCGTGCCGCCCGTCGTGACGACGGCATCCACGTCCCCTCCTGCCACGAGGGAGGTGACGGCCTCGCGGAGCGACGTGCCGTCCTCGCGAAGGATGGCGTGGTGCACCACCCGGAACCCGGCCTCGCCCAGGAGATCGCGGAGGAGCTTTCCCGCGGCGTCGTCCGCGGCCGTGCGCGTATCGCTCAGGGTGAGCACCGCCACGCGGACGGCGGACTTCGGCGCGTTCCCAGCGGTCGCATCCATGGCACTCACGTGTAACCCATCTGAAAAAATCCGCGAGCGCGGGGACGAAACGGGACGGGCCGCGGCCCTTCCTTGTCCGTCCCGGGAGGTTTGCTAAATACCTACATGCACCTTCATCGGCGCCATGGGCTGTGGGCTTGGTTTTCGGCTCCCGCAATCCTCGTCGTCGGGACCTTGGGGGCCACCGCCTGCAGCGCCCCCGCGGAGGGCGACACGTCCGTGGCGGACGACTCGGCGGCCCTCACCGGCGTCACGTTCCACGGCACGCGCATCACGGACTTCGACGGCACCATGCCGGACGTGGACGCCCTCGCGTACGACCTCGATCTCCGAGTCGACGAGCCGCGCTCGGGTGTGCCGACGTTCACCGCGATCCTCGACGCGTCCTTCGCCGCGACGAAGCGCCTCACGAAGCTCGATCTCGACTTCGACGGGAACATCGTCGACGAGGTGAAGGTAGGCGGCATGATCGCCCCGCACGTGCGTGACGCGAGCGGCCTCCACGTGACCCTGCCCCGGGCCGTCGCACGCGGCGCGGCGATCCTGCTCCGCGTGCGGTACCACGGCACGCTGTTCCGCGCCGACGGCGCGAATCCGAACGACTTCGACGCGTTCGGCGGGCTCATGGTTCTCGACAAGAACGCCGAGAACCGCCGCATCTACGAGAGCCTCAACTGGCCCAGGAAGGGCCGGCGCTGGATCCCGCTCCGCGACCATCCTCGGGACGGCGCCATGTTCGCCGTGCGCGCGACCTTCCCCGCGAAGTACACGGTGGTCGGAAACGGCCTCCTGACCTCGGAGACCACGAACGCGGACGGCAGCAAGTCGTGGCAGTGGGTGGCGAAGACGCCCATGCCGTCCTACGACTTCCACGTCGCCGCCTACGACAACTGGAACCATCCGGCGGCCGTGCGTTCGGCGAGCGGCATCGACGTGGACCGGTACGTGTACGAGAAGCACGTCTCGCAGGGCGCCGTGATGTGCGGTGAGTTGCCCGACGCGCTCGACTGGTACGAGACGAAATTCGGGGCGTTTCGCTGGGAAAAGGCCTCGTTCCTCGAGACGCCGATCTTCGGTGGCGGCATGGAGCACGCGACGTCCGTCAGCCTCGACGAGACGCTCTTCTCGGACGCGGCCGGTTCCCGGTCGACCGCCTTCCACGAGCTCGCGCACCATTGGAGCGGCAACCTCGCCCGCGTCGGCACGTGGAACGACTTCTGGCTCAGCGAAGGCTTCACCGACTACCTCGCCGGACGATTCATCGAGGCCCACGACGGTCACGACGCCGGGCTCGCGTACTGGCGCGAGATGCGGCAAGGCGCCCGGGACGCCGAAGCATCGACGCCCCACGCGCTCCGGCCGGCGGATCCGGAGATCGACGTGCTCACGATCTTCGACTCCATCTCCTACAAGAAGGGAGCGCTCGTCCTCCGGATGCTCGAACGGAAGGTGGGACGCGATCCCTTCGACGCGTTCCTCCGCGGATGGTTCGACGGCCACGCGTGGAAGGCCGTGACGACGTCGCAACTCGAGACGGAGCTCGTGGCGGCGTTCGGTCCGTCGATCCACGAGTTCTTCGCGGCATGGGTCTACGGCCAAGGGCACCCCGATCTCGACGTCACCTTCGCGAAGGTGCCGGGCGCGGACGAGGTGGACGTGACCATCGTCGATCGTTCCGCCGCCGGCCCCGCCGCCGGATTCCCCGCCGAGCTCGGCCTCCGCTTCGAGGAAGGCGCGTCGGCCTCCGCCCGCACGGCGGACGTCGTCGTCCCGCTCACGGGCAAGACGACCCGGGCACGGGTTCCCGTCGCCTTCACCCCCGGCCGCGTCACCGTGGATCCGGACGAGGCGCTCTACGCGTTCGGCGCCTGCGACACGTCGCGGCCCTGCCGTTCCTTCGAGACCTGCCGCTCCGTCCGCGGAGAATCCCGCTCGGTCTGCGTCCCCCGCTGAGCCGTGTGCGACCGGGCCCGCACGGTGGTAGCGTTCCGGCGATGGGCCGTTCCCTCCCCCTCGTGAACGACGCGCCGGCGTCCACGTCCGTGGCGGTGGAACGGACGTCGCCGCGCGCGGTCCGGGTGTCCCTCACCGACCGGTGCGACCTCGCGTGCGTCTACTGCCGTCCGGGTCGGGACGACGGGTACCTCGAACGTCGCATCGATCTCGACGCGTGGACGACCATCCTCCGGGGACTGGTCGCGTCCGGCGTCCGGCGCGTGCGCATCACGGGCGGCGAGCCCCTCCTCCACCGGGACGTCGTACCCTTCGTGGCGAAGGTGCGTTCGCTCGACGTCGAAGACCTCGCCCTCACGACGAATGCCACACGTCTCCGTGCCCTCGCGCGGCCCCTACGGGAGGCCGGACTCGCGCGACTCACGGTCTCCCTCGACACGCTCGACACCGACCGCTTCGCCCGCATGACGCGCGGCGGGGATCTCCGCGCGGTCCTCGCCGGCATCGACGCCGCCTTGGGCGTGGGGTTCGACGAGATCAAGCTCAACGCGGTCGTCGTACGCGGGGAGAACGACGACGAGCTCCACGCCCTCGCGCGGTTCGCGTGGGACCGGGGGATCACGCCGCGCTTCCTCGAGGTCATGGCCGTCGGCGAAGGCGCGAAACTCCGGGATCGGGTGGTCCCGGGCGACGAGATGCGCGCGCGGCTGGCGGACCTCGTGGGCGACGACGTCGCGCGGACCGATCCCGATCGGGGACCCGCGAAGTACGTGGTCTCGCGCTCCGACCCGACGAAACGCGTCGGGTTCATCACGGGGACGTCGGACACGTTCTGCGCCGGTTGCGATCGCCTGCGCGTCGCCTCCGACGGCATGCTCCGTCCGTGCCTCGCCACCAACGACGGGGTCCACGCCGAGAACGAGGCCCGGGCCGGCGACGTCGACGGCGTCCGCGACGCCCTCGAGCGGGCGTGGGCCATGAAGCCCGACGGCACGACGTGGCGTGGATGCACCGAACGCTCGGCGGCGTCGGTCTCGATCCGCGCGATCGGTGGGTGAACGACGGCGGCGACGCGCGGACGACGAATCAGCTTCCGAGCGTGAACGTGAACGTGGCTCCCTGTCCGGGCGCGCTCTCGGCGGTGATACGACCGCCGTGTTTGCCGATGATCTGACGGACGGTGGAGAGGCCCACGCCCGTGCCGGCGAACTCCGAGTCGTCGTGGAACCTCGCGAAGGGCATGAACAGGCGATCGGCCGCGGCCGCGTCGAACCCGGCGCCGTCGTCCTGCACGAAGTAGTGGAGTCGATCGTCCATCGTCTTCGCGCCCACGTGCACGCGGAGCCCCGCCTTCTTGCGGCCGTATTTCCACGCGTTCCCGACGAGGTTTTCGAACACGACGCGGAGGAGCGACGCGTCGCCCTCGCCCACGAGTCCGTCGTCGACGACGAAGGTCACGTCCTGGGAAGGATGCCGCGACCGCATCTGGGCGCCGACGTCCCGGGCGAGCGCCGACACGTCGACCCGGGTGTGGACCACTTCCTTCCGCGTGAGGTGCGCCAGGCGGAGCAGATCCGCGACGATGCGATTCAGGTCCCTCGCGCCGGAGTCGACGTACTGGAGCATGTCCCGCGTCTCGCCGGTGACGTCGTCGCGCATGGCGAGGAGTTCGGCGAACCCCATGAGTTGACCGATGGGCGTGCGGAGTTCGTGGGCGACCGCGTACGAGAACGATTCGAGGGCGCGGTTCGCCTCGCCGAGCTGGACGGTGCGCTCTTCCACGCGCTTCTCCAGCGACTGGAGGAGGTTCACGTTCGCCATGGCGATGGACACGCTGTTGGCGAGCGCCTGGAGGACGGCGAGCTCGTCGGTCGTGACGTGCCGGCGCGTCGCCCAATACGTGCCGATCGCGCCGATCGGATCCGTCGCGCGGATGGGGACCATGGCGAGGCTCTTCACGAACGTCGGGCGGTAGGCGTCGTGGGGGACCCGCGCGTCCTCGTAGATGTCGTCGATGGAGACGGCTTCTTTGTGGAGCATCGCCCAACCGCTGATGCACGCCGACATCGGGAAGCGCCGTCCCTTCCAGAGCGGGGCGATGGCGTTCTCGTCGGCGTAGAGACACGAGTCGTCGTCCCGGAGGACGAAGGTCGCACCGTCGGCGCCGGTGAGGTCCCGGGCGGCCGTGCGGACGATCGCCATGACCGACGCGAGGTCGTGCGCCGACGAGAGCGCTTGCACGACGTCGAGCAACCGGTTCGCGACGGCGGCGGACAGCACCCCGTCGTGGGCCGTTCGGGGAGTCGGGATCGGGTGCACCGGGGAGCCGAAGGTCGCCTGCATCGTCCTCGAAGTATCGCAAACCATGCAGCCCCCGTCCCGTTCGTCGCGGGTCCGGGGAGCGTCGCGGGCCGGGCCGGACCAGGGCCAGGATGGGTCGCCGGGCATGTCGGGATTGCCCCTCCCTCCCCGGCCACGGACGAGGTCGAATCGGACCCGCGAGACTCGGAGGCGCCGGCGCACCGCGAATCCTGCGGCTCCCCGATTCGGACCCTTGCCATTGGTTCACCGGTGAACCATATTGTCACGCATGAGCACCTCCGCCGACGTCGACGTCACGACCGAACGGGGCGTCCGCGAGATCCGGTTCGCGCGACCCCAGAAGAAGAACGCCATCACCATCGCCATGTACGGCGTTCTCGCCCAGGCCCTCGAAACGGCCAACGCGGACGCGTCGGTGCGTGCCGTCGTCGTCACCGCGGCGGGCGAGACGTTCTCCGCGGGCAACGACATCGTGGACTTCGCGAGCGCCGGTCCTTCGTTCGACGGGGCACCTCAAACGCGGCTCCTCGAAGCGTTCGTGGCGCTCGACAAGCCCCTCGTCGCCGCAGTCCACGGGAGCGCCATCGGCATCGGGGCGACCATGCTCCTCCACTGCGACCTGGTGTACGCGAGTTCGACGGCGAAGCTCCGCATGCCCTTCGTGTCGCTCGGTCTCGTGCCGGAAGCCGCGTCGTCCCTGCTCCTCCCGCGTCGTGTCGGTCACGCCGTGGCCGCCGAGATGCTGCTCCTCGGGGCCTGGGTCGACGCACACCGCGCCAAGTCCCTCGGACTCGTGAACGACGTCGTGGACGGTTCCGCGGGAGGGGTAGCCGTGACGGCCCTCGCGCGCGAGAAGGCCCTCGAACTAGCGAAGGCTCCTCCCCGCTCCCTCCGCGCGACGCGTCGTCTCCTCCGCGGCGACCCTTCCGACGTCCGCGCGCGCATGCTCGAAGAGGGTCGCAAGTTCGCGGAGGCCGTGACGTCGTCCGAGGCGCGCGAGGCCTTCACCGCCTTCTTCGAGAAACGGGCGCCGAACTTCGAGGGCCTCGGTTGACCGGACGATGGCGTCCCCTCCGCGCCTCTTCTTCCTCCTCGCGCGCGCGCAGCGTGCCGTCGCCACGTTCGCGAACGCACGCGCGGTCGCCGAACTCGGCGTGACGTCGACGCAGCTCGGCGCGCTCTACCTCGTCGCGCGATCTCCGGGAGTGTCGATGTCGGAAGTGGCGAAGGAGCTCGACGTCCGGAAGTCGGCCATGAGCGGCGTCGTGGGTCGCCTCGAGGACGCGGGCCTCCTCCGGAAGGAACCCGACGCCGACGACGCCCGGGCGAGCCGTCTCTTCCTCACGCCGAAAGGCGTGTCCGTGAAGGATGCGTCCATCCCCCTCGTCCGGAACCTCACGCGTCGGATGACGGAGGGCTTGGACGACGCGGAAGTCCACGTCGTCGCCCGCTTTTTGGGGGATCTGGTGGAACGCTTTCCCTCCGCGCCGGCCCCGAAATCCAGGGAAGCGGACGGCCGAAGCCGCGCGTAGCGCCAATTTCGCGACGAAACAAGGGGGCGAAACCGACCGGGACTCGGGTACAACCCTGGAATCCCCATGAGCGGTCCCGGACGTCACGCGTCCTCCCACGGCCATGCTCCCGCCATAGCCACCCGAGCCGACCTCGCGAAGGTCGCCCTGGGTGCGCTCGGAGTGGTCTACGGCGACATCGGCACGTCGCCCCTGTACTCCCTCGAGGAGTGCTTCTACGGCGCGCACAACCTCGCGGCGACGCGCGAGAACGTGTTCGGCATCCTTTCCCTCGTCTTCTGGTCGCTGACGCTCGTCGTCGTCGTGAAGTACCTCTCGTTCATCATGCGCGCCGACAACCACGGCGAAGGCGGAATCCTCGCGCTCCTCGCCCTCTCCGACGGCAATAACATGAAGCCCCGGACGAAGCGGGTCCTCGCGCTCCTCGCCCTCTTCGGCGCTGCCCTCCTCTACGGCGACGGCATCATCACGCCGGCGATCTCCGTCCTCTCCGCGGTCGAAGGTCTGAAGGTGGCGACGACCGCGTTCGATCGCTTCATCGTCCCCGTGACGGTCGTCATCATCGTGAGCCTCTTCCTGGCCCAGAAGCGGGGTACCGCGCGCATGGGGCTCGTCTTCGGCCCCGCGACGCTCCTCTGGTTCGCCACCATCTCCGTCATGGGCGCGCCCTGGATCGTGAGGCGGCCGGAGGTGCTCGCGAGCGTGAACCCCGTGCACGCGATCCATTTCTTCGCCCACCACGGGTGGCACGGATTCCTCGCGCTCGGCGCCGTCGTGCTCTGCATCACCGGAGGCGAGGCGCTCTACGCGGACATGGGTCACTTCGGCCGGAAGCCGATCCGCGTCGCCTGGTACGTGATCGTCTTTCCGGCGCTCCTCATCAACTACTTCGGCCAGGGCGCGCTGCTCCTCGAGCGCGGCGAGGTGGTGAAGAAGCCCTTCTACGAGCTCGTCTCGGGGAACGTGCTCTACCCGGTCGTCCTCGTGGCGACGGTCGCGACGGTCATCGCGTCGCAGGCGCTCATCTCGGGCGCGTACTCGCTCACGCAGCAGGCCATCCAGCTCGGGTACTGCCCCCGACTCACGATCGTGCACACCTCGGGCAAGGCCGAGGGACAGATCTTCATCCCCGAGGTGAACTCGGCGCTCATGGTGGCGTGCGTGGCCCTCGTCGTCACCCTGCAGAAGTCGACGCGCCTCGCCGCCGCCTACGGCATCGCCGTCACCGGAACGATGGCGATCACCTCGGTGCTCTACTTCGCCGTCCTCCGCACGAAGTGGAAAGTACCGCTCCGCTGGGCGCTCCCCGCGCTCGTGGGCTTCCTCGCCGTCGACCTCTCGTTCTTCATCGCCAACGCGACCAAGATCGCCGACGGCGGTTGGTTCCCGATCGCCGTGGCCGTCGGTCTCTTCACCCTGATGACGACCTGGAAGCGCGGTCGCTTCGCCCTCGCCGACTTCATGAAATCCGTCTCGCTCCCCCTCGACGCGTTCATCGCGGACGTGGAGCGCACGCGCCCGCACCGCGTCCGCGGCACGGCCGTGTTCATGACCTCGAACCCGGAGGGTGCTCCGCCGGTCCTCCTCCACCATTTCAAACACAACAAGATCCTCCACGAGCAGGTGCTCTTGCTCTCGATCGGGACCTCCCACGTCCCGGAAGTGCCCCGCGAGGATCGGGTCCGCATCTCCGAGGTCGGCCACGGCTTCTTCCAGGTCACGGCCCGGTACGGCTTCATGCAGTCGCCCAACGTGCACGACATCCTCGACGCCTGCCGCGAAGCGGGACTCTCCATGCAGGACGACGACACGAGCTTCTACCTGGGGCGCGAGACGCTCCTCACGACGGGGCGGTCCAAGATGGCCGGATGGCGGAAGCGCCTCTTCTCGATCCTCTCTCGGAACGCCCAGCCGGCGACCGCGTTCTTCGGTTTGCCGCCGAACCGCGTGGTCGAAATGGGCACCCAAATCGAGCTCTGAAGCGCCCGGCGCCCCCCTTCGCGAAGGGGCAGTGGCGCGGTGTGACGCGAGTTGAGAGGCCCGGCCAACGGTGTAGAGTGCGGGCTTCCATGTCGAAACCCCTCGTCGGTACCTCCGTCCTCCGGAAAGAAGCGCACGGCAAGTTGACCGGTCGCGCGACGTACGTCGACGACGTCGACAAGCCCGGCATGCTGCACGGAGCGACCATCCGCACGAAGGGCCCCCGGGGCCGTGTGCGCGGCGTCCGCTTCGAGGGCGATCTTCCCTGGCACGAGTTCACGATCGTGACCGCGAAGGACATCCCGGGAAAGAACGTCGTCGCCCTCATCAACGACGACCAGCCTTGCCTCGTCGACGGCACGTTCTCCCATCCCGAAGAGGCCGTCGTCCTCATCGCCCACCCGGACAAGCACCTCGTGGCAAAGGCGCGCAAGCACGTGATCGTCGAGGAAGAGGCCCTGCCCGCGGTCCTCACGATCGAGGAAGCCCTCGCGGCGAGGACCGTCGTCTGGGGCGAGGACAACGTCTTCAAGCGGTATTCGATCGAGAAAGGCGACGTGGACGCCGCCACGAAAGGCGCCGCGCGGGTCACGAAGGGCACGTACTTCACGGGTGCCCAGGAGCAGCTCTACATCGAGACGAACGGGATGATCGCCGAGTTCGAGGCGGACGGAACCCTCGTCGTGTCGGGCTCGCTCCAGTGTCCGTACTACGTGCAGAAGGCGCTCATGAGCGTCTTCGGGTTGCCGCCCGAGAAGACCCGCATCGTGCAGCTCGAGACCGGCGGCGGGTTCGGCGGCAAGGAAGAGTACCCTTCGATGATCGGGGCCCACGCCGCGCTCCTCGCCCACGCGGCGAAGCGGCCGGTGAAGATCGTCTACGACCGCACCGAGGACATGGCGGCGACCACGAAGCGCCATCCTTCCCGGACGACCATCGTCTCCGCCGTCGACGCCGACGGGAAGCTCCTCGCCCTCGACATCGGCTTCGACATCGACGGCGGCGCGTACTCCACGCTCTCGCAGGTCGTCCTCTCGCGCGGCACCATCCACGCCGCCGGGCCCTACGCCACGCCGAACGTGCGCGTGCGGAGCCGCGCCGTCGCCACGAACTCGCCGCCCCACGGCGCGTTCCGCGGCTTCGGGGCGCCACAGAGCATCTTCGCGCTCGAACGGCACTTGGACCGCGTCGCCAAGGAGATCGGGATCTCGCCCGTCGAGATCCGGCGCCGGAACTTCGTGAAGAAGGGCGGTTCCCTCTCCACGGGGCAACTCGTGCGCGACGACATCGACATGAACGCGCTCATGGACAAGGCCCTCCGCGCGGCGTCCTACGACGAGAAACGTTCGCGTTACGCGAAGGACCCGGCGGACGCGCCTTCGAAGCGCGGCGTCGGCGTCGCCTGTTTCCTCCACGGCACGGGCTTCACGGGCTCCGGCGAGAAGTACCTCGCCTCGGTCGTCGGGGCGGAGGCCACACCCGAGGGTCACGTGCGCATCCTCGCCGCGAGCACGGAGATCGGCCAGGGCACCAACACCATCTTCACCCAGATGGCTGCCGACACCTTGGGCGTCGACGCGAGCGTCGTCGAGGTCGCCCGACCGGACACCGCGCACGTCCCGAACAGCGGCCCCACGGTCGCGTCCCGCACGTGCACCATCGTCGGCAAGCTCGTGGGCGACGCCGCCCTGGCGTTGAAACGGGAGCTCGAGAAGGCGGAATACCTCCCGGCGACCTACGACACCGAAACCTTCCGCGCGGCGTGCGCCCGGTACGTGAAGGAGAAGGGCGAGCTCAGGACGAAGGTGACCTACGAGCAGCCGCCCTTCATCCAATGGGACGAGACCACCTTCCGCGGCGACGCGTACGGTTCGTACTCGTGGGCCGTCTACGTGGCGGACGTCGACGTGGACATGACGACCTACGCCGCCACCGTGAAGGACTTCGTGGCGTTGCAGGAGGTCGGCAAGGTCATCAACCCGACCCTCGCCGCCGGGCAAATCGAAGGCGGCGTGGCCCAGGCCATCGGCTTCGCGCTGTACGAGAACGTCGCGTGGAAGGAGGGCCGCATGGAGAACGCCCGCATGACCGACTACATCATGCCGACGTCGGCGGACCTGCCCACCATCCGCGTCTTCTTCGAGGAGGCGCCCTATCCCTACGGCGGCTTCGGTGCGAAGGGCATCGGAGAGCTCCCGATGGACGGCCCGGCGCCCGCCATCCTCAACGGCATCGCGGACGCGACGGGCGTGGATCTGTTCGCGATCCCCGCGACGCCCGAGACCATCTTCCGCGCGATGGAGGCTTCCCATGGCTGATTCGAAGGCTGCCGATTCGAGGACGACCGCGAAGGTGTCCCTCGTGGTGAACGGTCGGAATCACGACGTCCACGCCCATCCCATGGCGCGACTCCTCGACGTCCTGCGCGAGGACCTCCACCTCACGGGCACGAAGGAAGGCTGCGGGGAGGGCGAGTGCGGCGCGTGTGCCGTCGTCCTCGACGGACGCCTCGTGAACTCGTGCCTCGTTCCCGTCCTGCAGGCCGAAGGTGTGACCCTCACCACGGTCGAGGGCCTCGCCTCCGGCGAGACGCTCTCGAAGGTGCAGGAAGCCTTCCTCCTCCACGGAGGAGCCCAGTGCGGCATCTGCACGCCGGGGATGCTCCTCGCGGCGACGTCACTCCTCGCGAAGATCCCCCACCCCACGGAAGCCGACATCCGCACGGCCCTGGCCGGGAACCTCTGCCGGTGCACCGGGTACACGAAGATCTTCGAAGCGGTCGTGCGTGCATGCGAAGGGAGCCCGTCGTGAGGTCCTTCCTCCCGGATTTTTCCCTCGTCCGGAAGTCCTCGCTCGCGGAGGCCCTCGCGCTCCTCCACGCGACCGGTGGCTCCGCCCGTCCCATGGCGGGCGGACGGATCTCATGGTGCTCCTCGCGTCGGGCAAGCTCGGTGGCGGCTGGCTACGTCGACCTCTGGAACCCGGACGAACTCCGCGGCATCCAGGTGGAGGCCGACCAGGTCACCTTCGGTGCGCTGACCACCTATTCCGAGATCGAGGAACACCCCGTGCTCTCGCGCGAGTTCCCGATGCTCCGCCAAGCCGCTTCCGAGACCGGAGGGTGGGCCATCCAGAACCGTGGCACCGTCGGCGGGAACGTGGCGAACGCCTCCCCCGCCGCGGATTCCCCGCCGGCGCTCCTCGCCTACGACGCGGAGCTCGAGCTCGTCTCCGTGCGCGGCGCGCGGTGGGTGCCCTACGCGACCTTCCACACCCGATACAAGACGACGGTCCTCGCGAAGGACGAACTCATCGCGCGTTTCCGCGTGCCGCGTGTCGCGTCGCGCTTCGAGCTCTATCGCAAGGTGGGCCCCAGGAAGGCGCAGGCGATCTCCAAGGTCTGCTTCGCCGGCGCGGCGACCGTCGATTCCGGTTCGGTCACCGCGGTACGCATCGCGCTCGGTGGCGTCGCGCCCGTCGTCACGCGCTGTCCGAAGACGGAAGCCCTCGTCGCGCGGGACTTCGCGAAGGCGGACGTCGTCCTCCGCGCGATCGCCGAACTCGGCACGGAGATCGCGCCCATCGACGACGTGCGTTCGAACGCGGCGTACCGCCGGAGAGTGGCCGAGAACATCCTCCGAGACTTCGTCACCGGCCTCCGGCGTCATGTGGGCCTTCGCAGCTAGGCTCGCCGAGCTCGAACGCACCGGCACTCCGGCCGCCCTCGTCACCGTCACGAAGGTCGAAGGGTCCGTTCCGCGCGAGGTGGGCGCGAAGATGGTCGTGCGCCCGGGCCGCCTCTTCGACGGGACCATCGGCGGCGGTCATCTCGAGGAGCTGGTGCTCGCCGAGGCCGAGGCGTGCATCGCCGAGGGTGCCTCGAAGACGCTCCGGTACCCCCTTGGCCCGTCGGCCGGTCAGTGTTGCGGTGGCGTCGTGGAGCTGTTCGTGGACGTGCTCCACACGGGCCCGAGCCTGATCCTCTTCGGCGCGGGGCACGTCGGCCAAGCGGTGATGCGCGTGATGGTGGGCACGGCGTTCCGTGTCCACGTCGTCGACGACCGGAGCGAATGGCTCGACGCGCCGGAGGTGCCGAAGGCCGTCGTGCGGCACCACGGTCCCTGGGACGAGATGGTGGACGAACTGACCTGGGACGCGAAACGCACCCACGTCGCCGTGATGACCCACCGCCACGACGTCGACCAAGCCATCGTCGAACACGTGCTCCGGCGACCCCACGCCTATCTCGGGCTCATCGGCAGCCGCACGAAGTGGGCGAAGTTCCGCGCGCGACTCGGCGAGAAGGGGGTCACGAAGGAAGCCCTCGATTCGGTGAAGTGTCCCATCGGCCTCGACGTGGGCGGCAAGGCGCCGGCCGAGGTGGCCGTCAGCGTGGCCGCCGAACTCCTCCGACTCCACCACCGCGGTCTCCGGTGAGATCGCGGGCGGCGGTGCACGTCGTCCTGCTCGCGGCGGGACGGGGCGCGCGCATGGGAACGCCGAAGGGTCTCCTCCGGCATCCGACCCGCGGCACCACGTTCCTCGAAGCGCAGGTGAAGGCCCTCGCGGACGCTGGCGCACGCGCGGTGACCGTCGTCCTCGGGCACGCGCTCGAGGACCACGAACGGTCCGTTCCTTTCGTGGCCACGCGCGCGGGCGGTCCGTTTCGCGAGGGCGGAGCGGAGGTGCACGTGATCGTGAATCCCGATCCCGATCGGGGCCCGTTCTCGTCCCTCGTCCTGGCGGTGCTCCACGCGCGTTCCGTGGACCCGGGAGCGCTCGGCTTCGCGGTGCTTCCCGTGGACGTTCCGTGTCCCGAGGCCACGACGTGGGACGCGCTCCGGACGGCGTTCGCGGCACGAGCGGACGCCGTCCACGTGATCACGCCGGATCTCGCGGGTCGCGGAGGTCACCCCGTGCTCGTGGATCGGGCGTTCGCCGACGGTCTCGTCGTTCGTTCGACCACTTCGGTCCCTCAGCGACTCGATCACGCCATCGCCGATGCGGGGGAATCCGCACGCCTCCGGGTTCCCGTACGGGACGTGCGCGTGGTGGCGAACCTCAACACGCCGGACGACTTCGCACGGTGGGCCGGAGACGCGTCGAGCTCCGATCCCGTCGCGGTGCCTGCCCGCGGGAGATCGAAGCTCGATGGATTCGACGAGGAGTGAGCTCGGACGCCGGGTCCGAACGGTCAGTGGATGTCGCCCGAACGGGGGTTCGTGTTCACGACGCCGCCGGCGTCACCCACGGGCTTCTTCGTGAAGGTGCGTTCGCGGCCGTAGTCGACGAGGTCGTCGACGCAGCCCGGGCTGCCCACGCAACCGCCGCGTGTGGCGCTCGCGCGGTCTTCGCATTCCGGACCGTCGCAGGGATCGACACCCCCGCCACCGCCGGCCGTGCCCGCGGAGCCGGAGGCGCCGGACGCGCCGGACGATCCCGAACCGCCGCTCGTGCCCGTGCTGCCCGCCGCACCGGACGCGCCGGATTGACCGGACCCGCCGCCCGACGTGGACGTGCCGGCCGTGCCCGACGAACCCGAACCGCCGCCTTGGCCCGCGGAGCCGCCCTGGCCCGCGGAGCCACCTTGGCCCGACGATCCGCCGGTGCCGCCGCTGCCACCTTCGCCCGACGTGCCGGCCTGACCGCCGCCGCAGGGATCGCCCGGGGACCCGGCCGTTCCGCCCGAACCGCCGGTGCCGCTGCTGCCGCCTTCGCCCGACGTGCCCGCCGAACCGGCGTTGCCGCCTTGGCCCGACGAACCGGCCTCGCCCGCGCTTCCGGACGATCCGGACGCACCCGCAGAGCCGCCTTGGCCGGACGAGCCGCCCTGGCCCGCGCTGCCCGACATTCCCGCCGAGCCGGACTGTCCCGCACTGCCGGCGGAACCCGCGCTGCCCGCGCTGCCCGCCGTGCCGGCCATGCCACCGTTGCCACCCGGGCAACCGTTGGCCGTGCACCCGCCGCCACCCTTCGAACACATCACCGTCATGGCGAGGGCGCGGAGGGACGCGGGCGAACCGGGCACCGTGCAGTCGCCGTAGCAACCCACGTTGCACGTGCCGCCGACGTACTCGCCTTCGCTCGTGCGGAGCTGCATCTGGATCCACTTCTGGACGGATCCGATACGTGCAGCATACAGGTTTTCCGTGGTGAGGCCCTTGGCGCTCACGACGCCGAAGATCTTGGTGCCCGAAGCGTCGGTGATCGCGCCTCCCGAGTCCATCGTTTCACCGGACTCCATGGGCAGCATGTCGTTCGTGCGGAAGCCGAGCAGCGTTCCACGGCGGACGACGGAGGTGACCGCCTCGAAGTTCGTGTCCGTGTTGGACTTCATCTCGGCGCCACGGCGGATGCGGACGACCTTCGAGCCCTCTTCGGGAACGTCGGCCGACACCACGGGGTAGCTCGCGAGCTGGATGCCGCGATCGAGGAAGACGACGGCGAGGTCGTGGCGGAAGGGACGGGCCTTGTCGTCCGAGAATTCCTTCCAGTCGTAGGTGACGCCACGGATGCCGAGGGCCGCCTTGCCGCCGGCCGTGCGCACCTTCCAACGCTCCACGCCCGCCACGCAGTGACCCGACGTGAGGATCGTGCGGGGACCGATGAGCGTCCCGGCGCAGGTTCCCGTCTCGCGGCCGCCGGCGTCGAGCAACGCCATCGACACGTTGGACGGCTGCGTCGCCGTCGCGACGGTGATGTCCCCGTCGTCCCCGCCGCCGGTGCAGGCCGCGACGAGACCGAGGATGCCGACGATGCCGAGGGGCGAGAATCGAATGAGCGTTCGTTTCATGGTGAGCCTCTTGGCCTGACGCATTGCACGACCTACGCCATCCCACACATGCCGACATTCCCCGTGATTCGTGGACGATCCCCGGTGAGTGCATGGTGCATGGATCATCCAAACTAGATCGCCGGTCCCCCACCCGACCGATCCGGCCGGATTTCCGATGTGCGGCGACGATGGACGATTCCCGTGACCGTGCGTTCCCATCCGCCGATCCGTCGCGGGCGGAAGGGCGCCGGATCGGTTCGGAACGGACGTCGCGGCCTGGGGCCTTCTTCCGCTATTCTCGGCGCCCCATGAAGACCTCCTTCACGCCCGACGCCACGAAGTCGATCCTGTCCCGCCTCGAAGCCGCGAACACGACGTTCAACGCCCGCTTTCCGGGCGAGCCGGAGGGTCGCCAGCCCGTGCACACCGTCTACGGTGGCGCGCACCTCTTCAAGGCGGACTCCGCGAAGAAGATGGGCGGGCTCGCGTTGAAGTCCTTGGACGAGTACGCGCCCGACTTCGCGACCCTCGCGCGGGCCATCGGTCTGCCCGGCGCGAACGAACTTCCGACCACCCTCGCCGGCGCCCGCGCGCTCCGGGCCGAGCTCGAGAAGGACGCCGCCCGCGTCCGCGTGGGGAACAAGGCCGCGTGGACGGCGTACACGATCCACACGCGCGTCGTGGAGAAGCTGAAGTCGGAGCCCATCGAGGATTTCCGCATCGACTACGAGGACGGCTACGGCAACCGCCCCAACGCCGAGGAAGACGGCCACGCCGCGGAAGGCGCGATGGAAGTCGCGAAGGGCATGAAGGCGGGCACGTTGCCCCCGTTCATCGGCATCCGCATCAAGCCGTTCACGGAGGAGCTCCGCGAACGAAGCGTGCGCACCCTGGACGTCTTCCTCTCGACGTTGGCCGCCGAGACCGGAGGCAAGCTCCCCGCGAACTTCGTGGTGACCCTCCCCAAGGTCACGATTCCGGAGCAAGTCACGGCCCTGGCCGATCTCTTCGATCTGCTCGAGCCCAAGCTCGGCATGGCGAAGGGCACCCTCAAGATGGAGATGATGATCGAGACGACCCAGTCGATCATCGGCATGGACGGCCGCGTCGCCCTCCCCGCCCTCCTCGACGCCGCACGGGGTCGCTGCGTGTCGGCCCACTTCGGGACCTACGACTACACCGCGAGCTGCAACATCACCGCCGGCTTCCAGAAGATGACGCACCCGGTGTGCGACTTCGCGCGGCACATGATGCAGGTCTCCTTCGCGCGCACGGGCATCACCATGTCCGACGGCGCCACGAACGTGATGCCCATCGGCCCGCACCGCCCGGCGAAGGACGGACCCGCGCTCACGTCCATCGAGCTCTCGGAGAACCGCCTCGTGGTCCACTCCGCGTGGAAGCTCCACTACGATCACATCCAGGACTCGCTGATGCGCGGGTTCTACCAGGGTTGGGACCTGCACCCGGCCCAACTCCCCATCCGCTACGCGGCCGTGTACGCCTTCTTCCTGGAGGGCCTCGACGCCGCCAGCGAACGCCTCAAGAACTTCGTGCAGAAGGCCGCGCAAGCCACCCTCGTGGGCGACGTGTTCGACGACGCGGCGACCGGGCAAGGCCTCCTGAACTTCTTCCTCCGCTCCATCAACTGCGGCGCGCTCACGCAGGAAGAGACCCAGAAGCTCACGAGCCTCACGGAGGAAGAGATCCGCGGCCGCTCGTTCGTGAAGATCCTGAACGCGCGGAAGGGCTGAACTCGGCCGTCCGGACGACCGGGGGGCCTTCGTTTCGGGACCTCCCGGTGTCGTATCCGCTTGTGCGGATGGGCGGATGCAACACCCGGGGAGCCCTTCGAAGCGCCCCCCGACGCCCCTTGGACGAGCCCGTGGCGACGGCGCTCAGCTCCCGCGGTACGTGGAGTAACCGTACGGGGCGAGGAGCAGCGGCACGTGGAAGTGCTGCGTCGGGTCGTGGATCTCGAAGACGATGGCGGCCTCGGGATAGAACGACGTCGTTCCCGCGGCCGCGAAGTACGCGCCCGTGTCGAAGAACATGCGGTACCGGCCGGCCGTGATCGCGGTGCCGGCGGGGAGGAGATCGCGCTTGCGGCCGTCCGCGTCGGTCTCGCCGCGCCCCAGTTCCTTCCAGGCGGTGCCGGTCCACGCGTCGAGACGCACGGGAACGCCGCGGGCGGGCCGGCCCTGGGCCGTGTCGAGGACGTGGGTCGTGATGCCGCTCATGCGAGGAGGAACCTTTCGAGTCGGAGCCGGGTGATCTTGCCCTGTTCGGCGGCGGCGACGTCCATCTCCTTCGCGGCGTCGTTCGCGAGTCGGGCCTCGAGCAGCGCGAGCATCTCGTCGGCGGTCTTGCCCGTGGCACACACCAGGAAGATGTGGCCGAACTTCGCCTCGTAGCGACGGTTGCCGTCGGCGAGCGCGGCCTTCGACGCTTCGGTCGCCGCCGAGGCCGCAGCCTGCTCCGCCGACGACCACGCGGCCGCGACCGCACCTTGCGTACGATCGGCCTTCTTCTCGCCGATGCGCGGGTGGGCCCCGAACGCCTCGCGCACGTCGTCCTTCGACGCCGCCTTCCACGTGGTGGCCGCGGCCTCGAAGAGCGCTTCCGGGCTCGCGAACGGGCGCTTCGCCGTCATCGCCTTCGCCCACGCCCGAGAACCGCACGTGCGGAGGAAGGTGGCCTCGGCTTCGGCCGGCGTCATGCGCGCGAGGGAGAGGAGGGCTTGCCGTGCGCGCGCTTCGGGGGCGAGCGTGCCGTGGACGCGGAGTCGGCTCACGCCGCCGTCCGGATGGATCGTGAGGCGCACGTGCGTGAAGGGGCCCGCGTCTTCGATGGCGTCGCGGAAGAAGTGCCGCGTGTGGGCCTGGAGCTTCGTCCGCGGGAGGATGCGGGTCCACGTCACCTTCTCGGGATCGAACGCCGAGCCCCGCGGCGCGTCCGCGGGGAGGTCCGCGCCTTCGAGCTCGAAGGTGTCCGGGTAGTTCCCCTTGAAGTGGTTCGTGTCGACTTCGACGCGCTGGACGAACCCGCGGTCGACGAGGCGCACCACGTTCCAGTCCTTGCCGGGGCCACGGCGCCGTTTGGTCTCCCAGCCGTCGCTCATGTTGATGGCGCGTCCGGGCATGAGGAGGTTGTGGCGCACGCCGAAGAACATGTCGCTCACGACGAGGGACTCGCCGCCGTTCTCGAGGGCCGCGAGGTCGAACTCGGAACCGGGCGTACCGATGCGGCGCCAGTCGGGCACCACGTCGCCGTGCACGCGGAGGCGCGCGACGCCGCCGTCGGGGAAGATGTCGAGACGGAGGTGGGTCACGGCGTCGGGCACGTTCACGGGGAACAGGTTCGCGCTGTCGCCTGCCAGCTTCGACTGGGGCAGGAGAGGTCGCCAGACGGTGGCGTCCGAGAGGAGCACGTCGATGGGCGTCTCGGCGGGCGCGTACGTCCACGAGATGGAGCACGCGTCGGGGTAGTTGCCGCGGAAGAAACTCGTGTCGACGACGACGCCCCGCACGATGCCGGGCAGTCCGAGCCGGACGATCGCGAAATCGTGACCGGGCCCGCGCTTCCGGCGGCTCTCCCAGCCGTCCATCCATTTCCCGCGATCGGTGTACTCGTGTTCGAGGAACACGGCCTTCTTCGGCCGGAGGAGGTTCTCCTTCTCGGCGAAGAAGTCGTCGTTGGCGAAGAGGACGGTGCCACCGAGTTTCTCGGAGGCGAGATCCACGAGTTCCTGGAAGTCGGCCATGGGACGTTCCCTTATACGCGCTTCTGCCAGACGCCGCGGGGGGATCCCACGCGTGCCTTGCCGTCGAACACCGTCTCGCCGCGGAGCACCGTCTGCTTCACGACCCCCGCCAGCGTGCGCCGGAGGTAGGGCGTCACGGGATGGCGGTGCTTCACGATGGACTCGGTGACGGTGAACGTCGCGTCCGGATCCCAGATCACGAAGTCCGCGTCGGCGCCGACCTCGAGGGTTCCCTTCCGCGAACCCAGCCCCGCCATGCGCGCGGGCTCCTCGCTCATCCAGCGCGACACGTCGGCCACACCGAAGCCACGCGCCTTCGCCTCCGTCCACACGATGGGCAAGCCGAACTGGAGGGACGCGATGCCTCCCCAGGCGGCGTCGAAATCGCCCTCGAGCCGCTTCTTCAACTCGGGCGTGCACGGCGAGTGGTCCGTGACGACCATGCGGATCTTCCGGCTCCGCAGACCCTCCCAGAGGAGCGCACGGTTCGCGTCCTCGCGGATGGGCGGCGCGCACTTGTATTCGGTGGCGCCGTCCGGGATCGTCTCGGAGGCGAGCGCGAGGTAGTGCGGCGTCGTCTCGGCGGTGAGGAGGTGCCCTTGGTCCTCCGCGCGCGCCACGATGTCGATGGCCGAAGCCGACGAGAGATGGACCACGTGGACGCGCGTGCGGATCGTCTCGAGAAGTTTCGCGAGGATCGCGATGGCCTCGTCCTCGGCGCTCTTCGGACGCGATCGCAGGTAGCGAAGGTACGTGCGCGGATCGCGGAGGCCTTCGGCGTCGAGGTTCGCGACGGCGGCGTCGATGGGACCGGCGACTTCGGCATGGGCGAGGAGCGGCACGCCGGTGCCCTCGAGGGCGCGCATGGCCCGTTCGAGGTCCGGCGTCGTCACGTTCGGGAACTCGTCGACCCCCGAATGCACCATGAAACATTTGAAGCCGAGCGCGCCCTCGCGAATCATGGGGCGCAGATCGTCGGCGTTGCCGGGAATCGCTCCGCCCCACAGTCCGTAGTCGACGAACGCCGACGCCGACGCGCACTCCGCCTTGAGGAGGAGCGCGTCGACGGACACCGTCGGCGGCAGGCTGTTGAGCGGCATGTCGACGAGGGTCGTCACGCCTCCCGCGGCCGCGGCCGTCGTCGCCGTCGCGAACCCTTCCCATTCCGTGCGGCCCGGTTCGTTGACGTGCACGTGGGTGTCGACGATGCCCGCCATGACGACGTCGTCGCCGACGTCCTCCAACGGGAGTCGCGGATCCACGTCGTCGTGGGCGGCGATGCGCTCGATGCGCCCGTCCCGGAGAGGACGGCGCGGGGGGCGAGACGGCCGTCGACGAGGACCCGTCGACTGCGGACGATGCGTTCGGTCGGCATGGGCGACGGAGAATACGACGGGCCTGGATCGTCGGGGCCCCGTCGTGGGCCGGCCCTCGCCCCGGGTCCCGACGGAATTGGACCGCACGGACGGCCAGGACCTCCCAACCGCCCATCCCGGCAGAGCCCGGAAAAGAAGCTTCCGCCGGGGTGGTACACACATGTGCGCACGATGTGTGCAAAGCCCTTCCTTCCCATGGTTCGTGTTCCGGGTTCGATCGGCCTCACGGTGCTCGCGAGTTTGGCGACGTCCCTGCTCGTGGCGTGCAGCGCCGGCGAGCCGGAAGTCCGACGAGCACGTCCCGTCGGGGCCTGCCGAAGCGACGATCGACGGCGGCGCCCGCACCACGGACGCCGCGACGCCCGTGACCTGGCCGGAAGCGTCGGCGATCGACGTGGCCGCCCAGGCGTCGCGCTCGCACCGGACGTGACCGTCGACGAGGTGGCCGTCTTCCAGGGCGTGAAGATTTCCGTGGCCGCCGACGGCCGCACGGTGCGACGCGGAACGCACCCGTCGTCGCGAACCGCGCCATGCTCGTCCGCGTGTACGTCTCGCCGGCGTCGTCGTGGAAGCCGCACACGCCTCACGGGCGAACTGCGGCTCACCGACGGCGCGAAGGATCTCCTGGTCCTCACCGACTCGAAGGTGATCTCCGCCACGTCCATGGACGACACGATGGCGAGCACGTTCAACTTCGAGGTGCCCGCCGACGTGGTCACCGAGTCGCTGAAGTGGTCGGTCGCGATCGCGATCCGGAAGCGCCGCGCGGCTACCCTCGAAGCCGTCGAGCGCCGAATACCCGAAGGGCGGAGGCGTCGAGGCGCTCGGTGCGAAGTCGACCGGCAAGGGACTCACCATCGTCCTCGTCCCCGTGCGCTACGACGCCGACGGCTCGAAACGCTACCCCGACACGAGTCCGGCGCAGATCGAACGCTACGAAGCACCCTCCAGGCCATGTACCCGACGTCGAAGGTGGACGTGTCGGTGCACGCGAACGTGGTGTGGAACGAGCCCGTCGTCGGCGGCGATTCGAAGGCGGCGCGGTTCCTCGCGGGGTTCACGCAGCTCCGCGAGAACGACCAGGTCGCCGACGACGTCTACTACTACGGCCTCTTCCTGCCCGCCGAGACCAAGGCCTTGCACTGCAAGGAAGGCTGCATCACCGGCATGTGCAACCTGGTCGAGAAGGCGGGCGATGCCTCCATGCGCGCGTGCATCGGCGTCGGGTACACGGGCATGGAGAGCGCGGAGACCATGGCGCACGAACTCGGCCACGCCCACGGGCGCCCGCACTCGCCGTGCGGTGCGAGGACAACGAGCCACTGAACCCCGATCCGGACTACCCGGCGACCACCAGGTACTCGCGCGCGGGCATCGGCACGTGGGGCGATCTCCGTTCGAAGGAACTCGTCTCGCCGTCGAAGTCGAAGGACTTCATGAGCTACTGCGACCGGCCTGGGTCTCCGACTACAACTACGGCAAGCTCTTCACGCGCATGCAAGCGGTGAACGGCGTGACGGGCAGTTCGCCCTCGACGCTCGTCGCCAGCGCCGCGGCGACCGCCTCTCGCTCCCGCGCACCTACCGCGTGCTCGTCGCACGGACGGAACCCTCGCGTGGGGTCCACGTTGCGCCTCCGCAAGGCGCCGATGGGCGACACGCGTCGCGTCGTCTTCCGCAATCGGGGAAGGTGCGGTCGTCGGCGAGAGCCCGCCTCGCACCGCTACCTCCACGCCGAAGGCGACGGCGCGTCGTACTACGTCGACTCGCCGCCCGCCGACTACGAGACCATGAGCCTCGAGCCGGGCAGCGCCCGCGAAGGTCTCCGCTTCGTGCACCGCGACACGCGCTGAATCGTGCCGGCGAAGGGGGCTCGTCGGGCCCGAATTCCGGGCTCGTCGGACTCTTCCGACGGGACGAGCGCGGATGCCCACACGGTGCGCTCCAACTGCGTCTCGGCGCGTCCGAGGAATTGATCCGCGTCGCGTCCTTGCCTGGGACCCGGGATCCTCGACGACGCTCCCCGCCCGATTCCGCATGTTCGGCCTCCCCTCCTCGCACTCGCACTCGCCCTCGCGACCGCCTCCTGGCCGCGTGCGGAAGCGACGGCGGGGACGGCCCCGCCCTCGGGGCGGACGACGGGACGTCGACGCGGGTGCCGACGCGAACACGGGCGCGACGACACCGAGCCGTCCGGCGGAATCGCCGACGACGCCGGGGACGGGCACGACGGAGACGAAGGACGCGGGCGCCGGGAGGGACGCGAGCGCGCCCGCCGATTCGGGCACGGCCGTGCCCACCGCCGTGACGCCGCTCGTGACCGACGTCGCCGTGAGGGACGTCGCCGTGTTCCAGGGCGTGAAGGTCCTCGTCGTGAAGGAAGGCGCGAAGGTCACGACGAAGAACGCACCGGTGGTCGCCAAGCGGACGCATGGGTGCGCGTGTACGTGACCCCGGCGTCCGGGTTCGCGCGCGGGACCTCGTCGGAGAACTCGTCCTCGCCCGTGGCGGCGCCGAGGTCCTCCGCGTGCTCGACACGAAGGCGATCTCCGGCACGTCGACCGAGAGCGATTCGAAGACCACCTTCAACTTCGCGGTGCCCGGCGCGTCCGTCGCGGGCGGCGTCTCGTTCCGCGTGGCGATCCGCGAGACGACCGGCACGGCCACGCCGTCGACCGCCGCGAGCACGGCCCGATTCCCGCAAAACGGAGACGTGACGTCCCTCGGCGCCTCCCTCGGAGGCGAGACGCTCAAGGTCGTCTTCGTTCCGGTGAAGTACATGGCCGACGGCTCGGGACGAACGCCCGACACCTCCGCGGCCACGATCGAGAAGTACCGCGCCGCGATGCACGCGATGTACCCCGCCGCGAAGGTGGAGATGACGGCCCGTGCGCCCTACGAGTGGTCCCACGCACGCCATCTCGCGGAGCGGCGGGTTCTCGGCCATCCTGCAGGCCATGGTCACGCTGCGGCAGACCGACGGCGTCGCGGACGACGTCTACTACTACGGTGCGTTCAACCCTCCGCGAACTTCAATTCGTACTGCTCGGGGAGCTGCGTCACCCGGTCTCTCCCGGACTCATCGAAGAGGACGACGATCCCACGGGACGCGCGAGCGTCGGCGTGGGATTCCCCGACCAGGAGACGACCATGGTCCACGAAGTGGGCCACGCGCACGGTCGCCCGCACGCGCCCTGCGGCGTGAGCGACACGGATCCGTCGTTCCCCTACTCGGGCGGCACCATCGGCGTGTGGGGCTACGACTTCCGTTCGAAGGCCCTCGTCTCGCCGAACACGGGCAAGGACTTCATGAGCTACTGCACGCCGGAGTGGGTCTCCGACTACACCTTCGGCAAGCTCTTCGAGCGCATCCGGACGGTCAACGGCGCGCCCCGCGTCGTGACGACGACGCCGCCCGCGGACTACCGGTTCGTCGAGGTGGACGACGCGGGTCGCACGTCGGACAGCGAATGGACGGAGACCGTGCGCCTCGAACGCGCGCCGACCTCCACCCCGCGCACGGTGTCCCTCACGGGCCGCGGCGGCGAAACCTCGGCACCACGACGGGCCACTTCGTGAAATACGCCGACCTTCCCGGCGGCTACCTGCTCGTCCGCGACATGCCCGCGGGCGCGCGCGCGGAACTCGGGCCGACGCGCTGACCGCTTCACGGGAACTGGCGTTCGATCCGGACACGCCGCCTTCGCGGACGTAGATCTCGCGATCGTGGAGGCGGAACGCGCCGGCCTTCCAGAACTCGATGCGGGAGGGGACGATGCGGAACCCTCCCCAGTAGGGCGGGCGGAAATGGGTCCGGTGCCGAACCGGGCACGCACTTCGTCCACGCGACGAAGGAGCTCCTCGCGCGACGCGAGCGGTCGACTCTGCGACGATGCCCACGCGCCCTCCTGGCTCTCCCGGTGGCGCGAGGCGAAGTGGGCGTCCGATTCGGCGTCGGTCACGGATTCGCTCCCCCTCGACACGCACCTGCTCCTCGACGTGGGGCCAGTAGAGGCAGAGCGCGGCGAAGGGTTGTCCGCGAGCTGACTGCCTTTGCGACTCTCCTTGTTCGTGAAGAACACGAACCCGCGCGCGTCCGCCCCCTTCAGGAGCACCATGCGCACCGAAGGTCGGCCCCGGGCATCCGCCGTGGCGAGGGCCATGGCGGTGGCGTCGGTCGGTGCGTCCTTCGAGACTCGTGCGAAGAGCTCGGCGAAGCGGAGGAACGGATCGGCGTTCGGTGCGTCGTTCGTGGTCGTCATCGTTCAGTTCCCGATCCATACGCCTTCGCGCGTGAGGCCGTCGATCGCTTGCCGGAGTTTCCATTCGCGCTTGTCGAGATCGACCCCGGTCTGGCCGCGACGGCGCCGGCTCTTCACGAACGCGAGTTCGACGAGCGCGAGCTGCTTCTGCCGTCGCTTCGAGAACGGCGTCCAACCCTTCGACACGAGGACGTTGAAGTTCTTGATGCCGAGGGACACGTAGGTCGTCACGAGGGCGAGCTCGGCGGGCGCCAACATGCGACCCACTTCCTCGTGGAGTTCGGAGAGGACGATCGCCCGGTCCCGTACGACGAGGAACGCCAACATGACGAAGAAGAGCACGTCGATGACCCAGGAGATCAGGATCATGACGACGACCCCCGCGCCGCCGAAGAACGTGGGCAGGCCGTTGTGGAGGGCGTGGGAGGCCATCGCGAGACCGAGGCCGACCGTGGGCGCGAGGAAGCGGACGAACCAACTCCGGGAGACGACGGCGATGCCGAAGCCGAGCCCCGTGAGCGTCGTGAACGTGCAGTGCGAGAGACCGAGGAGCACCGTGCGGAGAAGAGGAGACCCGCGAACCCGGCGAGACCCGCGTGCGCGTATTGGGACGCGACGTAGAGGATGTCCTCCGTGAGCGTGAAGCCGAGCCCGATGATCCCTCCGTAGATGGCGCCGTCGAGGGGACCGTCGAGTTCGTGGAGACCGAGGACGCTCGCCATCGTGAGGAGGAGCAGGCCGAAACCTTTGAAGCCCTCCTCGAACACGGGCGCGAGCACCGTGGAGGAGTACGCACGCGCATGAACGGTGTCTCCTTGGCCATGCCCATGATCTCGCTCGTCGCGCCTTCGGCGACGATGCTGGAGATGCCACCGCCGAGCGTGGCGAAGAGTGCGCCCCACACGAACGCGAGGAAGAGGAGCCACCACGGCTCCGGCTCGAATCGATCGCACCACCTCACGAAGAGGAAATAGACGAGCACGAACGGCGTGACGAAGATCGCTCCGAGGACGAGACCGACGAGCATCGCGGGCAGCGTAACACCTTCGCCGTTCGCGCGGATCCCGCGATTCCCGTGGTCCGGGCGACGTCGAGGGTCAGCGGGCGGATTTCGAGGCTTCGAGGGCGCGGAGGGTCGCGTCGATGGCGGGCATGCCCGGCACGTTGTTCCGGGGCGTGTCGTACTCGATACGGAGGTTGTCGTCGGTGGACACGAGGGCGTCGCGGGAAACGCCGCGGCGTCGTGCGACGGCGTCGACGAACGCGTCGAGCTGGCGTTCGTCGAAGACCTGGCTCTCGCCGTACTCGCGGAGGGACGCCGCGTCGCCCAGGGTCTCGCGGAGGGCGGGACGGACTTCGAGCGCACGGAGTCGGGCGTCGTCCACGACGAGGGGCCTTTCGCTCGCGACGAGGAAACCCTGGTCGCCCCGGGAGAAGAACCGTACGTGGGCGAACTCCGATCGCACGGTCGCCATCTGGCTCGCGATCACGTCCTCGGTCGTGTGGTGGAGCTGCACCCATTGCTGGAGGATGCCGGACTCCGCGAGGCGCGCCTTCGCGATGGCGTAGAACTCGCGGTTGTAGAGGTTGCCGGCGCCCGCGAACCACACGGACGTGAGCTCGATCGTCACGAGGTCGTACTTCGCGTTCCCGACCAGAGGACGTTGCGGCCGTCCTCGAGGAGCACGTGGACACGGGGATCGGCGAGCACGTCCCGGTTGATCCGCCCGAAGTACCTGCGCGCGGCGTCGACGATACCGGGGGAGAGCTCGGCGAGATCGATCCGCTCGAAGGGGTAGGTGGCGAGGGTGCCGAGCGTCATGCCCGTCCCGAGGCCGATGACCAGCGCCCGCCGATCCTCGTGGACGAAGAGCGCGGGCACGTGCGCGAAGCCCCGTTGCGCGGCGACCTGGAAACCGTCGTCGCCCTGGAACTTTCCGTTCGTGAGGGCGTCGTGACGCCCATGATCTTGCTGACGGTCGTCACGCCTCCGTGGACGTCCTCGTGGATCTCCTGGACGACCACGCCTTCGTCCGCCTTCGCGAAGTAGACGTTGGTCCCGCTCGTGATGCGCGCGATCCCAGCGGGGCACCGCGATCCACGCCACGGCGGCGACGGAGACGAGGACGCCCGCGGCGAACGGCCTACCGGCGCGGATCGAAGGAACGGCGAGGGCGACCGCGACGGCGGCGTACGCGACGACGAGGGCGCGCAGACTGCCTTCCGAGCCGAGGAGCGGGAGCGCGACGAACCCCTCCCAGAGGGAGCCGACGATCGCCGACGCCGTGTTGAGCGCCGTCACGCGCCCCACGGTCGCCCCGGCTCCGGGCCTTCCCCGAGTTCGAGGAGCGCGAGGGGAAAGAGCGTCCTCCGGACGTGACGGGCAAGACGCAGAGACCGAACGCGACCAGCGCACGGACGGCCTCGCGCCCCGGCCACGGGCACGGCGGGACCGAGCGCCTCGACACGGCGGGCGTGCGGTCCCAGAGCGGGAGCGAGACGGCGAGCGTGGCCGCCGTGAGTGCGGCGCTCGTCGCGAACGCGTTCTCCTTCGCGAACTTCCGCAAGAACGGCGCGAGCTCGGCGCCCACGGACAGGCACACGAGGAACACGAAGAGCACGACCCCGAAGGCGTAGACGCTCGTCCCCACGACGAGGGCGAAGAGGTGCACGAACACGACCTCGGCCACGAACACGAACGCGCCGAAACCGCTGCCGCGAGGGCCACGTCGCGATCGATGCGCGGACGTTCCACGGTCGTCGCCAGGACGCGGATCCTTCCTCCGTCCGAACGATGCCCCGTCCGAAGGCGATCGCGACGAGGCCCAACGCCGCGCTGCCGAGGCCCGCGAGCCGGAGCGTCGTCGACAGGCCCCACGTGGGGAGCATCGCGTAGGCCGAGACCAACGACCCGAGCGCGCCCCCGCCGTGTTGAGTCCGTAGAGGACGGCGAGTCGCCTCGAGTCCCCCCGCCCGGCGACCGGCGCGACGGCCTTCGCCATGAGCGGCAGCGTCGCCCCATCGCGGTGGTGGGCGGGAGGACGACGGCCGCCGCGACCCCGCCGCGGAGCACTTCGAGGACCACGAGCGACGACGCGCCCGACGCCTCGAGCGCGACGTAGACCCTCGTGAGAGCGCCGAAAAGCGACGGCACGGCCACGCAGGACGACTCGACGATCACCTCGAGCACGCCGTAGAGCCATGCCGGTCGTGCGACGCTCCTCTCGAACCGTGCGGCGAGCACGGCGCCGGCGCGAGCCCGCCCATGTACGCGACGAGGACGGCACTCGACGCCTGGGCCGTCGCACCGAAGACGAGGACAAGTACTTCGAGAAGATCACCTCGTCGACGAGGGCCACGAACCCGGAGCCGAAGTAGACGGCCGCGAGCGCGACGAACGTGCGCGTGTCCAAGCTACGCGGGACGGTCGTCATGGGGACCGGGGACGGCCGGGTCGCGAGGACGGCGGAGGGCGGCGTCACCCAGGCGGCGATGCCCGTCGATCCCCGGCAGCGGCGGCGCGCGAGGTTACCGTAGAGGTAGGCCACGGCGCCGCGGACCACGAGGAGGAAGGACGCGAGACGCCCGACGTCGCGGTCACGAGGGGTTCGTCCGCGCGCACGAGGGGACCTTCCGCGCCGTACCGGGCGGCGAGGCCGAGCGCGGGGAAGGCTCTCCCGTATCCAGTGTAGAGTACACGCACATGGAGGCGACCGGCTTCGGTGGTGCGGAGGGAGAGCCAGGGATCGGCCACGGCCTCCGCGTCGAACGCCCGTCCGCCGTCGACGTCGGCGCGGACCCCGCCGCGCGGGAGGAGGACGGGGTCGATGGCCGGTGTGGACGGGTCCGCGTCCACGCCGAACGAACGACCTCCCGTCGTCGCTCCGGGCCTCGAAGATGGCCCCACCGGCGGCGAAGACGAGGTGGACGCTTCCGTCCGGGAAGACGGCCGCCGAGGGTGCGTCGGGAACGGCGACGTCGTACGGCGTCCCGGTCTCCATGGCGACGAGGACGGGCGCGGACGCCTTCGTGAAGACGAGGCCGTCGGTGCTGGTGGCGACGCCGATACCTCCCCTGCCGGCGTAGTAGAGAAACCGGGTCCCGCGGACGACGATGACGGACGGCTTCCGGATCAGGCCGCCCTCCACGCCGCGTCCGCCGCCAGGACCACGGGGCCGTGTGCGCGTTGTCGAACGGTCCGCCGTAGAACGCACGACCGTCGGAAGCCCGCGTGCGCACGAGGACGGACGTGGGAACGTCGCCGATGCGTCGGTCGCCGCGGCGAACAGGATGACCCCGTCCTCGGACGCGGGATCGGGCACGGGCGCCGGATCCAGGTACTGCGCCGACTTGTCGTCGAAGACGTAGGGTGCACGCCGGGCACCTCCCGCGAGCCGACGGCACGGAACGGTCCGACGCCGGCGCTCGGCAGGGCGCGGTCCCCTTCCCCGTCGGAGCCGAGGGTCCTGCACGCGGAGACCGTCGAAGCCACGAAGAGGAGAGCGCGACGACGCCCGGAACGTGCCGACGTCCGCTCAAAACTCGACTCCCGACGTGCCGCCGACGTTCACGATGCCTCCGCCCGCACGGTAGTCGCCGACGGGATCGGTGGGGTCGTCTTTCGTGGTCACGCTCTCCGGGAGGATGGAGAACTGTCCGTGGAGATCGACGCGCACCGCCCCGCGGAGGAACGAGAACGGCGACGGGAATCGGAGACCGAGCCCAGGGACGGCGTGTGCTCGTCCTGTCGACGTAGTTGGTCGTGCCGGTCTGGGGCGGTCGGCGACTCCTGGTACTGCCACCCGGCGCGGAGGAATCCTTCGACCCGCGCGCTCTTCCAGGCCCGCCATTCGACGCCGACGTGGGGCACGATCCGGTCCCGCATGGCGATCGGTACGAGCTTCACGGCCGGCGGCGCCGTGGGAGGATCGATGCCCGCGGGCCATCCGCCGACCGGAGCGGGGACGTCGACGCGGGTCGTGAGGGAGGCCACCGGCGGCACGTACGCGCTCCAGTCGAACCAGGTGAGGTCGAAGGCGAGCGTCACGTCGTCGGAGGGCACCCACGACGCTCCCACGGCGACCTGCTGGGGGACGAAGGCGTTCGTGCTCGTCGTGCGGAGCGCGTAGTCCGCCGTGGTGAGCGTGCCGACGTCGCCGTGGACACGGGCACGCAGATCGAGGGGCATGGAGAACTCGCCACGCCACGTGGCTCCGAGCGCGAGCCGCGCGGGGAGATCGATCCGGACGCCGGCCTGGGGCGTGCGCACGGCGACGAGGTCCGTGTCCACCTCGTGGCGGAGGGACGAACTCTTCGGATCGAGCACGTCGATGTCACCCGAGATGTCGATGCGCCCCCGCGTTCCCGACATGAACGAGACGCCTCCGCCGACCGCGAGCCACGGCGTCACCTGCACGGCGAGGTTCGCACCGAACCAGAGACGTTGGTTCCGGTTGTCGTAGAGCTCCCAGCGCGGACGTTCCTGCGGCACGGCGCGGATGCGGGAGAGACGGTCGTCGGGAACGTGGAGCGCGAGACCGAACGCCACGGGGATGCCGAACGGTCTTCCGGGTACGTCGAGTCCCACGTTCACGCCTCGCACCGGGTCCACCCCCGTGTCCCTTCCGTCGATGCGGAGGGCGTGATGGGCCTGGAAGTACCCCACCTCGAGGACGAGGCTCCGGGCACGCACGAGGGAGGCCGGGTTGTAGTACCCGGCCGCCGGGCCCGTGGTGGCGGCGACCATGGCGCTCCCCATGGCCGTCTCCCGCGATCCGAAGCCGAACGTGTCGAGGGGGTTCGCGCGCGCGGCCCCCGCGACGAGGAGAGAGGCCCCGACCACGCACGCGGCCGTGGCGAAGCGGGACGTCCCCGCGCGCGCGCTCAAAGCCGCACCCCCACCGTCATGCCCGTGGCGAGGACGGTCCCGGAGATCGGCGTGACTTCCGTGCCCGTTCGCTGCGTGCGGCCCACGAGCGTGTGCACCTGGCCGAACGCGTCGACCGAGAACGGAACCCCCTTCAGTCGGAGATCGAGACCCGTGCCGAACGTGAACGCGACCCGCGACGCGTCGTAGGTACGGGTCGGCACGGGGACGACGGTTCCCGAGGTCGCGTCGTAGACGTCACCGGCAGGTAGGTCGCGCGGAACGGGCGTGGGCTCGAGGAAGGTGCCGACGCGGATTCGAGCGCGCACGTCGGGACGGAACGAGCGCCGGGCTTCGACTCCGAGGCGGACCACGACGGTGTCGGACAGGGCGATCGCCGGAGGCTTGAGCGCCGCACAATCGGGCGTGTCCACGGGGCAACGGACCGTGGGCGAGAACGGGTTCGGAGCCTCGGACCAACGCTTCCACGACGCCCCGAGGGCGTACGCGAATCGCGGCGTCTCCCGGGCGAGTTCCACGCTCAGGGAAGCCGGATCGTACTGGGCGAGCCCGTCGATCTCGAAGGGGGGCAACGCGAGGGTGGAGAGCTTCGTGGCGTCGACGCGCACTCCGAACCGTGCGCCGAGTGCGCCGCGGTACGTGACGCCGACGCGGGTCTTCGTGTCCCGTGCGCCCCATTCGTACGTCGCCCCCAAGGTCGGCGCGAACTTCGCGACCAGTTGGGTCTCGACCTGGGACGCGACCTTGCCGTTCGCGCCGGACGCCGCGATGATCGCCTCTCCCCGGAGATCGGCGAGGGCCGCGAATCCGACGCCGAACTTGAACCCGTGACCGACGTCCGCCCCGAGCCCCGCACGGATCGTGAGACTCTCCGATCGGGTCGGCAACCACGCGAACTGCGCCGTGTCCGGGTAGAGGATCCGGCCCCGCGTGAGGATTTCCGTGGGCGTGTGGAACGCGAAGCCCAGGGCGAGCCGGCGTTCGAGGACGCCCCCGAACGGCATAGGAAGCTCCGCGCCGACGATCATCCCGCGCGACGGTCGCGTCGACACGCGCGAACCTCCGGCGTCGAGACGGTACGTGGCGCCCTGGAAACCGACGACGAGACGGTTCCTCCGGATGGACGAGAGGAGCGCGGGATTGGCCCACGTCGCCTCGAATCCCTCGGCGCTCGCGACGCCCGTGGACCCGAGGGCCGCCGAACGGGGCCCGAGACCGAACAGGTCTTCGGGGGACGCCGCGGCGGACCGCGCGACGAGCAGCGCCGAGACGAGAGCGAACGCGGAGGACACGAACGCGGTGTGCGACGTCCTTCTCCGTGATCGTGTCCTGCGAACCATCTCCGTCGTCCCCGGTGCGTTCGTCCCCGGGGGTTCGCCGCGCGTTCAGGCCTTCAAGTACGTGTCGAGATCGCCCGTGCAGACCGTGGGATCCCCGAAGTTCGTAGCTTGGATACCGAACGCGTGGAGCAACGTCACGAGAAGATTGTTGTGGGGCGTCTTCGGCGGCGGGGCGACCACCTGGCCGGTCTTGAGGCCGGTCTTCCCCCCCGCGAGGAGCAGGAACGGGATGTTGTCGACCTGGTGGTTCCACGAGATGTCCGACCCCTGGAGGATGACGGTCCTGTCGAACAGTGTCTCGCCGTCGGCCGTGCGCGTGCGCTTGAGGGCGTCGACGAAATAGGCCTGCTGCTCCGAGAAGAACGCGAGGATCTGGGTCAGCTTCGTCTTGAAGGTGGTGAGCGTCCCGTAGGATTCGGGCACGACCTGGTGGGTGATCTCGTGGAGGTCGTCCGGGAAGCCGAGCCACGGGAACGTGGGACCGATGGCGCCGGAACGGTGCCACGCGAACGTCGCGACCCGTGTGACGTCGCAAGCCATGGCCAGGACCACGACGTCGAGGAACGCCTTCCGGAGCGCGCGTTCGTCCTCGAAGGTGGCGGGAGGAAGGTACGTTCCCGGCGAGCACGACGTCACCGCGTCGATGCGCTTCTCCACACTCCGGACCGCGTCGAGATGTTCGGCGATGCGATCGCGGTCGACCTTGCCGACCTTCTTCGAGATCCTGTCGAGATCGGACGCGGTACCGTCGAGGATGCTCCTCTGACGGCCGCGTCGCGCCGCGAGCTTCGTGAACGAGTCCGGGTCGAGGTTCGGGAAGAGGACGGAGAAGAGCGCCCGGGGATCGGAATATCCCGGTAGCGGACGTTCACGGCCGGAATATGCGATCGCACCGTAGCCGTCCGAATCGAAGGGCCCGAGTTCGAGGGACTTTTTCGGAGTGAGGAGCCCCGAGGTCTCGATCGCGTTGGCGATCTCCTGGTCGATCGTGATGCCTCCGCCGACCCACGACGTGCGGCCGGCGACCATGCCGAGCGGCGAGACGCCGGACAACATCGACGCCACGCCCTCGACGTGACCGGGGCGGCTCGGGGTCCTCTCGGCGGCCACGTTGTCGACGTTCTTGAAGAGCACCAGGTTCTCGCGGTGCCGTTCGAGAGGCGCGAGGCTCGCCCCGAGGGTGAGCGCCGTGCCCGGAGGGAACCAGTCCACGGGGTGCACGCCGTTCGGCACCATCATGCCCACGAAGTTCCGCGCGCCGCCGGATCCGTACGCGAACGACGTCGAGCCCGGCGCCCCGGGCACCGCCGCCTTCGACTTCGCGTCGCATGCCTCGAGGAGAGGGAGCGCCACGGCGGCTCCCGCGAACCCGCGGAGGAAGGCGCGACGACCGAGCACGCGCGTGGTCACGGTCCACCTCCCGACGAGGTGCCGGACGGTCCGGAGGAGAACGACGGCGCGAAGAAGAGCGGCGACTGCGTGAGGGCGACGACGAGGTCCGGGATCCTGTGCCCCGAAGCGGCGAAACGGGCCTCGAGATCGTGGAGCGCGTCCCCGTCGCCGGAGGTCTCGGAGCGGCCGTAGCCGAACCGGAACCATTGTTTCGTGAAACACGCGCGGACGCGTTCGCTCGTCGCGAGGCGGGACGAGAGTTCGACCGCTCCGTCGTACGCGCCCTGGAGGTCCCCGAGATCGAGGGTCCCGGTCGCGTCGACGGGTCGGTCGTTCTCCGCGGTGCGCCACCGACCGACGGCGTCGTAGTTCTCGAAGCCGAAGCCGAGGGCGTTGATGTCCTTGTGGCAGGTCTGGCATTTCTCGCCCGACGTCAGCGACGCGAAGAGCTCGCGCGTGGTCGTGGCGCCGGCGGAGTCCTTCGGGATGTCCGTGGCGTTGGGCGGCGGCGGGTCGAACGGTTGGCAGAGAACGCGATCCCGGAGGAAGACGCCACGGAGGATCGGCGCGCTGCGATCGGCCTTTCCGAGACGTGCGAGGTGCGGGACGCGCGTGAGGACGCCGGCGCGTTTCGTCCCGTCCAGCTCCGCGCGGACGAACGTGGCATCGCTCGCTTCGAGTCCGTAGAGCGGCGCCGTCGCCGCGTTCACCCAGACGGTGGTCGACGTGAAGAGCGACGCGAGATCCCCCGGTCCGTCGATCACGATCCCGTCCACGAAGAGCTCCGATTCCCGCTTGAGCGCGGCACGCAACGACGCGAACTCGGGGTACGTCGAGGCGACCTTGTCGGTCGTGTCGAGACCGTCCGTGCCGAGCCACTCCGCGTGGAACCGCCCGAGAGTCTCCCGCGCGCGGGCGTCTTTCATCATGCGCTCCGCCTCGTCGCGGACGACGGCGGGATCCCGGAGTTCGTCCCGCTCGGCGCGGGCGAAGAGGGCGTCGTCCGGCATGGACTGCCAGAGGAGATACGAGAGTCGCGAGGCCATCGCGAAGGAATCGACGACGAGACGGGTGGGCGGGCGTTCCGGTTCCGCCGACGGGACGGTCCCCGTCGCGCGGGACGATCGGTTCGCGAGCGCGCGGGGCGACGCGTCCGGAACGGGCACTTCCACGCGGTAGAGGAAGTACGGCGACTGCACGAACCGGGCGACGAGTGCACGGACGGAGCCGTCGAACCCCTCCTCGTCCCGACGCTCCCGCCAGAACGCCTGGAGTTCGACGCGTTCGTCGTCGGTGAGCGGCCTCCGCCACGCGCGGCCTCCGAAACGGACGACGAAGCGTCCGATGCACGCGTCTTCGTCGACGGACTCGGTGCATCCGCTCCGGGAGGTCGGGAAGGCGTCGGAGACCGCGTCGGCGGCGAGCATGACCTGTTCGACGAACTGGGGATTCACCTTGAGCGCGGACGCGTTGGTGTCGAAGCCGTCGACCCAAGCGTCCGCCGGAAGGTTCGCCGAAGGCGCGGAGGGGAGCGACGCGATCACGTCCGCGCCGAGGAGATCGGAGAGGGTCCGATCGAACTCGCGGCGATTGAGGCGGCGCACCATGGTCTCGCCGACGACGGGGACCGCGTTCGCGACGGCGGTCGTGGGCACCGGAACGTCCGGTGCGGTCGGCGCGACGAAGGTGCGCATGCCGGGATCGGGGACGTCCCCCGTGCCACACGCGGCGCTCGCGAACGCTCCCACCATCGGGAGGGCGAGCGCGAGGGAGTGCACGAGATTTCGGCCCCGAATCACCCCTTCAGGGTATCGAAACGCGGCCCTGGAGGCGAGCGTTCGGACGGTGTCCCGTCACACCTTGGCGGCGAGTTGACCACATGCGGCCGCGACGTCCGCGCCACCGCTGTAACGCCTGTGGGATCCGAATCCACCTTCGCGGAGCACGTCGCGGAAACGGGCCTCGCGCTCGGGCCCCGTGCGGGCGAACGGATCGTCCGCGTCGGCGATGGAGTTGTAGGGAATGACGCTGATGCGCGGGCGCACGCCGGTCGCGTCGGCGAAGCGCGACGCCATGTCGGCCAGGGCCCGCGCGTCGTCGTCCCCGTCGTTGACGCCGTCGAGGGGCGTGACGGCCCACATCGGCGCGAGGCCGGTGGTGCGCGCGTGGAACGCCGCGGCTTCGAGGACGTCGTCGAGGGAGTGCACGTTCGCGATGGGCATGATGCGCTTGCGAACCTCGGACCGCGCGCTCCCGAGCGACAGTCCGAGACGGACGTTCGGCGCCTCCGTGGCGAGCCGCCGGATGCCGGAAGGCAGCCCCGACGTGCACACGGTGACGTTCCGCGCGTCGATGGCGAGCGCGCTCGGGTCGGTCATCACGCGGATGGCGCGGAGCACGCGATCGAGGTTCGCCATGGGTTCGCCCATGCCCTGGAAGACCACGCCGTGGACGCGTCCCGTCGTGAGGCCCGCGCGCACGATGCGTACCTGTTCGACGATCTCCCAGACCTCGAGGTTGCGGCGAAGCCCCATCCGGCCCGTGGCGCAGAACGCGCACGCGAGCGCGCAGCCGACCTGGGAGCTGACGCACACCGAGTAGCGCCCTTCCCTCTCGAGGGGGATGCGCACGGTTTCCACCACCTCGCCGTCCGAGGTGCGGAGCGCGAACTTCACGAACGGGTCCTCGCGGCTCGCGAGCTGGCGGAGCACCTCGAGTCGGGGAACGTGACCGCCCTCGCGGACGGCGGCCATGGACGCCCGCGTGACACCGGGAATTCCTTTCGGGAGCTCGCCGAAACGGAAGATGGCGCTCACGATCTTCCGCGCTTCGGCGAGGGGGACGGAGGGGAACTCACGCACGAGGTCCGCCGACGCGAATCCCTGAAGCGGCGCGCGCGCGGAACCGCCGGAGCTCTCGGTCGGGGGGGGACTCGTGGGTTCGTCCACGACGCGGACGTAGCAGAATTCGGCCTCCGCCGCTCGTGGCCCGTCTTCGGGAGGTGCACGTTGTTCCATTCGGCCCGTGCCTGCCGTAGTGTTTGCGGGTGTTCGGCCTGAGTTTTCCCGAGCTTCTCGTGGTGATCATCGCGGCGATCGTGGTGATCGGCCCGAAGGACCTGCCGAAGGTCCTGCGGAAGGCGGGTCAGTGGGCAGGCCGGCTCCGACGGATGGCGGCCGACCTCCGCGCGCAGAGCGGCATCGACGAAGTCCTCCGCGAGGGAAATCTCCACCACGACATCAACGAGATCCGGAAGCTCGCGCGCGGCGAGATCCACGACGTCATGAGCCAGATCCGCGTCGAGCGGACGGCGGAGATCGTCGACGCCCCCGCCGAGGCTCCCTCCATCGAGATCGTCCGCGAGCGTGAACACCCGGTGGACGGTCCCGACGGACTGTCCGCCATGCCCGAGAGCTCCATCGTCTACGTCGAGACCGACGTCCGCTCGCCCTGGGCCACGGACGACGACTACGTCGCGGGCCTCCCCTTCCCCGAGTCTCCGGAGGAAGACGGACCCGATTCCGAACCCCCTCCCCCCTCGCCGGAGGTCGCGCCGTCATGAACGACGGACCGGCCACCACCGAGACCGCCGGCACGTCCGGCGACGGCGCGACGTCGAAGGCTCCCGAAGCCGACGTCCGCATGACGATCTGGGAGCACCTCGACGAGCTGCGTCGTCGCATCGTGCGCGCGGCGATCGCCCTCGGCGTCTGCACCATCCTGTCCTGGAACTTCCGCGTGAAGATCCTGGCCTGGATGGTGAAGCCCTACGAAAAGGCCTGGCACGATCGAGGTCTGCCGGGAGCGCCGGAGCTCCAGACGCTCTCGCCCGCCGACGTGTTCGTGGGCTACCTGCAGCTTTCGCTCTTCGCGGGGATCATCCTTTCGGCGCCGGTGATCTTCTACCAACTCTGGTCGTTCATCAGCCCGGGGCTCTACGCCAAGGAGAAGCGGTACATCGTGCCGTTCGTCCTCTTCTCGACCCTGCTGTTCCTCGGCGGCGTGGCGTTCGCGTACTACTTCGGCTTCCCCTTCACGTTCGGCTTCTTCTTCTCGCTCCTCGGGCAGGTGTCCGAGAGCGGGACCATCCTCACGCAGCGGCCGACGCTCGAGTTCTACCTCGACTTCGCGACCCAGACGATTCTCGGCTTCGGCGCGTCGTTCGAGCTGCCTCTCTTCATCAGCTTCCTCGTGCTCGCCGGCATCGTGACGCCGCAGCAGCTCGTGAAGTTCACGCGTTGGGCGGTGCTGCTCGCGTTCATCCTCGGCGCCATCGTGACGCCCGGTCCGGAAGTCTCCGCGCAACTCGTCGTCACGGCGGCGCTCGTCGCGCTCTACTTCCTGTCGATCGGGCTCGCGTACTTCCTGAAGCCGACGAAACCAGCGACCACCGATTCCTGACTCCCCGGATCGCGCGTGTCGTGGCGTCTTCGAGACGGGCGCGACGCCGCACGGAATCCGCGTCCCCGTCCGGCCCGATGACGCACGTCGACCGATCGCGTCGCCCGCATTCGTCGGACATTCGTGGACACGACGTCGCGCGATGGATCGACGATCGACCGGCCCGTCGCCCATGAATCCCCCACGATCCGCCGGGAATTCCGGTGGCGGACGCGCGGCCACGTGCGAGCTTTCGTGAATCCCACCTCCTCTCCCACCGTCGAAGGGAAGAGTCCACGATGCCCACCCGAAACGTCCCGTCTCCCGGTCCGCGGTTCTTCCCCATCCCCTTCGCGCGCGTCTTCCGCGGCATGATCGTGGCGAGTTCGCTCGCCGCCGTCGCGTGCGGTGGCGCGACCGACGGCACCGACACGACCTCCATCGAGTCCCAGGACGCCATCACCGTCACGGGGGTCGGCGCGAAGCTCGCCGGCCTCGTCGAACGCTTCCGGGGCGAAGGCCTCGCGAAGGCGGTGGTCGGCGAGATGGACACGGCCCTGCGGAGCGCCAAGGACGTCCCCGGTCAGCGACGCGCGCTCCAGGAACTCATCGGCGTCGCGATCCCGAAGGACGTGGAGCCCGAAGCGTTCGTCGCTTCCATGAAGCGCGCGCTCGTGAGCCTCGACGGCGACAGCGTGAACGGCCAGGCCATGCGCCAGGTCGACGGCATGTTCGCCGATCTGCTCGGATCCATGGACGCGATCGCGACGAGCATGAAGGGCAAGGGTGTCGACCCTCAGAAGCTCTCGGAGTTGCTCGTGGCCGTGAGCTGGAGCCAGGAAGCACGCGACGTGGAACGTTCGCTCGTGGGCGGTCTCTTCCACACGGCGATCATGATCACCAAGGAGCCCATCGCGAGCATGGGCGACGCGGACAAGCTCCGCCGCGTGACGTATCTCCTCAACGCCCTCCTCGGCCGCGCCGACGCCCTCGGGGACGAGGGAGCGATCGCGAAGATGGCCGAGAAGTTGATCGAGTCCGTGGGGAGCATCCGTTCGATCGACGACCCCGCGAAGTTCCCGCACGCGTTCCTCGAGCGGAACTACAAGGAGTTCTTCGGCATCGAGTATCCGAAGGCCGAGGGTGCCGTGGCCATCCTGGTCGACACCCTCGACGAAGCGCGGACGGCGTCGCTCGAGGTGGTGAAGTCCGGTGCGGGCACGCGCGTCGACGGCGGCATCGTGAAGCTCGTCGACGAGGCGATCACCGCCGATCCGAAGAAGTCCTTCGCCACGGCCATGAAGGACGCCATCGTCGAACAGAAGCGCGCGCTCGGCGCCCTCCAGAAGCTGAAGTCCGAAGGCACGAAGACCCTCGCCGGCACGCTGCTCTCGCCCCTGCAGAAGACGGCCATGCTCCGCGCCGAGACCACCGACCGCGTGCTCAAGAACTTCGTGCGCTTCGACGCGTACGGCGCCGTGCAGGTCGTCGACGCGTCCGGAAGCCGCACGACCGTTAAGTCGCTCGCCGAGTTCCAGAAGCTGCTCGACGCGAACTGGGACGAGCTCTACGCCGCGGCGCGCCTGGGGATGTGAGTCTCCGGCGCGGCCGCGCGTCGTCTCAGTTCAGGGTGGAGGAATCGGGAACGGGAAGCCGCTTCGCATCCATCCAGAGGCCGTCGATGTCGTAGAGGCTCCGGGCGTCGTCCTGGAAGATGTGGACGACCACGTCGCCGAAGTCCATCAGTACCCAGCGCGCGAGGGGCAAGCCCTCGGTCGAGAGCGGGCGCTTGCCGATCTTGCGGAGACCCTCCTCGATGCCCTGCGCGAGCGCGGCGACCTGACGATCGCTCCGTCCGGTCATGATGACGAGGAAGTCCGCGTAATCGACACGTCCTGCCACGTCGAGGATCTCGAGACCGACGGCCTTCTTCTCGAGGGCCGCGGTCGCGATCGTGATCGCGACCTTGCGCGCGGAGTCGCTGGCCATGCTCGAGACCGGTGTGTCGCGGACGGTTCCCTTCGCCTTCTTCGGCGTCGCCTTGACACCCGCCTTCGACGGTCCGCCGGCTTTCGCCGGGGAGAGCTTCGGCGTGACGAGCTTGCCGAACACCTTCCCGCCGGACCGCGCGCCCGCGGGCGCGCCCTTCGCGGCCTTCTTCTTCGCACCGCCCGGCCCCCGGGACTCGCCACCTCGGAAACCGGCCTTCGGCGCGTCGTCGGCGCGACGCGAGTGGGACGATCGGAGCTTCGGTCGATCGTTCGATCGCTTGGAGGAGCCGTTCTCGTTCGACGCGCCCATTCCCTTGCCGCCAACCGTCTTTTTCGAAGCCAACGTGGTCGTCCTTTCGCGGAGGACGAACGGCACCCGGCCGTCGTCCTGCCCTCGAATCCTCGTGTGCGCGGGGCGCGTCGTCAACTTCGACGTGGCGCGATTTCCGGGATCATCCGTGGCGGGTCTGTCCGGATCCGTCGACGACCCATTTCATGGTCGTGAGACTCTCGAGACCCATGGGGCCCCGCCAATGGAGGCGGCTCGTGGCGATGCCGATTTCCGCTCCGAGGCCGAGTTCGCCACCGTCGTGGAACCGCGTCGACGCATTCACGACGACGCAGGCCGCGTCGACTTCGCGACGGAAGCGATCGGCGTGGGCACCGTCGGCCGTGACAATCGCCTCCGTGTGCCCGGAACCGTAGGTCCGCACGTGGTCGAGCGCGTCGTCGAGGCCGTCGACGACGCGGACGGCGAGGACGACGTCGAGGAATTCGCGGCCGAAGTCCTGGGGGGATGCGGGGTCCACGCGGGAGTCGAGCGCCCGGGTCCGCGGGCAACCGAGCACCTTCCCGCCCGCGGCCACCATGCGCCCGACGACCTTCGGAACGAACGAGGGCGCGACCTTCGCGTCCACGAGGAGACATTCGAGCGCGTTGCAGACGCCCGGCCGCGAGAGCTTCGCATCCACGACCAAGGCCTCGGCCATCGCGAGGTCCGCCGAGACGTCGACGAACATGTGGCACACGCCCTTGAAATGTTGGACGACGGGGACGCGGGCGTTTTCCGTCACGAACCGGATGAGCGACTCGCCGCCGCGCGGAATCGCGAGGTCGACGGACTCGACCTGACGGACCAGGTGAAGGACCGCCTCGCGGTCGGTGAACGGAACCACGTAGACGAGGTCCTCGGGAAGACCCGACGCGTCGAGCGCTCCCCGGACGACGTCCCCCAGGGCCTGGTTCGTCCGGAACGCCTCCGAACCTCCGCGGAGCACGACCCCGTTGCCGGTCTTGAGGCAGAGCACACTGGCGTCGATCGTCACGTTCGGCCGCGCCTCGTAGATCATCGCGACGACGCCGAGCGGTACGCGCACCCGCGACACCCGGAGTCCGTTCGGACGCGTGGTCGTGGAAACGACTTCGCCGACGGGATCGGCCAGGGCCATCACCTCTTCCACGCTGCGCGCCACGGCCTCGATCCGTCCGGCGTCGAGTCGGAGCCGGTCCTCGAAAGCCTTGGTTCCGCCTTTCGACCGGAGGTCGTCGACGTCCGCCTCGTTGGCGGACGCGATTTCGCAGGTCCACTGCCGGAGTCCGGCGGCGATGCGCTGGAGGAGCGCGTCTTTCGCCTCCCGTGACGCGGTCGCGAGGGTCCGCGAGGCTCGACGGACGGCGAGGCACCGTTCGCGGAGGGTCCCTTCCAAGTTCGAGGGCGAATGCGCGCTCACGGGGTCCCCTCCTCGCTTCGCATCCGCATCCGCGTCCGTCGGAATCGACGCGACGCGGCCAGCGACGTCCACGTCGCGATCGACGCGAGAGGGAGCCACGGCACACCGGGCGGGAGGGACGAGCGTGCGCCGACGACGTCGCACGCGCACGCTCGCGCTCCTTTCTTCGGAGCGGGAGCACCGCCGGCATCCTCCGCACGAAGTCCACCCTCCACGCCGCCGTCGGCGCCCTTGCCCGGACTCGCCTCGATGTTGAACTCGAGCTTGAGTTGCGCCCAATCCGTGGCGCAGACGTTCATGGATGTCCCCGCCGGACACGCGAGCGGTCCGGCCATCGACCCGAGATGGAGCAACGGCGCGAACGTCGTGCCCTGGTCGTCGGATCGGCCGAGGATGAAGCCGTTCGCTTCGTTCGAACACGCGTAGAGGGTCTTGCCGACGGAGGTCAGGCACTCGATGGCTTTCGTGTTCCGCTTCGTGAACGCGAAGTCCTTCGTCGAGGCGACGTGGAGACCGTCCTTCGATCCTCCGACGTACACCGTCTCGCCGCCGTCGGTGAGCGAGAAGCCGAGGAGAGGCCCTCCGGTGAACACGGCCCGGAACTTCTTGCCGGCGTCGTCGCTCACGAGCAGGCGGTTCTTCTCGGGACCGCTCGTGCGTACGTAGATGCGGTCCGCGTTCTTCGGGTCGACCGCCGCGAGGAACGGCGCGCGCTCGTCGGCGAGGACGATGGGCACCTTCCGTTCGACGAACTTCGCGCCGCCGTCGGTCGACACGAACACGAGGCCTTCGCGCTTCTTGTCCTCGCCCCGGATGGCCGACACGTAGATGCGATTCGGATCGGAATCCGCGACCTCGATCGTCTCCGATATCGCGCGGGGGTCGATGGCGCTCCCGATGCGGTTCCAGGTCGACCCCGAATCCTCCGTGAGGAAGATCTCGTTCTTGTACCTGGGCGTCCCCGCGATCTCGCCGGCGTAGGTCGACGTGAGCGCGACCCCGCGTTCCGGGTGACCGGGCCACTGCGCCACGTCGATGACGACCTGCCCTTCCAGCCCGCCCTTCACGAAGCTCCACGAACACCCTTGGTCCGTCGTCGCGGCGAGTCCCTTGAAGAGGCCGGCCGTGACACGGCCGTCGGGAAAAACGCCGAGCGCCGGGTCCTCGGCGCCGTTGTAGCCGATGGCACGCTCGCACACCCAGTGCCACGTCACACCCGCGTCTCGCGAGAACAGCATGCCGTAGGTCGCACGCAGGATCATGGAAGACGGATCGCCGGGTCGGGCCACGAGTTGGTTCGCCGCCGGGAACCTCCCGTTCGCACGCACGGGCATCGCGACGGCGACGAGCGCGGAACCGCCGAGGACGACCCGTCCCACGCGCGCCCACGTCCGCGCCCGTGCACGCGCTTTCCGTTCGCCTTCCCGTCGGTCCCACCGGTTCGTCTCCACGACGTACGAGAGTACTCTTTTCAGGCGATCGGCCCATCCCTTCGAGAAGCTCTCGGGATACGCTTGAGGGGTCCCGATGCGAACGACCTCCCTCGCCCTGGCCCTCGCTCTCGGCGCCGCGGTCCTGCCCGCGCCCGCGCACGCGCAGGGTCCCAAGGACGCCGGAAAACGCGACGCGGAACCGAAGGCCGACGGGAAGAAGCCGCGTGCACCCGGCGGAAAGACGTCCGACGGGACCGTCGGCGCGTCCGAGGTCGAAGCGCAGCGCCACTTCCAGGCGGCCCGGGACCTTTACGCCCAGGGTGCCTACCGTCAGGCCATCGTCGAGCTCGAAGCGGCCCGCGGATTCGATCCGCGGAGCAAGGAGCTCGTCTTCAACCTCGGCGTGGTCCACGAGAAGCTCGCGGACATCCCGAAGGCCCTCGAGTTCTTCCGCATGTACCTCGGGATGGACCCGGACGACGAGGAACGTGCACGAGGCGAAGCGTACGTGCGGAGGCTCGAGGGCGCGAAGGGTGAGGTCGCGCCGAAGGTCGTCCAGCTCGAGGCTCCGAAGCCGTCCGCCCTTCCGCCTCCTCCGTCCCCGCCGGTGACGGTGCGCGGAGTCCTGGACGGCTGGACCCTCGTCGCCGCCGGAGCGACGGTCGTCTTCGTGGGCGCGGGGACCGCGCTCGGCGTGAGCGCCGTGACCTCGAAGCCGTCGTCCGGATTCGTCACCGGCAAGGATGGTTCCTATTCCGACCTCCTCGCCCGTACGAACTCGGCCCATACCCAAGGTGTGGTCGCGGACGTGTTCTTCGGGGCCGGCATCGCCGCCGCGGCCGCGACGGCGATCCTCTACTTCGGGCGCACGCGCACGGAAGCCCCCCCGCGCGTGACGGCCGTTCCCGTCACCGGCCCCGGCGGCGCGGGCGTCTCGTTCGTGGGGCGGTTCTGATGCGACCGCACCGTCGACTTCGCGCGCTCGTCGCGGGCCTCGTGTTCGGAGCTGCGGGCCTCGCGGGGTGCCAGTTCATCGTGGGCTCGGATCCGCCGCCCTTCACCTGCGGCGAGGGGACGGACGTCTGCGCGACCGGGAACTACTGCCGCTCGGGCAGTTGCGTCACGTGCGAGGCCACCGAGACGTGCGACGGCTTCGACAACGATTGCGACGGCCTCGTCGACGAGGACTGCGAGGGCGGCACCACTCCCGACGGAGGCGCGGATGCCCCGGCGGATCGCACCGTCGTCGACACAGGACTCCCCCTCCCCGACGCCATGTCGGACGTCCCCGTCGTACCGGACGCGTCGGCGTGCCCGACGGCCTGCGCGGCGACCGAGACCTGCGACACCGCCACGCGGACGTGCGTCCCGAGGGGTTTCGTCTCCTGCGGCGACGGCGTGTGCGGCGGGAACCTCCGGTGCGCGAAGACGTACCTCTTCTCCGAGCCGCTCGTCCAGCGACTCGGTGCATTCTGCACCAAACCCTGTTGCAGCTCCCAGGAGTGCCCGAACGACAACGTCTGCTTCGCCACGGGTCGCGGCGGGAACTACTGCGTACCGACGGGTCTCCTCGATCCGACGTCCCGCGTGGGCGCGAAGGCCTCGAGTGCGCCGTGCCAGTCGGGATCGGAATGCCGATCCGGCGTCTGCGAGAGCGGAAGCTGTCTCGACACCTGTTGCGCGACGTCGGACTGCACGAGTTCCCCTTCCGGAGCGTCGTCCCGGTGCACCATCGCCCGCCTCCGCGGCCACACCACCTTCGCGTGCACGGTGCAAGCCGACGCCGGCGGACCGAACCGCCAGGAGGACTGGACGACCTGCGCGACGAACGCACAGTGCAAGAGCGGCTTCTGCTTCACCTACGACTCGGGCCGGTACCCGAAGACCTGCCTCCCGGCGTGCCGGACGTCGTCGGAGTGCGTCGGACGTACCCTCGGAGGCCGCCCCGTCGTCTGCGCGCTCCGGACGACGGGCGCCACGAACGACGCCGGCACCGAGGACTTCGTCGCCGCGTGCAGCGGCCTCAAGGACTTCGACGGTTCGGCGCCCATCAACTCGGCGTGCTCCGATTGGGCGGATCCGAACACGTCGGGTGCGACGTGCGCCTTCGAGAAGTGCATCCGCGATCCGATTTCCGCCGACGCCGGCGTCTGCACCGACGTGTGCGGGCGGGACGACGACTGCGGCTCGCGGATGATCTGCGTCGCGGACGACGTGACCATCGGCGGTAGCGGTGGCACCGACAAACGTCCCGCCCTCCGCTGCATCCCCAAACCGCCCTGAACCGAGGACGTCGCTCCCGTTGTGCCCGAGGCCCCGATGACCACGATCGATCCGAAGAGCCCCGCGAAGTTCACGGCGGCATTCCGCTGTTTCCGCGGCTGCGCCGGCACCCACCCGCTCACGCGCCCCGTGTACCGCTGTCCGACCTGCGACGGCCTGCTCGAAGTGGCCCATGACATGGCGGCCCTCGCGACCGTCCCCGCGGACACGTGGAAAAAGACGTTCGACGGGCGCCGCGCGTCGAACGCGTTCCCCGACACGTCCGGCGTCTGGAGCAAACGCGAATGGGTCGCTCCCGAGCTCGCGACGGCCCACGTCGTCTCGACCGACGAGGGGCGCACGAGCCTCTTCCGCGCGACGCGCTTCGGCGCGTCCATCGACGTCCCGAATCTCGCGATCAAGCAGTGCGGCAATTCGCATTCGGGTTCGTTCAAGGACCTCGGCATGACCGTGCTCGTGAGCACGGTGAGGAAGGCACTCGCGGAAGGCGCGCTCGCGTCGCCCGTCATCGCCTGCGCGAGCACCGGGGACACGTCGGCGTCGCTGGCGGCGTACGGCGCGTTGGTCGGGCTGCCCGTCGTGGTCCTCCTGCCGAAGGGACTCGTGTCCACGGCCCAACTCGTCCAACCCCTCGCGCACGGCGCCACGGTGCTCGCATTGGAGACGGACTTCGACGGGTGCATGGTCGTCGTACGTGAACTCGCGAAGCGCGGCCTCATCTACCTCGCGAACTCCATGAATCCGCTCCGCATCGAGGGTCAGAAGACGGTCGCCCTCGAGATCGCCGAGCAAATGGGATGGGACGTGCCCGAATGGGTCGTCATCCCGAGCGGCAACCTCGGGAACGCGGCGGCGCTCCACGCGGGGTTCCGCATGATGAAGGAGCTCGGAGTCGTGTCGCGCTTGCCGCGCCTGCTCGTCGCCCAGGCGGAGAACGCGAACCCGATGTACCGCGCCTTCAAGGAAGGCAAAGACACCGTCGCGCCGGTACGTGCGGACAAGAGCCTCGCGAGCGCCATCCAGATCGGCAACCCCGTGAGCGCACCGCGCGCGATGGTGGCGCTCCGGGCGATGGAGGGCGTGGTGGAGCAAGCGTCCGAGAACGAACTCGCCGACGCCGCCGCCCGGGCCGACCGCGCGGGACTCTACGCGTGCCCGCACACGGCGGTCGCCCTCGCGGCCACGGAGAAGCAGCGGAAGGCGGGCGTGATCCGGAAGGACGACCGGGTCGTCGTCGTCTCGACGGCGAACGGTCTCAAGTTCACCGAATTCAAGCTCGGCTACCACGAGCGGACGCTGTCGGGCATCCATGCGCGCCACGCCAACGTCCCCGTCACCTTGCCGCCCGACGTGGACGCGGTGGCTGCGGCGATCTCGAAGGTCGCGTCGGCGCGGGGCTGATCCGGGAGTCGAAACGACGACGCCGCCGCGATCCGGAGATCGCCGCGGCGTCGAGGTTCCGAGGGCGTGCTGCGTTTCCGCGCGACGCGTCCCGTGATCAGAAGCGGATGAGGGCGCCGGCGCCACCACCCTGCGTGGTGACGATCGGGAGCGGCGTGACGGTGACCTTGTTCGCCTTCGCGGAGCGCGTCTTCGCGTCGTCTTCCTTGGCGGCCTTCGGCGCCTCGGAGGGGCTGTCGTTCGTGAGGAAGAGGACGGCCGAGGTGACGCCGAGCGTCAGGGCGACACCGAACGCCATGTCGGCGATGAGGGCATGGTTCTCGCCGTCGTCCGCCTTGCCGACGGAGGGTGCCTTGTCGAAGTCGCTCTTGTCGCCGAGGGCCATGATGCCGAACACGGTACCGACACCCGCCGCCGCGACGGCCACGCCACCCGTGATGAACGCCGGGACGAGGCTGCGTTCCGGCGGGGGCGGCGGCGGAGGGGGCGGCGGCGGCGGCGGCGGGGGAGCTTCCGCGACGACCGGCGGCGGCGGGGGCTCTTCCTTCTTCGTGAGTTCCGCCTTCACGTCGCTCTTCGACGCGAACGCGACGTCGATTTCCTTCTTCGTCGGCTCGTGCTTGTCGAGCGTGAGTTCGATGGTGTGCTTGCCCGGGGCGAGCTCCACGTCGGACGGCGTGACCTTGTCGGCCGGCTTGCCGTCGGCGCCCGCGGGCTTCGACGCGTCGGTGAGGGCCTTGCCGTCGACGGCGATGGCGGCGCCGGCGGGCGTCGACTCGACGTGCACGGTGCCCGGCTTCGCCTTGAGCTCGGCGACGCGCGCGGTGGCCTCTTCGCCTTCCTTCTTCATCTTCGCGGGGACGTCCGCGAGGAAGCGCTCGTACGCGGCGACGGCTTCGGTCGCGTGACCGAGCTTGTCCTGCGCGAGGCCGATGTAACGCGCGGCGGCCGGGGACGGCACGGCGGCGTCGGAGGCTTCGAAGTCCTTGAGGGCGCCTTCGAAGTCGTTCGCCTTCCACTTCTTCTCGCCGGCGGCGAGGGCGTCCTTCGCCTTCTTCTGATCGGCGGCGGAGGGCTTCTTTGCTTCGGGCTTCTTCGCGTCCGTGGCGGCCTTCGCGTCCGCGGGCTTCGCGGCCGCAGCGGCCGGCTTGGCGTCCGCGGGCTTCGCGGGCGCGGCCGCGGGCTTCGCCGCGGGAGCTGCCGCGGGCTTCGCCGGCGCTGCCGCGGGCTTTGCCGTCGCGGCCGGTGCTTGGGCGTGGGCGAGCTGGATGAGCGCCGGGCCACCGCCGTACGTCAAGGCGATGGATCCTGCCAACACACCGCTCACGAGTCGCGCATGAATGCCCTTATTCCACGTCTTCAAAGCCAGCCTCCGTCTAGATCTCGATGGCTCGGAGACCGCGCTAGGGTCGACGTCACGGGGTCGTGACAGGTCGTCGGGGCTCGGAGCGGGGAGCACCCTACTCCAGGCTTTTCCCCAAACCAAGCTGCAAAACCGGGCTCGGCCGCGGGAGCGTCCGAGGGTCGTCACGGGCGACCGACGACGGTCCGGGGAGGGTGCGATCAGGCGGTCCCTTGGGGATTCCGGGGTGCGGGCGCGACGTCGCCACATTGCCGGTTCAGGGGCAGTGCTTCGTGGATTTTCCCGGGTGGCGGCAAGTTCAGGCCGGCCATCAGCGCGACGAAGGCGTCCCGGGTCACGGCCTCGCCGAGGCGCGGATTGTGGGCCCGCTCCTCGCCGATGGTCGTGACCGAGAAGCCCTTGTAGTCGTGGGCGGGAAAGACGAGTGTCCGATCCGGCAACGCGAAGAGCTGTCCGCGGACGGAATCGAACAGCGTGCCGGAGTCGCCGCCCTGGAAGTCGGTGCGTCCGCACCCGCGGACGAGGAGCGCGTCCCCGGTCAGCACGCGGTCGGCGTCGCCGTTCTCGCGAACGAGGAAGCTGAGACAGCCCGCGGTGTGCCCGGGCGTCGCCAGCGTCACGAGTTCGACGGCCCCGACGCGCACGACGGCGCCGGCCACGAGGTCGTCGTCCGCGCAGGGCACCTCGCCCTCCCTCGCGACATGCGTCCGCGCCCCGGTGCGCCGCCGGATCTCCCCCGCCCCCGTCACGTGGTCGGCGTGCACGTGGGTCTCGAGCACGTGCTTCAACGTGAGCCCGAGCTCGGCCACGAGCTTGAGATCGCGGTCGACGTTTTCCCGGACGGTGTCGACGAGGGCCGCCTCTCCCGTGGACGCGTCCGCGAGGAGGTACGTGAACGTCGAGCTCTCGCGATCGAAGAGCTGACGGAAGATCATTCGGCGCCCGCGGGAGGAGGCGCCGTCACCGCGCCGTGGGACGCGGCGTCGGGCTCGACGAGTTCGACGAGGACACCGCCCGTGGCCTTCGGATGCACGAACGCGACCTTGTGTCCTCGGGCGCCGGAACGCGGCGTCTCGTCGATGAGGGGCACGCCGATTCCCTTGAGGAACGCGAGCGCGGCCTCGATGCCTTCGACTTCGACGGCGATGTGATGGAGACCCGGACCTCGCTTCTCGAGGAACTTCACGAGGCCGTCGTTGCCCTTCGGCGAGATGAGTTCGATGTTCCCGTCCCCGATGGGAAGGAGGAGGGCTTCCGTCTTCTGCGAGGCGACGACCTCACGCACGGTGCCTTCGAGACCGAACGCCTTCTTGTACGCGGCCGCGGCCTCGTCGATGTCCTTCACGCACACGGCGACGTGATCGATCTTCTTGATGGAGAACATACCCTCGTCGTAGCGCGAGGGCCGGTCCAGGGCTACGGGCAAGTCGTCGACGCGGTGCTGCACACGCCGTCCGATCCGCACACGCCGACGGTCTCGTCGGTCGTACCGGCCTCGACCTGCGTGATGACGACGCGCGGACAGTTCGGATCGCTCGTGTCGCACAAGGGACACGTATCGCCGCACGTCTTGCCCCGGCACGGCACGAACGAGGGGTCCCCCGCGTCCACGGCGTGGATACCGACGCACGACGGATAGCCGGTGCTGCACACGCCGTCGGCGTTGCACGCGTGGAAGACGCCACCTCCGTCGCATCCCGGGGCGGCGCCCGGACCGCATGGATCGCACAGCGCGGCGCAGGGCTTGTCGTCGCAGCCCGGGGTCGGTCGCGCATCGGGCGCGCGGTCGTGCCGTCCCGCGTCGCCTCCGAAGGAAGGAGGTGCGTCGCCGGAGGCGTCGACGCCGGACCCCGCGTCGAGTCCATCGAACGTACCGAGGGACACGCGCGAGGTGCACGCGACGCCGGCCGTCGTGGCAGCGAGGACGAGGCCGAATCGGGCGACCCGGTCGGCGCGGGACGGAAGTCGCGAACGTGCACCCTTCAAGGCGTGCTCCCGAGGGCACGGCGGACGCGGGACGCGTACGCGTTCGACGGGTGTCGTGCGAGCCACGGTTCGCCCAGCGCGCGCGCGGCGGACAGGTCGCCCTTCGCGGCCAACGCTTCCACGCGGAGGACCGTCGCTTCGTCGCCGAGGACCGGACGGGGGTGCGCCGCGCGGAACGCGTCGAGCTCCGCGAGGGCGCCGGCCGGGTCGGCACCACGGAGTCGGGCACGCGCTTCCGCGAGCGCCGCCGTCTCGGCCGCGAGCGAATCCGTCGCGACGATGCCGGGCGACGCGCTCACGACGGAGGGGGCCGCCGCGGGGGAAACGGTTCCCGTCCGGGTCGGAGCCGGCGTACGGCGGACGCCGAGTTCGTCCGGAGCGGTCTCGCCCGGATGGACGACGACGGCCGGTGTCGCGACGGAGGTGGACGGAGGTGCCTCGACGAACGTCGTGTGCGGGGCGCGTGTCGTGCCGTCGCCCACCGGTGCTGACGAAGCAGAGGACGGCACCGCGTCGCGGGCGTCGTCGCGGGTCGCGACGAACGCGGCACTTCCCGCGACCAAGGCGACCGCGAGACCCACGATGCCCGCCTTCGCCCCCCAGCCGAAGCTCGTCCCCACGTGCGACACCGCGACGGGGGACGTCGCCGTGCCCGCGATCGTCGCCGCACCGGAAAGCGCGACGAGGAGCGCGGCCTTCGAGGTGTCGGGCATGCGGTCTTCCTTCGCAGACCGGAGGAGTCGCGTTCCGAACGCGTCGCCGTCGGCCGCGAGCAGACGCTCGGGGTCCTTCTCGTGTCCGTCCACGCTCATCGCGCGGTCCCTCCCGTGCGTGCACCTCCCGCGTCGTGCGACGCGCGACGTGCCGCCGCCCGTTCGCGCGTGACGGCGGCCTGGAACGACTCCCGGGCGCGCCGCAACCGCGAAGCGACGGTGCCGTGCGGCACGCCGACACATTCCGCGATGGCCGCGGTCGACATCTCCTCGAGTTCGAACAGCACGAAGACGACGCGCAGATCGTCGTCGAGGGTGTCGAGCACGCGGTCGAGGGCCCGACGCTCCTCCGCCCGCACGAGTTCGACGTCGGCACCCGGCATCGTCTCGTCGGCGACGTCGAACCCGTCCACGGCGGCGACCTCGCGCCGTCGCGCGAACGAGCGACGTGCGTGGGCGGCGACGTTCGAGGCGACGCCGAAGAGGAAGCTCCTCTCCTTGCCCGGTTCGATGGAGTCGAGCTTGCGCGCCACCGTCACGAAGACCTCCTGCACCGCATCGTCCACGTGGAGCTCCGGAACGCCGAGACGTCGAAGCGAACGCCACACGAAGTCGGCGTGATCGATGGCGAGCGCGCGGATGCGGACGTCATGGGAAGAGGGCTCCATCGTGGGTCGGGCGGGGCGTGGGCGACACCCTGGAATTCCCGGGGGGCCGGCGGCCGATCACGAATTCGACATCGTCGGCGCGGTCCCCCGCAAGATCCCGGAACGCCTCGGGGTTTCGGATGGGACATCGGGGGGGCACATGGCCCCAGCCCCCTCAGAACACCGCGAGCATTCCCGCGCGTGCGTACGGGACGACGGGCGAAGGTTCGGCGACGCGTTCTCCGGGCACCGGCGCCGACGATCCCGTGACGGGCGGCGACTCGACGACGTACGCGTCCCGGATCCACGGCACCGTCGCTCCGAGGTCGAATTCGCACGCCAGGGGGCCGAACATCCGCACCTCCGCGCGGACGCCCGCGCCCGTCCGGAACGACGGACGGGATCGGGGCGTGCCGACGAGGGGCCCCGTAGCTTCCGCGAAGGTCGCCCCCGCCTCGAGCGCGACGTACGCGCGGTACGAAAATGGACCGTCGCTGCCGCGCACGACGACGGGTTCGAGCCGACCGTGGACGCTGCGGACGAAGATGGATGCCGGAGCACGCGAGAACCGACCCTCGTCGTAGGCGACGCCCGCGCGCAGCCCTCGTAGGAACGTGCCTCCCCGCCGTTCCAGGTCGAAGACGAGACCGGCCGAAGGAGAAGGACCTTCGCCACCGGCGAAGCCCGCGGCCCCTTGGACGCCGACGCGCGCCACGAAAGGGAACCGTCGGACGACCGGCGCGGGTTCCTCCGGTTCCGGTTCGGCCGGCGCGTCGGAAGGAGGTCGATCGGAGACGTCGATACGGATCGACGCCCCGATGCTGCCGGTGGCGCTCTCGCCCTCGTCGGCGTCCGCGTCGGAGAGCAACGTCGCGACGAGGACGAGGGCGTGCGCGACGTCCTCGCACGTTTTCCCCTCGAGCGTGCGCTCGTGGGCTTCGTCGCCGGGAACTTCCAGACGGACGACGCCGTGGTACGGCGCGGCCGCGCCCCGCACGCGGACGTGGAGGGTGGCGTCCCCGGGAGCGCCGGCCCCGCGGGTGCGTTTCGAGCGCGCGAAGAAGGATCGTTCGAACGCAGGTGCGTCGAGGCAACCGCCGCCCTCGTCGACGACCACGTGGATCGGGGGCGGCGGGGCGGGCACCGGCATCAGGCGCGTCGGTTCTTCACGAGGACGGTCCGGTCGATCTCGACGACCTTCTCCTTCACCTTCCCGTCCTTCTTCGCGAGCTCGCTCGTGAAGAGATCGGCGCCCTGGGCGAGGAGGACGTCGGCGCGGACGTTCTTCGTGCCGACCAAGCGGAAGGTCACCTTCGAGCTCTTCGCGTCGTGGGGCTCGCGCGCGATCACCTTGCTCGCCGCGAAGAGGGTGTCGCCTGCCACGACGCCGTTGGGGTGTGCGCCGTTGTCGAGACCGAGGTCCCAGACCGCGTTGCCCAGGGTGTCGCGGCTCGCCAGCGTGGCGACCCACGAGAGCACGAGGCCTCCGTAGACCACCCGCGTCCCGGCGAAGCTCGCGCCCGCCTTGCAGTAGACCTCGTCGAAGTGGAGCGGGTGCGTGTTGCGTACGAGGAACGTGAGCTGTTGGTGCTCGGCGCCTTCGACGGTCTTGCCGCACGCGTGGACGAACACGCGCCCCGGTTCGAAGTCCTCCGCGAAACCGGCGAACCCGAAGTTCCGCTGCGGCATGGCCAAACGATCGCGCATGGCGGCGGGGAGTCGGTCCTCGGGCACCGGAAGTTCGCGGACGGGTCCGAAACCGGGATCGGGCCGCGTCGTGAGCTTGCCGGCGCGCACCAAGGCCTTGCGTTCGAACGCGCACACGACCTTGTCGCCTTCGCCGCGGAGAACCGTCGCCACGTGGACGACGCCCCGGTCGCCGGCGCTCGTCGCCTTCGCGGAAAGCACCTTGCTCGTCGCCGTCAGGGTCTCGCCGACGTAGCAGGCTTCCGGGAATCGCACGCCGATGTAGGCGAGATGGGCGATGGCCTGTTCCGAGACGTCGTGGACGCTGAAGGAGAGACCGTAGTTGAGCAGGAGGAGCGGATGGATGGGACGCCCCTCGAGTCCGAGATCCTTCGCGTACCGTGCGCTCGCGTAGGTCGGCGTCGCATCGAGGAAGTTCGCCTGGAAGAGCGCGACGGCTCCGGCGTCGACGGTGACTTCCCACGGGTGCGCGTACGTCTCGCCGACGGCGAAGTCCTCGAGCATGCGTCCATAGTCGTGGATCGTCGCGTTCATCGCTTCTCCTGGGTCGGGTTCGACTTCGTCGGTGCTTCGTTCGAGCGGGCCTTCTCGAAGAGGCGCCGGGCGACGACGTGTGCCTGGATCTCGTTCGCGCCCTCGAAGATCGAAAGCACGCGGGCGTCGACGAGGAGCCGGCTGGCGACGTACTCCTCGGCGTAGCCGTTCCCACCGTGGATCTGAACGGACGCGTCCGCGCACTCCCACGCCGCACGCGTGGCGAGGAGCTTCGCCATGCCGGCCTCGAGATCGCATCGCTTGCCGGAATCCTTCATGCGCGCGGAGAAGAGCGTGAGCTGCCGCGCCGCCTGCACGAGGACCACCATGCGCGCGACCTTCCTCGCGACGCGGGGAAACTCGACGATGGGTTTGCCGAACTGGACGCGCTGTTCGCCGTAACGGAGACCTTCCTCGAGGGCGGCCTGCGCCACGCCCACACCGCGCGCAGCGGTCTGGATGCGGGCGCTCTCGAAGGTCGCCATGAGTTGTTTGAAGCCCTGCCCTTCGACGCCGCCGAGGAGCGCGTCCGCGGGAACCACGAAGTCGTCGAACGAGAGTTCGTATTCCTTCATGCCGCGGTACCCGAGGACCTTGATCTCGGTACCCGAGAGCCCGCGATCGACGAACTCGGGTCGGCCTTCCTCGCCCGTGCGTGACTTCGGCGCGAGGAACATGGACAGACCGCCATACCCGGCGTCGTCGGGCTTCGTTCGCGCGAGGAGCGTCATCAGATCCGCGCGGCACGCGTGCGTGATCCACGTCTTCTGGCCGTGGACGCGCCACGAGCCGTCGTCCGCCTTCTTCGCGCGCGACTGGATGTGCGCGAGATCGGAGCCGTTGTTCGGTTCGGTGAAGACGGCGGTCGGGAGGAGCTCGCCTGCGGCGATCCGCGGCAGGTAGTCCTTTTTCTGGGCGTCGGTGCCGCCGCCGAGGATCAGTTCGGCGGCGATCTCGGCGCGCGTGCCGAGGGACCCCACGCCGATGTACCCGCGGGAGAGTTCCTCGGTGACGACGCACATGGCGGTCTTGCCCATACCGAGCCCACCGAATTCCTCGGGAATGGTGAGCCCGAAGACGCCGAGCTCGCCCATCTTCGTGAGGATCTCGAGGGGGACGAGGACGTCCTTCCGGTGGACGTCCTGCGCGATGGGCTTCACCTCGCGATCCGCGAACTTCCGGAACTCGGCCTGCAACGTGACGAGCATCTCGTCGTCGAGGCCGAGGGCTCCCGTCCCGCGTTCGCGCACGAGACGCGTGAGCGCGAGCCACTCGCCCGCGGCCGTGCACTCGTCGGCCCAGGTGGCGACGGCGCCGTCGCCGAGGGTGTCTCCGAGGTCGGTGGCCGTGAGGCCCATCTCCGACAGCGGGATCGTCTCGGTCTGCCCGAGGTTCACGCCGGCGCGGAGCGCGCGCACGAGCTCCGCCACGTAGAGGACGGCGGTGCGGGTCTCGATCTCGGTGGCCGTCTTCGCGTCCTCGAGTCGTCGGAGCCACGCGTCGATCTGACGCGCCGCTTCGACCTCCGTCGCGAGGTACGCGACGCCGTGCGCCGCGAGCTGCTCCGCGTCGAGCTTCGCGGAGGCGAGCTTGTCGCCCTCGACGACGCGCGCCGCCACGTGCGCGGTGGCGCGTCCGAGGAGGGTTTCGAGGGCTCGCAGGGCAGGACCGATACGCTCGCGCTTCGATTGGAGAGCCACCACGTCAGACACCCATTCGGTTTCGATTTTGGTACTGTTCCGGCGCCCCCGAATCGGGGAGCTTCGATTCCGGCCCGGCGACCCGCCGCGGCCACCGGAAGGGTACACGGATGAACGACGCTTGGATGGGAAAGTCTGTCGCCACGATCGCGGGTCTCGCGTCCGTCGCGTGTCTCACGGGTTGCTTCGGGACGAAGCTGCAGTCGCCGTTCGACGAGATGTCGGAATCCCAGGTGACGGTCTACCGCCTCCAGAACTTCGAACCCCCGCAGGCGCAGGCCGGCGCGGCCGCACCGGCTGGAGGCATCACGCTCCCTCCGCAGATTCAACAGTGGATCACGCAGGGCGCCGCCATGCTCCCGCCGGGCCTCCTGCCGCCGGGCCTCGTGCCCGGTGCCGCGGCCGCCACGCCCGCCCCCGACACGTCCACCCCGCGCTTCGAGAACGTCCGCGTCATCGCGTGGCAGCAAGTGACCGACCCCAAGGTGCGCGACGAGATCGTGAAGATCTTCGGCGAGTCGAAGAGCTTCGAGACGTCGAACGAGAGCTGCCTCTATCCCGAGTTCGGCTTCGCGATGTCCCGCTCCGGCGGTCCGCCCGTCGACATCCTCGTGTCCCTCTCGTGCCACCAGGTCCGCGGCGCCAACTTCCAGTGGCCCCACGCGAACACCGGCATCACCGCGGCCACGAACGAGCGCATCGTCAACGTCGTCAAGTCCGCGTTCGGCCAGCGCTGACGAACCGCCGTGCGCGAGAGGCCCCTCGTCGCCTACGAGCCGAACCCCGCGCTCGCCTGGCTCTACGACCGCTTCTTCCAGCACGTCGCGGTCGACGAGACGTGGGTCCGTGCCGTCCGTGAAGCGAGCACCCGGGGGACGGTCGTCTACGTCCTCCGGAACCTCTCCTTCGTCGACTTCCTCGCGCTCGACCACCTGACGAAGCGTTACGACCTGCCCCAGGTCCGCTTCGCGAACGAGCTCGGCCTCTTCGTCCTCGAACCCATGGGACGCGGTTGGCTCGAAGCGCTCCGGCCGCGTAGGTCCACCGACGACGAGGACGACCTGAGGCGCACGATCCAATCCGGGTCGGCGGCGGCCCTCTTCCTCAAACGACCCGGCCACCTGCTCGAGGGAAAAGCCCGCGGAAAGATCGAGGGCGACCACCTCGTGCGCGCGATTTTCGACACGCAGCGCTCCAGCGAGCGTCCCATCCTGCTCGTCCCGCAGGTGTTCGTCTGGAGCAAGAGCCAGGACGACGCGCGCCACAACGCCATCGACGCCCTGTTCGGTCCGAGGGAGTGGCCGGGTCAGATGCGGTCGGTGGTGCAGTTCTTGGCGAACTACCGCCACGTGACCTTGCGATCGGGCGAGCCCGTCGACGTCGCCGCCTTCCTCGACGGCGAAGGCTGGACGTCCGAAGGCAAACGCGTCCCCGACGACGTGCTCGTCCGCCGCATCACCTATTCCCTCCTCCGGCGCCTCGAACGGGAACGACGGACCGTCATCGGTCCGACGAAGAAGCCGGCCGACCGCATGCGCGAGGACGTCGTCCGCAGTCCGAAGCTGCAGAAGATCATCCGCGACATGGCCGGCGAGGGCGAACACGCCCGCACCGTCATCACGACCCGCGCGCTCATGATGGTGAAGGAGCTCCAGGCGTCGCTCGACGTGAACACCGTCGCGAGCATCGTCCCCTTCTTCGAGCAGATCACCTCGCGGATGTACGCGGGCTTCGAGGTCGACGAGGCGGGACTCGCGCGACTCCGCGACGTCGCGAAAGACGGCACGATCATCCTCCTGCCGAGCCACAAGTCCCACGTCGACTACCTGCTCCTCACCTACCTCTTCTTCAAGAACCACATGCAGCTCCCGCTCATCGCGGCGGGAGACAACCTGTCGTTCTTTCCGCTCGGCCCCGTCTTCCGCAGGTCGGGCGCGTTCTTCATCCGCCGCACGTTCAAGGGCGACCGCCTCTACGGCGCCGTGGTCGACGCGTACATCCGTCGTCTCATCAAGGACGGGACGACCCTCGAGTTCTTCCTGGAGGGCGGGCGGTCCCGCACCGGCAAACTCCTACCTCCGAAGATCGGCATGCTCTCGATGGTCGTGGACGCGGCGCTCGGCGTCACGAGCCGCCCCGTGTACTTTTGCCCCATCTCCATCGGCTACGAGCGCCTGGTGGAGGAGGGTTCGTTCGTGCACGAACTGTCCGGCGGCGAGAAGAAGAAGGAAGACATCCGCGGCCTCTTCTCCACCGCGGGCCTGATGGCCGGGCGCTACGGCCGCCTCAACGTGCAGTTCGGCGAACTCCTCACCCTCGAGAACGTGCTCCGCGAACTCGACGGGGAATCGACGAAGGACTCGCTCGCCACCATGACCCCCGCACGACGGCGCGCCGTCGTCACCCGCCTGGCGTACCGGGTGATGAACGAGATCAACCGCGTGACCGCGGTGACACCCGCCTCCCTCGTGGCGACGGTCCTCCTCGCCCACGGTCGCCGCGGCCTCGGTCACGACGAACTCGTCCGTCGATGCGAGGCGCTCGCCTCCCTCCTCCGGGACATGGGCGCGCGGTTCTCCTCGGCGCTCGTCACGAAGTCCGGGGACGGCGCGTTCCGAGTCGAGGGGATCCGCGAGGCGTGCGAACTTTTCGTCCGTGCGGGCCACCTGGAAGCCCACGTCCCCGGCGCACCGAGAAGGCGATCGTCCTCCCGCCGCCGGGGTTCCGAACCGCCTTCCCGGGACTCGTTCTACGTCGTCCCCGACGACGCCCGCATGTCCCTCGACATCTCGAAGAACATCGTCGTCCACTTCTTCGTCGCCCGGGGTCTCGTCGCGACGGCCTTGCTCGCGGAGAGTCGCCTCCCCTCCGGCGGGGGCGGCGGCATCCCGACGACCGTGCTCCGCGATCGCGTGCGATCCCTCTCCCGTCTCTTCAAATACGAGTTCCAGTTCCGTGCGGACGCGAGCTTCGAGCGCATCTTCGACGACGAAGTGGCGTCCATGGAGTCGCGGCAGGAGCTCTCGCGCATCGGGGACGTCGTGCTCGTCGGCTCCGGAGACGCCCTCGAGCGGGTGGAAGCGTACGCCCACGTCCTCGAGAACTTCGTGGAGGCCTACCGGATCGCCGCGCGCGGCCTCGGCGCACTCCTCAAGGGACCGCTCCCTCCCAAGGACCTCGTGAACCGCGCCCTCGCCGTGGGCGAGCGCATGTTCCTCGACGGAGAAGTCCGGTGCCACGAAGCCGTCTCGAACCTCGTGCTCGCGAACGCGTACGCGGCCTTCGTCGACCAGGGCTACGTCCGTCGCGAGGACGGGATGCTCTCGCTTCCCGAATCCTACGCGAACGTCGACGCAGTCCGCACCATCGAGGAGAAGATCGCGGCGTTCCTCGTGCGGAAGCCGACCTGAGTTCCTGGCGGTCGGTCAGGCCGCGCCGGTGCGACGGAGCTCGGAGAGCTGGTCGATGAGGTTCCGTGCGAACGCCTGCGCGAACCGCACGGAAAGCACTTCGCCCCGCGTCGCCAGGCTGCCGTCCTTCTCGGCCACCACGAGGAGTCGTTCGATTTCGCAGGCGAGCTCGAGCGCACGCTCGCACGGCGGAACGATCGACGCGTCCGCGCCGGCGGCGCGGAGCTTGGTGTCGACGATGGACGGTCCCGACGTGTTCGACTTGTCCAGCATGGGCCCAGGAGGTTCTCCCATCCTCCCCGCATCGCCAAGGAACAATCGCATGACGCGTCGAGCCAACTCCGCAAGTCGACGACATCGTGGAGGACTCGTCGTGCGACCGCCCGCGGCACACGCGACGACGATGGACACTCACGCGTGAGTGAACGTCCGCGCCCCGTCGCGTGCCGTTCCTTCGCGCGGACGTGCGGATCGAAGTAGGGTGTGCCCATGTTCCGAGCCGCCACGACGATCGCGTGCGCCGCGACGATCGCACTCGCCTCCGGGTGCGCCCGCGTGCCGAGTCCTCTCACGCCGAACGTGGCCGGCTCCGTGGGTCTTCCGCACCGCGGCGTCCTGACGGGCGCGGAGCGGATGCCCTCGTCGGGTCCGGGCTTCCGCTTCCTCCGCGACGACGACCGTCACTTCGCCACACCCCGGTTCGCGCGCGTATTGGCGCGCGCCGCGTCCCGCGTGGACTCTCTCCGTCCGGGAGCGACCCTCGTCCTCGGCGATCTCTCGAGGAAGGACGGCGGACGTCTCCTGCCTCATCTCTCGCACCGCTCCGGCCGCGACGCCGATCTGGTGTTCTACGCGACCACGGTCGACGGCGCCCCGGTCGTGGCCCCCGACTTCGTCCACTACGGACGGGACGGCCTCGCGTGGGATCCGTCGAAGAAGCGATTCCTCCGGCTCGACGTCGAGCGGGAATGGCTCCTCGTGAAGACGCTCCTCGAGGATCCCGAAGCCGAAGTCCAATGGCTCTTCGTCAGCCGGGACGTGCGCGCCTTGCTGCTCGAATGGGCCGTCGCGCGCGGGGAGCCGACCGAGACGCTCTACCGCGCGGCGGAGTCCATGGTCCAGCCCGAACCCGGCGGCGTCCACGACGATCACGTCCACGTGCGCGTCGCGTGTTCGCGGGAGGAATGGGAGCGCGGATGCGAACGCAGCGGGCCCCTCCGCCCGTGGTCGACGTCCGGTCCCGCGTTCGAGGAACCGCCCTCCGACGAGGAACTCGCCCTCTCGTTGCTGGTACCGCTGACGGAAGCCTCCCCACGCACGACGGCGCGATGACGAAGTCCCCCCGCATCTCCGTCGCGCTCGCCCACGACGACTGCGTGAATCTCGCCGAGCACCTTCCGGCGGGTTCGGTCGAACTCGCGTACCTCGATCCCCCGTTCTTCGTCGGGGTGGACTTCGCCGCGCGCGCCTCCGGAGGCGCGTCGGCCGGCGGTACGAGGACGCGGGCGAAGGGCCCGGTCGCGTACTCCGATCGGTGGCCTTCGTTCGACGCGTACCTCGAGAGTCTCACGGCGCGCTTCGCGGTCGTCCGCGATCTCCTCTCGCACGAGGGGACGCTGTGGCTCCACCTCGATCACAGGGCGGTCCACGAAGCGAAGGTGATCCTCGATCGGCTCTTCGGACGCGAACGGTTCCTGGGGGAGGTCGTCTGGGTGCCGGGCAATGGTACGAAGGCGCGGAAGGGGCCGGGCACCACCCACCAGACGCTCCTCCTCTACGCGAAGAGCGACGCGTACGTGTGGAACGCCGACGCGCCGGAGCTCCGGGAACCCTTCGCGAAGACGAGCCTCTCCATGCACTTCGGCAACGTCGACGACGAGGGCCGCCGATACCGTGACCGCACCGTGAACGGCAAGACGTACCGCTACTACGCCGATCGTGGACGTGCGATCGGCAGCGTGTGGACCGACTGCCCGTCCATGGTGGCGAACACGCCGCTCCGCCACGAGGCCACGGGGTACCCGACGCAGAAGCCGGAAAAGCTCCTCGATCGGATCGTGCGCGCGTCGAGTCGCGAAGGAGCGCTCGTCCTCGATCCCTACTGCGGCTCGGGCACGACCTTGGTCGCCGCCGCGAAGGCAGGGCGTCACGCGTTCGGTTGTGACGTGGGCGACCTGGCGATCCGTACGACGTCCTCGCGCCTCGCGGGCGCGGGGATCCCGTTCACGCGGTCTTCGCCTTCGGCCCCATCCCCGGCGCGTCCGCGAGCCACCCGTCGAGGGCCGAAAGCGCCCGCTCCGCGAGGACGGCGTACCGATCCCGCTTCTTGAGCTTGCGGTTCTCGTGGGGCGGCAGGCAGGCCCACGTGATGTTCGACGGCTGGTAGGTCGGCTGCTCCCGGCCGAGATGCGTGCGGATGCCTCCGAGGGCCGTGGTCTCCGGCGGAGGCGCGATCCGTCCGCCCGAAAGCCACTGCGCGAGGAGCACGGCGCACAGGAAACCTCCCGCGCAACTCTCGACGTACCCCTCGACGCCCGTGATCTGCCCGGCGAGGTGCACGTTCGGACGCGCCCGGAGCTGCATGCGCTCGTCGAGATCCTTCGGCGCGTTCACGAACGTGTTCCGGTGCACCGTGCCGTACCGCAGGATCTCGACGTTCTCGAGGCCCGGGATCATGCGGAACACGCGGTTCTGTTCGGCGTAGGTCATGCGCGTCTGGAAACCGACGAGGTTGTAGGCCGTCGCCGCGGCGTCTTCCTGCCGGAGCTGCACGACGGCGTGGGGACGTCGACCGGTGCGCGGATCCGTGAGGCCGACCGGCTTCATGGGTCCGAACGCCAGCGTCTGCGGTCCGCGCGACGCCATCACGTCGATGGGGAGGCACCCTTCGAAGTACTTCGCGTCCTCGAACGAACGGGCCTCGACCTTCTGGGCATTCACCACGGCGTCGACGAAGGCCTCGTAGCCGGCTTGGTCGAACGTACAATTGACGTACGCCTCGTCGCCGAGCGCGGTGGCGTCGAGACTGGCGGCCTCGTCGTCCTCGTAGGACGCGCCCTTCCCCCACCGGGACTGCCGGAACACGCGGCTCCAGTCGATGGAGTCGGCGGCGACGATGGGGGCGATGGCGTCGTAGTACGCGAGATGATCGCTTCCGACGGCCGCCGCGAGATCGGCGGCGAGAGCGTCGCCCGTGAGGGGTCCGGTCGCGAGGATGACCGGCGCGAGCGGCGTCGCCTCCGGAATCCGGTCGACGACGCGGCTCTCCATGCGGATGCGCGGGTGGGCGCGGAGCTTCGCCGTCACCGTGTCGGAGAAGACGTCGCGGTCGACGGCGAGGGCGCCGCCGGCGGGGACCTTCGCGATGTCCGCACACGCGAGGATGAGGGAACCCGCCCGCCGGAGCTCCTCCTTCAAGAGGCCGACGGCGTTCACGAGCGCGGCGCCGCGGAGCGAGTTCGAGCAGACGAGCTCGCACAGCTTGTCGGACGTCTGGGCGGGGGTCCGTCGGATCGGTTTCTGTTCGACGAGGACGACGTCGAATCCGCGTTCGGCGAGTTGGTACGCCGCTTCGCACCCCGCGAGTCCTGCTCCGACGATCGTGATGGCCACGGCGTCGCCTTACGACGACTGGCCCGTGAATGGAACGATCAGAGCTTCACGGCGTCGAGCAGGAGATAGAGATCTCCGGCCTGGGTCGTGATCTTCGAGAGGATCTGCGCCTTGGAGCCGTTCACGGTGAAGGTGGCGCCGGGAAAGCCGCCGCCGGCGTCCGTGGTCGGACAGATGGAGGTGAACTTCAGGTCGGCACCGGTCGCGGTGTAGGCGCCCACGTCGAACTGGTTCAGGGTGTCCGACTGGGCTCCGCCGAGCGTCTGCAGCGTCAGGTTCGCGTCGAACGTGAGTCGGTAGTTCTTCCCGTCGAAACGCGCCCACGCCTTCACGGTGCCCTTCGACTTCGCGGGATCGAGGAGCAATTGGGCGCTCTCCGGCACGTACACGGTGACCTTTTCGCTCCGCCACGTGCCCACGATGGTCCCTCCGCCCGTCGGTTGCGGCGGCTTGTCGCTGCCCTTGAGCACGGCGAACGCGAGGGGAGATTCGACGACGCCGGCCGGCGCCGCCTCCGCCGTGCATGCGACCGTGGACGCACCCGCGTCGCTCGGCGTCGTGCCCGTGCTCCCGCCCGAACGCACGGGATTCGACGACGCCGCGGCATCGCCTTCGGTCGTTCCACCGTTGCCGTCGTCCTCCTTCGTGTCGTCGGTCCCCGGCGAACCGCCTCCACCGCATCCCACGAGGACGAGCGCGAGAGCCACCGAGGTCACCCCGAATCCGACACCGAACGATCGACACAACCGAGTCACGTGCATATGAATCTCCTTGTACGTATGGCGTAGAGTGCAGATTGAATGCCAGGGTCCGGATGGCCCGAATTGCGCGCATTTTCGGATACTTGGCGCCGCCGTCCGCCAGGCATCGAGGGTCAGGGACGCCGGTCGGATGGAAGCTCGATCCACTCCGGACGGCCGAATGGGGTCGGAGCGGAAGGGGCGCGCGCGGTCCATGCGCGGAGTCGCATTCGTTGCGCGTGGGCCGACGTTCGCGGGCGTGGGGACCCTGCGGATCACCCGGGAATCCGCGGAGGCGATCGGGGACACCGCGCGGGCCCGGCGTTCGCAAGGGGCGAGGGCATGCCCGGTCTCGCCACGGAACGATTCCACCTCGGTTCCCTCCTCAACGAACTCGTGCGCGTCGCCCTCGATGCCGCCCGCGGATACCAATTCGCGGCCGAGCACTCGGACGATCGGGCCCTCGGCGATTGGTTCCGGACGCAGGTGGAGGCGCGGGCCCGGCACGCCATGGACATGCAGCGGGAGATCGAGGACCTCCGGGAGTTCCCGGCGAGCGCCGGGTCGCTCCTCGGGGATCTGCACCGGACGTGGATGGGAATGAACACGCCGTTCGGAGCGACCCACGACGTCTTCGTGGTGGAGGCGTGCCTCGACGGCGATCAGCACGCCCTCGAAACCTACGAGCGCGTGCTCCGGACGGGCTCGTGGCACACGCGAGGTTCCGCCCACGCGTTGGTCCGGGCGCAGAGGGACGCACTCCTCGCGGCGTGCAAGTCGCTCCGGGATTGGCGCGAGAAGAAGCTCCTGCCGTGAGCTCCTTCCGCGCACCGCGCGTCATCCCGTACCTCGGCATCGTTCTGGGCGTCGTGGTTTCGGCATGCACCCCGCCGTCGAGCAACGTCGGAAGCGTCGAGCATCCTCGCTCCCCGTCCCCACCGGCTCCGTGGAAGGCGGACGAATCCCGACTCTCCGCGGGATACGACTTCACCTGCGGCGTCCGGAGGGACGCGAGGGTCGTCTGCTGGGGACGCAACTCGAAGGGTCAGCTCGGTCGCGGTTCGTCGGAGGAAAACGGCCACGACGGGCGCGTCGTGGACGACGTCGAGGACGTCGTCGCGGTCGCCGCCGGAGGCGAGCACGCGTGCGCCCTCACGCGCGAGGGGCGAATCGCGTGTTGGGGCGCCGACGACGCGTCCCTCGATCCCTCGGGGGGAGTCCGTCCCCTGGCCGCGTTCGTTCCGCGGGCCTTCGGGAACGCGCGGAGCATCACGGTGGGCGCGCGCCACGTGTGCTTCACGGACGACGGGAACCGTCCCCGGTGCTTCGGTTGGGGATCGGACGGGCAGCTCGGGGACGGCGCCGCGACGCCACGTCCTTCTCCCATGCCGGTATTCGGCCTCGATGGCGTCGGTTCGTTGTCCGCGGGCGAGGCCCACACCTGCGCGACCGACCTCGGTGGCGCGATCTTCTGTTGGGGTTCCGGAAGGGACGGCCGCCTCGGCACCGGAGTGACCCAGACCTACGCGATGGTGCTGACGGCGACGCGCGTCGGTTCGGCGTTCTCGGGAAGCGTCGTCGCGGGCGGTCGCATGACGTGCGCGGTGGAGCGGACGGGGGCGGTGTCGTGTTGGGGAAGGCACCTCCCCGGCCGTGTCCTCGCCGAGGGCGACCCGGCCTACGTCCACGCGACCCCCTCCGTCGTTCCCGGTCTCGAACGGGGTGCGCTCCGCGTCGCCGTCGGTCACACGCACGCGTGCGCCATCCGGGAACGCGGCGACGTCGTGTGTTGGGGATGGAACGAGTCCGGCCAACTCGGCGACGGGACGACGGAGGACTCGGCCGTACCGCGCGAGGTCGCCGGGCTCACCGAGCGCGTCGTCGAGGTGGCGGCCGGGCGGCAGCACACGTGCGCGCGCTCGGTCTCGGGAGCGGTCTCCTGCTGGGGACGCGGCGCCTTCGGTCAACTGGGCCCCGGCCGGGAATCGTCGCGCGTCCCCGTCCCCGTGACGACGCTCTGACGGCCGTCCCCGTCGCCTCAGACGCGTTCGACCGCGACGACGCCCTTCACCTTCTGGAGCGCACGCATCACGTCCTTCAACTGCGAGATGTCCGAGCAGATGAAGGTGAAGAGGTTCACCGCGCGCCCGTCGTCCCCCGCCCGGCAGTTCGCCTCGCTGATGTTGATCGACAGCGCGCTGAACGTCTGGCCGACGTTCGCGAGGATGCCGGGCTGGTTCGTGGTCGTCACGCGGAGCTGCACGGAGCGGTTGATCTTCGCCTTCGTGTCCCACTGGATCTCGACGCGACGCTCGGGATCCGTGTCGAACGCCTTCGCGCACCCGCGCCGATGGATCGTGATGCCGCGACCGCGCGTGATGAATCCGAGGATGTCGTCCCCGGGGAGCGGGTTGCAGCACTTCGCGTAGCGGACGAGCACGTCGTCGATGCCGTTGAGACGGATGCCCCCTTCGTCGCGCTTGATCACCTTGCGCACGAGCTTCGCGATCTGCCCTTCGCGGAGGCTCTCGGGCGGAGTCGCGTCCTTCCCCTCCTTGTTCGGGGGAGCGAGCGCGGTGGCGACGTCCTGCGGATCGATCTTGCCGTAACCGATGCCGATGAACATCTCGTCGGCCGAGACGACCTTCATCGTCTCGAGGAGCTTCCGGAGCTCCGGCTCGGATTTCAGCAGCTTGTTGAGCGAGATGCTCGCCTTCGTGAGCTCGCGTTCGAGGAGCTCGCGCCCGAGACGAAGGGACTTTTCGCGCTGGTCCTGACGGAGGAAGTTGCGGACCTTCGCCCGGGCGCGCGTCGTCACGACGATGTCGAGCCAGTCCTTGGAGGGATGCTGGTTCGCGGAGGTGACGATGTCGATGATGTCGCCGTTCCGCATCTTGTAGCGGAGGGGCTCGAGCTTCCCGTTCACGCGGGCGCCCGTACACTGCTCGCCGAGCTTCGTGTGGATGGCGAAGGCGAAGTCGAGGGGCGTCGCGCCGCGGGGGAACACGCGGACGTCGCCCTTCGGAGTGAAGACGTAGACCTCGTCCTGGAAGAGGTCGACCTTCACGCCCTCGAGGAACTCGGCGGGGTCCTTCAGTTCCTTCTGCCACTCGAGGAGCTGGCGGAGCCAGCCGAAGCGCGCGGCGTCTTCCTCGCTCACGCCCCCACCCTGGCGGTCCTTGTACTTCCAGTGCGCCGCGATGCCGCGCTCGGCGACGCGTTGCATCTGGTGGGTGCGGATCTGGATCTCGATGCGCTCGCGTCCGGGACCGATGACCGTCGTGTGGAGCGACTGGTACATGTTGGGCTTCGGGAGCGCGATGTAGTCCTTGAAGCGTCCGGGCACCGGCGTCCACTTCGAGTGGATGACGCCGAGCGCCGCGTAACAGTCGCTCACGCTCTCCACGATCACGCGGAACGCGATGAGGTCGTGGATCTGGTCGAGGCTGGCGCCGTGCGTCTTCATCTTGCGCCAGACCGAATAGAGGTGCTTCGCACGTCCACCGACTTCGGCGGCGAAGCCTTGCTCGGCGAGACGGCCGTAGAGCGTCTTGCAGACGTCGGCGATGTACTTGTCGCGTTCCTTCTTGGTCTTCGCGATCGCGTTCGTGAGTTCCGAGTACGCGTCCACTTCGAGGTACTTGAAGGAAAGGTCCTCGAGTTCGCTCTTGAAGCCCTGGATACCGAGGCGGTTCGCGAGGGGCGCGTAGATCTCGAGCGTCTCGCGCGCGATGCGCTCCTGGGCCTCGCGCGTCATGTGCTCGAGCGTCCGCATGTTGTCGACACGATCGCAGAGCTTCACGAGGAGCACGCGGATGTCGCGCGCCATGGCGACGACCATCTTGCGGAAGTTCTCCGCCTGACGGTCCTCCTTCGAGGTGAAGTTGATCTTGGAGAGCTTCGTGACGCCGTCGACGAGTTCGGCGATCTCGGTGCCGAAATCGCGCTCGATGTCTCCCGTCGTCGTGAGCGTGTCCTCGACGACGTCGTGCAGGAGGCCGGCGCAGACGCTCGCGGTGTCGAGCTTCAGCTCGGTGATGATGCCGGCGACGCTGACCGGATGGATGATGTACGGATCGCCGGACTTCCGCGTCTGCCCGGCGTGCATGCGCGCGCTGAGGTCGTAGGCCCTTCGGATGAGATCCGCATCGGCGGCCGGCTGGTAGCCACGGACGCGCGCGATGATTTCGTCGACCTGAAGCATCGGGTTCGTGACGTCCGGTTCCGAGGAACGGAAGTCAGTCCACCGAAAGTAACACCCCCCCAGGCGCTCGGCAATTGACCCCGTCGAGCTCGGAAGGCCGCGTCAGAAGAGCCTCGCCACCGTGTCGTCGGTGAGGAGCCAGGCCTCCTTCGGGATCCGGAGCCGGGTGCCGTCGCGAGCGACGCGCCCTCGGGCGACCAACTTCCGGAGCTCGTCCTCGCGCGCGGGTGGGAACGGATCGACGCCGAGTTCCGCCGCGGCCTCCCCCAGATCGAACCCTTCCGCGAGCCTGAGGCCCAACATGATGCGTTCGCGGAGGAGCGCCTCGCCGTCGAGTTCCTCCGAGCTCGACGTGATGCGGCCGAGGTCCGAGGCGTTCGCGACGTAGCGCGCCGGGTCCACCTCGTTGCGCGTGCGCGTGGCGCGCGGCGATCGGACGAAACCGTAGGCTCCGACTCCGAGTCCGACGTACTCGTCGCCGTGCCAGTACGCGAGGTTGTGGAGCGACTCCTGACCGGGGGCGGCGTAGTTCGAGATCTCGTAGTGGGCGAGACCGTGCGTGGCGAGTTCCTCGTCGATGGCGAGGAACGACTCGGCGACGTGTCCTTCGTCGGCGAGAGGAAGGCGCCCCCGCCGTGCGAGTTCCCCGAACCTGGTCCCGGATTCGATGGTGAGTTGGTAGCAGGAGAGATGACGGAGGCCGAGGTCCGCGAGCTCCCGTGCCTGTGCGCGCGCGTCTTCCGGAGTCTGTCCCGGGAGACCGAAGATCATGTCCGTCGAGACGCGGATCCCCTCCACCGACAGGGCTCCCGTCACCGCGCGACGCGCCCCGTCGTCGTCGTGCAGTCGACCGAGGAAGCGGAGCTGATCGTTGCGCAACGACTGGGTGCCGATGGAGAGCCGGTTGACGCCGACGTCGCGTAGCCGACGCGCGCGTTCGACGTCGAGCGACGTCGGGTTGCACTCGACCGTGACTTCGAAATCGTCCGTCGTGCGGAACGCGTCGCGGACGGCGTGGAGCACGCGGCCGAGGGACGCGGGTTCCCACAGGCTCGGCGTACCTCCACCGAAGAACACGCTGCGCACCGGGTGTTCGGTCCACGCCGCGTCGAGCTGCCGTCGACGCGCGCGGAGTTCGTCCACGACCGCGTTCGCGTACCCCTCGTGATCGATGTGCTCCCGTTCCGTCTTGTAGGAGACGAAGTCGCAATAGGGGCACTTCTCGAGGCAGTAAGGGAAATGAACGTAGACCGAGGCTGTTCGCACCGAAGGAACACGGTCTTTAGGAGCATCCCGCGCGACGCGTCAAACCACACGGTGGGGAGGTTCCCGTCTTCCCCGTCGTCGCACCGAGATCCCCCGTGAATCCGCGAAAATTCCGCCGATTCGGCGTCCGCGCGGACCGCCACCGATTGTGCTCTTCCGACACAAGTCGAGATCCACAAGTTGTGTCGGGTCGTCACATGCGACACGTCGCGAGGGCCTGCGAGAGGCACGCCGATGCGGCCCGCCCCGACCCGGACTCCGGAGTCCTATCGCGGAGTTGCGACCCGTCCGAGACCGTCCCGACACCCTCCCCCGAGCCCTCCCGCAGGTCGACCCGGACCACGCTGCTGGCACGTTGCCTGCTCTAGGACCTTGGACCCTGCGCCGTCTCCGACGTCGCGGTCCCGGACGCGGCCGACGCGTTCCTTCCTCTCCCGACAGACTCGCCCGAACCCCACGGAGGCCTCCGAGTGCGCTCAACCACCACCACCAATCTCGTGCTCGCGTCGTTCGCCATCGCTGGACTCGTGGCGGCCGCGTGCGCTGGTGACGAAACGGAAGGCTCGTCGTCCGGGAGCAATCCCAACGCGGGCCCGTCGTCGTGGCTCGCACCGGAAGGGAACGGCCTCTACTCCGGCGGAAGCGGAGGAACCGGAGGAACGGGCGGCGGGTCCGGCAGCGGCGGCGGGGACATTTGTCCGTCCGGTGGCTGCGACGACCCCGATGAAAAGGTGTCGGAGATCTGCGGCGAGTACAAGTACGTCATCAACTACATCATGCACCTGTACCGGCAAATGTCCTCCCGCTACACGTTCATGACGAGCGACGGCGTCGAGTGGGTGTCGGGCAACTCGGGTGCGGTCAAGGGTTGGGAATGTCTCCCGACCGATCTGCGCGACGACGTCGTCGCCGCCGGCTTCAGCCCGGGCCAATGTTTCCCGCCGGGAACCACCTGGTCCCTCGACAAGGCGGCCGTCCACGAAATCCTCGCGGGCAAGCAGGGCACGTACACGCGACTGCCCGACGGCCCGGACGTGAACGAGGACGGCATCCCCGACGATGAGCCCTACCGCATCTCTCTCAAGGACCTCACCAAGACCGGCGGATTCGCGGCCGCGTCCAAGTTCCAGATCGGCTCCTCCGGCGACGTGACGACGCTCTCCGCGTCCTTCCTCCGCAATGCGAGCGCCGCGAGCGCCACGGATTGGAAGACCTACGCCGCGGACGCGGGCGAGTCGCCCTTCGGCTACGCGAACGGCTTCGGTCGCTGCGTCATCAGCGGCGCCATGATGCTCGACGCCGGCATCGACGCGTCGAAATACGACGACGCCGGTCTGGACGACGCCGGCAATACACCGCACCTCTGGGGAGGAGATTCGGGGAAGGACGACCCGTGCGACACCATCGGGCACCGCTTCTACAGCCGTCCGGTGCCCGACGGCGGTGCGGACGCCAGCGAAAACAGCGACTACGGTAAGGGCGTGATCCTCAGCGTCACGTCGAACCTCGACGGCGGCGCGTACTACAACGGCGGCATCGTCGTCACGACCCAGGTCATCTCCGACCGCGCGCGCTACCGCGAGTGGCGCCGGTTCCTCCAGTACCTCGCGTACACCTACGTCAAGCTCGGTTGGTCCGACACGCCCGGCGGCGGTGCGCCGGCGGACGATGCGGGCACGCCCAACGACGTTCCGTGGGCGTCCTCCGATCTCGTCACGAAGGAGTCGAACGTCTTCGCGGCGGACGGCGGCGTGGGCGGCGCCTACGAGATGTTGAGCGAGACCTGCGGCGGCGCCATCGCGAAGGTCTGGGAAGCGGTCGGACTGACTGCGGAGGAAATGGCCGCGAAGGACTTCATCCACGGCATCGTGGCCCACACGCAGCACGCCACGGTCCGCGGCGAACTCGTCCACTACTTCAAGCGCTACGGCGTGGCAGGTCTGGCGCGGGCGCACGGTTCCAACTGCACGGTGTCGGGCGCATCCCGCGGCTGCTCGGACATCTTCCTCGACCCGACGACCGTGTTGGAATCGCATAACTCGAGCGTGACGTCCCTCAACTCGTCTCTCCGTGCAGAAATCGGTCGCGGCAAGTTCGGATCGATCCCGTACTACGAGTTCGAGGCCTCCGGGAACAACGGTCAGCTTCCGTCCCAAGTCAGTCAGGTCAAGCTCAAGGTCATCGCGAACGCGAACACGACCGGCCTCCAGGGCGCCATCTGGCCCGAGCTCCTCGGAAGCTACAACTCGACGACGCCGTACTACGTCTTCGAGGCCCTCGGGACGCGTCCTTCGACGGTGAAGAACGTCCCGTTCCAAGTCCTCTTCAACGGCGTGCCGAAGGGTCCGAAATCCTACCGGACCCTCGCACAGGCGACGCCGACCACCGGTACGTGCATGGGTGTCCTCCCGTGCTCCGAAGGCGCGTTCAACCTGGTGCTCCCCAGGGAGTGACCCGAGTTCGCACGCGGTAGCTCCCCGAAGGGCGCTCGATCAGCTCGAGCGCCCTTCGCGCTTTCGGGCGTCCGTGAACGAATCGGTCCCGCGTTCGTCACCCTCGCATGGTGAGCGTGCGGCCCGAAGCGGACGTGAACCTCCCCCCGCACGCCACGCCGTCGCACGTCCGTCGCGGGGGAATCCGGCACGTTCTCTGCTTCGCAAAGTCTGCGTCCCGCGCCCCGTCCTGGACGGCGGCGCACCGCGCGTCACGCACGCGCACCTTTCGTCCGAGCCGCGTTTCCGAACGGCAGCCCAGGGGGGCCTCGCATGCGTCAATCCCGCACCACCAACAACGCCATCCTCTCCGCCTTCGTCGTCGCCGGTCTCGCAGCGGCAGCGTGCGCGGAAGACAAGTCCGGTCGCTCGCTCTTCGACACCGGCATTGGCAAAGCCAAGGCGGGCAAGTCGGTCGTCTACAACGGCGGCACCGGCGGCACCGGCGGCACCGGGGGCTCGAGCGGAGGCGGCGGTTATTGCACCGGATCCGGCGGCTGCTCGGTCGAAGACATCGAGGACAAGTCGAAACGCGCCGCGGTGATTTGCGGTGAATACAAGGTCGTGATCGCGAACATCATGAACCTCTATCGGAACATGGCCTCGCGCTACACGTTCATGACGAGCGAGGGCGTCCACTACGTCTCGGGAGAGTCCGGTCCCGTGGAGGGATGGGAGTGCCTTCCCACGAACCTGCGGAGCGACGTCCAGGCGGCCGGCTTCTCGCCGGGTCAATGTTTCCCGCCGGGCACCACGTGGTCCATCGACAAGGCGGCAGTGCACGAAATCCTGGCCGCCAACCAGTGGGCTTCGCCGCGACTCCCCGACGGCCCCGACGCCGATCAGAACGGCATCCCCGACGAGGAGCCCTACCGCATCTCCCTCAAGGATCTGGCGACCGGCGTGTTCGCGTCCGACGCGAAGTTCGCGGTGGGTTCGCAGGGCGGCAGCACGACGTTGGAGGCCTCGTTCCTCCAGAACGCGAACGCCGTCGGCGCGACTGACTACCGCACGTACGCCGCGGACGCCGGCGAATCTCCGTTCGGCACCGCGAACGGCTTCGGGCGATGCATCGTCTCGGGTGCCCAGATGGCCGCAGCGGGCATCAACACGGCCCTCTACGACGACGCCGGACTCGACAACGCGGGCAACACGCCGCCCATGCCCCAGTGCAAGACGATCGGGCACTTGTTCTACAGCACCTCCAACGGGGTCGGCACCGAGAACGACGACTACGGCCGGGGCGCCATCGACAAAGTGACGTCCCATCTCGACGGTGGCGCGTACTTCGACGGAGGCATCGTCGTAGAGACGTCGGTGTTGTCCGATCGCGCGCGCTACAAGGAATGGCGACGCTTCCTCCAATACCTCGCCTACGTCTACGTCAAGTTCGGTTGGGGCGACACGCCCGGCGGTGGTCCCACAGAAGGTGGCAACGCGAACGCCGTCCCCCACGCTTCGTCGTCCGAAATCACGCACGAGACGAACGTGCTCGCGCCCGACGGCGGTGCGGCCGGTGCGTACGAGATGCTCGCCACGAACTGCGGCGGAGCCATCGCGAAGGTCTGGGAGGAAGTCGGACTCAATCCGCAGGAGATGGCGGCCAAGGCGTTCATCCACGGCGTGATCGCGCACGACCAGCACGAAGGCGTTCGCAACACGCTCGTCCACTACTTCAAGCGGTTCGGTGTCGTCGGCTTGACGCGTGCGCACGGTTCGAGCTGCGTCGTGTCGGGTTCGGCGCGCGGCTGCTCGGACGTCTTCCTCGATCCGCCGACCCTGACCATGGAGACGCAGTCGAGCACCACCATCCAGTCCATCGTCCGCGCGCAAGTCGGGCGGGGAACGTTCGGCGCCTCGGCCTATCCGTTCGAGGTCGGGAGTCCGACCGGGAAATTGCCGCGCTCGATCGCGGCGACTCCGTTCAAGATCCTCGCGAACGAGGCGTCCACGAACGTGGCGGGCACGGCCTATCCCTCTCTCATCGGCGCCTACGATTCGACGACGCCCTACGGCACCTTCGAGGCCCTCGGTGTCGTTCCGACGACCGTCAAGTCCCTGCCCTTCCAGCGCATGTTCAACGGCGTCCGCGTGGGACCGGTCGAATGGCGCAATCTCGCGCAGGCGAACGCGATCACGGGGTCCTGCAAGGTCCTCCCGTGTTCGTTCAGCGGCAACTTCATCATGATGCGGGAATGAACCTTCGGGTCGCGTTCCGCGCCGAGGTGTGATTCACAGGACACGGGTCGGGGCGCCCTCGCGTGAGCGGCGTCCCGAATCCTCCCGGCGCCATCCCTTCGCGCCTTCCCCTGTCCCCGACCGAGTCCCCGAAAGACCTCCCGTGCCCGCCTCCCGAAGCTCCGCTCCCCTCGTCCTCACCGGCGCCCAACTCCGTCATCTTCGTGGCCTCGGCCATGCGCTCGAACCGGTCCTCCACGTCGGCAAGGAAGGCGTGACGGACACCCTCGTCCGCGAAGCGGAGGCCGTCCTCGCCCGCCACGAACTCGTGAAAGTGCGCGTGCAATCGGAGGCTCCAGAGCACCGGAAGGACACGGCGACCGATCTCGCCACGCGCGCGAAGGCGACGCTCGTCCAGGTCCTCGGACGCACGTTCCTCCTCTTCAAGCGCCACCCGAAGAAGCCGAAGATCGTCGTCCCGGGCCTACCGCTGCCGGACGCGGAGGCGAAGGGTTCCGGCGCCAAGAAGAACCGACGCACCGGCAAGCCGACGCGCACGGGCACCCGCGAACGGAACGCGCGCGCACGCGCACACGGCATGTCGCCGGGCGCGTTCGCCGAAGCGACCGCGCAGCGCGGAGGTTCGAGCGAACGAGGCCGTCGCGGCGCACGCACGACGCCGTCACGGGCACCGAGCCGCGGTCCCTCGCGGCGCACGCGCCAGGACGACGGCGACGAATCGTGACGGACTGACGCGCGCCCGTCGCGACACCGACGCTCCGAAGGAGGAGTGACGTCGGCGCGACGTCACGGCGACGCGATCGCGCCACGACCTGCACGTCGATCCATTGCGTGCAGATCGCACGTGATGGATTCGCGGCGCGACCGTTTCCATTCGGTGGCGAACGGGGCCCCGCAGGTCGTCCCGGGCGCCCCTCCGCCCATGGACTCAATCGGGTCTCCACACCCGAGCTTCGGGGTTCCTGGGCGTGTGGAAAAGGGGTGGAAAACCCCTGAACAGGGGCCCCAACCCAGTGGATAACTTGTGCCCTATTTGTGTTCACCCCTGCGCACACCAAACTCCAAGTTCAGTGATCCCGTGTGCTTACCCGTGGGCGTCCTGGGGAGGAGCGCCGTGCCTACACTCTGCGAAGGCTGAGCACCCTGTATGCGCAAGATCTCGTGTTTGTTTTTGTTGCCGACCACAACATGTTGTGGTTTCGTCAGTGAACTTCGTGGTTGCGGGGAGAGCCGTTTCGACCCGTCACCGTCCGCTTTTTGACTTCGTCCGAGACACCCCTTTCGGACGGGTCCAGGGACCACTTCCTGAGCTACTTCATGAAGCCCTGAACTTGTCTCCATGACTGAACAACCGGAGCGCGATTCACCCCTTCGACGACGGAAGCGATGTTCACTGGACGACCGGTCCCACCGGTCCCAAGGCTCCTCGATTCCCCCTTCGATGGGATGACACGGCTCCGGCGCCGCACGGTCCCCCGGGACCTTCGTTCCTGGAGAGTCTTCGAAGCCCGAACCGTCCCCGGACGGCACGCCTCACGAAGGCCGCGACAGAGTCGGAACACGAGACGGAAACGACAGAACTGATCGCTCTCTCCCCTTCGCCTTCTCTCACCTCTCCTTTCCGATTCCGAATTCGGCATCCCGAATCCGGCATCCCGAGATCCGGGCGACCGATTCGGAAGCGAACTTGATCAGGGAGAACGCGAACGGAGAGTCCTGAGTCCAAGCGCCGAACCGAGCTCTCGCACCGGAATTTCGTCCACGTACGCGGGGAGTCCACGCAGCCCATCGGCATCCTCGACGCGGAGCAGCATGGCTCCCACCGCGGCAGGGAAGCTTTGTCTCGGTCTTTGACTCACGAAGTCATCGGGAAACCCGGACCGAACGAACGGGTAACGCGGCGCAATAACCCACATCGTGGGATACGGCGCAGGGGTTGTTTTTTGTGTGGAGGGTGGACATGGCACAGTCATTCAACGGTTTCGAGTCGACGGGAAAGAGGAACGGCGTGGGTCAGAACGGATCCCAACAGAAGGGTGCGAAGGCGAAAGCCGGTAGCGCCGCGTCCACCGCTTCCACGAAGGCGACCGGATCGTTGGCGACGGTGAATGCCAACGCGTCTTCGGCCCTCAAGAAGGGAACGAAGGGCAAGTCCGTCGGCGGTGTGTCCGTGCCGCGCCAGTACACGTCGCCGAGCGTCAACCCGCTCGATGCCGTCGTGTACGAGCGGCGCTCGAGCACCATCACCAACCCGGACGGGTCCATCGTCTTCAAGATGGAAGGCGCCGAAGTTCCGTCGGGCTGGAGCCAGCTCGCGACGGACATCGTCATCTCCAAGTATTTCCGCAAGGCCGGCATGAAGAAGCCGGGCACCTCCGGCGCGACGGCCCCCTCCGCGGCGGCGCTCCGTGCAGGTACCGAAGGCGAGACGAGCGTTCGTCAGGTGGTGAACCGCATCGCGCACACCATCCGCGACGCCGGTGAGGACTTCGGCGGCTACTTCGCGACCAAGGCCGACGCCGACGCGTTCGAGGCCGAACTCGCGTTCCTCCTCGTGAACCAGTACGGCGCGTTCAACTCGCCCGTGTGGTTCAACTGCGGCCTCTTCCACGAGTACGGCATCGAAGGTCAGGGCGGCAACTGGGCCTGGAACTTCGAAGAAGGCGACGTCGGCGAGACCGCCAACGCCTACGGCCGTCCGCAGTGCTCGGCGTGTTTCATCCAGAAGGTCGACGACGACCTGATGGCCATCTACGACCTCATCAAGTACGAGGCGCGCCTCTTCAAGTACGGCTCCGGCACGGGAACGAACTTCAGCGCGATCCGCGCCGGCAGGGCTCTCCGGCGGCGGCACGTCCGGCGGCCTCATGTCGTTCCTCGAGGTGTTCGATCGGCGCGGCCGGCGCCACGAGAGAGCGGCGGTACCACACGCCGCCGCCGCCAAGATGGTCTGTCTCGACATGGACCACCCGGAAATCGTGGACTTCATCCAGTGGAAGAGCCGCGAGGAGAAGAAGGCCCACGCGCTCATCGCCGCCGGGTACCCGAACGACTTCAACGGCGAGGCGTACCACACCATCAGCGGCCAGAACTCCAACAACTCCCTCCGCGTCACCGACGACTTCATGAAGGCCGTCGAAGCGGGCGGGAAGTGGCAGACCATCGCCCGTACCACGGGCAAGGTCGTCGACACGCTCGAGGCCAAGGACCTCTGGCGCATGATCGCGGAAGCCGCGTGGGGATGCGCGGATCCCGGTCTCCAGTACGACACCACCATCAACAAGTGGCACACGTGCCCGAACACGGATCGCATCAACGCGTCGAACCCGTGCTCCGAGTACATGTTCTTGGACGACTCGGCGTGCAACCTCGCGTCCGTCAACCTCACCAAGTTCCTCGAGGACGACGACAAGGGCGAACTCCGGTTCGACGTCGAAGGCTACCGCCACGCGTGCCGCACCTTCTTCATGGCCCAGGAAATCCTCGTGGATCTCTCGTCCTACCCGACGAAGGGCATCGCGAAGAACTCCCACGACTACCGCCCCCTCGGCCTCGGGTACGCGAACCTCGGCAGCCTGCTCATGCTGCTCGGCGTCCCGTACGACAGCGACAAGGGCCGTGCGATCGCGGCCGCCCTCACCGCCATCATGTGCGGTGCGGCGTACCGCTCCAGCGCGGAGATGGCCGGCACCAAGGGTCCCTTCGAGGGCTTCGCCAAGAACAAGGAGCCCATGCTCCGCGTCATGGAGATGCACCGCGAGGCCGCCTACGCCATCGACCGTGACGCGTGCCCGGCGGATCTCTACCGCGCGGCCTGCGAGGACTGGGACGTGGCCGTGAAGCTCGGCAAGCAGAACGGCTACCGCAACGCGCAGGCCACCGTGCTCGCGCCGACCGGCACCATCGGTCTGCTCATGGATTGCGACACGACGGGCATCGAGCCCGACTTCGCGCTCGTGAAGTTCAAGAAGCTCGCCGGTGGCGGGTACTTCAAGATCGTGAACCAGTCGGTCCCGCCGGCACTCCACCGCCTCGGGTACTCCGAAGTCGAGGTGCAGGAGATCGTGGCCTACGTGAGCGGCACGAACACGCTGCTCGCCGCGCCCCACGTGAACCGCCGCACGCTGAAGGAGAAGGGCTTCACCGATCAGGACATGGCGAAGGTCGAAGCGGCCCTCCCGGGCGTGTTCGATCTCGGCTCCGCGTTCGGCGCCTGGATCCTCGGCGAGGAGACCTACGATCGTCTCGGCGCCACGAAGGAGCTCCGCTCCAAGAAGGGCTTCTCGATCCTCGAGCACGTGGGCTTCACGAAGTCCGAGATCGACGAAGCGAGCGACGTCATCGTCGGTCGCATGACCATCGAAGGTGCCCCGCACCTCAAGGACGAGCATTACGCCGTGTTCGATTGCGCGAACCGTTGCGGCAAGACGGGCCAGCGCTTCCTCGCGCCCATGTCCCACGTCAAGATGATGGCCGCCACGCAGCCGTTCCTCAGCGGCGCCATCTCGAAGACCGTCAACCTCCCCAACGACGCGACGGTCGAAGACGTCGCCCACGTGTACGAGGAAGGTTGGAAGCTCGGCCTCAAGGCCGTCGCTCTGTATCGCGACGGATGCAAGGCGTCCCAGCCGCTCTCGACGTCCAGCAAGGAGTCCAAGGACGACGCGCTCCTCGCCAAGAACGCGAAGGCCGCCAAGTCCCTCGAAGGCGATCGCCCTGCCCTCGCTCCCATCCCGGAAACCTCCGCGCCCCAGGACGTGACCCAGCTCGCCTTGCCTCTGTCAGGCAAACGTGCCGGCACCCGTCCGGAAGGACTCCGCGTCCGCCTTCCGCGCAAGCGTGTCGGCTTCACGCAGGAGGCCCGTGTCGGTGGCCACAAGATCTTCCTCCGCACCGGTCAGTACGAGGACGGCACGCCGGGCGAGATCTTCATCGACATGCACAAGGAAGGCGCCGCCTTCCGGTCGCTCATGAACTGCTTCGCCATGTCGGTCTCCATCGGCCTCCAGTACGGCGTGCCCCTCGAGACCTACGTCGAGCAGTTCACCTTCACGCGCTTCGAGCCCCAGGGCGTCGTCGAGGGACACCCCTACGTGAAGTTCTCGACGTCCATCGTCGACTACCTCTTCCGCGTCCTCGGCGTCGAATACCTGGGTCGGTACGATCTCGCCCACGTGAAGCCGGAAGACGAGTCCCCCACGGCGAGCGCGGTGGAGCAGGGTCTCCCGGGAACGGATTCCGCCGCTCCCGAATCCCGTCCGCTCAGCCACACGCCCGCGGCCGTCGCACGCAGCGCGGCCATGAGCGAAGGACTCGAGTCGGGCACGCCCGGCTCCGCACTCGACGCGCACCTCGACGCCATGATGGGCGACGCTCCGGTGTGCGACGTCTGCGGCCACATCACGGTCCGCAACGGCGCCTGCTACAAGTGCCTCAATTGCGGTAATTCGATGGGATGCTCCTGAGCATCCCATCGAAGTGTGGAAACTCGATGGGTTGCTCCTGAGCAACCATCGAGAGTGCGGAAACTCGATGGGATGCTCCTGAACTGCGGGTCTCACTCGAAGAGTGGCTCCAGAGTCCCTCTTCGAGGACCACACGAAGCCTCGCTCGTGAGTCACCTCTGAATCCAAACGACGCCTCGCGCCGCTCTTCCCTTCCCGGGTCGAGCGGCGCGGTGCATTTCGGCCCGGGGCCCGCGCCGTCACCGTTTTCGCGCACGGACCCCAAAACCTTGTACGGTTTCATCCGTCGTACGTGGGAGCGACCCCGGTCGCTGCCCGCGGACCCGAGAACCCAACGACTTCCTGGAGGCACCGTCGATGAACCGCGCCCACCGTTCCGCATTCGTGACCCTCGCCCTCGTCGGCGCCGTTCCCGTCGTCGTCGCGTGCAGCGGCTGCAAGAAGGATCCGCCGCCCCCGGCGCCGGTGGTCGAGGCGCCCACGCCCGTCGCGACGGTTCCGCCCGCCCTCGATCTCACGACCCTCATCGACGCCGGTGAGGACGCCGACGCCGCCGACGCCGACGCCGCGAAGAAGCCCACGGGCCCGGGCCTCACGAACAACCAAGCGAACGCGAAGCGTTGCTGTTCCGCGCTCCGTTCCCAGGCCACCGCGCTCGGCCCGTCGCCGGAAGGTGCGCAGCTCATCGCGCTCGCGGCCACCTGCGATCAGATGGCCATGCAGCTCGGCCCCACGTCCGGCCCCACGTCCCCGGAAATGACCGGCCTCCGCACCATGCTGAAGAGCGTGAAGCTGCCGCCCGCCTGCTCCGGACTCTGACCGGACCTCGCGACGCGCGTCAGGTGCGTCGCGCGAAGTGATCGAATCCCGAAAAGGGACCGAGGGGCGTCGTGCCCTCCGCGGTGCGGAGGACGATGCCCCTCCCCTTTTCGACGCGACCGATCGCGACGAAACCTCGAGGTACGTCCGGGCCCGTACCCACGAGAGCGTAGTCCTCGCCGCCGTGGAGCACGAGGTCCCGCGGAGGGACGCCCAGCGCCGACGCGGCGCGCGCGAGTTCCGGGGACACCAGGACGTCGATGGCGGATGCGTCGAGCTCGATGGCGACGCCGGCGGCCTCGGCGAGGTGACCCACGTCCTGGACGAGGCCGTCCGACACGTCGATGGCCGAGGTGGCGGCGGCGGCGAGAACCAGACCGTCGCCGATACGCGCGACGGGACGCGCGTACGCTCCGATCGTGGCGGAGGAGATCGCTCCCGACACGCCGGCGAGGCGTCCTCGGACGAAGGCCGCCGCGAGGCCGAGCGAGCCCGCCACGAACACGCGATCGCCGGGGCGGGCGCCGTCCCGACCGAGCGCGCGACGCGTCTCGCCGAGGACGGAGGTCGAGACGTGGACGACGTCGCTCGCCGTCAGGTTGCCGCCGACGACCGTGGCGCCGAGGAATTCGGCCGCGCGCGCGACCCCCTCGGTGATGGCGAAGAGGTCCGCTTCCGGGAGGTCTTTCGGTACGGCGACCGACGACAGGATCGCCCAGGGCTTCCCTCCCATCGCGGCGACGTCGCTCGCGGCGGCCATGGTGGCGCGCCAGCCGAGATCCTCGAAGGAGAGCCACGCCCGCTCGAAGTGGACGCGCTCCACCTGATCGTCGACGGTCCAGACGAGTTGATTCCCGTGCCGGGGCACGAGGACGGCGGCGTCGTCGCCGATCCCGCGGACGACCCCTTCCCGCGGACTTCGCGCGTGGCGTTCGGCGAACCTCCGGATGCGATCGAATTCGCCGGTCGCCATGGGAGCGTCAGGGTGCGATCGACGGCGCCGCGGTGAGCGTCGGCGGTTTGACCGGGAACGTCACCACGAACACCGCGCCCGTCGGCTCGTTGCCTTCGATGCGTATGGTGCCTCCGTGTCCCTCGACGAGGCGCTTCACGATCGAGAGTCCGAGCCCGGTCCCTCCGTACTCGCGGGTGGAGGACGAATCGACCTGGTAGAACGCATCGAAGACCTTCGGGCGTTCCGGCTCGGGGATCCCGATGCCGGTGTCCGCCACGCGCACCTCGATCGATCCCGTCGACGTCGCGAGGAGCGCGAACCCGCCGTCGTCGTCGTCGCCGTCCTGGACCAACTTGGCCGAGAGCGTGATCGAGCCTTCCGGCGGCGTGAACTTGAGCGCGTTGTCGACCAGGTTGATGAACACCTGCCGCAAGCGTTCGGGATCGCCCTCGAGCGACGGCAGTCCTTCGTCGATCCGGACGTTCACGTGCACTTTCCGCTTGCGGGCGTTGGGCGCGACGGTGGTCGACACTTCGCGGAGCACGTTCTTGAGTTCCACGCCCTGCTTCCGCATCCGCATCGTGCCGCTCTCGAGCTTCGAAAGATCGAGGAGGCTCATGATGAGCGAGAGCAGGTGTTCGCCCTTCTCGTGGATGGTCTTCACGAAGTCGACCTGCTCACCCTGGAGCTCACCGGCGATCCCCTCCGAGAGCATCTCGCTGTAGCCGATGATGGAGGTGAGCGGCGTCCGGAGCTCGTGGCTCACGGTGGCGAGGAAGTTCGACTTCAGACGGTCGAGTTCGCGGAGGCGGTCGTAGGCCTCCTGCAGGCTGTTCGTCTTCTCCTGCAGCTCCCGGAAACTCTCGCGGACGGACGCGACGTGCATCTGGCTCGTGAGGAGCGTCTTGTGACCGCTGAAGAGGATGAGGTCCAGGGCCGCCTTCAGGTGATCGGCGAGTCGCGTGACCGTCTCCGGCTTCACGCGTGGCATCTTGAAAAGGAGGGCCTGGGCCTTCTCGGCGTCGATGCCCGGGTCGATGGCGAGGAACGTCCGCGGCACTTCGGACACTTGGGCGGGCAGGTACGGACCGATGATGAGGCGACCGATGCGGCGACCGTCGTAGTCGACGCCGATGATCCTGTAGACGGCGCCGGTGAAGCACGGGTGCGTGAAATCGCCGACGTCCCCGGGGTCGATCGCACGCGCTTGGGACACCGTCGCGGAACAGGCCGTGCGGCCTCCGGCGAGGGTGTTCACGTAGGTGCACGCTTCCTGTTCGGTCGTCGTGTCCGCGAGGAGGAGGTTCGAACTGGAGTACACGCGCACCGAAATGCCGAAGAGCGCGGAGAAGCTCTTCACGAGTTCCTCGAGCGCCTTCCGGTCCACGAGCTCCTCGAGCCGGACCTCCTGATCGAACGCGAACTCGTCGCCACCCACCGTCGGGAAGTTCGTCATTGGGACCTCGCGGCGATGGCGCGCTCGAGCGAACGACCGACGCTGCCTCGCAGGATGTCGTGGAGGCGCGGGTAACACCCGAGCTGGCGCGCGGCCATCGGCAAGAATTCCCGGCTCCCGATGCCGATCATGTTGGAGAGCTGGTGCTCCCGTTCGAGCTTGTCCCAGGTCAGTTGCAGGAGACCGAAGAAGGATTCGAGGACGCCCGTGCCGTTCACGGCGCTGCACGCGTACACCGGCTCCCGGCCCCGGGACGAGAGCGAGACGAGTTCCTCGTCCGTGCGTACCTTCGGCAGGTCACGCTTGTTGAACTGGATGACCAGGGGCATGTCCTTGATGGCCACGCCGAGTTGCTTCAGGTTGTCGCGGAGGTCGAGGAACGACGCGGCGTTGTTCTCGGTCTCGCTGATCTGCGAATCGGCGATGAAGGCCACACCGTCCGCGTTCTGGAGGACGAGGCGTCGCGTGGAGGAGTGCAGGACCTGCCCCGGCACGGTGAAGATCTTGAGCCGGAGGCTCATGCGTGTAGAGCTCGGTCCCAACGCGTCGTCGGCGCGGATGACGAACGGCAGCATGTCGAAGAACAACGTGCGGTCGTCCTTCGTCTCGAGGGTCATGAGGCGGCCGCGGCTCTGATCGGTGGTCAGAGAGTGCAGCGCCTTCAGGTTCGTCGTCTTCCCGCTGAGCGCCGGCCCGTAGTAGACGAGCTTCACGGCGACCTCGCGGGCCGCGAAATTCAGTTGCACCCCGATGGACCTTTCGCGAGTGTTTCCGGGCTCGTCACGGTTCCACGGGAAGCGTACCGAAGAACGAGCACGAAGGGGACAACTCCGATGATCGACGAAGGCTCGCGCGCACCCGCATTCGAACTGGAGACCGACGTGGACGGTGAAACCGTCCGCTTGAAGGACTTCGCCGGCAAGGCGCTCGTCCTCTTCTTCTATCCGAAGGACAGCACCCCGGGCTGCACGCGCGAGGCGCAGGCGTTCTCGGAATCCCTCGCGAAGTTCCGGAAGGCGGGCGCCGAAATCGTGGGCGTGTCGAAGGATTCGACCAAGAGCCACGCGAACTTCCGCGCGAAGTACGACCTCACCGTGACCCTCGGAAGCGACCCCACGCTCGAGACCCACAAGGCGTACGGTGTGTGGGGTGAGAAGACGATGTACGGAAAGAAGATCCTGGGTACGATCCGCAGCACGTTCGTGATCGGTCCGACCGGCAAAATCGTGAAGGCCTTCCGGGGCGTGAAGGTGGACGGCCACGCCGAGGCGGTCCTGGCGGCCGTGAAGGAGATCCAAGGGAAGGCCGGGACGTCGAAGAAGAAGTGACGGCCGTCGTCGCCGTCGCGGCGCCCGCCGGATCCAGCGTCCGGAATCGAATCGGCCCTCCATGCGTCCCAAGGAGGGCCCCCTTGCCCGCTTTTCGTGCACCCTTAGGTTTCCAGGAACCTCAGGCTCTTTCCGAGGACGTCCATGTCCGAACCCCTCGCACTCGATTTCGAAGCGTACGTCGCCGCGAAGAAGGCCGCCCAGAAAGGCGGGTCCGGGAGCGAGGTCGGCGGGGCGTCCCATCGCGGCCCGTTTCCTCACGCCGGACGTGATCCCGACCACGCGTACGCGTACGCCTCGGATCACACGGCCCGCGCCACGTTCGAGCGCATGAAGCCCGTGGAGCTCGCGGTCGAAGGGAGCGTGCGGGCGTTCAAACAGGTGTGGCGGAGCCAACTCCTCGGCCAGTCGGTCAAGGTGTCGGAACGGCAGTTCCCCCGCATCCAGGCCATCACCCGACGGTGCGCGGACACGCTCGGCATTCCCACGCCGCAGGTCTACATCGTCAACAGCCCGCAATTGAACGCGGCGACCTACGGCACGAACGAAGAATCGTTCGTCATGGTGCACTCGGCCCTGGTCGATCACTACACCGACGACGAGCTGCTCACCGTCATCGGCCACGAATGCGGCCACATCCACAACAGCCACGTCGTCTATCTGACGGCGTTGCACTACCTCACCCAGGTGGCCGGCGTATTCGTGCGGTGGGCGGTGCAGCCGGCGATGATCGCGCTGCGGGCGTGGTCCCGCCGCGCGGAGATCACCTGCGATCGTGCGGGAATGCTGTGCGCCAAGGATTCGAGGACGGCGGAGCGCGCCATCACGAAGCTCGCCCTCGGTTCGCGGAAGCTCTACGAGGAGTTCGACCTGGAGGCCTTCCTCGAGCAGAACGCGGAGAGCAACGAAGGAATCGGCCGCTTCATGGAGGTCTTCGCGACCCACCCGTGGTTACCGAAGCGCGTCCTCGCGATGCGCGCGTTCGCGGAGAGCGAGATGTACCGTGGCGCCGCCGGTCTCGGGACGGGCGGGCTCGCGATGGACGAAGTCGACGAACGGGTCCGCGTGCTCCTCTTGGGCGACACGTGACGCGCCCCGGGGCGGACGGACGAAGGGAAGGAACGATCACCATGTTGGAGGATTTTCGTGGGCGCACGGCTTCGGTGACACGGGAGCTCGGTGCCCTCCGGTCCATCGCCGACTCCATCGGCGCCCGGTCGATCGCCGAACGCATCGGCCGTGACCTCGTCCAGAAGCTCGACGAGGACCGATTCCACCTCGTCGTCGTGGGCGAGTTCAACCACGGCAAGTCCACGTTCGTGAACGCCCTCCTCGGCAAGGCCGTCCTCCCCACGGGCGTCACGCCGACGACCGCGACGATCCACCACCTCAAACACGGACCCACCGATTCGGCCGTCGTCGTCCGGACGGGCGGCGAGCGCGAGGCGATCGCCTGGGACGACGTGAAGTCGCTTTCCGTCGGCGGTTCGAAGGACAAGGGCATCGAGACCGTCGATTTCGTGGAAGTGTCGACGCCGTCTCCCCTCCTGGCGGAAGGCATCCTTCTCGTGGACACGCCAGGCGTGAACGACCTCTCGCTCCAGCGCGCGGACATCACGTACAGCTACATTCCCCGCGCCGACGCGGTCCTCTTCCTCCTCGACGCAGGTCAGATCCTGAAGGAGAGCGAGCGCGCGTTCCTGCAGGACAAGTTGCTTGCGGCCTCCCGCGACAAGATCGTCTTCGTCGTGACGAAGTGGGACATCCTTTCCGAGAGCGAGCGCGCGGAGGCGTTCGCCTACGCGAAGGACCAACTCGGCAAGTTCGTCCCGAACCCGGTGCTCTTCGCCGTGAGCGCGGAAAGGGCCCTCGAAGGGGACGTGGCGGGAAGCGGCATGACGCCGCTGGTCGATCACCTCACGCGGTTCTTGTCCGAAGAGCGAGGCCGCATCCTCCTCGACAACGCCCTCGGCGAGGGTCTCGGCGTGGCGCAGTTGCTCTCGAAGGGACTGGACGCGAAACGGCGCTCCATCGGCATGCGCGCCGAGGAATTGGACCGCAAGATTCGTCTCCTCGAGCAGGACCTCGCGGGCCGCGCGTCCACCATCACCGAACGACGCGCGGCCATTCGCGAGGAGGTGCGCGGCATCAAGGTCGGTGCCCGGAAGGACCTCGAGCGGTTCGTGGACGACACGATCCGTCAACTCCCGAACGTCGTCGATTCCGCGAAGGGGGGCGACCTCAAGAAGTACCTCCCGTCGTTCATCGAGGACACGCTCAAGACCTGGGCCGACGGTCAGACCAAGCGGATCGCGTCGTCCCTCGAAGAGCTCGCGGAGCGGACGGTCGCCCTCGTCCGCGAAGATGCCCACGAGACCACGAAGCGCGTCGCCGAGACGCTCGGTGGCGACGTCGGACGGCTCGAGGTGAAGATCGACACGTTCGGCTACGACGTGGGCGTCGTCGCGCTCCTCACGGTCGGCATCGGCGTGATGTTCGCGAACTGGATGCTGGGCGGCCTCCTCACGCTCACCGCGCCCGTGGTCGCCCTGTTCGTGCGCGAGCGTGTCGACGGCGAATACCGGAAACAGGCCAAAGAACTCGGGCCCGAAGTGATCCGGACGGCAGCCGCGAAAATCGGCCCCAAGCTCGACTCCATGATCGACGAGTTCGCCGAGAAGCTCGACACGTGGGTGGTTTCCGCGGGCGAAGAACTCCACCGCGAGGTGCTCGAGGTCCTCCACGCCACCCGCACGTCGCGTGCGGCGGGTGGCACGGAGACCGCCGACCTCGGAGCCCAAGTCGACACGTTGGCCGCGTCCTTGGTCGACGTCACGTCGCGGATCGACGGTCTGCGAAAGTCGCTCTGGACTCCCCCCGCCGCGTCGTGAGCGGGGAGATCCGGAAGGTCACTTCTGGAGGAGATCGTCCTGACGATCGAATCCGTTCGAGTTCACGACCGGCGTCGCCCCCGGCCACGATCGACCGATGCGGTGGTCGGCGGTGGATTCCCACACGCGGAAGCTGGCGTCTCCCTCGCCGGGCGAGAGATCGAAGCGCGCGTAGGGCTTGAACGCGAACGTCTGGTACATGTTGCCCGACGTGCTGTTGTGCGCGCCGGAGATGCACGTCGAGATGCCGACGAACCGGTGGACGGTGGCCGCCTCGCCGCTCTTCAGCGTCGTGTGGCCGACGGCGTGGAGGTCCGCCTTCGCGACGAAGCTCGGACCACGGCTCGTGTGGAACCCGATGCCCGCGAAGGTCGGCGAGTCGAGGGCGGCGTCCTTGGTGACGGTGCGGAGCTCGACGAGCGTGCACATGTCCGGGTCCGTGTAGGAGACGTTGGCCTGCGTGTCGTGGGACACCTGGAAGCGGATGGTGTCGAACGCGGGACTCTTCTTGGCGCCCGGCCACGCGAGCTTCGAGACGAACGCGTCGGTGCAGTCGACGTCCTTGTCGAACCAACGGGACCACTCGCGCGTGCTCAAGGTGGCGCAGGAGTCACCGGAGGCCGCTTCGAGGGACACGTCGGACGGCGCCGGGGCGGTCCATCGCTCGGGCGGGTTCGGGAAAAGTTTGCCGGGCGTCCACACCTGGAGGGTCTGGACGTCGTCGCCGGTCTTGTCGATCACGGAAACGGCGCCTTCGGTCTGACCGACGTCGACGTCGCCTCCTTCGGCGACGCACGCCGCGAGCGAGAGTCCGGCCAAGAGCGGGAATGCGAGCGCGGAACGGGCCGCGAGCGTGGAGAGGGAGGAAGGGAGGAACGAGAGCGGGAACGAGCGGCGCATGGGACGGGATCTCCTCGGAAGAAGTGCCGGGGACGTAGCACCGAAAAAGCGTCACGCACGTCTGAGTGACGAAGCCCTCGACGGACGCCGAAACCCCGCCTATTTCCCGTGCCTCGTCGGCGGTGTTCCGGCCCCGGAGTCGTCCCGAAGCGCGTCCGCCACGAGCGCGTCGAGTCCCCGGATGTCGTTGTGTCCGGTGCGCGGCAGAGGAATCAGACGTGCACGCGGAGACGCCTCCGCGAGAGCGCGCCCCATGGAGAACGGGACGACCTCGTCGTCCTCCCCGTGGACGATGGTGATCGGGATCGTCAACGCGGGCAGTTTCGACGCGGTGTCGAACGCATCGGCGATCGCGATGGGCCCCACGCCGGGGACGAACCGCGACGCCATGTCGTGCATGCTCGTGTACGGAGAAACCAGCACGAGGGCGCGACCGCGCCCCCGCGACGCCATCTCGGTGGCCACCCCCGTCCCGAGGGACCGCCCCACGAGCACGAGGGACTCGCTTCCGACGCGGCGCTCCGCGAGGAGCGCGAGCAGGCACTCGGCGTCGTCGTACAGGTTCCGTTCGCTGGGGCGCCCCGAGAGTCCGCCGTAGCCCCTGTATTCGGCGAGCACGACACCGAACCCCCGGGACGCGAGGGCGGCACCGAACGCGAGGTTGTCCGCGGCGGCTTCGGCGTTGCCGTGGAAGAACACGAGGGTGGGCGAACTTCCGCGCGCGACGAAGTAAGCCGCTTCGGCCGCGAGGTCGTCCCGCGTCCGGAACCGGAGACGCTCGGCTTTCCAGGTGCGGGCGAGATCGTCGGGAAAGGGCGAGGCTCCTCCCGGGAACATCACCTTGCGCGCGAGCGAACGCGCGCCGACGAAAAAGACAACGCCCGCCGCGACCGCGTAGGCGGCACGACGGGCGATGCGAAGGAAGCGGGTACGGTACTCGGGCACGGGGCGTTCAGCGTACCCCGTGCCGCGAGGATTCGCGTCGAAGGGTCAGTTGCCGCACTCGGTGCGGCACTCGGTCTCGCATCCGTCGAGGCAGAGGCAGTTGAGGAACGTGACGTACTTGTCGTAGGTGGTCGGGTTCGCGTTCTTGCACGTGTCGACGCACGTCTGCGTCGTGCAGGGGTCGATGCAATCGAGGAGGACCTGGATGTTGGGGTCGGTCGAGGCCGCGTCGTAGGAGATCTTGCAGACGCCCGTGGAAGCCGTCTGTTGGCAGCTTTGGCAGGTCACCCCGCTCGTGCCTCCGGTGCCGGAAGAGCCCGACGAACCGCCGAAGCCACCCGAGCCCGAAGAGCCGGACGAACCACCGATACCGCCCGAGCCGGACGAACCTCCGATTCCGCCGGAACCGGAGGAACCCGAGGCGCCGCCGATGCCGCCGGAGCCGGACGATCCCCCCGTGCCGCCGACACACGCGCCCTTGGAGCAGGTCGCGCCGTTCTTGCAGGTCACGCCGCAGGCGCCGCAGTTCGTCCGATCGGTGCGGGTGTCGACGCAGTCGCCGTCGCAGAGGGTCGCCGTGCCGGCGCAGCCCTGGATGCTCGTCGATTCGCTGGAGACCGTCATGAGATCGACCCAGCCGTCGGACTGGACGGCCTTGCCGTTGACGGTGCCCTTCGTCTTCTTGCCCTTCGTGATCGTGTGACGTTCACGTTGGACGGAGACGTTGAGCGTCGCGCTCGTGCCGTCGAGGACGGCGTTGAGGACGGAACGCGGAATCTCGAAGCGTCCCGTCTTGTCGTCGGCGACGCAAACGGCGCTTCCGCCGACGCTCGCGACGGTGATCGTCACGCGGTCTTCGCCGGCGATCCAGCTCACGGGAAGCGCGCTGCTCCCGTAGACCGTGCCGACCTTGAGCGTGTCGAGCGCCGGCGAGGTCTGGAGGAATTTCGTGGCCGTCATCTCGTGGGTCCACGCGTCGAAGCCGGCTTCCTTCGCACCGGAGGCCTGCACCGTGATCTTCGCGCCCGAGAGGTAAAGGGAGCCCTTGCCGCCTTCGCCCATGGAGTAGCTGTAGGGCGGCGCGAGGGAGATCGGGACGGTCGTCCCGGAGAACGCGACCACGCCCGTGTCGAACGCGTCCTTCTTCCGGCACTGGGCGTTGGCGCCCGCGCTCGGGAAGTAACAGACCTCGTCGTCGTCGCAGGACTTCGTGCACGCCTTCACGCAGGACGACTTGCAGTCGGCGTCGTACGCACAGTACTCGCCCGTCTTGCACGTCGCGTCGCACTTGGGCGCGGCGAAGTAGCGGCAGCCGCCGATGGTCGACGAACAGGCCTTCGCGGCGCTCGTGTCGGGGACGGCGGCGATGGCGACGGAGCCGTACACGTCCGTACCGGTCGGCGGGTGGGACTCGACGAGGGCCACCGTGACCTGAGCGTGGGGCGGCTGGTTCGAGACGTCGAGCTCGTCGGGCTTCGTGGCGGACTCGCCGTCGGCGCCGCCGTCGGTCGACGTGGACGAGGAACTCGAGGTGCTCGAGGAGCAACCCGTGGGGAAAATCGCCGTGCCCACGAGGGCGGCGAAAGCGAACAGACCGATGCCGGAAGTTAGACGCATGAAAGCACTCCTCGTGCGCCCGACGTGATCGTCACGCGATCCCCGATTCGAACGCGACTCGACCTCGCTTCTGATGCGGCGGATGCACACCGTCAAGCGAGGCCACCCTTGAATTTTCGAACGCGACTGCGAGCGATTGGACGATCGCGGCGCGTGGGTATTCACGCCGGAAACGTCACGTCCGAAACGTGAGTCGTGTTTCGAGGACGTCGAAAACCCGCGCGAATCGCGGTTCAGAAGAGTGAATCGAAACCCGGGTCGCGTTCGAAATCGGCGAGTGCGTCGAAGCGTTCGCGGAAGCGACGCCAGTCCTTCACCACGCGAGGACCGGTCGTCTCGCGCATGGCGTAGTCGGTGATCCGGGTGATCGTGAACCGGAGCGCCGCGAACCGGCCCTGTCCGGGAAGGGCGCGGCGGTCGGCCGGCGAAAGCGGACGGACTTCCTGGTACCCGCGGAAGAACGCGCGCGCGAGATCCGGTTCGAAGGCGCTCCCGAAGCACCACGCGAGGACGGTGACCATGGCGTCGAATGCGAAGGATCCACGGGACGCGCTCTCGAAATCGAGGAGCGCGGCGAGCTTCGGCTCCGCGGGATGGCTCCAAAGGACGTTGTCGCGGAAGAGATCGCCGTGGACGAGCCCCTGGTCCCCGGGCTCCGAGGCGACCCTGCGGGCGACGTGGTCGAGATCCCGAGCGAGGACGGGTGCCATGGCGGCGAGGGCGGGGTCCTTCGCGAGGGCGATGCGCGCGATGCGCTCCCGGAGTTGCGGTTCCCCGAATCGACCGGGATTCTGGGGCAAGCGGTCGCTCGCGGCATGGATGCGCGCGAGTTGGCGGCCCACTTCGGCGAGGTCCGGACCGCGGACGCTGGCCTGGCACCGGATGCTCCCTGCCGTCCACGGGAAGAGCGCGGCGGGCTTGCCGGCCAGGGTCCCGAGCGTTTTTCCGTCCCGCCGGGCGAGGGGCGCCGGCGTGGCCACGCCCTCGCCGACGAGCGTGCGGAGGAGGTCCGCTTCGCGCGCAGCGCCGTCGGGTCCCTGTTCTTCGTAGACGCGAAGAAACAGCGCTTTTCCCGCAAAATTCGCTCGAAAATTCGAATTCACGCTCCCGGCGGGAACCCCTTCGAGCGCTTCGAGCGGACCTTCGTCGTAGTCGGCTGCGAACGATCGAGCCTCCTCGAGGCTCACGTCGGTGAACACACCCATGATTTTCCCACGTTTGAAAGCTGGACGGGTCGAGCGGGCTTCTGCTAATCCCGGCTGCCATCTTCACCTAATTTGTCGTTCGCGGCGCGGAGTTCCAGATGGCCACAGCGAAGAAGACTGCGAAGGGGAAAGCGGACGGCAAGTCGTCCGCGAAGGACAAGGGCGGCAAGGCCGATCCGAAGGCGGACGGCAAGCGCAAGCTCGGTCTGCGCGGCGCCGCTCCTTGGGCTGCGCGTCACGCTGCGAAACACGCCGCCGAGGCCCGTGCCCGTGCGGCCGAGCCGCCGCTTCCTGGCAGCGCCCGTGCGACGATCCGCACCCCGGCCGGCGCCGAGGACATCAAGGCGAAGATCGGCGATCTGCACAACGCCCTCATCCAGATCAAGGGTCTGCGGAAGAACCTCCACAAGACCTTCTGGGACATCGGCGGCGTCCTCCGCGAGATCCAGAACAAGAAGCTCTACATCGCGAAGGGCTACGGCACCTTCGACGCGTTCGTGGAGCGCGAGATCGACCTCGGGAAAACCACGTCCCTCCGCCTCACGCGCGTCGTGTCCGTCTTCCAGAAGGACGCAGCCCTCGAGTACGGCATGGACCGGGTGCTCCTGGGTCTCGCGGCCCTCGAAGGCATCGAGATGAGCGGGTCGAGCCTGCACCAGTCCACCGCGCGCCTTCCCCCGCCCTCCCCCTCCACCACGTCCCTCCCGCTCAAGCCGCCGGGCCGGATGTGATCCCCTCCCGAAGCTGACCGGCCCCGGAGACGGAGTCCGGTCGGTTCCTCGGAACTCGAAGCCCGCGCGTCGCCGGTCATGTCCGGGGCCCGCGGGCTTCGTCGTGTCCGGTGCGGGTCGTGGGCTCAGGGAGCGGCGGGGCGGCTCGGGATACGCACGACCACGGTCGTGCCCGATCCCTTACGACTCTCGAGCGAGATCGTCCCGGCATGCTGGTCGACGATCTTGCGCACGATGGAGAGGCCGAGGCCCGTTCCGGCTTCCTTCGTCGTGAAGAACGGGTCGAACACGTTCGCGAGGACGTCGTCGTCGATGCCTCCCCCCGTGTCCGCGAGGACGAGAACGACGGCGTCCTTCTCGCCGTGCACACGGGCCCGGAGCGTTCCTCCCGACTTCATCGCCTCGAACGCGTTCATGACGAGGTTCAGGACGACCTGCTTCAATTTCTCGGAGTCGCCGAGGGCGACGCAACCCTCGCTCGCGACGTCGCTCTCGAGGGTGATTCCGCGCGACGCCGCCTGCGCCCGTTCGAGATCGAGGACGCCCTCGACCAGGTTGCCGACGTGGACCGGCTCCCGCGCGATGCTGCGCGGCCGCGCGAGCTCGAGGAACTCGGTGAGCAGCCGGTTCAAGCGCCCGATTTCGTCGCCGACGATGGTCGCCTTGTCATGGAGCACCTTCCGAGCGGTGCCGTCGACGTCGAGCTTGTCGAGATGGCGACCGAGGAGGTGGAGCTGGAGGACGGCGGCGTTGAGCGGATTCCGGATCTCGTGGGCGAGGTTCATGGCGAGGGTGCCCATGGCCGAGAGGGCCTCGGCATCGGCCGCGCGCTTCTCGAGGAGACGGCGCGCCGTGACGTCGATGCCGATGCCGTAGACGGTGTCCTCGGTGCCGACTTCGCCGTGGGCGCTGGAGAGGTGCCACCGCACGCGGCGCCCGCCTTCGATCCCCGTCTCGATCTCGTGCCCTTGCGACGACCGCCGGACGGAGGTCAGGACTTCCCGCATGCGGGCGCGGTCGGAGGGGGCCACCCAACTCTCGACGAAGTCCCGACCGTGGGCGAGTTCCTGCGTCGCGCCGGTCACCGACGCCGCCTTCGGGTTGAGGAACGAGACGCGGTCGGACGCGTCGAAGGCGACGACGAGCACGTCCGTCAGTTCCACGAGGGCACGGTACCGGCGCTCGAGCTCGTCCCGCTCGCGCCCGAGGCGCACCTTCATCAACGCCTGCTGCACCGTGGAGATCAGCTCCTCCGGACGGAACGACTTCGGGATGAACGCGAAGGCGCCCGAACGGAGGGCGCCCATGGCGTCGTCCATGGTCGCGAACCCCGTGATGAGGACGACCTCACCGAACGGAACGAGGGCGCGAAGCGGGCGAATCAGGTCGACGCCGCTCATGTCGGGGAGCTTCACGTCGACGATGGCGACGTCGAAGCCTTGCGTGCGGGCGAGGGCGAGTCCTTCCTCGCCGAACGCCGCACTCATGACGCGGAGATGGGACCCTCCCCCTTCCGCCGGCGGCGGACTCACGAGGACGGCCTGGAGCGCGCCGACGAGTTCCGTGTTGTCGTCGATGATGAGGACCCGGCCGGGCGGCGCGTTGGGTCCGGACGTCGCGAGCGTGCCCGCGACTTCGCTCACGGGAGGCCCAGGACCTTCTTGAGAGCCTCGTTCACGGCCGCGGGATTCGCGCTGCCGTTGGTCTCCTTCATGACCTGCCCGACGAAGAAACCGAGGACGCCGAGCTTGCCGCCTCGGACGGCTTCGGCCTGCTTCGGGTTCGCTTCGACGACCTTCGTCACGATGGCTTCGATGGCGCCCGTGTCGGTCACCTGCCGCATGCCGAGTTCGTCGACGACGGCAGAGGGAAGCTTCCCGGTGTTCGCGATCTTCGCGTAGACGTCCTTCGCCTGCTTGCCGCTGATGACGTTCTTCGCGACGAGTTCCAGGAGCTCGGCGAGCTGGACGGGCGTGACCGGGATCGTGGCGTCGAGTCCGTGGGTCTGCGTGTCGCGGAGGACCTCGCTCTGGACGAAGTTGGCGACGCGGACGGGGTCCTTCACGATCGCCGCCGTCTCCTCGAAGAACGCGGCGACCTTCGGATGGGACGTGAGGACCTGGGCGGCGTACGGCGTGAGCCCCAAGGAGGCGACGAAACGATCCCGCTTCGCGGCCGGGAGCTCCGGCATCGCCGACTTCACGTTCGCGACGAACGCCTCGTCGAGGACGAGGGGCGGGAGATCCGGTTCGGGGAAGTAGCGGTAGTCCTGGGCTTCTTCCTTCTTGCGCAGGGAGAAGGTCTTGCCTTCTTTCTCGTCCCAGCCGCGCGTCTCCTGGACGATGGTGCCTCCGGACTCGAGCACGGACTCCTGCCGCGCGATCTCGTACTCGATGGCCTTCTGCACGAACCGGAACGAGTTGATGTTCTTGAGTTCCGTTCGCGTGCCGAGCTTCTCCTGGCCCACCGGACGGATGGAGACGTTGGCGTCGCAGCGGAAGGAGCCTTCCTCCAGATTGCCGTCGTTCACGCCGACGAACGTGACGATGTCGCGGAGCGTGCGGAGGTACTCGGCGGCTTCGGCGGCGCTCCGAAGGTCCGGTTGACCGACGATTTCTACGAGGGGCGTGCCGGCGCGGTTCAAGTCGACGATGGACTCGTCGCCACGATCGTGGAGGTTCTTTCCGGCGTCCTCTTCCATGTGGACGCGGAGGATGCGCGCGCTCCTCTTCACCTTCGGCGCGTCCTCGGCCTTGGCCTTGGTGCCACCGGGCGCGTCGGGCGACGGCATCTCGAACTCGAGGACGCCGTGCTCGCTGAAAGGCTCGTCGAACTGGCTGATTTGGTAGCCCTTCGGCAGGTCCGGATAGAAGTAGTTCTTCCGCGCGAAGCGGCTCCGCGGACGGATGGAGCACCGGAGCGCGAGGGCGGTACGGACGGCCAGGTGCACGGCCTCGGCGTTCAGTACCGGCAACGCGCCGGGGAGCCCGAGGCAGACGGGGCACACTTGCGTATTCGGTTCGTTACCGAACGCCGTGGAGCAGGCGCAAAAGGCCTTCGTCTTCGTCAAAAGCTGGGCGTGGACCTCGAGGCCGATGACCGGCTCGTAGCGCGTGCTCATGGGACCGTGGATTTACCACGAACACCCGGGGCCGGGCGGACCTGAACACGGCCCTGCCGCTTTCTTTTCCATCGCGGGAGTCCGGCGCTAGGTGTCGAAATCCCCGTGTCTTCCCCCTCCCGCACCGCCCACGTCGTCGAGCGCGCGCTCCCCATCGGGGTGCTCCTGCTCGCGCTCGTCGCCGTGCCCATCCTCGTCTTCCAGCCGGAGGGCCTGCCGCGACTCCGTGCGCTCGAGAAGGAAATGGCGGAGGTCTCGTCCCAGAACGCGGAATTGCGCCGGGACGTGAAGAAGCTCCGCGTGGAGGTCACCCAGTTGAAGGACGACCCCACGGCCGTCGAACGCATCGCGCGCGACAAGCTCGGACTCGTGCGCCGGAGCGAGGTCGTCTTCCAGTTCGGCGCGAAGCGGGAGTAGGTCGGCTCCGTCGGTCCGTCAGAGTCCCATGCTGGGCTTCAGGTACTCGTAGAACTGGTCGTAGGTCATGGACCACGCGGCGGATTCGACGTCGGCCGGCGGCAGCCACTTGGTACCGAACTGTTTGGTGTACAGGCCCGCGGCGCTCGCGAGGACCAGAGGCAGGTGGTAGGCGCCGTAGCCCTGGTTCGCGATCTGGGCGTGGAGCACCTGCGCGAAGACCTTCTTGGGCGGATCCGGGGATCCGGGAAGTGCACGCACGAACGACGGCGGCCGGACGAAGTTGAAGTAGCCGAGCACGTCGCCGAATTGGTGCCAGACGTCCGAGGAGGTCACCGACGCGATGGGGGAGCCGCTGACGAGGACGAGCGTCTCGTCCGGCATGCCCGTGACCACCTTCGCCGCTTCCCGGTCGAGGCTGCTGTAGTATCCGCTCTGCGCGCGGAGCCACTTCGCGGTGACGAGTTGGTTGTAGCCCGAGCCCACGCGCCCGTTCCCGGCGTCGACCCTCGCGGCCGCACGCGTCAAGGCGTCGCGGTACGCGTTGTGCGCGTCCGCGCCCGGGCACGTCGCAGGCCACGCCGCGTCCTTCGGATTTCCGAGCACCTGGACGCCGATCGTCGACGCGGCGACGAGCTTCCGTCCGAGGACGAACGACAGCGACTGCGCGAGATCGATCTGCGTGTCGAAGTTGTTGGCTTCGTCGGCGACCCATTGGGCCACGAGTCGCTCTTCCGCGTCGCGCCCCGGGGTGGCGGCGAGCCGCTGGAGGACGAAATCGTCCGCCGTGTAGGGAGTCTCCTTCCTCTCGACGGGCGCCGTACGGGCCGCCTCGAAGATCGCGAACCACGGATTCGCGGCGGGGCCCTTGCAGAGGTTGTTGGGTTGGTTCTGGCTCGCGAGCCACACGTAGTAGTCGTAGGTCTCGTTCACCCCGGTCTGCCACGGGTCGAACTGGCGCCGCAGGCAGGAGGTGTCGGCCCTGTCGGCCTCGACGTCGATCATCGGGTTCGGGCCGGCGAGGAGCTTCTGGTACAGGCGCTGCCCAGGGCTCCCCGTGGCGATGGGCAAACCGAACTGGAAACGAAGGATGCGCACGAGGTCGACGAACGAACGCGCGCGGGTGCGCGCTTCGGCAGCGGTCGTCGGGAAGTCGAACTGGGCGCTCGCCATGTCGGCGGCGGAATCCTTCTTCACCGAGCCGAGGAGCGCGCCTCCCGTAGGCAAGGTGATGGCGCTCGGGCCCGTGAAATGGCCACCGACCACGAGACCCGAGCGGGTGAACCCGGCGAGGTCCGCGTTCCTGCCGACGGTCACGGCCCGGTCGCTCGTGAGACGCGGACGGAAGACGTCCGTGAGTCGGGTCGCGTCCGTGGGTGAGTAGAGGAAATCGGGCGCCGCCGCACCGGAGACACCGTAGGTGCCACCCGGATGCGACAGCGCGGCCGCCACCGCCTCGAGCTTTCCGGCCGAGACCTCGGGAGCGTTCGCGAGGGCGGGTCCCGGGACGGGATCGGAAGGTGCCGGCATACGTCCGTCGACGATGGCCGCGATGCGCGCCGCGAGCGGGCGAGCGGATCGACGGTTCCGGTACCAGGAGCCCACGCGGAGCGTGTTCACGCGGGCAAGCGCACCGGCGTCGGAAGCGACGGTCTTCCGAGCCGCCTCGACGCCACGCTGGAAGTCGACGGCGAACGCGAGCTCGGGGTCGATCACGATACGGCCGGAGTTGACCGCGAGGTCCACGTCGAACGCCGGGTAGTTCCCCACGTACGGGGACATCCGGATTCCGGTCGCCGCTTCGTGGGCCGTGAGCGCGGCCTCGATGGTCGCGTACGGATTCTGGCCCTGGGCGTCGAGGGCGTACCCGAGGACGTGGTGCACTTCCTCGGCGATGGCGAGTCCGAAGCCCACGCGGGACCGACGCAGGTTCACGTCGAACGACTTCCACGGAGCGGTCTTGTGGTCGACGGCGACGGCCACGGACATGACGTCGCCCTCGATTTTCGTGACGTACACGTACGCCGTCACGAGCTGCCCGTACGCGGTGAATCCCTCCACGAACTCGCCCTTCGTGGCACCGAGATGGGCGGGTCCCCGCTCGTCGAGGTAGATCGGGACCTCGAAGACTTCACCGGCCGCGGAGGCGATCTTCACCTTCGGCTGGAGGTTCGTACCCCAGGTCTGGAACACGACCCGATTCGGATCGGCCGGGTCGGGGCCGAACCCGCCGGCGACGTCCCGATCGAACGCGCCGGTGAACCCTTCCCGCGGAAGGTCGTAGCCCGCGTCGTTCCGGAACAGGGCGGAGAGGGACTCGGGAGACTCGAACCGTGCCACGTTCTCGAGCGCGTCGAAGTGCGCGAACGTGCCGAGCGAATCGAGGACGGCCTTCGCCTCGTCGCGCAGGTGCGTGAAGGCGCCGAGCGAATCGCCGCGTGCGTCGAGGACCGCGGCGTGCTCCATGGCCTGGCGAAGGCGGATGTTGCCCGCGCGGACGGAGGCCTCGGGAGGAGCGAAGAGCCCCGGCACGAACCCCTGCTTCGCGTAGGGCGTCGAAAGGAGAGACACGTTGGACTGGCGCAGCGCCTTCATCACCTCGGGGTAACCCGCGGGCTGGTACGTGGCGTACCCGTCCCATCCGGAGGCTTCCGTCGCGACGACCTTCGCACGGTCGACGCTCGCCCGCAGGGCGCCGGACTGACTGTCCTCGAGGTCCGGGGTGACGTTCGGATCGAACGCGCCGTTGCCCTCCGGGTTGCCCGGCCGCGTGACGTTGGCTTCGGAGGCGTCCCGGACCAACTGCTCCCGTTCGTCGAGGGCCCGCAGGTAGTCGACGACCTTCCCGAGGACGTCCTTCGCGCGCGCGTTCGTGAGGCCCACGTCGTCGACGGACGCGGACCTCTCGAGGGCGTCGCGGATGCGGGTGGCTTTCGCGGCGTCGACCACGCCTCCTTCGAGCTGTGTCACGGCCGCTTCGGCCTGCGTCTTCAGGGCCTCGACGGCCAGGATACGCGACGGAGGTCCTGCCACCTCCGATCCCACGGGGAGGCCCGAGGACCGTCCGCGGGCCACCACGTCGAGCCGCGACGCGATGGCGCTCGTCTCGGCCGAACGAGCGACGGTCCTGCGCGAGAACTTTCCCGACTCTCCGGCGATCTTCGAGGCGATGTTCTTGATCGATCGGGTGCTCAGTCCGAGGGATCGCCACGCGCCAGCTTGGGTCACGTCCGGGACACGGCTATCGGCGGAGCGGAACAACTTCTCGCCGACGACGTGCGTGCCGACGGCCACGACGGCCATGGATGTGAGATCGATGGCCGCGCTCTGGTAACAAGCCTTCTTGCACCGGATGCATTCGGCCTCGGCCGCCGACGTCGTCGGCTTGCCATCGTCCTCGAGATCGCACACCCGCATCCCACGCGGCTCGCAGGCCATCTCGCACTGGTTCACGGCCAGCATCATGTCCGGCAACGCGACGACGGTCTGCAGAGCGAGGTTCAGGATGAGCCCCTGGACGCCCGGAACGGGGACCATCGCGGCGGCCATCATCGCGATCTTGAAACAACGCTCCTGGTCCGGACCGGGGATGGCCCCTCCGTTGTCGTAGGTGTGCGTGACGCAGGTGATCACCTCGGTGGCCAGGTTCCGCACGGTGATGACGATGCGACCTCCGATGTTCGCCCACGAATTGTAGTTCTCGGCGACGACCCGGGTCGCCTCGTAGACGCTCGCCGGACAGAGGGCGCCGTACGTCTTTTGCGAGACGGCCGCGGCGTTGTTCACGCACGCGACGTAGCCGTCACTCAGGAAGCCGTTCACCGTCATCGAGTTCGTGGCGCGGCAGAAGTTGATCTTCTCGTCGAAGAGCCGTTGGCAGAGATCCGGCGCGGGCACGATCTTGTCGGCCCAATACTTCTCGACCCAACTCGTGCCGTCGGGGAGCGCCGGGAACGTGGGCGGTACGTCCTCGCTGGCCGAGAACACCTGTTCCACGCCTTTCCAGAACCAGTCGCGTTGCGCGGTGGCGACGGCCGCGAGCTCGGGACACTCCGCCGCGTCGCCGGGCGGCAATTGAGGGAAGACCGGGTTGAAGGCGAGCGTCCGGGCCTGCGCGTAGAACGTCGGGCACAAGGGATCGGGCGTGAAGACGTCCTGGAGGATGGTGTCGAGGACGATGGGACGACCGTTTCCGTCCGCGAGAGGTGCGGCATTCCCGTCCAGCGAGGGATTTTTCACCAGATCCCCCAAGGTGCGGACGATCGACGTGAAGTACGCGAACTGGTCGTCTCCGAACGTGGTGGCCGGCCCGTAGTAGCCCGAATCGGGGTCCGCCCAGGGCGTCGTGGCGACGACGTCGTCCACGAATCCGTCGTTCGCGTACGCGTGTCGTACGTCCTCGACGAACTCGCTCTTCGAGAAGTCGGTCATGGACGCCGCGTACGCGTCGAACCTGTCCAGCATGTCCTTCGGGAGGGACGGATTGAGGAGGAGCGTCGGCCACACCGACCCGCGGTTCGCGGCCGGCAACGCGTCGTAGTACTCGCGGAGGGAGTCCCCCCACGTTCCGAGGCGGCCGCTCAAGGTCCATCCGACGGCGGGCTTGTTGTCTCCCCGGTAGGCGATGCGCAGGGGATCCGGCTCGTTGTAATCGAGCATGCGCCAAGGATTCGGCCAGAAGGCCGAGGGCATCCTTCGAGGGTCGCTGGTCGACACGATCGTCATCCCGATGCGCTTGCGCCACTTCTCCTCGAATTGGAGAGCGCGAAAGACGGGCGGACGCGCGACGGCGGTCCAGCCGGACGGGGGCCGGATGTGGGGCGACACGAAGACGCGCTTCGGGCACTTGCCGAACTGGGTGCAAAGGTGGCTCCAGAACGACTTGCGGACCGCAAGCCCGCCTTGCCCGTCGTTCTCGAAGAGGGGCAGGGATCGGGGATCGACGCCGGCGGTGAGGAGGGAGGCCATGTCGTAACGCGGGGACGTGGCCATGAAGTCGCTGAAGGCGAGGACGTCGACCGGTTCGAACGCGAACGTGTCCCCGGTCTTCACGGTGACGCCACGGACCACGTAGTCGGCGGACCGGAGGCGCCCCCTCCAGAGTTCCCAACTGCGGACGGACTTCGACAGATCGTCCCGTACCTTCGTCAGGGCTTGCAAGGCGACCTGCTGGACGTCGGCACTGGGCTTCAAGCCGGTGCCGAGCACGTCTCCACCGCCCGCTCCCGTGAACGTGCCGGCCGTGACGAACGCGGGAGGCAAGAACGCCGGGGTACCGTCGGCGAGTGCACCTTCGTATTGCGGGAGTACGTACCCTCGGAGGACGACGGCGTCCCGGAGGGCCTTTTCGTCGTCGGTGAAATCGGGCTCCCGCTTCGACCGGAGGAGTCCGCGCTCGCGGAGGATCCGGTCCACGTTCTCCTGGGCGATGAACGATCCCGTGGCGGCGTCACCTTGCCAGTTGCGATCGACCTCGAGCCAGTCGGCGAGTTCGGGCTTCGGGCCACTCCCCATGGAGGGCGCGCCCGCGTCCGAAGGAACGCCCGCATCGGAGATCGGGTGACCGTCATGATCGGTGGGGACGATGGTCCCGGTCGCCGGTCCCGTCTCGAGGGACGCGGGCGGAGCGATCACACTCACGAGGAACGTGGGACTCGACGCCTTCGGAGGAGCGCTCGACACTTCGGGCAAGAGAACGGGGGGACCGGAAGGGAGAGGCAGCGGCCTCCGCGCGTCCGTCCCCGAATCGGAGGACGTCGACGCGTCACGGTCCGACGCCGCGTCCGCTCCCGCGTCCGGCGCGGACTTTTTCGGATCGACGTTCCCGCCGCCGTTCTCGCTTCCGGATCCTCCGGTTCCCGAAGTCCCCGTCCCGTCCTCCTTCGCAGGCCCGGGAGGACTGCACGCGGCGAGGAACCACGCGACGAAGCAGACGCGAATCCACGTCCCCGGAAGGGACGCTCGAAGGAAAGCGAAGGGGCGACTCGTGAGCATCGGGCCTCCGGCCAACCCTCCAAGTAGACCGCGTCGGACCGAAACCGACGATGGCCTCCGACGAGAAAGGGCGGACGGGAGCGCACACGGTGGGTCGCAGGACGCGATGTGCGTTCAACGAAGGAAGCGAAAAGAAGGAGCGCGACCCACGATCCCTGGGACGAACGGCTCCCCTGTCCGCATCATCCCGTGCCCCGATGAGCCTCCGATGAGACCGCGGCGACGGGCGCGCATTCAGTCGAAGACCTCTTTGCGACCTCGCAAGTCGAACGGTCCCTCGAACGCGTCCACCCGGAAGTCGTCGAACGTGCCGTTGATGGCGGCCTCGATCATCGGGAGCAGACCGCGCGACGTCTCGGTCCGCCACGAGAACACGTAGTCGGCGCCGGCGGCGTACATCGCGTCGACGTCGGACAGTTTCACGGCGTTGACGACCACCTTCGCGTCGGGCGCGAGCTTCTTCAGCGTCTGCGCGAGCTGGAGGTTCGAGGTTCCCTTCAGGAGATCGTCCGGGATGGTCGACACGATGACCTTCGCCTTGTCGACGTGGGCGTGCACGAGCGTCTCCCGGGTCGTGATGTCGCCGTAGTGGACGTGGAACCCGGCCGCGCGGAGCGCGGGGTGTATCGACACGTTGAAATCGACGATGGAGATCTCCTCGGCGATGTCCGGATGCGCGCGGACGAGGTCGAACAGCAAGGACGACGTGAGTCGGTGACACCCGAGCAGGATGATCGTCGGGTCCTCGTGACCGCCGATGTCGCTCCTGCTCGATCGGGGCGCGGGAGCCTTGAGTCCCAGCTTGCCGTAGAACGCGCCGAGGACCTGCTCGCTCCGATCGGAGAACGTGAAGAGTGCGGGCGTGACGAGCGCGGTGAGCACGAACGCGAAGATGACGACCGACACCTGGTCGGACGTGACGTGGCCGAGTCCCCGGCCGATGTACGCGATGACGAGACAGAACTCGGACACCTGCGCGAGGCGCGTCGACGTGATGAGTGCCGTTCGACGGTCGGTTCCGACCGAATGGAGGAGCGGCACGAACACGAGGTAGCGGAGGACGATGGCGACGATCGCGAGCACGACCGCCAGCGCGATCACCGTGAAGGATCGCGGGATCGGGATACCCATCCCGAGGGCGACGAAGAAGAGCGTGACGAAGAAGTCCCTGAGGTTCGTCACTTTCGCCACGACCTCGTGGGAATAGGGGAAGGAGGCGATGCTCGCCCCGGCGATGAGGGCCGCCATCTCGAGGGACACCGACACGTTCACGTGGATCCCGATCCCGTGGAGGAGCGTGCCCAGGTGTGCGCCGAACATGCCGAGACCGAAGCACCACGCGAGCGCGACGGAGACGACGAGTTCGGGCATCTTCGCGACGATGCGGAACGCATGGGGAAGCACGCGGCGCGCGAAGACCACGGCCACGGTGGCGACGACCAAGATGCCGGCGAAGGTCGCGAGGAGCGGCTTGATTTCGGGCTTCGCGAAGTTCGGCTGGAGGGCGAGGACGATGATCGCCCAGACGTCCTGGAAGATGAGGAGCGCGACCGACAACCGCCCGGAAAGGGAATCGAGCTGGAGCTTCGCCTGGAGCGACTTGACGACGAGGAGCGTGGACGAGAAGCCGCACGCGATGGCGAGGTACAACGCGCCGTAGTCGCCTTCCATGCCGGGGACGCCCAGGGCGCGGAGACCGAGGAACGCGACCAGGCCGAGGCCGATCGTGAGGGGCACCTGGAGCGCGCCCGACACGAGGATGGTCTTCCCGCTCGCGAGGAGGTTCCGGACGTTGACCTCGAGGCCGATGACGAAGAGGAGGAGCGTCAACCCGAGGTGCGCGATGGTCTCGATGCGCGCCTGGTCGGTCACGATCGAAAGTCCCACCGGACCGATGCTCACACCCGCGACGAGCAGGGCGGCGATGGTCGGGATCCGGAGCTTTTCGAAGAGCACCGTGAGGGCGCCGGCGACGAGCACGCAGAAGCCGATGTCCTGCACGAGCGGATCGATTCCCGCGCCGCCGGACGTGAGGACGGGCGTGCCCGCATGAAGCCTCGACGCCGCGGCGAGAACCTCCGCGGCGACGCCCGTGATCGGAGCCGCCATGGCGCGGAACCGTAGAACACATCTCGCGCTCCGTCGAAGCCGTTGTGCGCTACAACGGGACGAGCATGACCGACCACCGAAAGCTCCGTGAGGAATGGCGAAAGCGCGTCCTCGATCCCGCCGTCGCGAAGGACGCTCCGCGTGCGCGCATCGGTACCCTGGCCGGCGGCGCCGACGCGGAAGCGCTCTACGGTCCCGACGATCTGGAATCGCCTCCGTTCGACGCGGGTTCGGAGCTCGGATTCCCGGGCAAGCCGCCCTTCACGCGCGGCATCCAACCGAACATGTACCGCGGTCGCTTCTGGACGATGCGGCAGTACGCGGGCTTCGGCACCGCCGCGGAGTCGAACGAGCGCTACCGCTACCTCCTCGCCCAGGGACAGACCGGGCTCTCCGTCGCGTTCGACCTCCCGACGCAGATGGGCCGCGACTCGGACGACCCGAAGGCGGCCGGAGAGTGCGGCAAGGTCGGCGTCGCCATCGACTCGATCGAGGACATGCGTGTCCTCTTCCAGGGGCTCCCGCTCGACAAGATCTCGACCTCGATGACCATCAACTCGACGGCGGCCATCCTCCTCTGCCTCTACATCGCGGTGGCGGAAGAGAACGGCGTGCCGCGCAAGGTCCTGCGGGGCACGATCCAGAACGACATCCTGAAGGAGTACATGGCGCGCGGGACGTACATCTTCCCGCCCCGACCTTCGCTTCGGCTCATCAACGACATCTTCGCGTTCTCCGCGACGGACGTGCCGAAGTGGAACACGATTTCCATCAGCGGCTACCACATCCGCGAGGCCGGTTGCGACGCGGTCCAGGAAGTGGCGTTCACGCTGGCGGACGGCATCGCGTACGTCGCCGCCGCGAAGGCCGCCGGGCTCGACGTCGACACGTTCGGTGCGCAGCTCTCGTTCTTCTTCAACGTGCACAACAACCTGATCGAGGAGGTCGCGAAGTTCCGGGCGGCCCGACGCATGTGGAGCGCGATCATGTCTGCGCGTTTCGGCGCGAAGACCGATCGCGCTCGTGCCCTCCGCTTCCACTGCCAGACCGCCGGCATGACGCTCACCGCCCAGCAGCCCCTGAACAACGTGGCGCGCGTCACGATCCAGTCGCTCGCCGCGGTGCTGGGAGGATGCCAGTCCCTCCACACGAACAGCTACGACGAGGCCCTCGGTCTTCCGACGAGCGAGGCGGCCACCATCGCGCTCCGCACGCAGCAGATCGTGGCGAACGAATCGGGCGTGGCCGACTTCGTGGACGCCCTCGGCGGCAGTTACGCGATCGAGTCGCTCACGCGCCGCATCGAGGAGGAAGCGACGAAGTACATCGCGCGCATCGACGAGATGGGCGGCATGGTCTCCGCCATCGAACAGGGGTACCCGCAGCGCGAGATCCAGAACTCGGCCTACCAGTACCAGCTCGAGATCGAGCGGAAGCAACGGATCATCGTCGGTCTGAACGCGTTCACGCAGGAGGCCGCTCCCGTGCCCGTGATGAAGATCGATCCGTCCCTCGAGACGGCGCAGATCGCGCGGCTCCGGGCGATGCGTGCGAAGCGGGACGCGTCGAAATGGACGTCCTCGCTCGCCGCCGTGCGCGCGGCCGCGAAGGGCGACGCGAACGTGGTGCCCTTGATCCTCGAGGCCGTGAAGGCCTACGCCACCGTCGGCGAGATCGCGAACGTGCTCCGCGAGGAGTGGGGCGAACACGTCGAGACGCTCGTGCTCTGACGCGCCGCGCACCGTGGGCGGTTCGCATCGCCCACGGGCTGCTCGCGCGTCGTTCGAGCCACGATCCTCGGGAATTTCCCAGGTTTCGCCGACCTGTTCGCATATCCCACCTATTTGCGGCGGGCGCGGGCGCGTCTTCGGAGCTTGTGTATAGTAGCCGCCATGCGAATTTCCGGTCGTTTCGCGGGTTTCGCCGTGTTTTCCGCGGCAGTTTCGCTCCTTTCGACGGTCGGTTGCGCCGTCGGCTCGGACGGCACGGGTCTCTTCGTCGAGGACGAAGACGGCGGCGACTTCGACGGCGGAGACGCGGGACGTTCTCCCTTCGAGACCCCCGTCGATGCCGGCGGCAAGAAGGACGGCTCGTCGGACGGCGCTTCGACCGACGGCGGCTCCCTCGACGCGGGCCCCGGCGACGCGGCGAAGGACGCTTCCGGAGACGCGAAGACCGACGCGACGCCCGATTCCGGAGCCACCTGCCGCGCGGCGAACCTGTGCGCGTCCGCCGAGGCCATGGGCAAGGTGTCCGGCGATCTCGGGAACGACACGAAGTCCGCCTCCGGCACCGGTTCCAAGTGGTTCACGATCGACGTGACGGAGGACTCCATCAGCCTCCTCGACCTCTCCGCACGGATCCAATTGGTCGCCCCTTCGGGTTCGAATTACGACCTCTTCGTCTACGCGGGCCGCGAGCTCGACGACGGCGGCGGCCAGGAATGCAGCGTGGTCTCGGATCAGTCCACCTTGCCCGCCGGCCAGTCGGACGTCGTGAACTTCGCCCAGCCGGACACCACCGGTCTCTTCGGATTCGACAACAGCCGCACGTTGTCCATCGAGGTCCGCCACGTGTCGGGCCCCTGCGACGCCGCGTCCGCGCCCTGGCAGTTGACCATCGACGGGCATACCCAACCCTGACCCCGCGCTTTTCGCCGGCCGCCGTGGCACACTTCCGGCGGCCGTGCGCTCCTCCCTCCCTTCCTCGTCCTTCCGCTTCGCGGTCGCGTTCACGATCGGCCTGCCTGCGACGTCCGGGTGCGGCACGTTCGAAGCGACCGATCGTCTGATTCGCGGCGACGGAGGCGACGCGTCGGTGGACGCCACCCGCGACGGCGCCGTCGACGGATCCTCGGATGCCACCCGGGACGTCGGAGCGGCGGACGGAGCGACCGGGGCGCCGTGCGTGGACGACGCCCAATGCGACGACGGGGTCGCGTGCACGTACGACGCGTGCGACACCGCGGCGGGTCGGTGCCGGATCGTGCCCGACGACGCGCAGTGCGACGATGGCAAGTACTGCAACGGCGTCGAGAAGTGCGTCGCCGGTCGCGGATGCGCGCCGGGCCCCGTCGTCTCGTGCGACGACGCGGACACCTGCACCATCGATCGCTGCATCGAGGAGGATCGCTCGTGCGAACACGCGCCACGGGACGCGGACGGCGACGGCGACCCCGACGATCGTTGCGTGCCCTCCGCCGACTGCGACGACCTCGACCCTCGCGTGTCGAGTCGGCTGCGCGAGGTGTGCTCGAACGGCAAGGACGACGACTGCGACGGCATGGTCGACGAGGCCGACTGCGCGTCCCCCGTGGGAGACACGTGCGCGGCGCCGGTCCCGTGGCCGGGCTCCGGCAATTACCGCATGGACACCGCCGCGGCGCGACGGGACGTCACGACGAGTTGTCCGCTCTCGAACGAGACGACGGCGAGGGACGTCGTCGCGAAGTTCACGGTGCCCGCCGGCGCCCCCCGCGACGTCGACGTGTGGTCGAGCGGCAGCCCGCCCGTGGCCCTCGCCATCCAGGGCATCTGCGGATCGACGAGCGGCGACCTCGCGTGCAGCGCGTACGGCGCGCTGTTCAACACCCGCGTCCGTGCCCGGAATCTGGGTCCGGGGGACTATTACGCGGTCGTCGGCGTCGCGCGGGAGTCGACGGTCGATCTCAAGTTCGAGCTCCGCGATCCCGAACCCAAGGCGACGAACGAGACCTGCGGCTCCGCCATGCCGATCGCGACGGACGTCGAGATTCCCGTGTCGATCATCGACGCCGCGAAGGACCTCGAGTCGCGCTGCCCGAGCGTGACGGGCGAGCTGACCTACTCCGTGACGCTCACGACGCCCAAGGACCTCCGGATCGATTCCCGCACGGTGCGCGGTCAGGGTACGCCCGTCGTCAGTTTCCGGAGCTCCGCGTGCAGCGGACCGGCGGACGAACTCCGGTGCAAGTCGTTCACGAACTCGGCGAGCACGCTCCTCGTCCGGAGCGTGCAGCCCGGAACGTACGTCGTCGCCGTGTCCGCCACCGCGCCTTCCGACGTCGCGTTGGTCGTCGCGAGCGCTCCGCCCACGTCTCCCCTCCCCGACGAGTCGTGCGCCACCGCACCCGGGATCACGACGAACACCGACGTCACGGTGAACCTCCGGGATCACGGTGAGAGCGTGGGCGACGGATGTTTCCCTGGCGCACCGAGCGCCGCACTCGCGTTACCGCTCGGCTTCGCGTCGGACGTCCTCCTCGTCGGTCGCTTCGCGCAGCTCGGCGGCGGAGGCGCGCTGTCCCTCGGCCCGCCGACGTGCACGTCCGTCGATCGCCTCGCGTGTGTGGGTGGCAACACACCCGTACGACTCTCGAAGCGGAACGTACCCGCCGGGCAGTACCGGGTCGGCGTGTTCGACAGCCTCGGCAACCAGGTCGTGCTGACCCCGCTGGTCCGGCCCACGCGTCCGCCCACGTCCGTGGGTCCGTCCGACGGCTGCGCCGACGCGTTCGAGATTCCGGCGACGGGTGGGTATTTCACCGGCGACACCTCCATGGCCACGGCGGAGACGAACCCGCCTTGCGACGGCCAGAACAATCCCCTCGGCGGCGCGCCCGAGCAGGTGATGCACCTGCGACTGCCCGCACGATCCCGCGTCGTCTTCGACATGGAGGGGTCGTCCTTCATCACCGTCCTCGACGTCCGCCGGGGCCCCGCGTGCCCCGGCGCTCCCGTGACGGACGGGTGCTACGTCGGGTTCGCTTCCAACCGGAGTTTCCTCGACCTCACCCTCGACGCCGGGGACACGTGGATCGTGGTCGACGGCTTCGGGGGCGCGAAGGGTCCGTGGAACCTCGACGTGCGCGTCCTGCCTCTCTGAGGTCGGAAGCGGGGGCGGAGTTGAGGTAGGCTCGGAACGTGGACCTCGAAGCGAAGAGCCAGGCGCTGTCCGTCACGGAAATGACCGAATACGTGCTCCCGCAGCACACGAACGCCCTCGGCAGCGTGTTCGGCGGTCAGGTCATGGCGTGGGTCGATCTCTGCGCCGCCATCTGCGCGCAGCGGCACGCTGGCAAGCAGTGCGTCACCGCCCACGTCGACGATCTCAAGTTCCAGGAACCCGTCCGGACGGGCGAAGTGATCCGTCTCCGCGCGCGCGTCACGGCGACGTTCCGCACGTCCATGGAGATCGAGGTCGACGTCATGGGCGAGGACTCCAGGAACGGGCGAAGCTGGCCCTGCGTCCACGCCCGGACGACCTTCGTGGCCCTCGACGACGCCAGGAAGCCGACGCCCGTACCGCCGCTGAAGCTCGATTCCGAGGACGTCCGCGCGTCGCAGCGGGCCGGTGAAGAACGCCGACGCTTCCGCCTGCAGCGCGGCTGACGCCTTCCGAGCGCACGACGGGACCGAGGCTTGAATCGGCCGGCCCGAGGGACGATACTCCCGCCCCCATGTCGTCCGCCGAAACGCCCCACTCCGCCTCCTACGTCCACGTCCAAGATCTCGCCGCCCACGTCGGCAATCCGGTCACGCTCCGGGGCTGGCTCTACAACAAGCGTTCGAGCGGCAAGCTGCACTTCCTCGAGGTGCGCGACGGGAGCGGCACGGCCCAGTGCGTGGTGTTCAAGGGCAACGTCTCGCCCGAGATCTTCGAGATGGCGGACCACGTCGCCCAGGAGTCGAGCGTGGCGGTCACCGGGACGGTGAAGGAGCACGGCAAGATCAAGGGCACGTACGAACTCGACGTCACGGGGCTGGAGGTCGTGGCGAAGGTCGCGCGCGAATACCCCATCACGCCGAAGGAACACGGCACCGATTTTCTCATGGACCACCGCCATCTTTGGCTCCGGTCCAAGCGCCAGCACGCGATCATGCGCGTCCGCCACACCATCATCAAGGCGGTGCGCGACTTCTTCGACGGCCGCGACTTCACCCTCGTCGACGCCCCCATCTTCACGCCGAACGCCTGCGAGGGTACCTCGACCCTTTTCGAGACCGATTACCACGGTGACAAGGCGTACCTGACCCAGTCCGGGCAGCTCTACATGGAGGCCGCCGCCGCCGCCTTCGGTCGCGCCTACTGTTTCGGCCCCACGTTCCGCGCGGAAAAGTCGAAGACGCGCCGTCACCTCGCCGAGTTCTGGATGGTGGAGCCCGAGGTCGCCTTCCAGGATCTCGAGGGCGACATGAAGCTCGCGGAGGATTTCCTCACGTTCATCGTGGGTCGCGTCCTCGAGTCACGCCGGGAAGAACTGAAGGTCATCGAGCGCGACACGACGATGCTCGAGAAGGTGCAGACGCCCTTCCCGCGCATCACGTACCACGAGGCGATCAAGATCCTGCAGGAGAACGGTCACCCCGAAGCCAAGGTCGGCGACGACTTCGGCGGCGACGAGGAGACGATCATCTCGAAGAAGTTCGACCGCCCGCTCATCGTCCATCGCTACCCCATGGACCTCAAGGCGTTCTACTTCGCGAAGGACAAGTCCGACCCGACGCTCGCCCTCAACATGGACGTCCTCGCTCCCGAAGGGTACGGCGAGATCATCGGCGGCGGCGAACGCGAAGGTTCGCTCGAGGCGCTCGAGAAGTCGATCGACGCGCACAAGCTGCCGCGGGACGCGTTCGAGTGGTACCTCGACGTGCGCCGCTACGGCAGCTTCCCGCACTCGGGCTTCGGACTCGGAATCGAGCGCAGCGTCGCGTGGATCTGCGGTCTGCCGCACGTGCGCGAGACCGTACCCTTCCCGCGCATGCTGAACCGCCTCGCGCCCTGAGGGGCCGCGGCGACGTTCAAGGACGGAACCGCGTCGCGATGGGCATGGCCCTGGACGACCGCGGTTCCACCGTGCCGTCGTAGAGCACGAGGTAGTCGTCCGCCGAGCGGGACCACGCGTTGTCCGCGGCCATGGCGGCGGCGACGACGCGGTCTTTCACCTCGGGGTCGCGGTGGAGGTCGAGGGCGCGCACGCACGCCTCGAAGAGTGCGTGGGCGGATCCTCCGTCCGCCACGATGCCGGTGCCTCCCGGCCGGGCACAATCGGTCACGGTGTCGATGAGTCCGCCGACCGGCGCGACGATCGGGATGGCGCCGTAGCGCATGGCATAGAGCTGGGTGAGACCGCAGGGTTCGTAGCGCGAAGGTACGACGACGAAGTCCGCGGCCGCGTACGTCTGCCGCGCGAGGTTCGCGTCGAACGCGATGCGCGCCGCGACGCGCCCCGGGAAACGTGCGGCGAGGCCACGCACGCGATCTTCGAGGTCGACGTCGCCGGTGCCGACGAAGAGGACGCGCGCGCCCCGATCGACGAGACCCGGCACGACGTCGGCGAACGTGTCGATTCCCTTCTGCCAGGTCAGGCGGGACACGACGGCGAAGAGCGGCGCGTCGGGCGTGGCGTCGAGGCCGCTCGTCCGGAGGAGGGCCGCGCGGTTCTTCGCGCGCGCGGCACCGGGCGATTCGGCGGTGTAGGTCACGTCGATGGAGGAATCGCGACCGGGATCGAAGTCCTCGACGTCGATGCCGTTCACGATTCCCACGATCTTCGACGATTCGGTCCGGAGGAAGAAGTCGAGACCGTACCCGAACTCGGGGGTCATGATCTCGCGGGCGTACGTCGGACTGACGGTCGTCACGCGGTCGGCGAGTTGGATCGCGCCCTTCATGAGGTTCACGCGGCCGTCGTGGGCGAGGACACCTTCGTGGAACGCGGCACGCGGGACGCCGAGCACGTCGAGCTCGTCGAACCCGAGCACGCCCTGGAACGCCAGGTTGTGGATCGTGAACACGGCGGGACGCTCACGCCACCCGACCCCGCGCGTGAGCTTCGCGTACACGATCGCGAGCGCCGCGTGCCAGTCGTGGGCATGGAGGACGTCGGGACCGGTCCCGCCGAACGTCGTCGGAGCGCCCCACACCCGATCGGACACCGCGAGCGCGCCGGAAGACAGCGCCGCGAACCGGTAGGCGTTGTCCCCGAAGGTCCCGTGACGATCGCCGTAGATGCCGTCCCGGCCGAAGAGGCCCGGATCGTCGAGAAGGCACACGCGGAGCGATCCCTCGCCCGCCTTCGGCGGCGTCTTCACTTCGTGCACGGTCATCGAGCGGACGTCCCCCGCGCCCCAGCCGACGGGCACCACGAGTGGGTCCGCCCACGGTCGCGCGGTCTCCGGAGTCCGGGTCACTCCGTACCGCGGTGTGACGACGACCACGTCCGCCCCGCGCGCGGCGAGGGCCTTCGAGAGGCCGGTGAGCACGTCCCCCAACCCACCCGTCCGCGCGAAACCCTCCACTTCGGAGGAGACCATCAGGACGCGGAGCGGACGGTGGACCATGCGGGGGAATCTCCAAGGTTACACGGAGATGCCTCGGGTTTCACGGACCGGCCGCCCGGCCTTCGGTCCGAGCGGAAATCGTCCCCGATTCCGCGTCGGAATTGCCCAGATCGTGGATCGGCTCCCCTCCATGATCGGGAAGGATTTCGACTTCGGCACGGGACGGGATTCGCGTGGCACTGGAGCGTCGGACTGGAATCCGCCCGTCGTAAAACACGGACTCCCTGGAAATCGTGGCGTCGCGAACCTCCTGTCGCGTCGCGTCGCGCGACCCGCGGTGGGCCGCGCGATCCACCCGAATCTCCGGATTCCCCGAGGGCATGGGCGTTGCTGAAGAGGACCTCACCCGGCCCCCGCGGTCGGGGCTTAGCGGCCTTCCGGAGGATCGACCCGTATGGACGACGACCACAAGAGTGTCGAATGCGACCATGCAGCACGCTGCGGCGGCTGCCCGATGATCGCGTTGCCGTACGGCGAGCAACTCGAGGCGAAACAACGCCGTGTCGAGGCCGCCGCGAGTCGCTACCGATCCCTGGACGTCGTCCGCACCGAACCGACCGTGGCGGCATCCCCTTCCACGGGATACCGAACGCGGGCGAAGTTGATCGTCGCGCCCGGCGGAGCCATCGGGCTCTACGCCCGCGGCGGTCACGACGTGGTCGACATCCCGAGGTGCCAGGTGCTGGCGCCCGTCATCCATTCCGCGACGGAAGTCCTCCGCACGTTCGTGCGCGAAGGAGAGGCGAAAGGCTCGGCGTTGGGCGCCTTCGATCTCCGTGGCAAAGGTGCCCTCCGCGCCGTCGATCTCCGTGAAGTCCGTTCCCGCGCGGACGCTCCCGCGGAAGTCCTGGTCACCCTCGTCCTCGATCGATCACGGGCTCCCGACCTCGACGTCCTGCGCGCCGAAGCGAAGGACCTCGCGTCCCGCATCGCGGGAGTGCGCGGAATCGCCGTGAACTTCCACGTCGGTGACACGCCCCAAATCCTCGGGAACGAGACGACCGTCCTCTGGGGCGACGCGACGGCCGAAGACACCATCGGTTCGGCCACGCACCTCGCGACCTACGGATCGTTCGTGCAAGCCCATCGCGGCCAGGCAACCAGGGTGCACGCGCTCGTCCGTACGATCGCGTTCGGCGCGACCGAAGGCAAACCCCGGATCCTCGATCTCTACGGAGGCTCCGGCGCCATCGCGCTCTCGCTCGCGAAGGAGGGCGCCAAGGTGACCCTCGTCGAATCCTTCGCCCCGGCGGCGGAGAAGGTTTCGGTGGCCGCCAAGTCGGCGGGCCTCGACGTGACGACGCGAGCGGGAGACGTCGCGCAGGTCGTCCGCGAACTCGACGGCCTCCGCGAGAAATTCGACGGCATCGTGTTGAACCCGCCACGGCGTGGCGTCTCTCCCCTCGCGCGCGAAGTCGTGGCCCGCCTCGGCGCCCCGACCCTCGCGTACGTCTCCTGCGATCCGGAGACCCTCGCGCGCGACCTCGACCACTTCGGCCGACTCGGGTACGTGGCGTCGGTCCTCCGCCCCCTCGACATGATTCCGCTCACCGAGGAGGTCGAGACCGTCGCGACCTTGCGGCGTGCGGCGATCCCACCGGCCAAGGTGCTCTACGAGGACGCCGACATCCTCATCGTCGACAAGAGCCCGCACGAACCCACGGTTCCCCAGGGCGAGTACGCGAGCTCGCTCCTCGCGAGGACGCGTCTCGTTCCCGGCGCCGAATCGTCCGTTCCCGTGCATCGTCTCGACGTCGGCGCGAGCGGCGCCGTCGTCTTCGCGCGGGACGCCGCGCGGGCGTCCAAGTGGAGCGCCGTGCTCGCGGCACCCCGCGAGCACGCTTCGTGTTCGTCGCGGGCGCGCGCGGCGTCACGCCGCGGGGGCCATCAACCGGGACCTGCGCGACGAGGGCCGTCTCGTCCCGGCTCGCACGCGAGGGTACAGGAGACTCGCGGTCGCGGAGCGGCCACAGTATCCTCCGTGTCGTCCCCGAACAGGCGCGGCCGCACCAGGTCCGTCGTACCTCTCGGCCATCGGACACCCCGTGCTGGAGACGACCGTTTCGGTCACGCCCCGACGAACCGCTTCTTCGAGGAGAAGAACACGCTCGATCGCGCCTTCCTCCACTGCGTGCGCATCGAGTTCGACATCCCGCGACCAGTGCTCGCATGCTGGTGTTCGAATCGCCGCTTCCGGAGATCTCGCGCGGTCATCGAGGCGCGCGGGAGGCCAGGACGCTCAATTCCTCGAACACAAGAACGCCCTCGGGGCCGGCAGCTCACCGCCGCCCGCGAGCGATCCCGTGCTTCATGGCAACGACACGTCCGCCGTCGAGGACGTCTCGTACGCCGCCGCCGACAAGGACTGACGGAGGAGCTCGACGCCCAGCGCGAGTTTCTCGGCGAGCCCCAGGCTCTCGCCGGCGGCCAACGCACGCCCGCTCGTCTCGCACGGTCGGAGCCGGCGAGGAGGGCGACGAGCAGCCGCGTCGTCCGTAGACGAGCGACGTGAGGAGCAGCGCACCGGAGATGACGACCGAGCGTCGACCCGTGGACGCGGTCTTCGTAGGCGCGGAGGTCGTCCGATTTCCGGCCTGGCGAATCGGAGAGCGCCCGCGCCGCGGCGGCCGGAAGATTCGAGGGCCTGCGCGATCCCTTCCCCATCGCGCGATCGATCGGCGGCCTTCACCCACGAACACGACACCGGGAGAACCAAGGTCGTCCCGCGTACGAAGGGGCGCGTGCTGAACGGTTGAAGCGGACGTTCGCCGGATCGACGTCGCGCTCGCGGAGCGATCGCGCGAGGATAGCTTTGACGTCGGCGAGGGCTTCCGGTTCGCGTGGTAGATGCCCCGGCTGACGCGGCGTTCGCCGTCGATGACCGTCGGGAAGTCCCAGACGTACCCTTCGAGTGGTCCGTCGGCAGGGACCGAGATCGAAGTCGCAAGAGCTCGCGCGTGTACACCGACGTCGCCGGGCAACTCGGCAGTCTCGGAGGACGTAGGGCCTTCCGGGCAGGTTCACGAAGATCGAACGCTTTCGGACGAAGCTGCCCGTGCCGTCGCAGGCCGCGAGCCGATCGGCCAGCACCGTGCGCACCTTCGTGCGGACGACGAAGCTCCTCCCGTGACGACGGATGTCGACGACGGCTTCTCCGTCGAAGACCGGAACTCCCGTCGCGCGGGCGCGACGCACGAGATCGGCGTCGAACTCCGATCGTCGCACGACCACGCCCAACGGCGTGCCTTCGAGCGTTCCCGTGCGGGGCCCGTCGAGGATCCGGAGCCCCGCCATCGGGACGTGGGGGACCGTGATCGGTACGTCGATGCCCGCGAGGATGCGGAGACCCCACGCGCTGACGGCCCCCGCGCAAGGTTTCTCGCGCGGGTGTCGCGCCTTGTCGAACACGACGATGTCGGAAGGATCGATCCCTTCGGCCTTCACGAGATGCAGGGCCGTGGAAGTCCCCGCGGGGCCGGCCCCGACGACGGCGACCCGGACGTGCCTCGTCTCGCGTTCGGAAGCCACGGTGGTCAGCTCGTCGGGACGAGTCCACCGATTTCGGCGGCGAGATCGGCGACGAGTTCGTCGAGTTCCCTCTCGCGATCCGCAGGGGCCGCGAAAGTCAGATCCCCGCCCTTCTCGGCGAACACCTGGGCGAGGCCTTCGTGCGCCTCGACGATGCCCTTCACGAACACGACCTCGCGCGACGGCACGACGAGGCGGCGGGTCACGAGGCCGGGACCTGTGAGGGGAGGGACGGGACGACGGGGCACGCGGAGTCCTTACACCGGTTCAGACCAGGGGGTCGTGATCTTCGACCAGGGGCTTCTCCGCTTTCTTCTCCCTGAGCCGGGACGCGACGTACTCGACGAGCTTCTCGACGTACGATTCGAACGGCGGACACGCGAGGCCGGAACCGTGGACCAGGTCGTCCGTGTTGTCGGCCGCGTACGTCACCGGCGTCACCATCGTCTCGAGGAAGGCCCGCGGACTTTTCACGAGCCGTTCGAGCCCGGGCGCGCGGAGGAGCGCCTTGGTGAGGTTCGCCGGGATCGATCCGCGGGGTCCGCGTTTGCCGGCGGCCTTCGCGACCAGTTCGAAGGCGCGACGGGCGCTCAGAGGTCGCGGATCGACCACGTGGAAGGTCCGACCGCGTGCGTTCGCGTCCCGCGCCGCCGCGAGTCCGACGTTCACCACGTGATCGAGGGGGACGACGTTCAGCGGAAGCTCGCCCCCTCCGGGCAACGGGAGCGCGAAATCCGGCGGCGAGGTGAGGATGAGGAGCACGAGCAGGTACGGTCCGTCGAACCGTTCGATTTCCCCCGTCGAGGACGTGCCGACGATCAGGGAGGGACGGAGCACGGCGATGGGCACGTCCTTCATGCGTGCTCGGAGGAGTTTCTCGGCGAGCGCCGAGGTCTCCTCGACGACGTTCGCGAAGCGCTGCCCCGCCTCCAGGTCCGCCTCGCGGACGAGTCCGGTGCGATCGCCCGAGACGCGGGCGGTCGAATAGGCGACGAGCATACGGAGCCGGGTGCACGCACGCGCGAGTTCGAGGATCTCGCGCGTGCCGACGACGTTCACCGCCTCCGCGGTGCCCCGGTCGACGCCGAGGTAGCTCGCGCGAGCCACGTGGTGGACGTGGGTCGTCTCCTTCGCGAGCGCCCGGAATTCGGCGCCCGAGAGGCCAAGGTCCATGGACGCGATGTCCCCCTCGACGACGCGGAGTCGTTTCTGGGCGTCCCTCGGGAGCGCGGCGATGGCGGCGTCGGCTTCCCCGAAGAACTTCGGTCGCACGAGGACGGACACCTCCGCGTCCTCCGACGCGAGGACGCCCTCCGTCACCTTCCGTGCGGCGAGCGACGGGAACCCCGTGACGAGCACACGGTCGCGGACGCGGGCCATGGCGGTCCCGTCAGCGACCGCAGTAACGGGTTCCGACGGCCTGGAACCAGGCGCCGAAGTTGCTGCCGTAGTTCAGAGGGTTGCAGAAGGACCCTTGCCCGAGGAACCCCGTGACGATGCAGCTCGACCCCTGGAAGAAGTTCCGGCACTGCGTGCCGCGAACCTCCGAGGAGCACTGATCCTCCTGCCCGGAGGCGCACGACGCGCAGCTGGTCTTCTCGCAATCGACGTAGCACCCCGTCTGGATGTTGCAGCGGTCGCCGACGAAGGGCGAGATGCACTTGAAGATGCCCGCGACGTCGGTGAAGGAGACGTCGAAGGGCTGCAGACACGTCGCGCAGGCCGCATTCGCCTGGGTGAGGAACTGGAAGTACGCGACGCAGGTGGCCGAGTCCGGACCCGCGGAGCAGGCGACACGGGCGTCCTGCAGCGTCGATGCGTCGCAGCGCTGGCGGACGGGCGCTTCGGTCTTCACGCCGTCCGCGCATCCGCCGTAGGTGGCGGGGCACACCGTGGCGGCACGGCAGGAACGCGGCGACGCACCGATGTCGCAGGTCGTCATGCGGGACGCGCAGTCGACACATGCGTTTCCGCCCGAGCCGCAGCGACCGTCGATGAACCCGGCCTGGCAGGCCCCGTTCGCGTCGCAACATCGAGAAGGCGCACGTCGCCGAGGCCACACGGAGGCGGAGGCGGAATCTGGCAGCGCTGGTCCTGGCGGGTGTTGCCGTTCGTGCGGCAATCCTGGCACGCGAGGCCCCGCGGCCACGCGTCGTCCTGGGTGCCGACGATGCGCGCCGTTGGAGCAGCAGCCGGTCGGACACGTCACCTCGGCCAAGGCGGCGGAAGGCGGCCGCTTCGCAGAACCCGCCGACGAAGGCCGGGCGACACGTACCCGCGCCGCAATCCTGGCAGGACGCGCCGTTGGCGCCGCATTGCGTCTGCGCCGTGCCGTCGAGGCGCAGTTGTTCGAGCAGCCACGGCAGTTCGTGGAGTTGCACGGTTGGTCGACGCAGGACCGGGACTGCGCGTCGCGAATGGCCCTGGTTCACTGGCGGCAGCGTTGCCCCGCCGGAACCGCGTTCGAGATCAGTGCCATTGAGGCAGACGTCGTTCCACCGAAGTTCTCGCAGCAGCCGTCGGGGCACGTGGTGGCGTCGCAGACCGGCGTCGTCTTCGCACACGCTTGGAACCGAGGTCGCAGAAGTCGAACCCTTCGCCGAAGCGAAGTCCGGCACTTCTCGCCGAACGGCCGCAGGACGTCGCGCCGACGCCGAGCTGGCGCCGACAGATTGCCGTCGCAACACCCGGTGGGACACGTCGCCGGACCGCAGCCGCCCGAGTCGGGCAAGGGTGCGTCAGGTTGCTGATCGATCGCGCCGTCGACGCCCGGTCCCGGGGCGGGCAGCCGATCGGTGCGTCGGGCTGCGCGTCGATCCGACTGTCGGGCGCGTCGGTCGTCGGCATCGCCGTCGGGGCGGGCGTCCGATCCGTCGATCGTGCGGTCGCCGCTCGCGTCGCCAGGCATCGCCGTCCAGGCGTGCGATCGAAGCGTCCCCGGCATCCGGATGAACCAGGTCGTAGTCGTCGGTGTTCGAACGGCCACACGCGGCGAACACGGAAGCCACGAGGAGCGTGGCGGCCACGTTCGAGACCACAAAGGCTTTCGTTCCCACTCGTCGAACCACGTGGACTCCTCGCGCACCGCTCGATTTCTCGGGAAAGCCTAGCCCGAGGGTCCCCAGCCGGCCATCTTTTCCTCGGGGCCACACGGCCGGCTCGGCGGGTTCTCGCCGTGAACGGGACGCGTGTCCACGGACCGCGGGAAGCTTGACCGCCGCGCGGAGGAACGAGAACAGGACGCGCCACCCAGGACGCGCCCGCGCCCGCCGCGCCCGGCGATCTCCGGGCGATCCGGCCGCGAGGACGGCGAACGGTATTCCCGGAGCCGGGACAGTTCGAACACCGCGAGCGTCGGCAGCGCGCCATCGAGCACACGGTCGAGTTCGTCGGAACCGGGTGCCGGGGGCCTCTGGCGTGAGCTCGGGTGCGGCGACGTCCGAGACGCACGAAGGCGATTCCGTCCCGGACGCCCGACGCGGGGGCCAAAGGACGCACGAACGGCTTCGGACGGACGAGGCGCGCGGGGGCTCGGACGCCGCCGTCGACGTCGCCCCCGTCCGCGGCCCCGACGGCACCGCGAGGCGACGCGAGCGACCAGAGATCGAACCGGGCACCGTCGTCGAGGCGACCGCGACACACCCACGGTGTCCGATCGAATCCGTTCAATCGGGCAGCCGCGCGCTCGGCGTCCGGTTCGCGGACGGGACGTTCGACGAGCACGCGCACGGCGTCGTCGAGGGGACCGACGTACGCGATCACGGCGTCATCCGGGGAACGTGCGCCGCGATCGCGCGACGACGGACGGCGTCGCGGGCCCGTCGCGCTCGCCTCCGTCTGCCGGGGTTCGGCACGCGCGTCGGACGCGCCGCGCACGGTGGCGTGAGCCCCGGTCCCGCGGGCGCGACGCGCACGTGCACGGCTCGAACGAGCGCACGGCGTCGATGCGCGCGCGGACGAAGGCGTCCATCACCCCGAGGGCGTGGCGGGGTCGCCGTAATCCGGTTCGCGACCCCCGTGCTCGCGCTTCGCGTCGTCGGCGAGCGTGCGGAGTTCCGCGAGCGCGCGCTCCCCGCGGCGAAGGAGCGCGGGCACGGCCACGTCTTCGAGGGCGTGCGGCGGAACCTCGGCGAGCGAACTCAGGGGCCGCGTTCGGAAGGCAAGGCCTTCGGAAGGAGCGTGAACACCGAGGATGACGCCTCGAGCGCGCGGGTGGACGACCGAGCGACGATTTCCACTGCGCGGCCCGTGGCGAAGACCGGCCAGGCGCCGCGCCCGCGTCGCCGGCATCGCTGGCGTCCAGCGACCGAAGGTCGAACAGGACACGGTCTCGGAAACCGGAACGGCACCGCCCGCGCCGCGTCCCCGGGACCAGCCGTGGGCGAGTCGGCGCGACGTCCTTCGCGACGCACGCGACCGCGAACGTCGGACGGGACTCGTCGAGGAATCCCAGCGCCCCGGTGCACGGCTCGCGTCCGTCGATCGCGCGAGTTCGGGTCGAAATCGAACGCGGCGAACACGACGGGCAACGCCTGGCGTGGCAGCAGGCCGACGAGCCCTTTCACACGCCGTCCTGAACGTCGCCCAGGCCGTCGGTGCGTTCCACGTCGCGAACGCGAGCGCGCCGGCGGGAACGGGCACCGTCGGGGCGACGGTCGCCGACGCGTCGGGACGTGTCGACGTCCTTCTTCCGCGCGCACGCGGACGCCGTGGACGCCGATGCGAGGAGCAGGACGAGCGCCGCTCACGCCCCGCGGACGCAGGAGATGGCGGCGACGCTCATCGCCGATTCACTTCGCGCAGTGGGCGGAGACCTTGCGGATGCGCTTCGCGTGACCCCGCGAGAAGCAGTAGGTCAGTTAGGTCCCGGTGCAGGTGGCCGTTCGGTTCCTCGAAGTCCCCGGGCACGTCGCCGGCCTCGACGGTCGGCGGGCAAGGAACACGCGCGCCGACCGAAAGCGCCCCCGCGTCGGGGAGCACACGGGACCGGCCGCGGCGCGATCGATGCGGACCTCGTGTCCCCGCGGCACCACGACCGAGGTCGTGCCTTCGCAACGGACGCCTTCGTCGAGCACGCGGTGGTCTTCGGCGCGCACACGGCACCGAGCGGCGTCTTCGTGCACACGGACCGAGGGCGCTGCAGTCGGTGGTGACGAGGCAACCCGCGTCGCACCGGACGATGCGATCGCCCGCTCTTCGAGCATCCGGCGGGTGCGCCTTCCTTCGGCGCGTCCTCGGCGCCTCCCTTCGCGGTCGGTGCACCGCCGCGCCGCCAGGTGAGCGTCGCCGTGCCGCCCTGCGCCGCGTCTACCGCCCGGGCGCATTCACGCACTTCGTCGATGCGATCCTTCGCGCACGTGACGACGCGCGCGTGTCGCCGTCGCAGACCGTGACCTTCCCTCCCCTTGCCCGAGCACACGTCGGCGCGCGCGCTCCGAGTCCACACTGCGCGAGCTCGGCGCACGTGTTCGCGCGGAGTCCACACGCGCATGGCGGAGGCGTCTGCGCGCCCCCGCGGAGGCGAACGCGTTCGCGGGCGTGCGCACGTCCCGAAGTCGCGGCCCCCTTCGCCGAAGATGCCCGGCAAGAAGCCCGGGCTGCCCGCGATCACACAGGCGGTGGCGAGGGCGCGAACGTGCTCGAGATCCTCGAGTCCGGCGGCGTGACTTCGCCGCGGAGCGCCGACGCGGATCGGCGGAAGAGGACGTGGCCAGGACGTCGTCGTCGTCGCCGTCGTCGTCGCCGGCGGGGACGATTGCGCTCCGGCAGGTGCCGCGGAAACGACGAGGAGAGCGACCACCGGAGCGAGGGCCGACGCCACGGTGACGAAGGGCACCGCGGACGCGGAGTCGGCGGGGGACCGGTCCGGACGAGGTCATTCCCCGAACGATGGCACCTCCGCGGGTCGTCGGCGGGCGCGAGGCGGCGGCGTTCATCGAATGAGCGAACGTGGCGGGCTCGGGCTAAGGTCCGCGGCACGATCGTGCTCGACGACGTGCACAAGGAACTGGGAGTCGCGATCTCGAAGGCGCACGACGCACTCAAGCGGGAGCTCGCGAAGCTCCGCGCGGGCCGTGCCACGCCGGCGCTGCTCGACGGCATCCGCGTCGACTACTACGGGACGCCGACGCCCCTCTCCCAGATGGCCCACGTCAACGTGCCCGAGCCGCGCATGCTCACGGTGAAACCGTTCGACAAGTCGCAGATGAAGGCCGTCGAGAAGGCCATCCGCGAGTCCGATCTGGGCCTCAATCCCCAGCCCGACAGCGACATCATCCGCGTGCCCCTTCCGCCGCTCACCGAAGAGCGCCGCAAGGAGTTCGTGAAGATCGCGCGCAAGTACGGCGAAGAGTGCAAGGTGACCATCCGCAAGGCCCGCCACGAAGCCCTCGACATGCTGAGCCAGATCGAGAGCGACGGCGACGCCAGCAAGGACGACGTCGACCGCGCGAAGAAGAAAGCGGAAGAGAAGGTCGCGGAAGGCACGAAGGGCGTCGACACCCTCGTCTCCGCGAAAGAGAAGGATATTCTCGACGTCTGAGCCGCGTGCGGCCGAGGAGGAGTGTGGGTCTCCGCCTTACAGAGCGCCGCTTGACACTGTGCAGTCGTAGTGAAACGCTTTTTTTCACTCGTTCCCTCGGAGGAGTCATTTCGTCGATGCGGGCCATCGCTGCAGGGCTGAGTGACGTCGGACTCCAACGGGAGCACAACGAGGACTCCTTCGTGGTGCTGAAGGAGCACGATCTCTACGTCGTGGCCGACGGCATGGGCGGACACCGGGCCGGCGACGTCGCGTCGAAGCTCGCCACCGAGACCATCTCCGAGTTTTTCAAGACCACCGCCAACGAGGACGTCACCTGGCCGTTCCACTTCGACACGAACCTGTCGGAAGAAGAGAACCGTCTCCTCACGGGCATCCGCGTCGCGAATCGCCAGATCTTCGAGCGCTCCACCCGGTCCCGCGAGTACCACGGCATGGGTACGACGGTCGTCGGCGCCATGTTCAGCCCGCGGAAGAAGCGGATGTACATCGGCCACGTGGGCGACTCGCGCTGTTACCGCGTGCGCCAGGGCGCGATCCAGCTCCTCACGCGCGATCACTCGCTCGTGAACGATTACCTCCTCGCCATGCCGGATCTCACCGAGGAGCAGAAGAACGAGCTCCCGAAGAACGTGATCACGCGCGCCCTCGGCATGCAGGATCACGTGGCGGTCGATCTCCAGCACGACGACCCCCTCGAAGGGGACGTCTACGTTCTCTGCTCGGACGGCCTCTCCGGCATGATGGCCGACGACGAAATCCGCGAGATCGTCGCCACGAACCCGGACATCCGCGAGATTTGCCGACGCCTCATCCACCGCGCCAACGAGCGCGGTGGAGAGGACAACATCACGGCCGTCGTCATCCGCATCGAGTCCGCGGAGCAGGAAGAACGCGCCACCGCGAAGACGACGCCCGCGCCCGCCGGCGGCCTCGGCACGCAGGCCATCGGCGAGGGATTCGGCGAGGAAGCGACGCTTCCCGGGGCCGTGCCCATTCCTCCGAAGCCGCCCACGACCTGACGGCCGACCCGACCGTCGCTCGCGTCGCGCGTCGCACCCGACGCTCACGACCGCGTCCGCCGACGCAGCGCGCGCTTGACCGTTCCGAGCGGGACCGGTAGCCACGTAGGCCTTTCGGAGGTCTTCGGATGGTCAAAGCGATCTTTGCGGTGCTCGGCGGGTTCTGTGTCTACATCATGGGGACGCTCGGGTACGCCGGCATCGCCCTCTTGATGGGCATCGAGAGCGCGTGCATCCCGCTGCCGAGCGAACTCATCATGCCGTACGCCGGCGCGATGTCGGTGCCGACGGTGAACGCGGCCCTCGCCGACCAATTCAAGATCGCCCTGCCCCAATTCAACCTGTTCTGGGCCGCGGTCGCCGGCGCCGTCGGGTGCAACCTGGGCAGCGAGCTCGCGTACTGGGTCGGCGCGACCGGCGGCCGCAAGGCCATCGAGCGCTACGGCAAGTACGTGCTCATGAGCAAACACGAGCTCGCCATCGCGGACCGTTGGTTCGAGAAGCGTGGCGACATCATCATCCTCGTCGCCCGCCTCCTGCCCGTCATCCGCACGTTCATCGCCTTCCCCGCCGGCGTCGCCCGCATGAACCGCGTGAAGTTCCACGTCTACACGTTCGTCGGCTCGCTCCCCTGGTGCTGGGGGCTCGCGTGGGTCGGGCAGAAGCTCGGCCTCGAACTCCTCGACGAGCACTCCCCCCTCAAGAAGGTGATGCACAAGTTCGATCTCGTGATCGGCATCACCATCGTGGTCGCGGCCGTCTGGTTCGTGCGTTCGCGCCTCAAGGCCCTGAAGAGCTACCAGGAAGCCGACGCGCGCCGTGGCGACGAGGGCGCCGCCTGAACTTCCTCTTCCCTGGGTCTCCGGGGGCGGTCTGCTAGAACACATCTCACGACCGTCGCGAGCGCCCTTCGGCTAGGGAGGGCGAGCGAGGAATACTCCCGTATTTTGAGCGAGCCCGACCGACGACGAAGGGTGCGCAGCAGGTTGTGAGATGTGTTCTAAGGTGAATCCCATGGCGCAGCTGCACTCGGTCCCGAAACCCAACGGCACGAACGACGCGGGCGACGGGTACACGTCGGGCGGGGAGGCGCCGGCCCTGGACCTCGCGGCCCTCCGCGCCGCGAAGGAATCCTGGCGGAAGGGGCTCGTCGCGAAGTCCGAAGCGAAGATGCCTCCCCGGAAGGCGCGCTACTCCACCTGGAGCGATCTCGACGTGAGCGACGTGCTCACGCCCGCGGACGTCCCCATCGACTACGCGAAGGACCTGGGTCTGCCGGGGGAGTATCCGTTCACGCGCGGCGTGCAGCCGACGATGTACCGGAGCCGCCTGTGGACCATGCGCATGTTCGCCGGCTTCGGGACCCCCGAGCAGACGAACGAACGGTTCCACTACCTCTTGAAGGAAGGCCAGACCGGCCTCTCCACCGCCTTCGATTTCCCCACCCTCATGGGGTACGACAGCGACTCGCCGCGGTCGCTCGGCGAGGTCGGCATGTGCGGTGTCGCCGTCGACACGCTGCGGGACATGGAAGTCCTGTTCGACGGCATCCCGCTCGACAAGGTGACGACGTCGATGACCATCAACGGTCCGGCCATCGTCCTCCTCGCGTTCTACATCGCCCTCGCCGACGTCCGGGGCATCCCGCGCACCGCCATCGGCGGCACCGTCCAGAACGACTGTCTGAAGGAGTTCATCGCCCAACATGCGTGGCTCGTGCCGCCGCGTCCGGCGATGCGCATCGTCACGGACATGATCGAGTTCTGCACGAAGGAAGTGCCGCGCTGGAACACCGTCTCGATCAGCGGCTACCACATCCGCGAGGCCGGAGCGACGGCGGCCCAGGAGCTCGCTTTCACCCTCGCCGACGGCGTGGGTTACGTGGAGAGTTGCATCGAACGGGGACTCGACGTCGACGACTTCGCGCCGCGGCTCTCCTTCTTCTTCGACGTGCACAACGACTTCTTCGAGGAGATCGCCAAGTTCCGCGCCGCGCGGAGACTCTGGGCGAAGCTCATGAAGGAGCGGTTCGGTGCGAAGAAGGCGGAGTCGATGAAGCTCCGGACCCACGCGCAGACGGCGGGCGTGTCCCTGACGGCGCAGCAACCCTACAACAACGTCGTGCGCGTGGCGCTCCAGGCCCTCGCGGCGGTGCTCGGCGGCACGCAGTCCCTCCACACGAACTCCCTCGACGAGACGTACGCGCTCCCGACGGAGGACTCGGTCACCATCGCCCTCCGCACGCAGCAAATCATCGCGGAGGAGAGCGGCGTGGCGAGCACGGTCGATCCACTCGGCGGCGCATACTTCGTGGAAGAACTCACGAACCGCCTCGAGGCCGAGGCCATGGCCACCATCAAACGCATCGACGAGATGGGCGGAATCGTGACGGCCATCGAGAAGGGCTACCCGCAGCGGGAGATCGCCGCGAGCGCGTACCGCTTCCAGCGCCAGCTCGAAGGCAACGAGCGCATCATGGTCGGCGTCAACGCGAACGTGACCAACAAGGACCCCTCGATTCCCCTCCTCAAGATCGACGAGGAGGTGCAGAAGCGCCAGGTCGAGAACCTCCGGAAGGTGAAGGCTTCGCGCGACGCCGCGAAGGTCGCTTCGGCCCTCGCCGCGGTGAAAGCCGCAGCGTCCTCGGCCACGAACCTCATGCCGTCGATCATCGAGGCCGCGAAGGCCTATTGCACGCAGCAAGAGATCTGCGACGTGCTCCGCGGCGTCTACGGGACGTACACGGATCCCGCGGAGTTCTGACCGGTACGTGATCGCGCGTCAGCCGGGACGAGCCGCGAGGATCGTCCGAGCGGCGGCGCGTCCCTGCCGGATGCAGTCCGAGATCCCGACGCCGTCGTACCCGGTGCCGATGGCGAAGAGTCCACCTTCCCGCGCGAGCGCGGCGCGCACCTTCTCCATGCGCTCGACGTGCCCGACGAGCGGCTGGGGGCTCGCCTTCTCGAACCGGAACACGCGGGACCAGAGCGGGGCCGCGTCGACCTTCATCAGCGTGCGGAGTTCCGCGAGGGACAGCGACACGAGGTCGGAGTCTTCCTTCCTCAGGATTTCCTCGCCCCAAGCTCCGCCCACGAACGTGCGGAGGAGCACCTTCCCTTCCGGTGCGCGGCCCGCCCACTTCGACGAGACCCACGTCGACGCGAGGATGGGTCGTCCGCTCGAACGGGGAACGAGGAAGCCCGTCGCGTCGAGCGCGTGCGGCACGTCCGCGCGCTTCCACGCGTGGAAGACCGTGGCGGTGGAACCGTAGCCGAGGGTCGCGAGGAGTTCCGACGCGTCCTTCGCCACGCCCCGGAGGAGGGAGGATGCCGCATGCGCCGGAGCCGCGACGACGACGGCGTCCGCACGGAGCGGGTCTTGGCCTTCGACCGAGACGACGTACTTCGCGGCGTCGCCCTCGCCTGCCCCGTCATTCCGCGACACCGCGAGCGCGGAACGCCCCCGGAGGATCGTCGCCTTCGAGACGAGACCCGCCTCGAGCGTCTCGGTGAGGGAGCCGATACCGCGTGCCAGGGATTGGAACGCGCTCGGTGCGGACTGCCCCTTCGTCGGAGGTTTGCGCGTCGCGCGCATCGCACGGACGAGGGAGCGGTACTTCGTCTCCTGCTCGATGAACTGGGGGAACGTGGCGCGCAGCGAGAGCTGCCACGCGTCTCCACCGAAGATCCCGCCGAGGAGCGGTGCGGCGAGTCGTTCGGCGAGTTCGCGGCCGAGACGGCGCGACACGAAGTCGCCGATGGACTCGTCGTCCGTCGGCCCCCAGGAACGCGCCGGCACGAACGGTTCCGCGGCCATGCGCATCTTGCCGCGCCAGGTGAAGAGACGCGTTTCGACCACGGGACGGATGCGCGTCGGGACCCCGAGGACGAGTCCCTCCGGCAGGGGATGCAGCTCCCCTTCGTGCGCGACGTACACACGACGGTTCTCCGGAATCGTCGTGACGAGTTCCTTCTCGAGTCCGATTTCCTTCACGAGAGCGGTGGTGTCGGGCTTCGTGACGACCCACGAATCGGGGCCACCGTCGACGACGAAGCCGTCCCCCCGCTCGCTCCGCAGGTTGCCCCCGAGGACGCTTCCCTTTTCGACGAGCGTGACGTCCACGGGGTGCCCGTCGCCATGGGCGCGGACGAGGTCGTGCGCCGCCGCGAGACCCGCGATTCCTCCACCGACGATCACGACGGACAGCGGGCGGGTCCGGTTCATGGCGTCAGGACCGCGATGCGCCGTCGGCGAGGAGACCGCGGGCGAGTTTTTCGAGCGTGTCGAGAAGGAGCGGACTCGTGTTGAGGGAGGCCGTGCGCGTGAGCGCGAGTCCGCGGTCCGCCGCCCATGCCTTCGCCTCGATGTCGATGTCGTAAAGGATCTCGACGTGGTCCGCGAGGAAGCCCACCGGCGCGACGAGCACGTGGGTGTCGCCGCGGGCACGGAGGTCGTCGAAGGTCGCTTCGAGGCCCGGCCCGAGCCACTCGGGCACCGGGGCGCCGGAGGCTTCGCCGGTCCCCTTCGGAGCGAGGCCCTGGCTCTGGAACGCCACGACCCAACGCGGCATCGCCTCGCCGACCGCCTTCGCCACGAGTTCGGCGCTCTCGCGGACCTCGCGTTCGTAGGGATCTCCGGCGGCGATCACGGCCTTCGGGAGCGAATGGGCCGTGAGGACCACCGTGGTCCTGCCGTGGTGGGCCTGGTCGATGGCGCGGAGGCCCGTGCGGATCGCGTCGGCATACGCTTGCACGAGCAGCGGCTCCTTGCCCCAATTCGGGGCGGCCTTCACGTGGAGCTTCTGGTCCCCGTGGGACGTGAGTTCGAGGGCCGCCGTTTCCACCGCGGTGCCGTAGACGTGGGCCGAGTGCTGCGCGAGCGGGAGGACGATCACGCGCGTCACGCCGTTCCGGGCCAGGGACGCCAGCACGTCCGACGCGTACGGCTTCCACAGTCGGTTCGCCATCCGCACCGGGATCTCGAGCCGCTTCTCGAGGCCCTCCGCGAGGGCCCGCGAGACGTCGTTCAAGGGCGACTTCCCGCCGATGGCCTCGTACCGCTTCCGCACTTCGGCCACGAGCTCGGGCGACGGCGCGTGACCACGTCGGATGTTCCGGAGGAAGCCCGGGAGATCCGCGAGATCGTCGACCGTCCCGTGGGACACGAGGAGGACCGCGGTGCCTTCGTTCGTCGGAGTCGCCATCAGTGCATCCGCTTCTCGGCGCTCTTCGTCTTCACGAATTCGATGACCGCCTGCACGGTCTCGACGGGAGTCTCGGGCAAGATGCCGTGGCCGAGGTTGAAGACGTGACCGGGACGACCTTCCGCGGCGTCCAGGATCCGGGTCACGTGTTCCTTCGCGACGTCGAGCGGGCCGAAGAGAACCGTCGGGTCGAGGTTGCCCTGCACCCCGCGATCGTAACCGACCTTCTTCCACCCCTCGGCGAGAGGCGTGCGCCAGTCGAGTCCGATGACGTGTCCGCCCGCGTCCCGCTGGTGCTCGAGGAGGTGGTGCGTGCTCGTCCCGAAGTGGATGACGGGAACGCCGGCCTTCATCACGTCCTCCAGGATGTGTTTCACGTGCGGCATGACGTAGGTCGCGTAATCGTTCGCCGAGAGCTGGCCGACCCACGAGTCGAAGAGTTGGAGGGCGTCGGCACCGGCCGTCACCTGCGCGCGCATGTAGCGGCGGACCACCTCCGACAGCTTCTCCATGAGGGAGTGCCAAGCCTTCGGCTCCGAGTACATCATCTTCTTCGTCTTCGCGAAGTGGCTGCTCTTTCCACCCTCGATGAGGTAGCTCGCGAGGGTGAACGGCGCGCCCGCGAAACCGATGAGCGGAAGCTTGCCGGTGAGTTCACGCTTGATGGTCGTGATCGCGTCGAGCACGTACTGCAGGCCGTCGCCCGGATCGATGACGCGGAGCTTGTCGATCTGTTCGATGCGCTCGATGGGTTCGTGGATGACCGGCCCTTCGCCCTTCGCGAACTCGAACGGAGCGCCCATGGGTTCGAGGGGCAGGAGGATGTCCGCGAACAGGATGCACGCGTCGACTCCGACCCGGAGCGGCTGCAACGTGACCTCGCACGCCAGCTGGGGGTTCTTGCAGAGATCGAGCATCGAATGCTTCGCGCGGAGGGCGCGGTACTCGGGCATGTACCGACCTGCTTGGCGCATGAACCACACGGGGGTTCGTTCGGTGGGCTCACGTCGGCAGGCGCGGAGGAAGAGATCGTTCATGGGAGCCCCGAATCGTATCGGAATCCGGGGGCGCGCGGCTCGCCGAAGCGACGGTGGATCGACACGGACTCCCGGCCCCGGAGGCCGCCTGGAAGGTCGGGAAATTCCTGGGTCGGCGGTCGGCGGCACCCCGTCGGTCGTCCCGAGACACCGAATCCCGGAGCCCCTCGCCCCACGCCCGGAGTGCACCGTCGTCCGTGCCGATCGCCCTCGTCGGTCGGGCGGCTCTCGTCCCCTGCCGTCGCGGTCGTCAGCTCTTCTGGTTGTAGTTCGTGTTCTCGAGGAGGATGACGTTCGTCTTCGAGCGGGACTCGCCGACGCTCGTCACGTAGACGGCGGGCTGGTCGTTCACGGGGCACACCTTCTCGCAGGCGCCACAGCCGATGCAGAGGCTCGGGTCCACGTGGGGCCGCTGCAGCTTCACGGTCTTCATGCCGGGCTGCTCGCCGTTCGCCCCAGCGGTGGCCTCGCGCATGGGCGCCTCCACCTCCTCGACCCAGATGGCCTTGGGAGACGTGGGGCAGAACTCCTCGCAGACGATGCACGGCGTCTGCATGCTCCACGGAAGACAGCGGCCGTGATCGTAGAACGCGGTACCGATCTTCACCGGCGGCACGCCCTGACCGAGTTTCTCCTTCTCCGTGATCTTCTGGATCGCCCCCGTTGGACACACTTGACCGCAGAGGACGCACGACGGCTCGCAGTAGCCGATGCGCGAGATGAGGATGGGCGTCCAGATGCCCTCGACGCCGGCCTCGAGGAACGCCGGATGGAGGGCATTGTTCGGGCAGACCTTCATGCACTCCGCACACCGGATGCAGCGCTCGAGGAACGCGCGCTCCTCGACGGCACCCGGCGGGCGGATGACGCGGGAGTGGTAATTCACGTCCAGCGAGTCCGCGATGCGCGCGGCGGGAAGGAACGCGGCGCCCGCGGCGGCGGCGGCCATGACCGTACGGCGATCGGTGTCGGGCTTGGTGATGGTGCCCTTCCGGTTCGGAAGGAAGCGGAACTTGATGACGTCCTCGGGGCAGGCCGTCTCGCAGTTCATGCACATGTGGCACTCGTCCTGCCGCCACTTGACGCCTCCCTGCGGGCTGTCGGCGCCCTGGCAGTTCACGAGGCACAGGTTGCAGTCCGTGCACTTGGAGTGATCCTTCTCCATGCCGAAGACCGCGAACCGGGCGAAGACGCCGAGGAACGAGCCGAGCGGGCAGAGCACCCGGCACCAGAACCGCGGGATGAAGCGGTTCATGAAGAGGACCGCGACGAGGAGGATGACGATGAACCACGTCTGGTGGAAGTAGAACTGCTTCGACTGCCAGACCGTGTGCGCGAGGAAGTCCTGGGTGCCGTCGGCGACTCCTTGGAGCGGACGGGACGGGACGAGCTGCGCCGCACCGAGGCCGCGCGACGCGAGGTACTGCACGGCCGGGATCACGCCGAGGCCGATGGATCGCACGGCGACGCAGATCGGATCGAAGAGACCGCCGAGCGCGCTGCCTCCGAGGGCGGAGAGGAGGAACGCGTAGAGCAGGTAGTACTTCACGCGTTGATAGCCGTGGGTCTTGTTGGCTTCGACGCGGGCGGCGCCGCGACCCTTGCGCGACGGGAGGATCCACCCGAAAAAATGGTGGAGCGTGCCGAAGGGACAGATCCATCCGCAGAACACGCGACCGAAGACGAGCGTGAGCGCGAGGAGGCCCACGCTCCAGAGGAGGCCGCGGTAGACCGTGTGCGTCGAGAGGAGCGTCATGGCGCCGACGAACGGATCGGCGAGGAGGAACGCCTCGACGGGGAGCGGCAGGCGCACGGGCGTGTCGGCCTGGGCGGCGAAGTTGCCGCGGAACCCCGTCTGGAAGAGGAAGTACATGAAGACGGAGAAGAAGAAGACCTGGGAGAAACGGCGCACCCAGACGAGCACGCGGATCTGCACGCGCGCCGGGATGCCCGACCCCGGGCGCTTCGGATCGATCTTCTTCGGCTTCGCCTTCGCGGCCGGCGGCGCGGGAACGACGGCGGCCGCGGCCTTCACCGGTGCCACGGCCGGGTCTCCCGAGGTCGTGGCGCGAGCGGGAACGGCCGGGACGTTCGGGACGTTCGCCGAGGCCGTCCTCACCGGAACGAACGACGTGTCCTGATCGAGGGCCGGCACCGCCCCCACGACGCCCGTCTTCCACGGGATCGGCTCGACCGTGGCGTGATCCAGGGGACCGCCCTTCGGCGGGGGAACGTAGGCCGCACGGTCGAGCGACACGGCGTGTTCGTTCGTCGCCACGCCTAGACTTCCTTCACCCGGAGTTGCTCCCACATCATCGTGCCGAGCCCGCGCTCCTGCCCCATCTTGAGGTACGGGAGGTTGTCCCTGTGCTGGCCGATGAGGGTGCACGAGAAGGCGTCGGCCGCGACCTGATCCACCGTCGCGACGATGGTGTTCATCACCTTCGTGTCGTCGATGTTGCCACCCTGGGGACCGTTCCGCACGAGCACGCGCATGGCGTCGACCACGACGAGGGACGGACGCATGAACGTCGCGAGGTCGGCGATGGACGTGTCGATGTTCTGGTGGAGCCGGTTCCGACGTCCACCGAGCACGCCGTACCAGTTCTTCATGGCGGCCGTGAATTTGGCCAGGTTGTGGTGTTTGGCGACGGGGACGTTGATGACCTTGTCGGCGTCGACGAGGGTCGTGAAGATGGGCCACTCGTCGAGCACGTCACCGCGGAGGCGCATGGTGCGGAAACGGTGTTCGGCGGGGAGCACGACCTCCGCTCCGAGATCGTAGGTGCGGCGCCAGATGCCCGAGCGCTGGAAGCACCGCTGCGGATCGTTGCAGGAGCCGTCGGCCACGACGACCTTCTTCGCGCCGGCTTCGAACGCGAGCTTCACGACCGCACCCACGACGTCGGGGTTCGTGTTGGCCGCGTGCACGGGCATGCGATCCCAACCGATGTTCGGTTTCACGACGACGACGTCGCCGCGGGACACGAACCGCGTCATGCCGCCCATGGCGTCGATGGCCTTGCGGACGAGATCCTCCGCCTTCGGAGGGGGCGCCTCCGGATGGGTCACGCCTCCACGCGCGATGGCGAGTTCCGCCAGTTCGAGGCTGCCCGAGCGCACGCGGTAGTCCCGCACCTGCCGCACGTCCGTCGAGGTGGCGGCACCGAAGCCCCCCTGATCCCACACGGCGCGACCGAGGAGCGCCGCACCTGCCGTCACCAGGCCAGCGGCGCCGACGCGCGTCAGGAGCTCACGACGCGACGGGGACTCCATGGTCCACACGCGAGGTCGGTCCTGGGCCGCCGGCGTCGGCTCGGAAACGGAGCCTTCGCCTGGTTTTCTTTCGGACTTCACGAGCTTTTTCTTACTCTCTCCGGCAGGAATGCGGCAACTACGGCGTCCCCCCCCGCGAACGACGAATTCCGAGGCCCCCCGCCCCGTCGCGTCGTCCCGTTTCCCCCGGGAAGAAAAGCGTAGTCCCATGGTTCCCAGGGGCAAGCCGAGCCACACCTCGCCGCGAAAGGGCCCATGACCGTCCGCACGCGCCTCGAAAACCCCGTGGTGGACGGCCCTTTGGCGGCGGAAATCGCGCGCTTCGGCGCGCCGCTGGCCGTGGGCATGGCGCTGCAGAACACGTTCAACCTCGTGGACGCGACCCTCCTCGCCCAGCTCCCCCACGGGGAAGTGGGGGCGGCCATGGGCGCTCTCGGTCTCTGCGATCAGGTCGCCGCCCTCGGCACCATCCTGAGCTACGGCGTATCGACCGCCGCCGCGGCCGTCGTCGCGAACCGCAAGGGGGCCGGCGACACGGACGGAATCCGCCGGGTCACGTGGCAGTCGCTCCTCGTTGTGCTCGTCCTCGGCGCGCTCTTCGCCGTCGCCGGACTCTTCGGATCGTCCTTCATCGTCCGCACGGTGATCGGTGCGAAGGGCGCCGTCGCCGACGTCGCCGTGCCGTACTTGCGTGTCGCGGTCGGCGGTAGCTTCGCGATGTTCCTCCTGCTGCAACTGACCGCCATCCAACGTGCCCTGGGTTCGTCGAAGACGCCGGTGGCGCTCCTCGTGTCCGGCAACCTCCTGAACGTCGTGCTCGCGGTGCTCCTCGTGTTCGGTCCGGGTGACGTGCCTTCGTGGCTCGCGTGGGGACCGCCGCTCGCGCGCGCGCTCGGAATCCCGCGCATGGGACTCGTCGGTGCGGCGTACGCCACCATGATCGCGCGCCTGGTCGTCCTCGTCCCTCTCGTCCTCGTGATGGCGAAGCGCTTCGCCCTGCCCTGGGCCCGCGCGGGCGAGCGTCGACCCGACCCACGCGAGATCGTGCCCCTCGTCCGAATCGCGTGGCCCACGAGCACGCAGATGGTGGTGCGCATCCTCGCCATGCTCTTCGTGAACGCCCTGGTGGCCCGGGCGTTCACGACCGACACCGACCAGACCGCTTCCACCGCGCTCGGGGTCGTCTTCCGTCTCGACACGTTCGCGCTCTTCGTCGCCATGGGATGGGGAAGCGCGGCGCAGACCTTCGTGGGCCAGAACGTCGGCGCCGGCAAGGACGATCGCGCGCGTGCGAGCGGATGGATCACGGCCGTGTACGACGTCGTCACGTCCCTGATCCTGCTTCTCGCACTCCGTGCCTACGGCGCGGTCCTCCTCGGAGTCTTCATCGACGATCCCCGCGCGATCGGCACGGCACTCCGGTACCTCGGAATCGTGGCGCCGAGTTACGTGGCCCTCGGCTTCGGCGTCGTCCTCGGCAATGCCATGGCCGGCGCCCGGGCGACGAAGACGACGATGGTCGTCGATCTCGCCGTCGTCCTCGCGTTCCAGGTACCCGTCGCGCTCCTCACGCTCCCCGTTTACGGGACGCTCGACGCGCTCTTCGCGTCCGTCGCGGCCACCAACGTCGTCAGCGGCATCGCGTACGCCGCCGTGTACGCGTGGGGTCGTTGGCGGCGTGCGTACGTCGAAGGCGCGATCCTCACACCCTGATCAGAGCGGGCGACCGTGCCCCGGGCCGAGGATCATCTCGAGCTTCGCGTCGGCGTCGAACTCGTGCACGTGCGGAGGATGGTGGCAGGAGAGGCAGGTGTCCGTGCCCGGCTTGCGCACGATGGCGTCCTTCTTCCCGCTCTTCGCGTGGAGCGACCCCGGCCCGTGGCAGACCTCGCACTGGACGTCCTTCAGGCCTTCCACGTGCGTGACCGTGCTGCCGCCCCTCTTGCCGTAGCCCGTGACGTGGCAGCTCACGCAGTCGAGGTTGAACTCCTTGAACTCGTCGGAGAGCGTCTTGTACGCGCCGGCGTGCGCGGTCTTGTCCCACACGACCTTCGCGGACGCGTGGCACTTCGCGCAGGTGTCGACGCCGACGTAGGACGCCTCGCCCTTCCCCGGCGGAGGAGCCACGCGGGAGGCGAAGGCGCGCCGATTGTCGTCGTTGACGCGTTTGTAGAACTCGCCCATGACGGCGGTGACGGCCGGATCCTTGCCGAGGTCCGTGCGGATCTCCTTCGACGAGTAGCGGAAGAAACTGCCGGTCACCTTCGGCGCGTTCGCTTCGAGGGCCTTCGCTTCCGATTCCATGCGCGTCACGTCCGCACGACGCGCGTCGAGGTCCTTCTTCTGGATTTTGCCGTCCTGTTCCCACACGGCGATGCGGACGCGCATCTCCCGGATGCGGCGCGCGAGGTCCTGCTTCTTCCGCTCGGCGTCGAGTCCGTTGCCATCCTTGAAGGTCTTCGTATCGCCGTCGACGTGGAGATCGAGCACACCGACCGTCTGCAAGTGGTTGCCCGTCTCGAGGATCAGCACGTCCCCGATGCGTTCGGGCAACGGCGCTTCGGTGTTCGTGTCCCCCGCGCCGCCGGGCGAACCGACGACGACGGCCGTCACGTCGGGGACGGCGTCCGCGATGCGCTTCGCTTCGCCACGGCCGACCGACGCGAGGACGACGATCACGTTCGCACCGGACTTCCGGAGCTCCGCGACGCCGGACTTCACCGCGTCGACCGCGGGCGTGACCCGAAGATCGGGGACGGGCTTGGCCGTCGCCAGGGCGTCGGGTGCGGACACGCCCACGAAGCCGACCTTCAGTCCCGCGATCTCGCGGAGCGACGTCGACGCGAACGGCGCCGCGCCACGTCCCTCGACGACGTTGCCGGCGAGGAGCGCCGCACCGCTGACGGTCGCGAGGTCACGCAGCGTCGCGCCGCCGTCCGCCCAGTCGTTCCGGCCGGGGGCGAACGCGGCGAATCCCAGATCCGCGAGACTCTTCGCGATGGCCTTCGCCTTCGTGACGTCCTGCTCGCGTTTGTCGGCCTCGAGTTCGGGGTCCATGAAGAACAGCGGCCCCGCGGAAACCATCAGAGAGTTCTTCGCGAACCCGCGTTCCGATCGGATCCACGCGGCGGCATGGTCGAGTCCGCCGAGCTGGTCCTTCACGCACCCGCAGGGCTCGAGCGCCCCGGCGAGGTCGGAAACCACATGGATACGCAGTGTGGGCGGAGTGGCAGGTACCGCTGCAACGACCGCCGATCCGCCGTCGGGCGAGGAGGCCGGGTCCCGTGCCTCCGGCGTCGGGCGACAGCCCTCGCAGGCCGCGAGTCCGACGGCGAACCCGAGAGGTACCGAAAGCGCGAGGGTCCCACGGAGGGTCTTCGAGCGGCGTGAGAGGAGGTCGTTCGTGTCCATGTCCGTCGTGCCCCGACACGAGTGCCACGGGTCGTGAGGCGAGAACAAGCCTGAGTTTCTATCCTTCCTAACTTTCGACGGCCCGAAATCCTTCGTGATTCCGGTCCTGGCCCCGCGCTAAACTTTTGCGGTCGGCGGCTGCATGCCGCTTCCGGCGAATCGAGGGCACCCTTTCGATGGCGATCAGGGACGCGCGCGAGGAACTTCGCTCCACCCCGGCAATGCCTGCCGTGCGCGAAGCGACCCGTTTCGGGCCGTACTGGCTCGACGCGCGCCTCGCCGTGGGAGGCACCGCGGAGGTGTACCTCGCGCGCCCCGTGGACGCGCGCGAGGCGCCGGCACGTCTCATCGTGAAGCGACTCTTGCCGCACATCATGTCCGATCCGGAAGGTCGGACGATGTTCGAGCGCGAGGCACGTCTCCACGCGGCCGTCCGCCACGACAACGTCGTTCGTCTCCACGATTGGGGCGTGACCGCGGGCGGCGAGCCGTACCTCGCGCTCGAGTTCGTGGACGGCGTCGATTGCTTCCGCCTCCTCCGTCGGCTCGGACAGGACGGGCGGAACCTCGGCATCCCGACGGCGACGCGCGTCGCGATCCACGTCCTCGACGCGCTCTCGAGCGTCCACGCCGCCACCGACGAGAACGGCAAGGCGCTCGGCATCATCCACCGCGACGTCACCCCTTCGAACGTCTTCCTCTCGAAGCGCGGCGACGTGAAGCTCGGCGACTTCGGAATCGCTCGGGCGGCGACCGCGCGCGCCACGATCCGGAACGGCGACGGCCCCGTCATCAAGGGCAAGTACGCCTACCTCGCGCCCGAACAGGTCGGTGGCGACGCGTTCGATCATCGTGCGGACGTGTTCGCGCTCGCGTGCGTGCTCGTGGAGATGATCCTCGGCCGACCGCTCTTCTCCGGCAGCGGCCAGCTCGCGGTGTTGCTCGCCATCCGGGATTGCCGCCTCGATCCCCTGATCGAAGCGAAGGCGTCGTTGCCCGCCGGCATGTTCGAAGTCCTCGAGCGGGGCCTCGCGCGGGAGCCCGCCGGTCGGTTCGAATCCGCCGCGGCGTTCGCCGCCGCCCTCGAACCGTTCGCCGACACGAAGGAAGCCGCGCGTTCGAGCCTCGCGGAGGAGGTCTTCCTCATCCAGACGAATCCTTCCGCGAGCAGCATGGCCGCGGTGCGGGAGAGCATGCGCGCGCTCCGGACGGCTTCGGGACAACGTCCGGCGGTCGTCGAAGAACGCGTGCTCGAACCGGTCGCCGCGACGCCGGCGTAGAAAGGGCCACCGCCCCTCCCGGCCGCGCCGCCAATCTCCGGAAAGGTCCCCGCGCTCAAGATCCGCCACGTCGAGGAGATGGATTCCCTCGACGGCGACGGCGAACAGGAGCGTCCGACGAGCGAGTACGAGACCCTGCCGTCGTACGTGAAGACGTTCTCCGGCCACATCACGGGGCCGTTCACGTTCGCGGCTCTCGTGGAGTCCCTGGCGACGGGTCTCGTCGGCAAGGACGACTACGTCGACTTCATGGGACGCGGCTACCGGCGCGTCGGCGATCTCGAGGACCTCGTGCGGTACCTCCCGGCCGTCACGGCGACGTCCGGCGGCGTCCTCGGTCTGGGCACGCCCGACTTCTCCGACGACCTGCGGAGCACGCCCTTCGGTACGATCCTCCTGCGGATCCTCGCGAAGAACGAGACCGGCGTGCTCTTCGTGGAACTCCCCGAGTCGACGCTCGACACGGGCACGCACAAGGAACTGTATTTCGTGGGCGGGCGACTGCACCACGTGGCGTCGAGCAACGCCGGCGAGCTCCTCGGCGAGTACCTCGTGCGTCGCGGGATGCTCTCGCGAAGCGAGCTCGATTTCGCACTCGCCGTCCTCTCCCGCTACAACGGTCGCATCGGCGACACGCTGATCTCCCTGGGACTCGCGAGTGCGGTCGACATGTTCCGTGCGATCCGCGACCAAGGGCGCGACCGCGTGTCGGACGTCTTCTCCTGGCCGTCCGGCACCGTGACGTTCTACCGCGGCCAGACGGCGCCCCACGTCGAGTTCCCCCTCGAACTCGAGATCCCCGATCTCCTCCTCGCGGGCCTCGAAGCCAAGCAGGCGAAAGCGGAGGACTTCGTGGAGGAGTACCGAGGTCTGCTGGACAAGTTCGTCGCGCTCCCGCCGGTCCCGAACCGCACGTACCGCCACGTCGTGTGGCCGGCCGTGGTCACGCGCATCGTGCAGATGGTGACGACACCACGACGCCTCCGCGAGCTCATGGTCTCCGCGACCCGGGACGGCGATCTCACGGCGCCGGAAGTCCTTCGCGCCATCGAAGTGGCGATCCTCTCGGGCCTCCTCCGCTACCAAGGCTGACGGATCGTCTCGTCGCGGCGTGGTTCCACGATGGACCGTCGGCATCCGCCGACAGACGCGGCGGCGTCGAGAAACCTTGAAAATTCGGACGCCGGGCGCTCTTTAGGTCCGATGGGTCCGTCGTCGCGAGGAACGAAGTCCATGGCCGGAACGCGGCTCGTCGGAGGGTGCCTCCTCGCCGCGGCGACGTTCGCGTCGACTCCGGCCCGCGCCGACGGCGAAGCGTGGTTCTGGATCGAGAACCGCCTCCCCGTCGTCCGCACCGAGAAGCCGGGCTTCCCTCGCCTCGACTGGCGATTCGTCGCCGACTTCCGTCTGAACTCCCGCTCGAAGGGGCTCGCGCAATCGTTCCTCCGGACGGGCCCCGTCTTCTACCCGACGTCCTTCCTCTTCGTGGCGATGCACGGGACCATCCAGTCCGATCGCCTCGCCACGGGTCGTCACGACGAGGAGGCACGCGTCGAATTCGAACCGAACCTCTTCGGACGCGTGGGCGACTTCACGTGGAACGACCGGAACCGTCTCGAGTGGCGATGGCGCGAGAGCGGCGATCGCTGGCGGTACAGGAACCAGCTCCGCATCAACTACGCGCCGGTGGGCGCGAAATGGATCCCGTTCGTGTGGGACGAGCTCCTGATCGATCTTTCCGGACTCGGCCTGAACCAGAACCGCGCGCAGATCGGAATGGGACGCATGGTCGGCGAGAGCACGCGCATCGATCTCGGGTACATGGTCCGGAGCCGCGAGGACGCGGGCGCGTGGATCCACGACCACGTGCTGAACCTGTACGTCTTCTTCGACGCGAAGCCGCTACCACCCACGCCGACTCCGCCGGTGCCCCCGACGCCTCCGGCGCCTCGGTCCACCGGCCTTCAGTCGCCGTAGTCGGACGCGTCCCGGATCGCGTAGCCCCCGAGTCCGTCCCACGGAGCGTCCGATCGGGGCGGCAGCTCGACGTCCTCGACCGTCGTGCGCTCGACGTGTCGGCCGTCGTCCGAGGTCCGGACGACCTCGAGCGCCAACCCGAGTGCCTGGGAATGGAATGCGCGCACGGTCTCGCCGCCGTCACGTCGCTCGAACCAGGTACCGTCCCGGCCCGCCGGGTCGAGGCCCGCGGGAGCCATCGACGACAGCGTCGCCTTCGGGACGATCTCGGCGAGGGCGTCGAACGAACGGTCGACGCCGTTCCGCTCCCGTGCGGCGTCGTCGAGGCGGACGACGAGCCGATCACGGCGACTCACCAGCGACGCGTGGGATTCGCCCGCGTCGCGACGCTCGACGAAGCGCGCGAACCGCGAGAGAGGTGGACCTTCCCGGGACGTGTGCGGCGACGTTCCGGTGCGTGGCGCCCGTTCGGGGAGGACGCGTTCGATCCAGACGCGACCGTCGCAGCGGTAGAAGGATTCCACCCGACGTGAGTCCGTGACCACGCCGTCGTCCCCCTCTTCGTGCACCGCGTGGACGATCGTCGCGGCGAGGCACGGGGACGGGAAAGGCGCCGTCGACGCGCGGCTTGCCGCCAACGACCACGCGAATCCGGCCGTCATCACGAGCGTGGTCGCGAGTCCGAGCGCGACGCGCGGCATGGAACTGGGGCGTCGCATCGCAGGGCTCGCTCCGATCGTCTCCGAGGAATCCATGTGCGCCTCCTCGTGGCTTCGTACCGGACCTTCGCGCGCGGACCGTGACGTCCCGAAGACGATTCGGTGACGTCCGTTCGCGTGTGCCCGACGTCGGCCGGGGGACGACCGGATCAGCGCGAGGAGACGCTCGGCGCGAACGGGAGGACCGTCTTGAGATCGTCGTCGGTGAAACGGAGCTGCAGACCGAGGAAGTAGTCGCGACGGTTCGCGAAGAACACGTGGTCCACGCCGCCGAGCAGCCAGAGGTGGTGCACGAATTCGTACCCGAGGAACACGCGGTACCGGGGCTTGATGTCCTCGCCGAACCCGAAGATGTCCTGCACGATCTCGAAGCGGTTGTTCAGGAGGTGCGTGTCGAGGCCGATGCCACCCGTGGATTCCTTGACGCCGAACCGCCCCGTGAACGGCCCCATGCGTCGCGCGAACTGGAGCGTGAAGCGGAACGCGTCCGTGGTGGTCGTCCGGATCTCGCGGTAGTGGGCAGGGTCGTTGGGATTCGTGGTGTCGACGTCGGTCTGCGTGAAGGTCGTCTTGCCGCGCGGGTCGTTGACGAGCTCGATCAGGTAGTACTTGTCCTCGCGCGGTTGGAGACGGACCTCGACGAAGCTCTTGATCGTGTTCGCGAGGAAGTTGTAGTCGCTGCGGAGACCGACCTGGGTCTGGAAGGTGGAGAGGCGGGTGACGTAGTCGTTCACGCCTTCGGCGACGCTCTCGACCTCGTTGATCAGTTTCTCGTCCTTCGAGAGGCGGCCGATGGTGCCCTCGCCCCGGTCGATACGTCCGGCGACGGTGTCCATGTGCCCGAGCGTGCTCTCGAGTTTCTTCGCGGCGCGGTTGATGCTCTCGACGGTGTCGCGAAGCTCGCCCGGTTTGCCGGTCTCCCCTTTCGCCTGCGACATGAGGATGCGCATCTCGTCGGTGACCTGACGGACGTTGTCGAGGATGCGCTCGACCTGGGGCTGGCTCGTCGACGCGATGGCGTCGACGTGGACGAGCGTCGAGTGGACGAGGTCCTTGTTCTCGCGGACCGTCTTGTTGATGGCGTCGGTCGCCTGCGCGAGGTTCTCGAGGATGGCCTGCATGTTCTTGCCGCCCTGCTCGGTGCCGATCGACGCGGCCAGCTGCTCGGACACGACCTTGATACGGTCGGCGATACGCGCGACGTCGTTCATGATCTGATCGGTCGTCGCGGCTTCGATGATGACGGCGATCTCGTCGCCGTCCTTGAGTTTCCGGTGGTCCTCCGTGCCGGGCGTGACGACGATGGCGAACTCGCCGAGGAGCGACGTGCTCTTCTTGCCCACGGTCGCGTTGTCGTAGAGGGCGACGTCCCCGCGGATCTTGAGGTCGACGCGGGCCTGCCCGTTGTCGAGGACGATCTTGTCGATCGTGCCGACGGGAATGCCGGCGATGGTGACCCGGGAGTGGGGAGCGATGCCGCTCGCGTCCTTCAGGCGCGTGTGGACCACGTATCCGCCACCGCTGCCGATGTCCTTGGCGACGACGCGATAGACGGCGAAGGCAGCGCCGGCCGAAGCCAACACGAAGAGCCCTACCTTGGCTGCCTCCGATACCTTCGCCATCCGTCGGGGGCGTACGCTACCAAAGGGGCGTCAGGACGGGGGGACAATCACGAGGAATTCCCCCGACGGCGTGCGTGGCGCCCCCGCTCGGATCAGGGCGTTTCGTCGTAGATGATGTCGTGAGCGCCACCGTCCGCGTCGCCGAGATCGGTTCCCGCGCCGGCATCCGTCGCGATCGGCGCAGGAAGTGCGATGGCGTCGAGCGCAACGTCGAGTTCCGCACGATGCTGAGCGAACGCCTCGCGGTCCGAGGGTTCGACGACGACGACGCCGTCGAGGCGCAAGGACAAGGGGTCGAGGAATCGCTCGCCACGCTTGATCGCGAAGTGCAGGTGCGGACCGGTGGCGCGTCCGGTCTGTCCCACGTAACCGATCAGTTGGCGGGCCTCCACGTGGAGCCCCGATCGGACGCCGGCCGCGAAGCGCGAGAGGTGGCAATACGCGCTGACGAGACCGTTCGCGTGCTCGACCTGCACCATGTTCCCGCACGGTCCGCTGTCACCCGCGCTCTTCACGACGCCGGTCGCGGTCGAATAGACGGGGGTTCCGGGAGCCGCCGCGAAGTCGACGCCGTTGTGCGGCATGACGACGTGGAGCACGGGATGCTTTCGGAGCGGATTGTAGCGCGACGAGATGCGCGCGAGCGGGACGGGAGATCGCCACGCACCGTGGTACGGCCGCTGGCCCTTGACGTCGAAGTAGCCGTTCGCGTGCGCCCGGCCGCGCCTCGAGGGCGGAGGATCGAAGTGGTAGATGCGGAGGGGCGCGCCCGTCTGTGGCACGTATTCGAGGGCGAGCAGTTCGGGGTACGAGGCGAACTCGCCGTCGACCCGCTCCTCGCTGGCGACGACGCGGAAGCGCGAACCGGGACGCACCGCGGCGAGATCCACCCGACCGTGGAGCGCTTCGTCGAGCATGGCGAGCATGTCGTCGTCGAGGCCGGCCTTCACGAGCGAACCGCGGAGGTCGTCGCCGATGGCGATGCCGACCGCGACCGGGCCACGGGTGACCGTGAGTTCGAGCTTCTCGGCCTTGAGCGAGGCCCCTGGAACCGACTCGCGCTCCTGCCACACGTCGGCGTTCGACGTCGCGAACTCGAACGCGACGACGCGACCGCTCGTCTTGTCCTTCGCGAACGCGAAGGTGTCCCTCGGCGACGGACGCTCGAACGGACGCACGCCCGCGAACCCCGCGGCGACGCGCTTCGCTTCCTTCGCGGAGAGGCCCGACGCTTCGAGGGCCCCGATCATGGGACGCTTGCCGAGAGTCCCTCGGACGAGTTCGAGCCCGGGCTCTCCCGCGAGACGGGCGACCCGGAAGACCGACGGTCGCGGCGGTCCCGCGTCGATCGCTTCGGCGTCGTCCCCGGCGTCGGCGGCGGCGTCGGACGCGTCCGCGACGTCGTCCACCGGGCGGGCGGCGAGTTCGGTGGGCACGAGGCCTCCGACCGTGGCGATCGGAAGCGGTGCCGACTTCGGAGGCTCGAGGGTCACGGCGGCCACGACCGCGGAAAGCGCGAGCCCCGCACCCGCCGCCAACGTGACCCAGCCGAGGCCCCAGGAGAGACTATGAGGAGGTAGGGTGACGGCGCGCCCCGCACGCCCCTCGTCCCCGGAACCCGAGCCGCCGGCGTCGACGGACTGCGCCCCGCCCGGTCCCACCGGTTCCGACGTCCCTTCGAGAGACGCCGCCTCGGGGGACGTGGGGGTGTACTTTTCCGTCGGGTTTGGCACGGATTTCTCCATGGCGGAATCCGCCTTAGCTGCGCTTTCTCGGCTCGGCAACCCGAACGCGAGAATTCTGGGTATGCTCCCGCGTCATGGATGACGGTTTGAAGCGGCTCCTCGTGCTCGGCCGTGAACACTACGCGAACAAGGAGTTCGACAAGGCGGAGCCCCTCCTCCACGACATCCTCGCCGCGGACGACCGCTTCGCGGACGTCCACGACATGTTGGGTGTCATCGCGCACCAGCGCGGCAACTTCGTCGCCGCCGAGCATCACTTCGAACGCGCGGTAAGCCTGAACCCGAACTACACGGAAGCGCTCATCAACCTCGCGGTCACCTACAACGACCGCGGCAAGTACGACAAGGCGCGCGAGGTCTACCAGCGCATCCAGGGCCCGTCCGGCGCGGGGTCCCTCGGCAGCGACTCGTTCGCGCGGGGTCGCATCGCCAACATGCACGCCGAAGTGGCCCAGGCCTACCACGACGCGGGCCTGCTCCGCGAAGCCGCCACCGAGTACGAGAAGGCGATCGCGCTCTGTCCCCAGTTCGCGGACATCCGCACGCGCCTCGGCACGCTCCTCCGCGAGCTCCACGAGTACCGACTGGCCCGCGAACATTACGAGGCCGCCGTCGCCGCCCGACCGACCTACGTGCCCGCCCGCCTCCAACTCGGCGTCACGCTCCTCGCCATGGGCGATCCCTATTCCGCCGAGGAGCAATGGCATCGCGTCCTCGAGGCCGATCCCGACAACGCGCGCGCGAAGATGTACCTCCGCATGCTCGCCACGCAGAAGCAGAGCGGCGAGATGCGCGCGTCCGCGCCGCCCTGACCGTCCTTTCAACCCACGCTGGCGTCGCCCGTCGCGGTCGCCGGCGCCTCGTTCCCATGCGGGATGTCCGGAACGTCGGTCCATAGGACCCCGCGTTCGAAGACGGCGCCGAAGTGCTCGGCCGCGCGCCGCGCGACGACCTCGACGGACGGAGCGGGGGCGCCGAGCGCGGCGAGCGACGTGACCCCGAGCGTCGTGATGCCGCAGGGCACGATCGCGCGGAAGCCCGCGAGGTCCGTCGAGACGTTGAACGCGAAGCCGTGCATCGTCACCCAACGCGAGAGACGGACTCCGATGGCGCCGATCTTGGCGAGGCGCCGCGCGGACCTGTCGTCCTCGCCGGACGGTTCGTGCCACTCCTTCGGCAGATCCTGGTCGACCCATACGCCGATGTATTTCGGATCGCCCGGGATCACGCCCGCGTCGATGCCGCCGTCCGCAGCGAGGCGGATCATCACCTCCGCGAGGTCGCGCACGTAGCGGCGAACGTCGCAGCGATCGGGGTTCAAGTCGAGGATGGGATACGCGACGAGCTGGCCCGGAGCATGGAACGTGACGTCCCCTCCCCGACCGGTCTCGAAGAGCTCGAGCCCCGTGCGCGCACGCTCGGACTCCGACACGAGCACGTTCGCGGCGTTCGCGCCTCTCCCGAGGGTGACGACGGCCGGATGCTCGAGCAGGAGCAACGTGTCCGGGATCGACTTCGCGATGCGGGCGCGTACGAGCGCTTCCTGCAGCGCGAGCGCTTCGCCGTAGCGGACGCGCCCGAGGAACGTCGTGTGGATGGGCCCCTTCACGCGCGACTCAGCCCGCGTGGTAGTTCGGGGCTTCTTCCGTGATGATGACGTCGTGCACGTGGCTCTCGCGGAGGCCGGCGCCCGTGATGCGGACGAACTTCGCCTTGGTGCGGAGATCCTGGATGGTGCGCGAACCCGTGTAGCCCATGCCCGAACGGAGCCCACCGACGAGCTGGTAGAGGATGGACGCGAGGGAGCCGCGGTACGGCACGCGACCTTCGATGCCTTCGGGGACGAGCTTCTCGTCCGCAGTACCGGCCTGGCCGTAGCGATCCTTGGAGCCCTTTCGCATCGCGCCCAGGGACCCCATGCCCCGGTACACCTTGTAGCTGCGGCCCTGGTAGAGGACGAGGTCGCCGGGGGACTCGTCGGTGCCCGCGAAGAGCGAGCCGATCATCACGGTGCTCGCGCCCGCGGCGATCGCCTTCGCGACCTCGCCCGAGTGCTTCACGCCGCCGTCCGCGATGATCGGGATGCCGTGACGCTCGGCCGCGCGGGCGCAGTCGGCGATGGCGCTGATCTGGGGCACTCCGACGCCGGCGACCACGCGCGTCGTGCAGATGCTGCCGGGACCGATGCCCACCTTCACGGCGTCCGCCCCCGCGTCGACGAGGGCTTCGACCGCCTCCGCCGTCGCCACGTTGCCCGCGATGATCTCGACGTCGGGGTACTTCCGCTTCGTCTCGCGGACGGCGTCGATCACGCCCTTGGAGTGGCCGTGGGCGGTGTCGACGACGATGACGTCGACGCCGGCGGCGACGAGGGCCGCGGTGCGTTCCTCGCGATCGGGGCCGGGGCCGATGGCGGCGCCGACGCGCAGGCGACCTTGGTCGTCCTTCACGGCGTTCGGGTAGCGATCGGCCTGGAGGATGTCCTTGATGGTGATGAGACCGACGAGCTTGCCCGCGTCGACGACGAGCAACTTCTCGATACGGTGCTCGTGGAGGAGTTGCTTCGCGCGCGCGGTGCCCACGCCCGGCGGCACGGTGACGAGTTTCTTCGTCATCAGGGCCGATACGGGTTGATCGAGCTTCTCCTCGAAACGGATGTCCCGCGCCGTGAGGATACCCACGGGCTTGTCGCCTTCGGTGACGGGCACGCCGGAGATGTCGTGCTCGCGCATCACGTCGAGCGCGGAACGGAGCGATTGATCCGGACGCACCGTGACGGGTCCGGCGATCATGCCGCTCTCGGCCCGCTTCACCCGCTCGACTTCACGGGCCTGGTCGGCCGGGCCGAAGTTCTTGTGGAGGATGCCGATGCCGCCCTCCCGCGCCATGGTGATGGCCGTCCGCGCTCCGGTGACCGAATCCATGGCGGCGCTGAGCAGCGGGATGCGGAGTTCGAGGCCCCGGGTGAGTCGCGCCCGGGTGTCGACGTCCTTCGGCAGGATCTCGCTGTACGCGGGGACGAGGAGGACGTCGTCGAAAGTGAGGCATTCGCGCAGGCGGTCGTCGAGCATGCGGCGGACTGTAGCCTATACTCGCGGCATGGCTCCCCTGGAGGCGGCACGATCGACGAGAAATCCGGGTCGCGGCGCGACGAACCGCCCTATCGGACCGGTTCGATCCGGCCCTCGCCTACGCCGACGCCCACCGCCACCAGTTCCGCAAGAGTTCGGGAGTTCCTCGTCGGCCACCTCCTTTCGGTCGCCGGCCTGGTCGTCGATCACGGCGGGACCGAAGACGAAGCCATCGCCGCGCTCCTCCACGACGTGGTCGAGGATCAGCGAGGCGAGGCCCGGGCGAAGGACGTCCTCGAACGGTTCGGGACCGACGTCGCGGCCATCGTCGCGGGTGCACCGAGATGGGCGGTTCGCCGAAGCCGCCGTGGCGCACTCGGAAGGACGCGTACCGCGCGGCTCCAGGCCGAATCGGCTCTGGCCAACCGGTCGCAGCGGCGGACAAGGTGCACAACGCACGGAGGTGTCCGAGGTCGCGGAATCGGGCGCGACCGCGTGGGAGAAGTTCCACGGTGGGAAGGACGGGACGCTCTGGTTCTTCCGGGCCGTCGCCGACGCACTCCGCACCGCGCCGACGTGCCGCGGAGCGCTCCGCCTCGCCGCCGATCTCGACGATCTCGTCGGACGTCTCGAACGCGCCGGCGCAGCGCGGCGCCCGGGGACGGATCGTCGCCGCGCCAGTCCGATCCACGCCGATCCAGTCGCGAAACCGGAGTGCCGAGGCGTGTCTATGGCCGAGTCGCCGGAGCACGCACCCGAACCGTGCACTCTGCATAGCGGTTGCCGCGATCCTCCGGCATCTTCCGAGCTGTACGGGCCTCGCGTCCCGTGCCCCCGCCTCCGGCCACGCGCGCCATCGAAAACGCGCACGACGGGTTTTCATGGTGGGCGGAAATATCTTGACTGAGGGCATAAGAGTTGCTCAGTCCGCTTCCATGACTTGGATTCAGCGTGCCGGGCGCACGCGCACGGCCAGCCGTGTGCGCGCAGGGGGACTCGTCGTCGGATGTGCCGCGGCCGTGCTGGTCGCGTGCGGATCGGGAGGCGTGGGAGGAGAGGAGTCGTCGAGCGCCGCTTCGGCGGACGGCGGCACCCATGCCGACCGCACGGGCTTCGGCGGCGACGACGGTGGCGCGCTCGGAGCCCTGGTTCTCGAACCCGCGAACGCCACGCTCGACGTGGGCGCGCCCGGAGCGTCGCTGCCCTTCAAGGCGACGATCGGCGGCCGTGACGTCACGAGCGGTCTCGCGTGGTCCATCGAGTCCGCGAGCCTCGGCACCGTCGACGCGAGCGGGACGTTCCGCGCGTCCGCGAAGCACGGCGGCGTGACGGTGGTGCACGTCGCCTCGGGCACGAGGAGGGCCTCGGCGAACCTGACCGTGAACTTGAAGCTCGTCGACGAAGGCACCGTCGACAAGGCGACCATCGCGAAGCTCGCGGGCGCGGCCACGGGTCCCGCCCACGGCTGGCTGTATCCCTACGAGGGCACCGTCTTCCCGCGCGGTCTCCTGCCGCCCAAACTCCAGTTCGATTCGGCGACCGGCGAGGCGGTCAAGCTCCGCGTCCGCGCGAAGAGCCTCGACTACACCGGCTATTTCAAGGGATCGAATCCCGGGCGCATCGATCTCTCGCCCGCCCTCTGGACGATGATCACGCTCTCGGCCGGTTCGAACGACCCGGTGACGTTCGACGTCGCCGGTGCAGGGTGAAGGCCGTCCGCGCGCCGCGGCGCCCGCGCGGGTGATCCGCGTCGCGCAGGGGAGCCTGAAAGGCGTCGTCTACTACAACTCCTACGACTCGAAGCTCGCCCGGGCCGGGGCCGAGAAGGACTACGGCGCCATCATGCGGATCCGTCCGGGTGCGACGGCCGAGGTCTACCAAGGTGGCCAGGCGGGCGGGTGCACGGTCTGCCACAACGTCAGCGCGAACGGGAACGTCATCCTCACGACCCGGGAGAACCCGTCCCCGGGCGAAGGTCGTTCGAACTACGTCTCGCGCGTCACGAACACGTCGACCAACGCCTCCGTCCGCAACCAGGACGACGGGTCCTTCGTGTGGGGAGGACTCTCGCCGAACGGCGATCTCACGCTCTCGAACGGAGTGCCCCCCATCGCGTCGCGGAAGGACGAGTGGGGCCCCATCGTCGTCGGCTCGGGACGCATCGGCCTCGACGATCGTCCGTCGCGTCTGTACGACACGAAGACGGGCACCGTGATCCCGACGCCGTCGTGGGACGCGAAGGTGCGCTACGCGTACATGCCGAGCTTCTCCCCCGACGGCAAGCGCGTCACGTACAACGACTATTCGAACGTGGGCTCCCCGACCGCCGGCAAGATCCTCGGCGTCGCGGATTTCGATCCGGCGTCGAAGACGTTCGCGAACGTGACGCAGCTCACCACGGATCCGCAGTTCGTGGGCTGGCCCATCGTCACGCCCGACTCGAAGTCCGTCGTCTACGGCTCGGTGAGCCGCGACGACTACGGCACGTGGGGCGACGCGCGGGGCGACCTCAAGATCGTGCACGTCGCCTCGAAGACCGTCGCTTCCCTCGATCGCCTGAACGGCGTGGAGAACGGGAAAGTCACGCTCCCTGCGGGAGAGAACGAGGCGCACCGGAACTTCGAGCCGACCATCCTTCCCCAGCCTGTCGGCGGTTACTTCTGGGTCGTGTTCACGAGCCGGCGGAAGATCGGGAACGTGGTCGCGACCGACGACGCGGCGAACCCTGCGCGCAAGAAGCTCTGGGTCGCCGCCCTCGACATCCCGCCGGCGGAGTTGCCGAGCACCAAGGCGACGGACACGAGTCACCCCGCGTTCTACCTCGAAGGACAGGAACTCGAGGCCGGCAACATGCGCGGATTCTGGTCGCTCGACCAGTGCAAGAACACGGGGACCACCTGCGAGCCGGGGGTCGACGACTGCTGCGACGGCTACTGCCGGCAGGACGCGTCCGCGAGCGGCACGGCGTTCACCTGCGTCGCGAAGAAGGACGGCTGCTCGAAGGAAGCGGAGCGTTGCGACACCGCGGCGGACTGCTGCGACGTCGACGCCCAGGCGACGTGCACGAACGGCAAGTGCGTGAAGGCGACGCCCCGCTGACGGGACGGTCTCCGCCGGACGCGGGTCAGTCCGGAACCGTGCGGCCCGCGGCGGATTCCTCCGCGCGGAACTCCTCGATGCCCTCGGTGAACGAGGCCGTGATCTCGGGGTCGAACTGGGTCCCCGAACAGCGTTCGATCTCGTTGATCGAGACTTCGTGCGGCAAGGCGCGACGGTACGCACGATCGCTCGTCATGGCGTCGTAGGTGTCGGCGACGGAGATGATGCGCGCGATGACGGGGATGTTGTTTCCCTGGAGTTGCAGCGGGTACCCGCGTCCGTCCCAACGCTCGTGGTGGAGGTGCACTCCGGGCATCAAAGGGTGAAGGAACTTGATGGGGTCGATGATGTCCCGGCCGTAGGTGGGGTGCCGCTTGAATTCTTCGTACTCGCCCTGGGTGAGTTTGCCGGGCTTGTTGAGGTTCAGTGCGCAACCGATCTTGCCGATGTCGTGCATGAGCGCCGCCTGCCGGACGACCTCGATCTCGCTCTCGGAGAGCTTCATGCGGGTCGCGAGCTGGGTCGCGTAGATGGCGACGCGCTCGGAGTGTCCGGCCGTGTAGCGATCGAGCTTGTCGATCGCCTTCGCGAGGCCCTGGATGGTCTGCTTGAAGGTCGCGCGGAGGTCCTCGTAGAGGCGCGCGTTCTCGATGGCCGCGGCCGCACGGGACGCGATGATCGCGAGCAGCTTCCGGTGCCCCTCGTTGAACTTCTTCGTGTTCGTGAAGCTCGCGACGGCGATCCAGCCGAGGAGGCGCGTCTTCATCCGGAGGGGGACGACGACGAGGGACTGGATCGGCACGTCGGGCTGGTCCGCGAAGAACTTCTGCCCCCGACGTCCCTGTTCGATGAGGAGTGCGTCCCCTTCGAAGTGGCTCGTCATCGCCTCCGGAGAGAGCTTGCCGAGGCTCACGCCCTGGAGCACGTGTTGGGGAACGAGGCGTTGACGTTCGAAGTAGCCGCCCTCGCCGTCCTCGAGCCAGGTGGACACCAGGTCGGCCTTGAGTTCGTGGGTCGCCGTGTCGCCGATGGTGACGAGCACCTCGTCGAGCGAGAGGCTCGCTTGGATGGCCTCGTTCACCTTGTAGAGCGAGAGCGCTTCGCGGAGGCGGAGGTTCTCGGCGGCGAGGCGCTGCTTCTCGAGTCCACGTTGGACGACGTGGATCACTTCCTCGACCTTGAAGGGCTTGAGGATGTAGTCGTACGCACCGCGCTTCATGGCGTCGATGGCGGTCTCGACCGTCCCGAATCCGGTCATGATGACGGTGAGCGCGTTGGGCGCCGCGGAGGCCATCGCTTCGAGGAGCTCGATGCCGCCCATGCGGGGCATCTTCAGATCGCTGATCACGAGATCGTAGTGGGCGTTCTGCAGCTCGTTCAACGCGGCGGCGCCGTCCTCGGCGGTGCGTACGACGTACCCTTCCATCCCGAGGAAGTCCGCGAGGATGTCTCGGATGAACTTCTCGTCGTCGACCACGAGGACACGGGGTCGCTCGTCATGGGCCAGGAGCGTCATCGGGCGTTCGCATGGAGGTTAACCGATTTCACCTCCGCGCCGCGCTCATTTTTGCCTGGGCGACACCCGGAATCCGGCGTATTTCCGCCGGGTCCGTGCAGACTTCGCTCCGAGACGAGACCTCCGACTTCCGTTTCCGCGGGGACGCGCGCCCGCGCGCGAAGGCGGTGCTCGCGTACGTGATCCTCGGGACGATCGCGGGACTCGCGGTCTACGCGCACGGCGACGATCCCTTCCGCACGACGCCCGCGTTCGTCGGACTCGAGAGACCGCTCGCGATCCCGCTCTCGATCGGCCTCGGCCTCCTCGCTTCGGTCGCGACGATCGCCTACACGCGCGGGTTCGCGATGCGTTCGGAGCGCGCCCGAGCGCTCGTGGATTCGCTCCGACCCAGCGTGGTCGACGCATCGACGCGCACCCTCGTCGTGATGGCGCTGCTTTCGGGCGTCGCCGAAGAGATCATCTTCCGCGGAGCCCTCGTCCCTTGGGTCGGCATCGTCCCTTCGGCCGTCGCCTTCGGTCTCCTCCACCAGGTTCGTGGCAAGGCACGGTGGTACTGGGCGACGTGGGCCTTCGTGATGGGACTCGCGTTCGGAGCGATCTTCCGGGTGACCGGCGAACTCGCGGGCGCGATCGTGCTCCACGTGGTCGTCAACGCGCACAACCTTCTCTTCGTACGGGATGGCGAACCTGTGTACGATGATCGTCGGGATCCACGAGGAGACGATCCGCATGGGGATGGACGGCAATAGCGGCATCATCGGGACGGACGGGACGACGTCGCGCGACACGGCCTACGCCGCGGGTGGGTACGGTCCTCCGGGTGGTGGCGGATACGGACCTCCCGGTGGCGGCGCTCCTCCCGGAGGTGGCGGGTACGGCCCGCCCGGTGGCGCTCCTCCCGGTGGCGGTGGGTACGGTCCGCCGGGCGGTGGCGGATATGGACCTCCCGGTGGTGCACCGCCCGGTGGCGGTTATGGCGGTCCGCCGCCCGGTGGCTACGGAGGTCCGCCCCAGGGGTTCGGTCCTCCCGGCGGAGGCTTCCCTCCTCCCGGGGGTCCCATGGGTCCCGGCGGTCCGAACGTCGACACGAACCTCCCCCTCATCCTCAACATCGTCATCCTCTTCCTCTGCGGTTGCGGGTCCGGCATCGGATTCATCCTGAACGTCGTCGGCATCGTGATGGCGGTGCAGGCAGGCCAGGCGAAGCAGGCCGGAGACATGCAGGGCGCCCAGCAGAAGGCGAAGACGTCCATGATTCTCGGCGTCGTGTCGGCCGTCCTCGGCCTCGTCGTCGGCGTCCTGTACGTCATCTTCCAGGTCTTCCTCGTCGCGGCCAATTCGCACTGACGGGGCGTGACCCGATCCGGTCCGGCACGCTCCCGGTTCCGGACCTCCCGCGGCGGACCCTCCCTCAGACGGGGCGGTCCGCCGTGTCGTCTTTGTCGAGACCGAGCACGCCGAGGTACGCCGCGCGCACGTCCCGGGTGACGATCCGGTAGGACGAGAGGAGGGCGTCGCTGACGCTCCGTTCCTGCCGTTCGCGGAATCCCATGCGGCGCGCGAGCGGCACCAGCCCGGGCGCGCCTTCCTCGATCCATTGGGCGCTCGTGCCGTGGAGCACGCGGAGCCTCTGCTCGAGTCGGCGGAGGAACCTGTGACCTTCCCGGAGCGAGGTCGCCGTGGGGGTGTCGACGTACCCGCACGTCTCGAGGGCGTCGAGTGCGGCCATGGTGGCCGGCGTGCGCACGCGCCGATCCTTGCCGTGCTTCATCTGGAGCCACTGGACGGCGAACTCGACGTCGACGAGTCCGCCGTGGCCGACCTTGAGGTCGTACCGGCGTCGACCGAACCGCACGCCGTCGCCCGCGAGTTCGCGCTCCATGCGGAGCCTCAGGGCGTGGAGCGCCACGGGATCCGGCGCCCCACGTTCGTACGCCACGGATTCCGCGATCGCACACACGCTCGCGCCGAGGGCCCTGTCCCCGGCGACCGCACGCGCGCGGAGCAGGGCCTGGCGCTCCCAGTCCGCCGCGGCGGGTTCGGCGGTCGACGGTCGGGCCCCGAGGACACCGTCCGCGCCGTGGTACCTCGCGAACGACTCGAAGGAGACGACGAGGAGCCCCTGGTTGCCGGAGGGTCGGAGACGCGTGTCGAGCTCGTAGCCCGGGCCGTCGTCGTGGGGCGTCGAGACGAGTCGGAGGACGCGCTGCGCGACGCGCACGAACCTTTCCGCCGCGTCCTCGTCGTCGGCGGCGGCGCGGTACACGAAGATGAGATCGAGGTCCGAGCCGTACCCGAGTTCGTGACCTCCGAGTTTGCCCATGGCGACGACCGAAAGTCCGCAGTCTTCGTGGAGGCCGCGTTCGGCGAGGGCGAACCGCGTCGCGTGGACCAGTGTCGCGTCGGCGAGGGCACTCAGGGTTCGCGGTGACCTCGCGCGTACGGATCTCGCCCCCGAGATCGGCGAGCCCCACTTCGAGGAGCGCGAGTCCCTTCGCGCGGCGGAGCGCGCCGACGAACGCGTCGGCGTCGACGTCCCGTCCTTCGGCGTCGCCGGCGTCGCTCAACAAAGAAGCGACCTCGTCGTCCACGAGCTTCGCGACGCGCCCGGCGTCGAGGATCGCGCTCCCGAACACGAGGCGATCGGCGAGTTCGGGGTGGCCGATCATCGCCTGCCCGAGGAACGCGCTCGCCCCGAGGAGACTGGCGAAGCGCACCGCACGCCGCGGGTCCTCCGCGAGCGCTTTCACGTACACGCTGGGCGTGAGGAGTCGGGCGAAGAACGCCTGGAGGAGACGTGCGGCTTGCTCCGGGTCCGCAGCGTCGAGGATGGCGCCGACGAGGGCTTCCGGGAACCCCTTGAACTTCTCGCGGGTGACCGTGCCCAGGGGACCGTCCGGTCGGGACGCGAGGGCGACGACGTGGCGCACGAGGTCGTGGGAAGCCGACGCCCCCGCGCGCTTCTCCAGCCAGTCCGTCACTTTCGCGTGATCCTCGGCGTCGAGCGCGACGTAGAGCCCTTCGATCGGTTGGACGTCGCCGTCGCGCGAGGCCGCCGGGTCGTCGCTCTCGCGAAGGGAAACGAAGGCCGCGTGGATCCGCGCACGGGTGGCGTCGAGCGTCCGTTCGAACGGCGCGATCCCGTCGTATCCGAACGATCGTGCGACGCGGCCGAGGAGATCCTCGGACTCCGGCAACGAGTGCGTCTGGAGTCCCGTCGCGAACTGGATGCGGTGTTCGATGCGTCGGAGTTCGAGGTAGTCGTCCGCCATCTCGCGACCTTCGCGATCGGTCACGAGCCCGCGCGCGCGGAGACGGCGGAGAGCGTCGAGCGTGTTCGACGAACGGAGACTCGGATCCTTCCCTCCCCACACGAGCTGCAGCGACTGGACGAAGAACTCCGCCTCGCGGATGCCACCGGGGCCGTGCTTGAGATCACGCTCGGGTCGTTCGGAGAGTTCGGCGCGCGATCGCGCGACCATGTCCGTCATTTCGTCGACGACCTTGAGATCGACCGTCCGACGCCACACGAACGGCGCGAGGGCGCGCAAGAGCTCCGCTCCGAACACGAGGTTGCCGGCGATCGGTCGCGCGCGGAGCAACGCGGCACGCTCCCACGTGCGCCCCCACGTCTCGTAGTAGCGTTCGGCGGCGGCGAGGGAGTTCACGAGAGCTCCCCGCGACCCTTCCGGTCGGAGACGCATGTCGACGCGGAACACCACTCCGTCTTCCGTGACGTCGTCGATCGCGGCGACGACACGTTGGGTGACACGCATGAAGTATTCGTGGACCGTCAGATCCGTCGCCCGACCGTCCTTCTCGACGGTGCCATCGTCCGTCTCGTAGAAGACGACGAGATCGATGTCGCTGCCCGCGTTGAGTTCCCTTCCGCCGAGTTTTCCCATGCCGAGCACGACGACCGCCACGCGCGCGCCGGTGGAGGACGTCGGCACGCCGAACCGTGCGTCGGCCCACGCGAGCGCTTCGCCGAGTGCCGCTTCGGTGATCACGTCCGCGAGATCGGAGAGTTCACGTGCGGTGACGTGGACGTCGGTTCCCGGCGTCGGTGCGAGCTCGCGCCACGCGATACGGAGCTTTTCTCGGTTCGTGAACACTCGCAGGGCCCGGCGGAACGCGTCGGAGTCCGGCGCGGTCTTCGAGGAGGCCGTCATCGTCGACGCGAGCGACCTCCGGTAGGCGCGCGGGTCCCGGGGTGACCGGCTTCCACTCCCGCAGGAGCCACGTCGCGACGTCCGGGTTGGCGAGGAACGTCGACTCGAGGGCGGGGTACGCGGTCGCCATGCCGGCGGCGAGGGCCACGGCGTCGTCCGACGACGTCAGGTTTCCATGGGAGACGGCGTCCCGGAACCGCTCGGACGCCGCGTGGAACCCTTCCGCGTCGATGCGCGTCGCGATGCCGTTCGGCAGTGCACCGGTCGATGCCATCGTCCGAACCTCGTGGTCAACGAGCGCTCATACGCTCGGCCCCCAAAGGCGGAACGTGACGAGCACGCACCACGCGAACATGGCGTGGGAAAGGATGGCGGGAACGAGCCGTCCCGAGAGGCTCCGGAGCGCGGTCCACACGGCGCCGCATCCGAGCGCCGCGACGGGGAGGAGTGGATTCTGCCCGGCGAGGGGATCGCGGAGCGCCCAAGCGGTCGGCAGGAGACCGACGACGAAAAGGAGCGTGGAGAGGACTTCCGCCTTCCGGGTCCCGAAGGCGTCCTCGAGGACGTGGAGCACGAGTCCGCGCCACACGATCTCCTCGCAGGCGGCGACGACGACGACGTAGACGCCGAACAGGAAGAGGTGCGCGCGGATGAACCCTGGACTTCCGAACTGCAGGTAGATCCGCGCGATCCAACTGACCCGGGGGGACGCGTCCGGGAGCGCGACGCGCACGAACGCCCACGCCGCGAAAAGCAGCGCGATGGCGGAAAGGACGCCGCGGGAGATGTCGCCCCAGACCGGACGGAGCCAATCGGCGAGGACGCCCTCGCGTCGCGCGAACGCGAGGGCGAACGCGGCGAGCGCCACGTAGACGCCGAGCAGCGTCCCCGCGAACGCGGCGGTCCCGGCTCGCACGACGTCGAACGCGAACGTCGTCATGGCTCCGACGACGATCACGACGGGAGCGACGATGGCGAGCGCGCGGCGGACTTCGGGGGAGGAATCGCTCATGGCGGACGGCGGACGCGGAACGCGTCGTGAAGCAGTTCGATAGGCACCAGGGCTGCGGCGCGGAGGGCGTCCCCGCGAGCGGGACCCCGGGGCGAATCTTGGAGCCATGGTACGACGAGGTAGGTTCGCGCGTCCGCCGAAAGCGGTAGCGACCGAGGAAATCGCTCCTCTACACTCGACGGCACACCTTCGTGCGCGCGCGAGCGCGCCGACGCCGCGGCGAACACGCCGAGGTCTTCACGCCTTGACCGGGAGTTCCGACATGAAGCGCGCTCGTTCGGCCTTTCTCGCGCTGGGAATCTTCGCACTGCACTGCTCCTCGTCGGACGGCACGGACACGCCGGGCACCACCGACGGTGGTACCGGCACGGATGCGGGCGTCGATGCGGCGGTGACCGTCGACGCTGGAGGCGTCCGCCCGAAGGACACGACGCCTCCCACGTTCGGCGGCGCGAAGGCGGCGACCGCGACGGGCGACACCTCGGTGGTCATCTCGTGGAATTCCGCGAGCGACGACACCTCGTCCGCGTCGCGCATCGCGTACCGCGTCTTCCTCGCGAAGGGCGACGGAACGTACGACTACGGTTCTCCCGTGCACGTCTCGCCCGCGGGCGCGACCACCGCGACCGTCCTCGCGCTCCGTCCCCTCTCCGAGAACACGTTCGTCGTCCGCGCCGTCGACGAGGCCGGGAACATGGACGCGAACACGGCGGCGGTCACGGCGACGACGACCGACTCCCTCCCTCCGCGCTTCCGAGGCATCCTCGACGCGAAGGGCAAGGGCGCCCACGAGATCGAGGTGACCTGGAACCGCGCCGTCGACGACGGCACGGCCGCAGCCGACCTTCGCTACGCGATCTTCGCGTCGACGACGCCGGGCGGACAGGACTTCGACAATCCGAGCGTCACCACGTCCGCGGGCGTGACCCACGCGATCCTCCAGGGGCTCGCCGAGGCGAAGCAGTACTTCGTCGTGGTCCGCGCGGTCGACGCCGCGGGGAACCTCGACGCGAACCGTGTGGAGAAGGCCGCGTCCACCATCGACGGGACGGCGCCCACGTTCGACGGAGTGGGTTCGGTCACGGCCAACGGCATCGCGATGCGTCTCGAATGGCCGCCCGCGAGCGACGCCATCACGCACGCGTCCGACCTCGTCTACGACGTCTACCAGGCGACGGGCACCACACCGTTCGACTATTCCCGCCCCACCTTCACGACCGCCAAGGGAGTGACGAGCGCGACCTTCGGGGATCTCGCGACGACGACGACGTACCGGTACGTCGTGCGCGCCCGCGACGCGGCAGGGACCAGGGACACGAACACCGCCGAGAAGTCCGCGACGACTGCTTCGTCGTCCGACGTGACGGCGCCGACGTTCGGAGGCTTGACGTCGATCGAGTCGGTGAGCGCGAGCTCCGTGCGTCTGCACTGGAACGCCGGAACCGACGACACCACCGCGGCGGCCGCCCTCGTCTACGACGTCTACCTCGCGTCCTCCTCCGGAGCGCAGGTGTACACCGCGGCGACCTATTCCTCGACGCCCGGCGCCACCTCCCTCGACGTGACGGGTCTCGCCCCGCAGACGACCGTCTACGCGGTCGTGCGCGCGCGGGATCTCGCGGGCAACCACGACACGAACACGACAGAGCGCTCGGGCGCGTCGGCTCCGGACTCCACGAAGCCGACGTTCGGCGGCATCGTCTCCGCCAATGCGACGAGCACGACGAGCATCACGCTCGGCTGGAACGCCGCTGCCGACGACGTCACCCTCCCCGCTTCCATGCGGTACCGCATCTACGCCGCACCTTCGGCGAACGCGCAGGTGTTCACGACACCGCTAGCGACGACCACACCGGGTGCGACGAGCTTCGTGGTCGCGAGCCTCCTCGCCGAGAAGACGTACTGGTTCGTCGTCCGCGCCGTCGACGCGGCCGACAACGAATCCGAGAACCTCGAGGAGCTCTCCGCCACGACGTTGCCGGACACTCAAGCCCCCACGTTCGGCGGCGTGCAGACGGCCAGCGCGAGCACGCCCGACCAGGTGATCGTGACGTGGTCGACCGCGACGGACAACGTCACGCCCAACGCCGGCATCGTCTACCTGCCGTACATCGCGACGACGTCCGGCGGTCAGAACTTCGCGTCGACGCCGACTCCGACCGCGCCGAATGCCCTCGCCTACGCCTTCACGGGCCTCGCGCCGAACACGGACTATTGGGTCGTCGTCCGTGCGCGGGACGCGAAGGGCAACGTAGACACGAACACGGTCGAGCGGATGGCGCACACGCCGCCGGATACCTCGCGCCCCACGTTCAACGGCGGCACGAACGTGAGCGGCGTCACGTCGACGTCGATCACGCTCGGTTGGTTGCCGGGGACGGACAACGTCACGTCGGCTCCGAACCTCACCTACCGCATCTGCATGTCCGAGACGCAGGGTGCCTGCAAGGACGGCGGCTTCACGACGACGAAGTCGGTCGTCGGCCTCACGTCCACCACGTTCACCTCGCTCCAGCCGACGCACACCTACTACTTCGTCGTCCGCGTCGCCGACCAGGCGAACAACGAGAGCTCTCCCCCCGACGTCGAGGTCAGTGGCATCACCGTGCAGGAATCGACGCCGCCGACGTTCGCGGGGGTCGCGTCCTCGACCGCCGTCAGTCACAAGCGCGTCGACCTCGGGTGGCAGGCGGCGACGGACAATTTCTCCGGACCGACGCAGATCACCTACTCCGCCTGGGTCGCGACGACCTCGGGCGGGCAGAACTTCGCGGGCGCTCCCGCCCTGGCCAACCAACCCGGCGTCGCAGGCGCGAACACCGGCACGATCACGGGACTTTCGCCCAACACGACGTACTACTTCGTGGTGCGGGCCCGGGACGCAGCCGGCAATACCGAGACCAACACGGTCGAGGCGACCGTCACCACTCCGAGTGACAACGAAGGTCCGACGTTCGGCGGTATCACGAGTGACACGATGTTCACGTACTCGTCCTACCGCCTCAACTGGAGCCCCGCGTCGGACGACGTCACGCCCGCCGGGAACCTCGTCTACGACGTGTGCATGGGCACGCTCTCCACCACGTGCACGGACGCCTTCGCGGCGAACATCGTCGCGTCCACGTCGCCCGGAGCGTCTTCGTACACGGTGATGGGCCTGCCGCCGAACTCCACGCGCTACTTCCTCGTTCGCGCGCGGGATGCCGCGGGCAACCGTTCCGCGAACGCGACGGTCTATCCGATCACCACCGGCTCGGACAACGTGGCGCCGACCTCACCCGTAGGAACCGCCGCGGCCCGCGTCGGCGGAGACGCGACCGCCCTCGCGGTCACGTTCGGCACCGGCTCCGACGATTTCACCGCGACCAACATGTTGCGGTACCAATACTGCGTGTCCACGACGACCTGCACGCCGACGACCACGAGCACGGGAGGCGCGACTTCGGCCAACGTGACGGGTCTCTCACCCTTCACCGCGTACAACGTGTTCGTCCGCACGGTCGATGCCGCAGGCAATTCCAGCAACGCGGTGTCGGTGTCGGCGACGACGGGTACGTCGTTCGCCACGAACGTCAGTGGGGCGCTCACGACGAAGTGTTCGTCGTCGACGTGCCACAACGGCGGCAACGGAACGGGCGGGCCCTTCGGTGTGCGTGCGAACATCGTCAACGTCGCGACAGTGAGCACGTGCGTCGGAAATACGCTGGTCGTCCCCGGGAGTTCGGCGACCAGCATGCTGTGGCGCAAGATCAATCCGTCGCCCCCGTGTGGCGGCTTGATGCCCTTCGGACCGCCACTCACCGCCAACGAACTGACGGCCATCCAGACCTGGATCGACCAGGGCGCCCTCGACAACTGAGTCATCCCAGTCTTCCGAGCCTTCCTCTTCCGGAGCACGTCATGCGAATCCAGTCGCACAAGGCACTTCGTCGTCCCCTCGCCTTCTCGAGCGCCCTCCTCCTCGTCGCCGCGTGCGGAGGAGACGACAGGCCCGGGCCCACGGTGACCTGCGGCGAGGGAACGTCCCTCCAAGGTTCGGTCTGCGTCGCCGAGGGCGGCACGACGCCCGACGCTGGAGGTCCCGTGGAAGCGGGCGCGGATGCCAGCGTCCCCGACGCCGCGCCCGTGGGCCCCACGTTCGCGGGAGTCGCGGCCGTTTCGCCCGCCAGCACGACGAGCCTCCTCGTCTCCTGGAAGCCCGCGACGTCGGCCCTCACTTCCACGGCGCAGATCCGCTACCGCGTGTTCGTCGCGACGGCCTCGGGCAACGCGAACTTCGCGGCGCCGACGGTCACCACGCCCGCCGGCGCGACGTCCATCGTCCTCCCCGGCCTTCCCGACTCGGACCACTACGTCGTCGTGCGCGCCGTCGACGCGAACGGCACGGAAGACACGAACAAGGTGGAGAAGAAGGGCCGGCCCGCGGCCGACACGACGAAGCCCACGTTCGAGGGCGTGAGCACCGCCGACACGGCCCCGAACGGCGGCGTGAGTGTGCACTGGAAACCCGCGACCGACGACATGACGGCGCCCGAAGGGCTCGTCTATTTCGTCTATGCGGGCGAATCCGCCGGCACCCAGAACTTCGCCGTTCCCGCCGCCGTGAGCGATCCCGGCGCGACCTCCGTCACCGTCACGCTCCCGAAGCCGAACACGCCGTACTCGTTCATCGTGCGTGCGCGCGACGCCGCGGGCAACGAGGACACGAACTCGGCCGCCATCACGGGGACCTCGGGGCCGGACGCCCAGCCGCCCTCGTTCGGTGGATGCCTCTCGGCGACGTCGACGGACGCGACGTCCGCCACGCTCACGTGGAAGGCCGCGGTCGACGACACGACGCCCACCGCCGACATCGCCTACAACGTCTACGCTTCCAAGTCGGAGACGGAGTTCGATTTCGCCGCGCCCGTCGCCAGTTTCACGGGCGTGACGACGGCGACGGTGCAAGGTCTCGCGCCGACCACGAAGTACTACTACGTCTGCCGCGCCGTCGACCTCTCGGGCAACGAGGAGAAGAACACCTCCACGCGCTCGGCCACGACGCTCTCGGACTCGTCCCCGCCCACGTTCGCGGGCATCACGGGCACGACCGGCAAGACCTCCACGGGCATCACGCTGACGTGGAACGCGGCGATGGACGATCAGACCGCGCAGGCGGACATCGTCTACGACGTCTTCGAATCGACGACGGCCGGGGGCCAGGTCTTCACGAGCCCGCCGAAGGTGACGAGCGAACCGGGTGCCACGAGCGTGGCCCTCACCGGACTCACGCCCGTCTCGACCCTCTACTGGGTCGTCCGCGCGCGGGACAAGGCGGGCAACCGGGACACGAACGTCGTCGAGCAGTCCGCGTCGACGGGCGTCAGTTTCTCCGTGAACGTGCAGCCCATCTTCTCCACGAGCTGCGCGGTGAGCGGCTGCCACGTGGCCGGCACGGCGCCGGGCGGTCTCATCCTCTCGGCCGGGTACTCGTACCCGAACCTGTACGACGTCCAAGCCGTCGTGAACCCGACGCTCAAGCGGGTGAAGGCCGGCGACGCCTCCGCGAGCTTCCTCTACGCGAAAATCTCGGGAACCCAGGGCGTCTACGGCCAGATCATGCCGCCGTCGTCGACCGGAAACACGCTGACGACGGCCCAAATCAGCCTCATCCAACGTTGGATCAACGAAGGCGCCCTCCGCGACTGACACCGGAAGACACGGCTCTGTTGCACATAGGGCGGCCCGTGTTGTTCAATCACCGCCCATGATCGTCCGTCGGAGCTTGATCGTTGGCGCATCCGTGGTGCCGCTCGCGATCCTCGCGCATTGCTCGCTCATCAACTCGTTCGACGACGTCGTCCCCGAAGGGACCGACGGTGGCGCCGTCACGCCCACGCTGGACGGCAGCACCGATGCCCAGACGACCGGCGACGTCGCGACGAGCGAGACGGGATCGGACGCCGCGACGACGGCGGACGCGGACGCTTCGGGTCCGAAGTCGGGCGGGGCGATCGTCGCCATCGCGAGCGACATCGACAACGGAGGCACGGCCGTCCCGCGGACGCAGTTGGTCGTCATCGATCCGCGCACGGGGCAGAAGTTCCCGAACACCGCGTCCGAGTTCATCACCGACGCCGGCGCGGACTCGCAGGCGCCCAGCTACGACGCCGTCGTCTACGATCGCGACAAGGACCTCTGGTACGTCATCGTCCGCGAGACGCCGCCGCCGAGCCCCATCACCGTCCAGGTTCGCCGGCTCAACCCGACGACCGGTCAGTGGATTCCGTGGGGCGGCACCAACAGCCCGATCTCCCGGTCGCTCCAACACCTGCCCTCGCCTTCCAACGGGAAGGGCAACTACGTCGCCATGAACGGGCGTCTCGTCTACACCGCCGACCCGGCCCCGGGTGCGACGCACGTCGCGGACGTCTTCGAGATCGACGTCGACCCCGACGCGGGCACGCCCACTTTCCGCGAGGCCGGCGCCGCGCCGCTCAACATGAGCCCCACCGGTTTGGTCGCTTCCCCGCAGGACAACGTCATCAACTACTTCGCCATGCCCCAGTGCGGCGACGGAGGCGTGACGCCGGACGGTGGGGCGTGCCTCCTCGCCGTGGACTCGGTCACCGTTCCCGTGACGCCCTCGTCGGTCGCGCACCGAAACCTCACGAACGACGCGGCCAAGTTCACGACCGTGGGGTCGACGGCGGGAATCGCCGCGGGCGGCCTCTACGAACGCGGGACCGATCGCGAAGTGTTCCTGGCCGTGCCGCGGCAGGGCGCGGGCTCGCGCATCTTCGGCCTCCAGCCGAGCTCGTTCGACCCCGGCTCGCACGGCTCGGAGATCGCGATGCCCGGTTCGGCGACGAACCGTCGCTACGCGCCCCTCGCGATCGCCGAGTGTTCCCTCCACGCGTTCTACGTGGACCAGATCGCGGACAAGCTCCTCTACGCACTCCCGCTCACCGGCGTCTCGCCCATGGCGGCGAGTACGACGCACGAACAGACCAACATGAACATCGCCTTCGAGCCGTTCACGTCGTCCGTCGTGGTCTACGGCGTCGCGAGCGGCGAGCGGCTCACGGAGTTCAACGCCTTCCGCTTCGACACGATGCCGTTGGCGCTGAACCGTCGGACCGACACCAGCGCGCTGCCTTGGAAGGCGCCCACGAACCTCGCCGTCCGATCCCTGGCCATCCGCCGTCCGCGCGGCTTCACCTGCGAGTGATCGCGCCGGCGTGACGCGGTCGCGGTCCTCGGGCCCGGCCGCGTCGCGCGACGTTCAGAGCTGCTCGCGGATGGTCCGACCGCGGACGTTCGCCTTGGCGGAAGCCGTGGCGGAAGGAGCAGCCGGGGCGGCCGCGGCATGCACCGGGGCATGCGTGGGCGTGCGCGGCGTCGCATGAACCACGGGGACGGCCTTCGGCGAATTGCCCGCGTCGGCCCCGGCGGTGGGCGTGCCCTTGTCGTCGACGACGGGAGCGGAAGGCGCAGGGGCCGCGACGACGGTCGGTGCCGTCGTGACCGCGGGAGCGACCGCGGGGTCGGCCGTCACGACCGGTGTGGCCGGACGGGAGGCCGCGTTGGCGGAATCGGCGACGCCTTTCTTCGAGCCGACGCTCAGGAAGACGCCCGCCGCCGCGGCGACGAGGAGCACGGCTGCACCGATCGCGATGGGTGCCTTCGACTTCGTCGGCGCTTGGATGCCTCCGACGGAGGAGGCCACGTTCGGAAGGGATCCTCCGAACGACGGCACCTTGGCGGCCGCCGGATTGGTCATCCCGTTCGCGGAGGTCCCGTTGGTGGACGTGGAGAGCGGCGAGCCGGCGCCCGGAGGCTCCGTCGCCGCGCTTCCGAGTCGCGAACTCGAGTAGTTCTTCGAGACGAACGACGTCGACAATCCGTTCTGCTTCATCCAATCGAGGATGGCGTCCTGGAAGTCGGTGGCCGTCTGGAATCGCTGGGCCGGATCGCGTGCCATCGCCTTCCGGACGATCGCCGCGAACCCCGGATCGAGGCCCGGAACGACGGCGGCCGGGTCGGGAGCCTCCTCGAGCGCGATCTTAAACATCAGCTCGTTGA
>JAXLYL010000012.1:0-175388 GCA_046351475.1 Polyangiaceae bacterium
GGGACACGTACTCGTTCGCGACGGCGCTCTCGTCGTACGAACCGCCCGCCCGGAAGGTGACGGCGTGGCCCGCGATCGTGTGAGTGTATTCTGCACCTATGCGGTAGCTGTTCGCGTCCCGGAAGTTGCGGGCGACGGAAATCTTCGGGAAGCTCACCTCCCGCGGTGCGCCGGTGACGCCGACGATCTTGATGTCTTGCGGGGTAGCGTCGATGGCTTCGTGCACCGACCAGAACTCCCGCACGATGGCGACCTCGATCTTGAGCGGCTTGATCGGCTGCACCTCGACGCCCGCGCGGAGGACGGGGGGGAAGAGGAAGCGAACGTTGGCCTTCTTGCCCTCCACGTTCGCGGAGTCGAAGGCGACGCTGTTCGGCAGCCGCACGGTGATTTCGGCGGGCGAATTGACCACGAACGGACCCTTGCCGGAGACGCCCACGCGGAGGTACGGGAACGGCTCGAGGATCACGCCGCCGCTCACCGTGGGCGCGAAGATGGGGCCGACGCGGAGGCGCGCCTTCGCGTCGAACTCGGGCTGTTCGGGCGCGCCGATGATTCGGTCGGGCGGGCTCGCGTTGAACGTCATGGTCGTCTGGAAGATGCCGGCGAGGGCCTCCACGCCCATGCCCAGGCGGATCCACGATTCCGGATTCCACGCGGCGAAGACGCCGCCGAGGGCCATGAGCGTGCCGGCCGACGAACCCAGCGAATAGCGTGCGGGGGAGGGCTTACCGTCCTTCGTCGTCTCGTCGAAGGTGGGGAGAGCCAGGTACGGACCGTAGACGACGCCGGCGATCGTGATCGTCTTCGAACCGAAGGGCGCGAGCGCGAGGCCGACCGTGGGGATCGGGAGGAACGGTGCGTGGCCGTCCACCGGAGGCGCCTTCACGTGGCGGACCGTGGCGTCCGCGTCCACGATGCGGAGCTCGCGCGCATAGGTCGTCGTGAGCTGCGTGTAGCCGCTGTCCGTGAGGATGGTGCCGGCGGCGTGGGAGAGACCGGCCGGGTTGTACCAGAACGCACCGAGGTCGTTCGCACCGGCGACCATCGCGCCGCCGCGACCCATCGGGACCACGCCGCGATCGCTCCAGAACATACCCGCGGCACCCGCCGGGGCGGAGGTCGCGATCACGGTGAGAGCGGCGAGGGCGGAAAGCGCCTTTCGGATCAAGGAGAGCTCTTGGCGGTCGCGCGCGCGACGATCTTGTAGACCTGTTCGATGCCGCGGGTCGAGTCGAGCATGAATTCGGAGAACTCGGAAGCGATGGCCGAGACGTCCTCGGGCGCGAGCGCACCTTCGGCGCCCGGAGTCTTTCGGTTCACGGCCTTCGCCACGTCCACGATTCCGTCGGCGGCCGACGTGCCGTCGGGCCCGACGCGGAGGAGGTTCTTCGCGAGCGTGATCATGGTGCGGTTCGGATCGAGCGACGCGCTGCACACCGGAGCGCCCGCGGAGTCCCGGGAGACCGCGAAGAAGCGCGAGAGCGTCGTGATGACGGCGGATGCCATGCCACGGGAGCCGAGGGCGCCCGGTTTCGACTTGGCTTCGTCGTCGAGCGCGGTGGCGGCGACCCGCACGAGCGCGTCGTATCCTGCGTCGTCGGCGAGGAGTTCCATCGCGTCGACGAGGGCGAGGGAGACCGCTGCCGAACCCTTGCCGTCGTTCGCGGCGAAGACGTGGTGCACGAAGCGACCCATCTCGTCCTTCGCGGCCTTGTCGGCGTAGAGCGCACCTCCGATGTCGGCGATGGACGCGAAGAGCGGTCCCTCCACGAACTTCGCCGTGTCGGGCACGAGGGTCTGGTCGACCCAGGGGCACCGGGAGGACGACGCCGAGGCCGGGCAACGCGCCGCGAGTTCCGTGCGCACGATGCCGAGGAGGCGGCCCACGAGTTCCGGAGGGAGCTTGGACGCGAACGTGGTCGTCTCGGCGGTTCCCGTCGTCGCGAAGAAGGCGTCGAGCACGTCGCGGAGGGTCTTCGAGAGGCTGGGGGAGCCCGCGGTGTCCGTCGCCGAAGCGTGGCGGATGGCGTCGACCACGAGGGCGAGGGGCGTGACCGCGGCGCCGGGCGTGCCGTCGCCCTTCGGCAGGGTCTTCTTGCCGTCGCGGGTGGTGAGGTTCTTCCAGCGTTCCTTCGAGGCGAGGAGGCGCACCAGGTCGCCCAAGATCTGACGGCCCGTCTTCGCGGTGGCCTTCGTGCACACGCCGTCCGCGCCGAAGGTCTCGCAGTGTTGGACCGTGGTCGCCGAGAACGACTTGAGCGCGGCTTGGAGAGCGGGCAGCAGATCGCTCCGCATCAATTCCGCGAGGAGCGGCTCGAACCGCGAAAGACCGGCCTGGGAGCACCAGCGCGCGTCGGTGCGGGGGAGGCTCGGGTCGCACTCCTCTTTGCTCTGTTTGTCGGTGCCCCAGTGGACGGCCATGGTGTCGAGGAGCTCCACGGCGACGAGGGGCTTCTTCGCGTCCGAGAAGACCTCGAGCACCGGGCGGAGGGCGTCGACGAAGCCCATGGTGTCCACGACGAAGAGGGCGTTCGCGTGACGGCCGCGCACGGTCTGGTCGTAGCGCGTGCAGGTGCGGACGTTCGTCGTCGTCTTGGTCGCCGCGTCCGTGATCGGCGTCTCGGGGCAGAGGCGGGTCGGGACGGCTTCCATGACGCCGCCGAGGAAGTCCCGGGTCTTCGGATAGAAGTCGGAGGGCGTGTAGGCCGGCGTGAGGCCCGAATAGGGTGCGTCGAAGGAGGCCATGCGCGCGAGGGCCGAGAGCGTGGGCTTCGTGCCGAAGCCTTTGATGCCCGAGGACTGCTCGAGGAGCGCGTCGCCGCCGCCGTTGCCCGAAAGGGCGGGGTCCGTGGTCATCTTCTTGAGGCAGGGATCGGAAATCTCGATGCTCGCGCGACCGAGGGCCACGTCCACGATCAGCGCGGAAAGGTTCGGGATGCGGAGGAGGCCGCACTGCGCGATGGTCTTCGGCGCCGGGGTACCGAGCGCGGAACAGAGCCCCTGGGCGAGGCCGTTCGACGGGTAGTCACCGTCGAGGGCGAGGCCGTTCATGGTACCCTTCACTTTGGCGACGGCGCCTTCCTTGTTGCAGACGGCGACACCCTTCGTGTCGTGGAGCACCGCGATGAGCTTCTGGAATTGGCTCTTGTTCGCGCCCGTGTCGGGCCGGGTGCGGTCGACTCCGACGGAGAACGGTGTCATGGGGTCGATCACCTTCTGGGTCGACTCGTTCCAGAGCGGTCCGTTGAGCTTCGCTTCGTTCGCCTTGTCGTTCGCATCGCGGACGTAGGTGATTTCGTCCTTGTAGGAGAAGAACGCGTTGAGCACGCGGCGGGCGCCGAGGAGGCGCGGATCGGCGACGGCGCCGATCAGAGGATCGAGGAGGGTCGGGTCGTCGACGACGAGGGCGAGCGCGTCGAACAGATCGTCGGCGAGGGTGGTGCCGGACTTCAACGTCGCTTCGGGGTGCGCGTCGAAGCTCGTGAGCACGCTCGTGAGCGCGGCGACCACGCGCGCCATCTCGTCCGGATGATCCTTGGTGTACGTCTCGAGGAGCGCGAGCGTGTCGTCGAGGGTGGGATCCGACGCGACGACGCCGAGCGCGTACATCAGGTCCACGAGGGGCGACTTCGCGGCGTGGAAGCTCTTGTAGCGGACCTCCGCGTTCCCGAAGGTCACCGACTTGGTGGGCTCCGCGTCCCGCTCGCCGCCGAGGGCGGGGAACGCACCGAGGAGTTCGAAGAGGCCGTCCTTGCCCTCGTCCGGATCGAGGAGGGTCGACACGCGGCGGAGCACGGCGTCGGCCGCCAGTTTCGAGACGTCGAGGTACTCGAACACGGGGGCGTTCGTGTCGTCGATGGCACGGCCCGCGGCGTCCCGCTTGTCGGCGCCGGCGCCGGCGCGTGCGTAGGGAACGGGAGCCGCGGCGCCGCTCGTCACGTAGCGACCGAGACCGTCCAGATCGGCGAGGCCGTCCTTGTCGGCGTCGACGAAGGGTTTCGCGAGCGCACCGGCCGCACCGCGGACCTTGGCGACGCCCCGCGAATCCCGGGAAACGGTGGGGAGCGTGGTGTTCGGCCGCACGTCGGCGGTCTCGGCGAGGAGGAGCGCCTCGGCGATTTCCATCAGGGTGCGCGGGCGCGACGCGACGACCTTCGAGCCGAGGATCGCGTCCGGCTTGAGGACGAGGGCGGCCTTCGCCTTGGTCGCCGGCGTTCGGAGTTCGGCCGCACCGGCGCGGAAGAGGAGCGCCGTGGATTCCCCGGCGGATCCGCCCACGGCGAAGGTCGGGAGCACGGCGCCCGCGAGATCCGCGAGGCGCGGGTAGTCGAGGACCGTGTCGAGGAGACCGGGGTCGTGGTCGGGGTGGCGGTACCCCGTGCGGGCGAACATCTTGGCGAGCGACGCGGTCACGACGGGGTCCGACGTCACTTCGCGGAGCACGCGGCCCACGGCCCGCGTCGTCTCGGGGACGGTGCCGTCGTTGTAGAGATCGCCGAGGCGGCCGAGCGTCGCTGCCAGTTCGGTGCGGAAGGGCGACTCGCCGCCGGACCGCGCGCAGGTGCCCGTCGCGTCCGCCTTCGCACCGTCGGCGAGGACGGGGATCGTCATGTCGGGCAGGACGCGGTCGAGGGAGCCCGCGAGGAGCGCGCGGTTCGCGGCGAGCGTCTCGAACCTGTGGATGCGCGCGTCCCGGTTCTTCGTCTGCTGGTCCATGGAGACGGGATTGCCGTCCACGTCGACGGCGCCGTCCTGAAGGGGCGGAAGGAGCGATCGGTCGAGGGTCGTCGCGAAGACACCTTCCGAGTTCGCGTGGCACACCGCGTGGAACGATTCGCCCGACACGTCGTCGCGGACGGCCTGGGCGCCGACGCGATCGCACACCACCGTGTAGATCTCCTGGCCCGCCGTGCCGCGGGGCGGCGGCGTGCGCTTCGTGTCGAAGTCCTCCGCGCAACCGGACGCGACCGGCGCGAGTCCACATGCCGCGATCACGATCGCGACCCAACGCCGGAACGGCCTCCGGGCGGGGCCCATCGGGGCGGGGGATTTCGGGGACGGGGGGGAGAAACGGGATTCCATGGCGGCGGGGCGAGGGAGGGAAGTGCAACCCGAATGCCCACGTATTTCCGCGCGGAGCGGACGTCCGACCCAGGAAACCTCGGAGATCGTGACGACGCACAACCGCCTACACGGATCCCCCTTCGGTCGACTTGGTCCGGATGGTGACCATGTCGTGGACCGTCATTTCGCCGAATCTGTCGACCACGCGGGCACCACCCACGCCGTCAGGATCTCGTCGAGCAGGCGGAGGTGCCGGATGTGATCGCGGGCTTCGGTGCCCTCGTAGCCGAGCGCGTGGAAGCGACCGACGTCGGCCCGGAAGATCTGTTTCATGGGCGTCGTCGCGGGGGACACGCCGCCGTCCATGTCGATCTCCAGCGTCGCCGGGACCTTCGACTCCGGGAGCTCGGGAAGGAAACGTTCCTCCGATCGCTTCGCGCCCACCTCGTTCGCCACGAATTGCACGGTCTCGGTCGTGCTCGCGTAGCCCTCCGGCACGATCGACGAGTGCGTGATCACCATCGTCTTGCGGCCGGCGGCGGCTTCCTTCGCGAACCGCGTGAACATGGAGATCGGTCGGCCGTCGACGGGCCTCGGACCTTCGCCGTCGCCCTTGAGGTGCCCGGTATGGAGGCCGTCGAGGAGGACGACGGTGTCGACCCACTCGCGGTAACGCGCGTCCTTCAGGATCTCCTGGATGGACCCGTATCCCGCGCTCCACGCGACGAGGGCGATGCGCCCGCGATGGATCGTGGGCACCTTGGTGATCGACTTCGCCGCGGCCACGATGGCGCCCACCATGCGACCGAAGCGGTACGTGTCCTCGAAGGCGGCCGTGTACGGACCGCTGAAGGTGCCCCACGTCTCGCTGACGACGATGGCCTTGAGGCTCGTCTTCCGGTAGTCGCGCTCGGCGGCTTCGCCCGCGTGGAAGTGGAAGACGATGTCGACCGCGCCGTCGTCCGACCAGAATTTCTCCTTCGGGAGCATGTACCGCCCGAAGCCCATGTCGGACCACGGACCGAAATCCGTGGGCGGTTCCTTCGGCGCCGGAGGCTCGGGTTCGGGAGGCGCGAGGACGACGGGCGTCTCCCGCGGACGCTCCACGACCTTCGGCTTCGACTCGCCGCAGCCCGCCACGGAGACCGCGAGCGCGCACACGACCGCCGCGAAGACGGTCGCGGTCGCGGCGCGGCGGTTCACGTCACGATTCCGGGAGCCGGGAACTTCGCGCACAGCGCCTTCACGTCGCCCGCAATGGTCGCGAGCAGCTTCTCGTCGCCCGGAGACGCGACCACGCGATCGATGAAGCCCGCCAGGGCCTTCATCTCGGCGGCGCCCATCCCGCGCGACGTGACCGCCGGCGTGCCGATGCGGAGACCCGACGGATCGAAGGGCTTCCGCGGATCGAAGGGGACGGAGTTGTAGTTGAGGACGATGCCGGCCTTGTCGAGGGCCTGCGCCGCGACCTTGCCGGGCACGTTCTTGTTCGTGAGGTCGATGAGGAGGAGGTGGTTGTCGGTGCCGCCGGTGACCAGCGAGAAGCCGCGGGCCACGAGCTCCTCGCCGAGGAGCTTCGCGTTCGCGACGATGGCCTTCGCGTAGTCCTTGAAGGAGGGCTCGAGGGCTTCCTTCGCGGCCACGGCGATGCCCGCCGTCGTGTGGTTGTGGGGGCCGCCTTGCAAACCGGGGAACACGGCCTTGTCGATGGCGGCCGCGTGTTCGGCCTTGCAGAAGATCATGCCGCCGCGGGGACCGCGGAAGGTCTTGTGGGTCGTGGAGGTGACCACGTCCGCGATGCCGAAGGGGGAGGGGTGCACGCCGGCGGCCACGAGCCCGGAGATGTGGGCGATGTCGCACGCGAGCTTGGCGCCCACTTCGTCGGCGATGGAGCGGAACGCGGCGAAGTCGAGCGTGCGCGGGTAGGCCGTGGTGCCGGCCCAGAGGAGCTTCGGCTTGTGCTCCTTCGCGAGCGCACGCACCTGGTCCATGTCGATGCGGCAGTCTTCCTTGCGGACGCCGTAGGGCACGCTCTTGAAGTACTTGCCCGTGATCGAGACCGTGTGGCCGTGGGTGAGGTGGCCGCCCGCCGGGAGACCGAGACCCATGATGGTGTCGCCCGCGTTGCAGAAGGCGAGGTACACGGCGAGGTTCGCGGGGCTGCCCGAATAGGGCTGCACGTTCACGTGCTCGGCGCCGAAGAGCTTCTTCAGGCGGGAGATGGCGAGCTCTTCGACCTGGTCGATGACGGCCTGTCCCTCGTAGTACCGCTTCTTCGCGTAGCCCTCGGAGTACTTGTTCGTCAGGCACGATCCGGTGGCCTCCATCACGGCCCGCGACGCGTAGTTCTCGCTGGCGATGAGGCGCATCGACTCGAACTCGCGGACGTTCTCCTCGCGAATGAGACGGGCGATTTCGGGATCGGCGGCGGCGAGGGCAGGATCGTGCGCGTTTTGGGCGTTCGCGGAGGTCATGGGACCCTCGGTTTTACTGCACTTCGAAGCCGTCCCCGTGCTTTAAATGGGGCCGATGCGCGTTCTCGCGGGCACCCTGGCGTTCGGCGTTCTGGCGGTCGCCGAGGCGCTCTTCCCGACGCGGGCGTTCGCCGCGGAGTCCGAGCGCGCACCGACGGCGACCGCGCCCGCCGCCGAAGGTTCGTCGTCCTCGGTCGTCGAACGACGCGGCGGACTCCTCCTCGCGCTCCAGGCGGGAGGCGGCGTCGCCTCCACCGTCGGTTACCCGCTCGCGATCACGAAGGTGGGCGACCCCGCGTACCTCTCGCGGAGCGGGACCATGATCGGTTCGGCGTCGTCGCTCCTCGTGATGGCCGCCCTCGCCGACTACCTCAACTTCGGCATCCACGTCTCGAGCGGTCGCTTCCAGAACCAGGACGTGCAGGTCACCTCGTTCGGCATGGGCGTGCGCGTCGACGCGTTCCCCCTCTACGGCCTCGCCGCCCGGAAGCGTGCGCTCCGCGATCTCGGTGTGTACGCGAGCTTCGGTCTCGGCGGGTCGAAGCTCGAGGCGAAGAGCGTGGTGAGTCCCGGCGCGGAGGGCGTGCAGTCGTTCCTCGGCGTGGGCGCCTTCTACGAGTGGAGCTTCGGCCACCTCTTCGGGGGGCACTTCGCGGGCGGCCCGTCCATCGGGTACGAGACCATCTTCTCGCAGTCCATCGAACAGCACGCCGTCGCCGTCGCCGGGCGCATCGCCTACTACGGGAGTCCGTGATCCGTGTCCTCCGATCCGTTCGGCCTCGTCGGTAGCGTCCTCGACGGCCAGTTCCGCGTGGAGCGCGTCGTCGGCGAGGGCGGCTTCAGCGTCGTCTACCGCGGTCTGCACGTCGGCCTCGGCGAGCCCATCGCCATCAAGTGCCTGAAGCTCCCGCCGTCCCTCGGATCGGCCCTCGTCGATTCCTTCGTGCGCCGTTTCCGGGACGAGAGCCGACTCCAGTACCGCCTCTCCCAGGGCAGCCTCTACATCGTCCGCTCCATCGCGAGCGGCACCACCACCGCGCCCGCGACGAGCGCCCTCGTGCCCTACACCGTGCTCGAGTGGCTCGACGGAAAGTCCCTCGCCACCGACTTCGAAGACCGGCGGGCTGCCGGGTACCACGGTCGTCCGCTCGCCGACGTCGTGAAGCTCATGGACACCGCCATCGACGCCGTGGCGTTCGCACACTCCCAGGGCGTCGTGCACCGCGACCTCAATCCGGGGAACTTCTTCCTCGCGACGACGCGCGAAGGAATCAAGCTGAAGGTCCTCGACTTCGGGGTCGCGAAGGTCGTGAACGATCACGCCCTCGAGATGGGCCCGCGCGTCGAGACCATCGGGCAGATCCGGATCTTCTCGCCCGCCTACGGTTCGCCCGAGCAGTTCGATCCGAACGTCGGTCAGGTGGGACCCTGGTCGGACGTGTACTCGCTCGCCCTCGTCGCCGTGGAGTGCCTCACCGATCGCACGGTGATGGATGGCGACCACCTCGGCGAGTTCGCGGCCAAGGCCCTCGATCCGAACCGACCCACGCCGCGACGTCTCGGCATCGCCGTGGGCGACGGCGTGGAAGAAGTGTTCGCCCGCGCGCTCGCCCTCTCGCCCTCCGATCGTCCGGCGGACGCCGGCGAACTCTGGGGCCGCCTCAAGAACGCGATGCAGAGGGACGCCGCGTCGGGCGACGCGCCTTCCGCCGACCCGTCCCGCGCGTTCGGTGCGTCCGGACATCCGGCGAGCGAGGGCGCGATCACCATCGTGTCGGTGCCCGCGAAGAAGGACGTGAGCTCGCCCACCATGGTGACTCCGCCGTCGTCCGAACCTTCCCTCGCGCCGTCGTCGAGCGTGACGAAACACGCGTCCACCACGACCCCGACCCACGCGGGCATCCAGCCGCCGCGTGGACTCGGCGGCACCCTCGCGCTCTCCGAACGCCCGAAAATTCCTGGCCTCGACGCACCCCTGCCCGAAGCGAACGCGCCCGCCGCGACGCCGCCGGCGACGCCCGATCCCGGCTACGGACCGCGGGGCACCGTCGCCTTCGGACAACGTCCTCCGATCCCGGGAGAACCGGGCTTCGTGCCTCCGACGTCCCCGTCGCCAGGAACGCCCGCGGGTTACGCCGCACAAGCTCCCTCGACGCCGCCCGCGATCGCCTACGCGCCGTCGTCTCTCGGTTCGGCTCCCGTGTCGGGCCCGACGTCGATGCGCGTCTCGGCGCCGCCCGAGATCCCGAAGAAGTCCTCGGCCGCCCTGATCTTCTTCGTCGTGGGCTTCGTGGTGGTGGGCGCGCTCGCCTTCGGAGCAACCCGCCTCTTCGGCGGATCGAGCGAAACGAAGACGGACGCCGGCCTGGTCGCGACGCCGACTCCCGCCATCCCCCCCATGCCCGTGCCCGTGCCCGTGCCCGTGCCCGACCCCATGCTTCCGCCGACGTCCGCGGTCGCATCGAATCCCTCCCCGCCGACGCCCCCCGGAACGATCGTCGCCACCCCCGCCCCGAACGGCTCGACCGCGACGCCTTCCCCGAACCCGAACCCGGGCGCGACGGCGATCGTCCCGGACCCGAAGCCCATCCCCTCGAACCTCTTCCCCCCCGCTACGCCATCGCCTCCCTCGGTCCCCGCGTCTCCCGTGAAGACGAAGTCCTTCGACGCCACGAACGCGAAGTCTTCCCTCGACGTGATGAACGGCATCCTCGCGAGCTGCCGCCGCACCGGCGGTGTCACGGGCCAAGGCCACGTGTGGGTCACCTTCGGCAACGACGGCGCGCCGACGAACGTCGTCGTGGATCAGCCACCCTTCGCGGGTACTCCGGACGGCGACTGCGTGGCGGCCCGTTTCCGTCGCGCGAAAATGGCTCCGTTCGAAGGACCCGTCGGGACCGTGAGCTACACGTTCACCGTCCCCCGCTGAACCTCCCTCGGAGCCGGGTTTCGGGTTACCGTATCCGCCCATGAGCGACGACACGTCGAAGGCCCTCTTCGAGCGCGCGCAGGCGCGCATCCCCGGGGGCGTGAACAGCCCCGTTCGCGCGTTCCGTGCGGTGGGCGGCAGTCCCGTGTTCGTCGCCAAAGCCGAAGGCGCGTACCTCTTCGGCGCCGACGGCACGAAGTACACGGATTACGTGGGCTCCTGGGGTCCCATGATCCTCGGCCACGCCCATCCGGACGTCGTCGCCGCCATCGCGCAAGCGGCTGCACGCGGCACGAGCTACGGCGCGCCCACCGAACTCGAGGTCACGTACGCGGAAGCCGTGTGCGCGATGTTCCCGTCGATGGAGATGATCCGCGCCGTGTCGAGCGGCACGGAGGCGACCATGGCGGCGCTACGCGTCGCCCGAGGCTTCACCGGCCGCGACGTGATCGTGAAGTTCGAGGGCTGCTACCACGGACATGCGGACTTCCTCCTCGTGAAGGCCGGCTCCGGTGCGGCCACCTTCGGCGTCCCCGATTCCGCGGGCGTTCCCGGCGCCACGGCGTCGAACACCGCGACCCTCCCGTACAACGACGTCGCCAAGCTCCGCGCGCTCTTCGAAGCGCGTGGCAAGGAGATCGCGGCGGTCATCGTGGAGCCCGTCGTGGGCAACATGGGCTGCGTGCCGCCCGAGCCCGGCTTCCTCGAAGCGATCGTGGAGCTCTGCACGAAACACGGCGCACTCTCCATCTTCGACGAAGTCATGACCGGCGCCCGCGTCGCCCGTGGCGGCATGCAGGCACGCGCCAACGTGAAACCCGACATGACGTGCCTCGGCAAGGTCATCGGCGGTGGCATGCCCCTCGCGGCCTACGGCGGTCGGAAGGACGTGATGCAGAAGGTCGCGCCCCTCGGTCCCGTGTACCAGGCGGGTACCCTGAGCGGGAATCCCGTGGCCGTGAGCGCGGCCCTCGCTACCTTCCCCAAGCTCACCGACACGCTCTACGCCGGGCTCGAAGGCCTCGGTGCGCGCCTCGAAGCAGGTTTCGTGAAGGCGATCGCGGAGACGGGATGGTCGGGCAAGGCCTGCGTGCAACGCGTGGGATCCATGCTCACGCTCTTCTTCAAGAAGGGTCCCATCCGGAGCTGGGACGACGCGAAGGACGCCGACACCAAGGCCTTCGCGACGTGGCACGCCGGCCTCCTCGCCCGTGGCCAGTACTGGCCGCCGTCCCAGTTCGAAGCGGCGTTCGTGAGCGCCGCCCATTCCGATTCCGACATCGACGCCACCGTCCGCGCGGCGAAGGAGTCCCTCGCCGAAGCGGCCCGCTGAGGCGATGAGGGAACGACTCGAGAGCCTCCTCCTCGCCCTCGCCGTGGGCTCCGTGGTCGCCATCGGCGCGAAGCGGTTCGCCGTGCCGTACAACGTGGCCCTCGTCGTCGTGGGCCTGCTCCTTGTCTTCGTGGACGTGCTCCCGCACCAGCCCATGAACCCCGAGGTGATCCTCGTCGCGTTCCTGCCGCTCCTCGTGTTCGAGGGCGCCCTCTTCGCCGACGCCGACAGCCTGCGCCGTGCGAGCCGTCCCATCCTCACCCTCGCGGTGCCGGGTGTCTTCATCTCGCTCCTGGGCACCGCCGGTGTGGCGACGTTCACGTTGGGTCTTCCGTTCGGCGTCGCGCTGCTCCTCGGCGCCCTCCTCGCCATCACGGACACCGTGAGCGTCCTCCTCGCCTTTCGGAGCGTGCGCGTGCCGCACCGGCTCGCGGCGATCATGGAAGGCGAGAGCCTCTTCAACGACGGCACGGCCCTCGTGCTCGTGAGCCTCGCCACCGAGATCGTGGTCCGCGGTCAGTTCGACGCCGTGCACACCGTGCGCGATCTCCTGATCGAGATCGTGGGAGGCCTCGCCGTCGGCGGGGCGTTCGCGGCCATCGGGTCCATCGTGCTCCGGTGGACGCCCGATCACCTCACGGCCATCCTCGTCTCCATCGTCCTCGTGCTCGCGACATCCCTCATCGCGGAGCGTCTCCATTCGTCGCCGGTCATCGCCGTCGTCGTCGCGGGGCTCGCCGTGGGCCGTACGGCACGCCGCACCCTCGAACCTTCGCGCGTGCTCGCCATCCAGGGCTTCTGGGAGACCACGGGTTTCGGCATCAACGTGCTCCTGTTCCTCCTCGTCGGCATGCAGATCGAGGCGGCGAGCCTCGTCACCGAAGCGCCGTCCATCCTCATCGCGCTCCTCGCGCTGCACGCAGGCCGGGCGATCGCCGTCTACGGCTCGTTCGGTGCGCTCCGCACGATCACGAAGGAACCCGTGCCCCTCGAGTGGCAACACGTGATGGTCGTCGGCAACATCAAGGGCGCGCTCTCGATGGCCGCCGTGCTCGCCTTGCCAACGGATCTGCCGTACCGCGGCCGTCTCGTGACCATCGTCTTCGGAGTCACCTTCGCGACCCTGCTCCTGCAGGCCTTGCCCTTCCGGAAGGTGCTCGTCATGCTCGGCGTGAGCCTCGCCTCCGCCGACGAGGATCTCGATCGCGCGCGGGCGCGGCTCATCGCGGCGCGCCGCGCCCAGATCGAGCTCGACGAGCTCCTCGCCACGGGGCTCGTCTCGCGCCGCGAACACGCCGAGCGTCGCGCGAACTTCCAGCGAACGATCATCCACGCCGAAGGGGTCATCCAACGCTTCCGCATCGAGGGGCTGCCGGACGACGCCGTCGACTTCGCGGTGCTCAACGCCCAGAAGGTCTCGATCCTGGACGCCGCGCGACGCGGGCTCATCGAAGGGCCGGCCGTGGAGAAGGAAGTCGCCGAACTCGATCGATCGCTCGTCGCGCTCGCCAGCAACGAAGGAGACCACTGACCATGCGCGTGCACATCGCCGGAGCCGGTCGCGGAGGATTGTCCGTGGCCATCCACCTCGCGGGCGCGGGCCACTCCGTGACCATCGTCGATCGGGACCCGAACGTCGCCAAGCGCGCCTTCGAGCTCTACGGCATCGTCGCCATGCAGGGCGACGCGACGGACGCCAGCGTCGTGAAAGGCTCCGAGATGGGCCGGGCCGACGTGGTCGTCGGCATGCTCCACCGCGACGCCGACAACCTCGCCGTGGCGCTCCTCGCGCGTCAGATGGGCGTACGTCGCGTCATGGTCCGCATGCGCGACGTCGAGTACCGCGCCATCTACGAGCGTGCGGGCGTCGACCGCATCCTCTCCGAGACGGACATCTTCGTCGGTGCGCTGGCGACCACCATCGAGCACGACGCCATCCGTCACTCCATGGTGCTCGGCCACGGCGATTCGGTGGCCTTCGAATTGGTCATCCCCGACGACGGCGCCCTCGTCGGCGCGGCGGTGAAGGACATCGCCGTGGATCCGGAGTTCCCGAAGTCCTGCGTCATCGCGGGGCTCTTCGTGGGCGGCCGCATGGAAGCGCCGCGCGGGAACACCATCGTGGAGAAGGGCGCGGACGTCCTCCTCGTCGCGAGCCGGGCGGATCTCGGGGCCACGGTGCAGTTTTTCATGAAGAAGATCCCGGGCGCGGCGCCGTCGCGCCCCGTTCGTGTGGACGGAACGGGTGGACGGAGCGGGTGACCCGAGCAGGTCGCCCGAGGAGACGAAGGGACACGTGGAGGGGGGAAACACGCGGAACGCGAGGGCGTGGCTCGTCGCGCTGATCCTGGCGTTCGGGGGCGTCGTGCTCGTCCGGAACGCGTGGGTCGGGGACGACGCCTACGTCACGTTCCGCGCGGTCGACAACTTCGTCCGCGGACACGGCCTCCGGTGGAACACGGCCGAACGCGTCCAGGCGTTCACGAACCCGCTGTGGGCCATGCTGCTCGTGCCGTTCTACTTCGTCACGCGCGAGATCTACTACACGTCCACCGTCCTCTCGCTGCTGCTGACGACGTTCGCCGTGGGGCACGTGCTCCTCCGTCACGCGAAGGGACGGCCCGCCATCCTGTTCGCGGGAATCGCCCTGTTCACGTCGAAGGCCTTCGTCGACTACGGGGTGGGTGGGCTCGAGAACCCGCTCTCGTACGCGCTCACGACGCTCTTCTTCGCGCGTTTCCTCGACGGACCGGACGACTCTTCCCGGGCGCGACGCCTCACGTACGCCCTCGCCGCCCTCGCGGCCGTGAACCGCCTCGATGCCGTCCTCGTCCTCGCGCCGGCGCTCGTGACGATGATCCACCAGGGTCGAACGGCGCCGAAGCGCACGTGGGCCGATCTCGCGATCGGCTTCACGCCGCTCCTCGCGTGGGAAATCGTGGCGACGGTCTATTACGGGTTCCCTCTCCCGAACACGTACTACGCCAAGCTCCACACGGGCATCGGACTGGCCGAATACGCAGGGCAGGGTGGCCTCTACTTCGTGAACCTCGCGAGCGAGGATCCGGTCACCCTCGCATTGCTCGTCGCCGCGACGGTGGCCATCGTCCTCGTGCGCGGCGCCGCCCTGCGGGCCGTGGCGCTCGGAGTCCTCCTCCACGTGCTCTACGTGGTCCGGGTCGGCGGCGACTTCATGGGAGGGCGCTTCGTGGCGAACGCACTCCTCGTCGCCGTCATCGTTCTCGCGCGCGTCCTCGAGGAAACGTCCGAAGCGACGTCGTGGACGCTCGTCGCCGCGTCGGCCGCCCTCGGATGTCTGAACCCGAGGTCCCCGGTCCGAACGACGGAGTCCTACGAATACAGGACCCACGGCATCAACGGCATCGCGGACGAGAAGGGCTTCTACTTCAAGGAACACGCCCTCATCCGCCAGACGCGGGTCGAGGCCGCCCACGAGGGAAGGCGCCACGAGATCGCGATCATCGACGAGGCCATGATCGGGCGCCGGGGCTTCGACGCGGGCTCGAACGCGCACCTCGTCGATCCCATGGCGCTCTCCGATCCGTTCCTCGCGCGCTTGCCGGCGAAGTTCGACATCGAATGGCGCATCGGACACTTCACGCGCGTGATTCCGCCGGAGTACGAGGCGAGCCTCCGGACGGGCACGAACGCGTTCACCGATCCGCGGCTCCACGCCGCATGGGACGACGTCGCGCTGGTCACCCGCGGGCCGCTCTTCACGAGGGCGCGTTGGGCGGCGATGTGGCGGCTGAACGTCCACGGGCTTTCGGTCGACACGTCGTCGTTCCGGTTCCCGGCGAAGATGGAACCCGCGAGTGCGCACACGGTGGCTCCGGCGGACGGCGACGGCGTGAACGACACCATGGAGTTCCGCATCCCGCCGGAGGGGACGATCTTCACGTTCGACGCCCCGGTGCACACGCCGCGGCTCGACGTGAGCCTCGCGCGGGACGTGCGCCACGTCCTGGTGTTCATCGCGGGGGAGCGGGAGATCGGCAGCCGCGTGCTCGAGGTGGTGCCCGGCACGGGCATGCTGACGCGGACGGTCCTCGTCCCCTTCGGCGCAGGCTCGGAGGGCTTCGACAAGGTGTACATCGCGGGCCTCCACGGCGGCAGGCCGGCGTTGGGGCATTTGCGGCCGGCGGACGACACACCCTGAGGACGGCGCCGTCCCGAGTCGTCCGCCCGTGCCTTACGCCGTCCCCGCCATCACCGCCGCGCCCTTCGCACGCAAGGCCGCCTGCGCCGCCGCGAGGCGCGCGATCGCGACCCGGAACGGCGAGCAGCTCACGTAGTCGAGGCCCGTCATCTGGAAGAACTCGATGCTCGACGGGTCGCCGCCGTGTTCGCCGCAGATGCCGACCTTGAGCTTCGGGCGCGTCGCGCGGCCCCGTTCGAAGGCGGTCTTCACGAGCGATCCCACGCCCTCCCGATCGAGGGACACGAACGGGTCCTTCGGGAAGATGCCCGTCTCCACGTAGGCCGGGAGGAACTTGCCGGCGTCGTCGCGGGAGAGGCCCATCGTCGCCTGCGTGAGATCGTTCGTGCCGAAGGAGAAGAACTCCGCCGTGCCCGCGAGCTCGCCGGCCATGAGCGCCGCACGCGGCAGCTCGATCATCGTGCCGAACGCGAACGGGATCGGCTTGCCGTCGGGGAAGACCTGCTTCACCACGCCGTCGACGATCTCCTTCATTTTGTCGAGCTCCGCCTTGCTCATGGCGAGCGGGATCATGATCTCGGGGATGACAGCCGTCCCTTCCTTCGCGACGGCGTTCGCCGCCTCGAGGATGGCCCGCACCTGCATCGCGTAGATCTCGGGATACGTGATCGCGAGGCGGCAGCCGCGGTGGCCCAACATCGGGTTGAACTCGTGGAGCTCCTTCGAGCGCTTCTCGAGCCGCGCCACGGAGACGCCCATCACCATGGAGAGGTGCTCGAGCTGGGTGTTGTCGTTCGGGAGGAACTCGTGGAGCGGCGGGTCGAGGAGGCGGATCGTGACCGGAAGGCCCTTCATCTCCCGGAAGATGCCGACGAAGTCCTCCCGCTGGACGGGCAGGAGCTTCGCGAGCGCGCGCTCCCGCTCTTCCATCGTCTCGGAGAGGATCATCTCGCGCATCGCCGCGATGCGATCCTCCTCGAAGAACATGTGCTCGGTGCGGCAGAGACCGATGCCCTCCGCGCCGAACGAACGGGCCACCTGCGCGTCGAGCGGGGTGTCCGCGTTGGCGCGCACCTTCATGGTGCGCACGGCGTCCGCCCAGGTCATCACCTCGCCGAACTCGCCGGAGAGCGCGGCCGCGACGGTCGGGACCGCGCCTTCGTACACGTGGCCGGCGGAACCGTCGATGGTGATGACGTCGCCCTTCTTGAGCGTGACGGACCCCGTGGGGTGACCGGCATCGTCGTAGAGGGTGATGGTCATGATCTGCTGCTCGTAGTTCACGCTGATGGCGGAGGTGCCCGCCACGCAGGGCTTGCCCATGCCGCGCGCGACGACGGCCGCGTGGCTCGTCATGCCGCCGCGGGCGGTGAGGATGCCGCGGGCCGCCTTCATGCCGTGGATGTCCTCGGGGGACGTCTCGATGCGCACGAGGATGACGGGCTTGCCCTGTTCCGCGCGGCGTTCGGCTTCGTCGGCCGAGAACACGATGTGACCGCTGGCGGCGCCGGGGCTCGCCGAGAGACCACGCGCGAGGCGGTTTTTCGGCGCCTTCGGATCGAGGGTCGGGTGGAGGAGCTGATCGAGGGCGCTCGGATCGATGCGGAGGACGGCCTCTTCCTTCGAGATCATCCCTTCCTTCACCATCGCCGCGGCGATCTTCACGGCGGCGCGGCCGGCGCGCTTGCCGTTCCGACACTGCAGCATGAAGAGCTTGCCCTCCTGGATGGTGAACTCGAGGTCCTGCATGTCCCGGAAGTGCTTCTCGAGCTTCGCGGCCACGGCCACGAGCTCTTCGTGGGCCTTCGGCATGCGCTTGTCGAGACCGTCCGCACCACCCTCGAGGGGCATCGGCGTGCGGATGCCCGCGACGACGTCCTCGCCCTGCGCGTTCGGGAGCCACTCTCCGTAGAGCTTCTTCTCGCCCGTCGACGGATCGCGCGTGAAGGCCACGCCAGTCGCACTTCCGTCGCCCAGGTTTCCGAACACCATCGCCTGCACGTTGCACGCGGTGCCCCAGGAATCCGGGATGTCGTGCATCTTGCGATACACGTGCGCGCGCGGGTTGTTCCACGAGGCGAAGACGGCGCCCACGGCCGTCCAGAGCTGGGTCATGGCGTCTTCGGGGAAGGGCTTGCCCGTGTGCTTCTGGACGACGGCCTTGAACTCCGTGACGACCTTCCGGAGCGATTCTTCCGGCAATTCGGAGTCGGGGAACTTCCGCTTCAACTCTTCCGCGTTGAGGCGCGAGACGTCGATGCCCTTCGCCTTGGCCGCGGCGGCGCGCGCGTCCTCGAACGTTTCGTCGAAGTGCTCGCGGGCGATGCCGAGGGCCACGCTGCCGAACATGGTGATGAACCGGCGGTAGGCGTCGTAGGCGAAGCGGGCGTTCTTCGTCTTCTTCGCGAGGGCCTCGGTCGTCTTGTCGGAGAGTCCGAGGTTCAGGATGGTGTCCATCATGCCGGGCATGGAGGCCCGGGCTCCGGAGCGCACGCTCACGAGGAGGGGATTGTCCTCGCTGCCGAAGACGGCGCCGACCTCCTCCTGCATCTTCTTGAGAGCGGCCTCGACGTCGCCCCTCACGGCGGCGGGCACCGATCCCGACTTCGTGTACTCGGCGGAGACTTCGGTGGAGATCGTGAAGCCGGGCGGGACCGGCAAGCCGAGGCTCGTCATCTCCGCGAGGCCCGCGCCCTTGCCCCCGAGGAGGTCACGACGCTTCGGATCGCCTTCGGCGACACCACGACCGAAATAGAACACCTGCTTGGTCATCGAGAATGTCCTTGGTCTGGCGTCACGCGGACGCCGCCGAGCCCAACTTGGAGAAGTCTGCGATGCGCAGCATGCAGTGCGCGCCGTAGGAAAGGAGTTCGAGACGCTTCGGAGTCGCCGGATCGGCCGGGTCGTTCACGAGGGTGGACGTGAAGAGTTCGTCGACGCGGATCGCGAGGACTTCCGTGAATTCGAGGGCGCGTCGGACCGACGTCTCGTCGGTGAGCACCTTCGTGACGCCGTCGACGTCGGCCACGAGCTTGGCGATGGCCTTGCCCGCGTCGGTCGTGAAGGTGGCTTCGGGGTGGAGCACCGGCTTCGCTTCCTTGCTGATGCCGGAGAGGCGCTTGGCGACCATCTTCGCCTTCTCGAGCCACGGTGCGTTGGACTCGAAGAGGGGCTTCAACGTGCGCGCCTTCGCGAGTGCGTAGGTCGGGTAGACGACGGCGGGCGTCGTCACGGTTCCCGTGACGTGGTGCCCGGCGAGGACGGCGTCCGCCACGGCGCCGTTCGTCTCGTTCGTGACGAGGCCGCGGAGACGCTCGGACGTGAAGTCGAGCACCTTCGCGATCGTCGCCTCGCGCGTGAGCTCGAGCTTCTTGCCCGAGAACCCGTCGTACGCGGCACCCACGAGCGCGCCGAGATCGAGGGCGGCGTACTTCGGGTTCGCGGTGCCCTTTTCGAGGAGCGTGCGGAGGACGGCGATGCATGCGCGGCGGAGGGCGAACGGATCGGCGGCGCCGGTGGGCGAGAGGCCGATGGCGAAACAGCCCGTGAGCGAATCGAGGCGATCGGCGAGGGCGACGATGGCCGATACGTCGTCGGGTGCGACCGCGCCGTCGGCCCCGAGGGGCATGTAGTGATCGCGCATGCAGTCGGCGACGGCGGGCTTCTCGCCGGCGTGGAGCGCGTACGCCCGGCCCATGTGTCCCTGGAGCTCGGGGAACTCGCCGACCATGAGGGACACGAGGTCGAACTTGCAGAGGTGCGCGCCGCGGACGACGTCGGCCTTGGTTCCTGCGTCGAGACCGAGGGAATCCGCGAGGGTGCCCGCGAGCGCCTCCATGCGCGTGACCTTCTCGCGCACGGTGCCGAGCTTCGCGTGGAAGACGATGCCCGCGAGCTTGTCGACGCGGGAGGCGATCGTGACCTTCTTGTCTTCCTCGAAGAAGAACCGCGCGTCCGCGAGGCGGGAGGTCATGACGCGGTCGTTGCCCTTGGCGATGAGATCGGGCCGGTTCGCCGTGTTCACGACGGCGAGGTAGTACGGGAGGAGATCGTCCTCCGTGCGCTGCACGCAGAAATACTTCTGGTGCCCACGCGCCACCGAGCGGATGACCGCCGGCGGCAGCGTGAGGAACGCCGGATCGTAGGACCCGCGGATGACGTGCGGCTCCTCCATGAGGGAGACGTTCTCGTCCACGAGACTCGGTTCGCGATCGAAATCCCCGCCCGCGGCTTTCGCGGCGGCTTCGACGCGCTCCATCATCACCTTCGCGCGTTCCGTGCGATCGACGACGACGTGGGCCGCCTTCATGCGCGGCACGTATTCGCCGGGCGCGCCCAGGGCGAACGTGTCGGGCGCGAGGAAGCGGTGACCGCGGCTGGTATTGCCGGCTTTCACGCCCGCGAACGTGACGGGAAGCACCTCGCTGCCGAACAGGGCGACGAGCCATTGGACCGGCCGCCCGAACGTCGCGTCGCCCACGCCCCAGCGCATGGATTTGCGGAAGGGGATCTTGCCGATGACGGCTTCGAGGGCCTCGGCGACCAACTTCGCGGACGGTTCGCCCGTGGCCTTCCGTCGGCCGACCACGAACCGCCCTGCCTTCTGCTTGCCCGCGGCTTCGAAGGCCACGATCGTGAGCGCGTCGAGCGGGATTCCGAGCTTCGTGGCGAACGCCTCGGCGGCCTTGGTGGGCTGGCCGTCCTTGTACGCGGCGCCTTCGGGCGGACCGACCACTTCCTCGTCGAGGTCCCTCTGCATCGTGGCGACGTCCTCGATCAGGACGGCGAGGCGGCGCGCCGTGCCGTAGACGCGGACGGGACCGTGATCGATGCGCGCGTCGGCGAGGCGGGCTTGGACGAGGGCGGGGAGGCTTTCGAGGGCCGCGTCGACGAAGGACGAGGGCAGCTCTTCGACGCCGATTTCGAGGAGAACCGGGAGCGTTTGGGCCATGCGGAGGCCCACGACGCTACCGCAAATCCGAGATCGGGAGCGCACAGGAATTGCAAACCGCGCCGCCGAACGGGCAAGGTTCGGGAATGGGCTTTTTCCGTGTCGCCGGCGTCGCGTGTGCGATCGCATGTGCCCTCGGAACGGCGTCGTGCGGCGGCCGGAAGCCGAAGCCCGTGTCTCCGACGCCCCAAGACGGCGCCGGGGGGATCGAAGCGCCCGCGAAGCCGGCGGCGAAGGAGGATCCGAAACGCCTCCCACGATCGCTCTTCTTCGGAATTCCGGACGCCGCGTCCGTCCGCATGTCCCCCGACGGGACGCGCCTCGCCTGGCTCGGCCCCGCGGCGGACGTGCCCGAGATCATGGTCCGCGATCTGGCGAGCGACGACACCGAGACGCGTATCGTCACCGGGCCCACCGCGTTCGGTCGCGGCACGGTGGAATCGAAGTCGGACACGGGCGGCGTGCTCTCCCTCTTCTGGGCCCAGGATTCCCGGCACGTGCTCCACGTGCCCGATCCCGGCAACGGCGAGCTCCACCTGCATTCGGTGGACGTGACCACCGGCGAATCCCGGGACCTCACGCCGTACTCCGGGGCGCGCATGCGCGTCGTACGTCTTTCGCCCTCGCGGCCGAAGGAAGTGGCCGTCGCCATGGACGACCGTGTGCCGAAGACATTCGATCTCTATTCCGTCGACGTGGCGAGCGGCGCGCGCGTGCTCCTCCACAGGAACACGGAGGCCTTCACCACGTTCGTGCTCGACGCGTCCTTCCGCCTCCGCTTCGGGCGGAGGGAACGGGACGACGGCGGCGCCGAGGTGGACCGGGCCGCCGATCGCGGCACGTTCACGCCGGTGATGGGTTTCTCCGCGGAAGACGCGAGCGTCCTCGATCTCCTCGGCACCGACGCCCAAGGCAACGTGCTCGGCCTCGTGGACGCGCGGGAGCGCCCGTTCGCCGGTCTTTTCCAGCACGACGTGCGTACGCGCAAACGGAAGCTCCTGGCCGAAGACGCCCGCCTCGACGTGGCCGACACGTTCGTCGACCCGAAGAGCGGGAAGGTGCAGGCCGCTTCCTTCGCCCCGGGCCGCACGCGTTGGGCCGTCGTCGACAAGGACGTGGCGAAGGATTTCGCCACGCTGCGCGCCACGCTCCGCGGCGACTTCGTGGTCCGCGATCGTTCCACGGACGACTCCCGCTGGCTCGTGGAAGAGACCCTCGACGCCGCGCCCGTGCGGTGGTTCGTCTACGACCGCCGCGCGAAGAAGCCCACGGTCACCTTGGTGGCCACGAGCAAGCGCAGCCTCGAGCGCGCCGCGCTCTCCCGTACCTACCCGAAGTCGTGGAAGGCGAAAGACGGGGTCGAGGTCCGCGGTCTCCTGACGCTCCCCCGCGAAGCCGACGCCCTGGGTGACGGTCGGGCAGGGACGGCGGTGCCCCTCGTGATCGTCCCCGCCGACCTCCCGTTCGCGCGGCACGTGTGGGGCTTCCGCGCCGTCGATCAGTGGCTCGCGAGTCGGGGATACGCGGTCCTCGCCGTGAATTCCCGGGGCACGCGCGGCTTCGGCAAGGCCTTCCTCCGCCAAGGTGCGGGGCAGTTCGACGGCATGGAGGCCACCGATCTCGTGGACGCCGCCGAGTGGGCGTTCCGCGAGGGCGTCTCGAAGAAGGACCGCGTCGCCATCTTCGGCGTGGGTTACGGCGGCGCGCGGGCACTCGCCGCACTCGCGAAAGCCCCCGACGCCTTCGCGTGCGCCGTCACGTTCGACGCCCCGGTCGACCTCGCGACGTGGTTCGGCGCCGTCGACGCGCCGTTCCTCACGCACCCCAAGAACGTCGTGACCCTCTTCGGCTCGAACCCGACCACCGAATCCGGACGCGCGGCCCTCGGCGCGCTCTCGCCGAAGACCCTGGTGGGCACGATCACGAAGCCCTTCTTCTTCTCCGCCCGTGGAAGCGACCGGAAGTCGGAAGCCGCCGAGGTGGACGCCTTCGCCGAGGCCGCGAAGAAAGCCGGCGCCCCGGCGACGATCGTCCGATTCCCCGAAGCGACCACGCACTTCCTCCGCGAGGAGGACGAGATCGCCCGCGCCGCCATGGCCGACGCCTACCTCGCCGACTGCCTGGGCGGCGTGTACGCGCCCTACGGCAAGGATTTCCGCTGGTCGAAGTTCGAGGTGATCGCGGGCGGCGACCGCGTGCCGGGCCTCGCGGCGGCCATCGAGCGCAAGGGGTACTGATTCCGGAAGGGGGCGCGAACCGAGCGAGGACGATCCCTCGCACGATGCCGCGTGCTACCGTTTCCGCGTCATGGCGAAGGCGAAACGCACCGAGGAAAACGAGCCGGCGCCTCCGGAACGCGCCTTCGACGCCACGCCCCGCGGGGACGACGTGCGGTTCGATCGCACGCTCCGTCCGAAGAACTTCGCGGACTACGTCGGCCAGACCAAGCACAAGGACAACCTCAAGATCTTCGTGGAGGCCGCCAAGCGTCGTGGCGAGCCCCTCGATCACGTGCTCTTCGCCGGCCCGCCCGGCCTCGGCAAGACGACCCTCGCGCAGATCCTGGCGCACGAGATGGGCGTGACGCTCCACATGACGACGGGCCCCGTCATCGAACACAAAGGCGCGCTCGCGGGCATCCTCACGAAGCTCGGCCCCAACGACATCCTCTTCATCGACGAGATCCACCGGCTCGCGCCGCCGGTGGAGGAGAGCCTCTACCTCGCCGTGGACGAGTTCCGCATCGACGTGATGACGGGCGAGGGCGCCTTCGCGTCCGCGATCCAGATCCCGATCCAACCGTTCACGCTCGTGGGCGCGACGACGCGCACGGGAATGCTCACGGCTCCGCTCCACTCGCGCTTCGGTCTCCACGTGCGCCTCGATTTCTACCCGGCGGACGATCTCGCGCGCATCGTGAAGCGCAGCGCACAGCTCTTCGGTGCGACCATCGACGACGCCGGCGCGCTCGAGATCGCGAAGCGTTCGCGGGGCACTCCCCGCGTCGCGAACCGCCTCCTCCGACGGGTGCGGGACTTCGCGGAGGTGCTGGGCGAGGGGACCATCGATTCGAAGGTGGTCGTCCACACGGCGAACCGTCTCGACGTCGACGGCGCAGGGTTCGACGAGATGGATCGCCGGCTCCTCCGCGTGATCATCGACGACTACGACGGCGGACCCGTCGGCATCGAGACCATCGCGGCGGCTCTCGGCGAACCCCGCGACACCCTCGAGGACGTCTACGAGCCCTATCTCCTGCAACAGGGCTACCTCGGACGGACCCCGCGGGGCCGCGTCGCGACGAAAAAGGCCTACGAACACTTGGGGCGCTCGTACGCCGGACGCGCCGGATCCCGCACGGATTCCCCCGATTCCCCGCCCTCCGACGACGATCCGCCCACCGGGACGGACGTTGGAGGTGACGCACGCACATTGCGGGACGCGCGCACGGGCCGATAAACTTCAGGGGTGGTCCCCGGTCCGATCCTCGTGGTCGACGACGACGCGGTGAGCCGGCACGTGCTCGTGCAGGCGCTCGCCGCGGCGGACCTCCCACACGTTGCGGTCGCCTCGGGCGGCGAAGCCCTGGCCGAGCTGGACTCCATCACGCCGAGCCTCGTGCTCCTCGATCTCGTGATGCCTCCGCCGGACGGCTACGCGATCCTCCGCATCCTCCGCTCCCGCGCGGAGACCCGCGATCTCCCCGTGGTCGTGCTGACGGCCCTCGATGCGGACCAAGAGATCGCCCGGGCCTTCGAGTCCGGTGCGGACGACTTCGTGCGGAAACCCTTCCGTCCGGTCGAGCTCGTCGCGCGCATCAAGGGTCAGCTGCGGCTCCGGGGCATGGTGACCGCCCTCGAGAAGAAGGAGAAGGACGCCCAGATCGTCCTCGAGCTCACGCAGGCCCTCGCCTCGAAGCTCGACTTCCGGAGCATCCTCTTCACGGTCGTCCAGCGCATCGCCGAGGTCGCGAAGGTGGACCGCGTGTCCATCATCCTCGCGCGGGAGACGGGAGACGTCGGGTACGTCGTCGCCGCCTCGGACGACGAGAGTCTCCGCGATCTACCCATCGATCTGGCGAAATACCCCGAGATCCAGAAGGTGCTCACGAGCCGCGACCCGCTCGTCATCCGGGACACGGAAGCGCACCCGCTCATGGAGATCGTGAAGGACGCGCAGCCGTCGTCCCCGTTCTCCGCCGTCGCCATCCTCCCCATCCTCTTCCGCGACAAGCCCACGGGCGTGCTCTTCCTCCGCGCGAAACACGCGTTCGTCTTCGGGGACCACGAGATCGCGCTCTTCCGCACCGTCACGAACGCCATGGCCATCGCGCTGAAGAACGCGAAGGTGCTGCAGTCCCTGAAGGACGAGAAGCAGCAGGAAGTGACGGCGGTACGCGCCGACGCCGAGAAGAAACTCCAGACCCTCCAGCGCTACGCCGACTTCTTCGACAGCGCCGCCGACGGCATCGTCGTCATGGACACCGACGGGAAGATGCTCTTCTCGAACGCGAAGGCCCAGGCCATCAGCGGGTACACCGAATCCGAGATCCGCGCCGCGAACATCGGCGATCTCATCTCCGACTCCGAGAGGCCGCTCGCGAAGACGCTCCGCGAAGGCTTCCTGCAGGGAAGGTTCCCGCAGAACGTCGACGTGCCGATCCGCACGAAGCACGGCGTGAACAAGACGCTCAGCGTGAACTTCAACTCCGTGCTCCGGGAGGAAGGCGCCATCGTGTGCACCTTCCGGGACGTCACGCAGGAGCGTGCCGTCGAAGCCGAACTCGTGAAGACGAAGGAGTTCCTCCAGCGCGTCATCGACTCGTCCTCCGACGCCATCGTCAGCGCGGACACGAAGGGCCGCGTGCTCCTCTCGAACCGCGCCGCCGAACGCATCTACCGCCGCACCGCGGAGGAGATGGCGAAGACCCACGCCTCCGAGCTCTATCCCGAGGGCGTGGCGAAGGAGTTGATGCGCATGATCCGCGAGGGCGGCGGTCGCATCGACGGATTCAAGACGGAGATCCTGACGTCGAAGGGCGAAGCCATCCCGGTCGCGCTCTCCGCCACGCTCCTCTACCAGGGCGACACCGTGATCGGGTCCGTCGGCATCTTCACGGATCTGCGCGATCGCGTGCGCATGGAGGCGCGTCTCGCGCACGCGCAGGAGCAGCTCCTCGCGCAGGAGCGGCAGGCCGTCATCGCGGAGCTCGCGGGGGCGACGGCGCACGAACTCAACCAGCCACTCACGAGCATCATCGCTTACGCGGAACTCTTGAAGCGCCGACTCGAGAACGATCCATCGTCCTTCGCGTCGGCCGAAGTCATCTACACCGAAGCCGATCGGATGGCGGAGATCGTCCGGAAGATCGGCAAGATCACGAAGTACGAGACGAAGCACTACATGGGGCGGGCCAGGATCCTTGACTTGGACAGGGCGAGTGACGACGACGAGGTCCAGAAATGACCGCGTCGCCTTCCGAACGTCGAACTTGAGACCGACCCACGAGGTTTCGCACGATGTCGAAGTCCGCACCGAAATCGAAGACCGACACGCCGCGGATCGCGAACGCGATCCCGTCCACGAGTCCTTCGTCCATCGACTTTCCGCCGAGTGAACAGACGTCCCCGAGCGCCCGTGCGCTCCGGGTGGCGCGCGAGATGGCGAACTGGGGCGACACGCTCCTCACCCTCGTGACGGACGTGGGCGTCGGCATCCCGATCACCGACGACGAGCGCGTCGTGCTCGGCGCGATCCTGCGTGAACTGACGTCGGGGCTCCGCGACTTCTACGTGGGCTTCAGCATCGACGGCGACGACGGCGCGCGGCACGTCCTCGGCCGGACCGGCGGCGAATCGACGCCCATGACCTCCGATCGCGTGTTCCCCTCGGCGCCCTACGAGCGCACGGAGGCCATCGCGTTCGGTGCGCTCCGCCCGGTGCTCCACGTCGCGTCCGAGGATTCATCCATCGTCGACGAGTCCTCGGTGCTCGCCGAGATGGCGAAGAAGACGGGCCGCGTCGTCTCCATCGTCCTCGCGCACAGCCGCGCCCACGCGGAGAAGAAGCGGCTCGAAGTGGACAGGGCCGCGATCCAGGAGAACCTCTCCCAGGTGGAGAAGCTCGCGGCCTTCGGACAGCTCGCGGCCGGTATCGTCCACGAGCTGAACAACCCGCTCACCTCGATCCTCGCCTACTCGGACTACCTCCTGAAGAAGGCCCACGCCCGTGGCGCCGACGGCGACCCCGACGACTTCGAGCGCCTCCGACGCGTGAACGAATCCGCCAACCGCGTCCTCGACTTCACGCGCGGTCTCGTGAACTACGCGAGACCCACGAGCGGCGAGAGCGTGCCCGTCTCGCTCCCGAGCCTCGTCGCCCAGGCGGTCTCGTACTGCGACCACCTCGTCGACGCGTCCCACGCCGAATTGACCCACACCATCGACGACGACGCCACGGTCATCCGCGCGGTTCCGCAGGAGATCGTGCAGGTCATCGTCAACCTCGTCACGAACGCGTGCCATGCGTTGCCGCCCGAGGGCGGAAAGATCAGCATCCGGGCGCAGTCGGTGCCGAAGTCACCCGTCGACGGCGTCGCGCGTGTGCGCATCGTCGTGCGGGACAACGGTCACGGCATCGCGAAGGAGAACCTGCCCCACGTCTTCACGCCGTTCTTCACGACGAAAGGCGAGGGACGCGGCACGGGTCTCGGCCTCGCCATCGTGCGCGGCATCGTGGAACGGGGCGACGGCGAGATCTCCGTCGAGAGCGAACACGGCAACGGCACGACCATCGTGCTCACTCTTCCAGCGCACGGCTGAAGGCTCCCAGCGCACGGCTGAAGGCTCCCAGCGCACGGCTGAGGGCTCCCAGCGCACGGCTGAGGGAAGTCACCACGCGACCTTGTCGATGAGCACGGGGTCGCCCGGCGCGAGCGGGTCGTCCTTGCCGATGGTGAACGCTTCGACGCGTCCGTCCGGATGGATGGCGAGGCGCACGAAGTGCTTGAAGCCCGGGTGCCCGAGGGCGGCGAACGCCTGCTCGTGTTCGAACCCGAACACCACGCACGTCATCAGGAAGAGCCCGAAGACGAAGGCACCGAGGAACGCGTAGAGGACGACGACCGCCGCGCGCTTCAAGGCGATGGCGGGCGCGAACGCGTGGAGCGCCATGTCGAAGAACACGGGGCCCATGCCGACGACGGTCCCGAAGGGCACGGCCATCGCGAGCACCCGACGTGGATGCTGCCGGTGGTGTCCGACGTTCATGTAGAACGACACGATGGCGACGACGGTGAAGAGTCCCGCGACGATCCACTCGCCCGTGTGGCCCGAGAACCCGCCCATGAGTTCCAGGATCGCGATGACCGCGAAGGCCATGTGCGGCAGGAACCCGGCGCTGCCGAACATGACGCGGACCGGGACCTTCAGCACGAGCCGTCGGCTCGTCGCGGCGTCCGGATAGGCGCACGCCGCCGGGCCGGAGGGGGAGGGCGAGACACGTGTACCATGCAAGAATGCGCCGCCGCCGCCCGCGATCACGTGGACGGATTTTCCGACGTCGCGCCGCTCGTAGTGGTGCATGTCGCCCGAGAGGAAGAAGATCGGGTCCTTGCCGAGCTCGAGCCCCACGGACGTGAGCATGCGCGCGCCCTTCGAGTTCCGCTCGCCGAAGGCCATGGCCGGATCGGCGGAGCAGAAGAGGATGCGCGAAGGTCCGATCTTCTCGAGGCGTCGCCCGAAATAGATCTTCTGACGGAAGTCGATGCGACGGAGCTGGCGATCGGCTCCCCACACGTCGAGGCCCGGCGCGAGGGGCAAGCTCCAGTACGAGCACTCCTGCACGGCCTCGTACCCGAGGAGGCCGAGACGCTTCCGCCGCTTGATGCCTTCGCCGGTGACGAAGGCGCGGATACCGAGCCACGCCTTCGCGGCGAGGCCGATGGAGCCGCGCACTTCGTCCAAGTGGAGGCCCTTCGCCACGAGACCGACCTTGCGGTCGCCGCGGAACTTGGGTTTGCCGGGCACGCTCGTGTCGACGTCGAACTCGCGGGTGGGCACGGCGCTCCGGCGGAAGAGGCGCGCGAACCCGTCGAGTCCGTCGTACCAGTCGTGGTTGCCGGGTACGCCGAGGAGCACGCGCTTCGCACCGTCCGGCCTTTCGTGGAGCACCTCGTTCCAGGGGCCGGTGAGACGCTGCGCGAGTTCGTCGGCCGTGGAGACGGGATACGCCGTGTCGCCGCCGAAGAGCAGGACGTCGCCCCGGGGGAGCTCGCGGCCGTCCTCCGTCACGTACCGCGCGAAGATCATGGAGGCGACGGCGGAACTGACGTCGCGGTCGTCGCCCGTGTCCGCCACGAAGTCGATCCACACCGTCCGGTCAAGCGCTTCGGTAAGCGTGGGCGCCGCCGCGTCCCCACCGAGGACGCGCACGACCTGCGCGAGGAACTTCTCGGCCCGCTGGGCGCGCATCCAGTCCCGCGAGTCGACCGACTCGCTGGCCACGGCGGAGGCGACCAGGTGCCGGAGGTGGCCGAAGAGGGCCGTGCTTCCGAACCAGCGGATGGCGTACGGCGCGTTCGCCCCGTACCGGAACTTGGTCGGCGCAGGACGGTCGCCCCGCGGCTTCAGGGCGAGGGGACCCGAAGGTGGTGACGCCCAGGAAGGGGGCGATTTCGAAGGCCGACTCCGCCGGCTTCCCTCGTCGCTCGATTGCCCGCCTTCGGTCGCCATGTCCCTCATAGCGGTTTACATGTGTCTTTCTTGCAAGGTACCGTTTTGTGACGACTCTTGGGCGTTCCTTGCGTCACCGAGCGGAGATCCATGCTCTTCAGGAAGACCACGACGGCCACGCCGTTCTTCGTCCTTCTCGTCGCCGTCGTCGGGGGTGAGGCACTCGCGGGGACGGTCCGAGGACGCATCGCGGGGCAGGAGAAACTGACGCCCGCCGTCTACGCCGAAGCGGCCAAACCCGAGTCCCACAGGTTCACGTGGCGCGAGTGGTCGCCCACGGCCAAGGCCGAGATGAAGTCCCTCCCCGCGAATCCCTCGCGGGACATCTGCATCGCCGCCATCGCCCAGGGAACGCCACCGCCCCACGAGCCCATCCTCGTGCGCATCACGGGCGGTCACACGGCTCCGACCACCATCGTCGTCGCGCCGGGCACGCGCCTCTCCTTCGAGAACCGCGATCCCTTCGAACACAAGCTTTACCAACTCCAGAACCCCGCCTGGAAAGCCGACACCATCCCCGTCGGCGGTCGGCGCGAATGGAGCAGCCCGAACCCCGGCACCTTCGAGTTCCGGGACGACTCGTCGCCGAGCCTCCGGTTCTACGTCGTCGTCGAAGCGCAGGTCGTCGACATCGCGTACCCCGCGAAGGACGGTTCCTTCGGATTCAACCTCCCCGCCGGCGACTACGTGCTCAAGGCCTTCTTCAACGGCAAGGCCGTCGGCAAGCCGGTGAGCGTGGCGGCGAAGGAGCGCGGGCAGGTGGAGATCAAGGAGAGCCTCGCCGTGGGAGCCGACGCGCCATGATGCTCCTCTCCCGTTTCTGGTACGTGATCCTGAGCCTGCTCTGCGCGTTCGCGCTGTACGTCGCGTACGTCGCCGTCGGTCAGTACAACCGCCGCGCGGGCGTGGCCATCAACGAGAACCTCGCCTCCGACAGCCAGGTCGTCGGGTGGGCGCTGCAGATCGACGCACGCCGTCGTCTCGACGCGCTCGTCGTCGGCAGCCTCGACAAGAGCGTGCAGGAATCCCTCGTCGCCGCCAACGCCGGCGCGAACACGGGCGCCGCGAAGATCCCCGCGGCCGCGAAGGACAACGCCAAGAAGGCCCTCGATTCCATCGCCGGCAAGGTCCCCGCCGACTTCAAGAGCGACGCGATGTTCGTCGTCGACCGGGACGGCCGCGTGGTCGCGCAGCACGGCTACGATCAGGCCAACGCCTTCGACGACTTCGAACTCGGTGGCTTCGCCGCCGTCAACGACGCCATCCATGGCTACCTCCGTGACGACTCGTGGGTCCTCGGCGGCCGCATGTGCCGCGTGGTCGCGCGACCCGTGGAAGTGGAAGCGGGGCAAGCTCCGGTGGGTGCCATCGTCGGACTCCGTTGGGTCGACAAGGCCTTCGCCGACGCCATCGCCAAGCGCACGCGCGCGAACGTCGCCTTCTACGTCGGTTCCGTGAAGCTCGGGTCGAGCGGCAGCGACGGCATCGACGACGCCCAGTTCGCCCAGGCCGTGGCCGAAGCCGGCAAGATGGCGGAGGACAAGAGCTACAAGGAGACCGGTCGCTCCGAAGTGCGCGCGTTCGGCGAGTCTTCCGCGGCGATGTACGCGCGGCTCGTCGGCGAGTCGTGGGACCTCGGCGGCGGTTACCTCGTGCTCCGTCCGAAGGCGACGCTCACGAGCCCCCTCGGTTTCTTGAGCGGCGCCGACGACAAGGACAAGGCCAACGTGCCCATGATCCTCCTCGCCGCCGTCTTCGTCCTCGGAGTCGCCATCGGCATCGTCTTCACGATCTTCGAGCACTCCCAGCCCCTCAAGAGCTTCGTCGCCAACGCGCGGCTCCTGAAGCAAGGCCAGGTCGATCTCCTCCCGCTCGCCAAGTTCAAGGGCGACTACCGCGTCGCCGCGACGGACATCAACGCCGGCATCGAACGCGTGGCCGAGAAGGGCGGAGGCGCGCCGCGCAAGGCCGCCGACCTCGAGTCCATCCTCGGCCCGGTTCCCGCGCAACCCGCCATGAGCGCGTTCGCGTTCCCCATGGATGCGTCGCAGGCCTCGCAAGGTGCGCCGACGCCGGCCACCGGGGCGACGCCCGCCGCGGCGCCACGTCCCGCACCTCCGCCGTCCAGCGGTCAGCTCTCGGGCACGGGGGCCCGCCCCGCGCCGCCCGTGCCTCGTCCACCTCAAGCGTCCGGTCCCGGCTTCGCGCCTCCCATGACGCCAGCGGCGGGTGCTCCGCCCCGTCCTCCCCCGCCTTCCGGGCAGAACGACGCCCTTCGTGGCCCCATGTCCGTGCCGCTCTCGGCTCCCATGTCCTCGGCCATGGACGACGACGACGACGAGGCGACCATGGTGGGCCGCGTCCCGGAAGAGGTGCTCGCACAAGCGACGGGCGAAAACAAAGCGCTCGGTCAGGATGAACAGGCCGAGTGGCTCTCCGTGTACGACGACTTCATCAAGACGAAGAAGCAGTGCGGTGAATCGACGGACGGACTCACGTTCGAGAAGTTCGCGAAGACCCTGAAGAAGAACCGCGACGAACTGATGTCCCGCCACGGATGCAAGCGCGTGAAGTTCTCGGTGTACGTGAAAGAAGGCCGCGCGTCGCTCAAGGCGACGCCGGTGAAGGAGTGAGGCGGTCATGGGTTCGAGCGAAGTGAGGAACGTCATCATCATCGGTTCCGGCCCCGCGGGTCACACCGCCGCCATCTACGCCGCGCGCGCCAACATGAAGCCGCTGATGTTCGAGGGCCTGACCCGCGGAGGCATCCCGGGCGGCCAGCTCATGATCACGAACGACGTCGAGAACTACCCGGGCTTCCCGAAGAAGGTGGCCGGCCCCGAACTCATGGGTGCGTTCCGCGAGCAGTCGGAGCACCAGGGCGCCGAGATCCGCACGGAAGACGTGAACAAGGTCGAGTTCACGAAGGGCGGCCCGTTCACGGTGTGGGCGGGCGACGAGATGACCGAATACAAGGCCAAGACCGTCATCATCGCGACGGGCGCGCAGGCCAAGTGGCTCGGCCTCGAGAGCGAGAAGGCCCTGAACGGCAAGGGCGTCTCCGCCTGCGCCGTGTGCGACGGCTCGTTCTTCCGGAAGCAGGACGTGGCCATCACCGGCGGTGGCGACACGGCCATGGAAGAGGCCATGTACCTCTCCGGCCTCTGCAGTTCGGTCACCCTCATCCACCGCCGCGACGAGTTCCGCGCGAGCAAGGCGATGCAGGAGCGCGTCTTCAAGAACCCGAAGATCAAGATCCTCTACAGCCACGTCGTCGAGGAAGTGCTCGACGTGTCGAAGGGCACCGTCACCGGCGTGCGCGTGAAGGATCTCAAGAAGAACGAGAGCCGCGTCCTCGACGTCTCCGGCTTCTTCGTCGCCATCGGCCACACGCCGAACACGGATCTCTTCAAGGGCCAGCTCGATCTGCACGACAACGGCTACCTGAAGACCCGTCCCGGCAGCTCCTACACGAGCATCGAAGGCGTGTTCGCCTGCGGCGACGTGCAGGACTTCACGTACCGCCAGGCGGTCACCGCGGCGGGGTCGGGATGCATGGCGGCACTCGATGCCGAACGCTGGATCGCGATGAACGGCGGGCATTGACCTAGGAACCAGGCGCCGCGTACGTCGCGAAAAGGACCTCCCACGGGGTGAGAGGTCCTTCTCGCGACTTCGCATTCGGGGTCGTGTGTTCTCGTTCGGGTTGGTTTTCAGCCCGAAACTCTCCGAGTTTCGGGCTCCATGGGGCGCTCGCGTCGGGCGACGAACCGAGAGCCTGACCTCGGCTCGGCCGTGAGGATAGGGTCGACCACGTCTCGCGGTCGCAGTAGGACAAGTCGTGATGCGTCCGTCGCGTGAAGTTCTCGTGTTTGTCCTGACCGCCGCGTTCGCGATCGCCGCGCTCCTCCACTGTTCGACGTCGTCGACGAACTCGAACTCCGCGACCGACGCGAGCACCGAAGATGGAGGCGACCTTTCGTCGGATTCCGATGCCCGCGCTACGTGCATCGAGGATGCATCGGATTGTCGGTCCCCCTGCGCCATCCAGGAGGGTTGGCCCGTCCTCGATGGCGCGACGTGCAACGGCGCGCGGCCGCTCTACTGCGCGCGCCGCCTCGGCAGCGGCAATGCCATCGTCGAGTGCATCTCCAAGCCGTCGGAGGGACGCGTCTTCTGGGTGCCCCAGCGCACGACCGAATATCCCGCGGGGTACGGGGCGTGTTCGGCCGAGGAACGAAACCAGCCGCTCGTCGACAGCGGGATGCCCTGCCCCTAGTCGTCGGCGTCCGAGCGGCCACACTCCGCTCGCGCGCCTCATGGAGCCCGAAACTCGAAGAGTTTCGGGCTGAAAACCAGTCGGGACGAGAACAGACCCGTACGACGAGACGTCGGGAACGGGACCTCTCACCCCAGGGAGAGGTCTCGATTCCGACGGTTCAGGGTACGACCTTCACCGTCCCCCACATGATCGACGCGTGCAGCGTGCAGTGGAAGCCGTACGTGCCCGGCGTCGGGAACACGATGCGGCCGCTGTCGGTGCCCGTCGTCACCGAGGGGATCGGGTTGCCGGGTTCGCCGTTGCCCGAGAGCGGGTGCGAAGCGAAGGGGCCGTAGAAGCCCACGTCCTTGCCCGCTTTGATCCGGATGCAGTTGTTCGTGTACTGCGCGAGCGGCGCCGTGAAGCTCACGTCGGCGCCCGTCGCGAGGTGATCGTCCGCGTCGAGCTGGGCTTCGGTGCAGCTCGCGAACGGGCTCGCGGGGGAGTCGGCCTTGGCGTCCGCGGTGCTCGAACCGTCGACGGTCGCCTGGGATCCGGTGTCGGAGGTCGAGGCGTCGCTCGTCCCTCCGTCGCTCGTCCCTCCGTCGCTCGTCCCGGCGTCGCCGCTTTCGGTCGACGATGAGCAGGCCAGGAGGAAGAGAGCCGAACACACGAACGGAACGACGGCCGAAGCCGGAGAGGCGTGGAAGGAACGCATGGGACACGTTCGCATCGTCTTCGTCCGGAGGTCAAAGGCAGAGGGACTCCCGCGTCGCCCCCGAAGGGAGACCCATGGCGCGCAGCGCGTGCGTCGGCGCGCAGTCCGTGCGATTTCCGCCGTCGGATTCGGGTGGGAGGGAACCCTGAATCTCCGACGTCTCGGCGCCGGGGAAGCCTTTCATCGCGGTCACCACCGCCGAGGAACGCGCCCGCGCAGAGGGTGTCAATGGCGCGCAACTTGCTGTATGCACGCCCCATGACTGCTGCACGGTGGTGGAAAATCCTCTTCGTCGTCATGGTCGCATCCTTCGGCATGCTCCTCTACGCGGGCCATCGAATCGCGTCGGAAGCCGCACCGATCCCGGAGCGCGTGGTGTCGGCGAGCGGTGAAGTCGTCGTCGGCGAGGGCGACATCCTCGCCGGACAAACCGTGTGGCAGGGCATGGGGGGCATGGAAGTCGGGTCGATCTGGGGTCACGGAAGCTACGTCGCCCCGGACTGGACCGCCGACTACCTGCACCGCGAAGCCGTGTTCGTCCTCGACGCGTCCGCGCGGCGTGAGGGCGCCCTGTCTTACGAGGGGGCCGACCTCGAACGACGTGCCGCGCTCCGCGCGCGACTGACCGATCGCTTCCGCAAGAACCATTACGACCAGGCCCGGGGCGAACTGGTGATCTCCGACGACCGCGCGGCAGCGTTCAGCATGCTCCGCGCGCACTACTCCGACGTCTTCGGCCGCGGCCGTGCCGACCTCGCCATTCCAGAAGGGGCGCAGACGGACCCGCGCAAGCTCGCCCAACTCACCGCCTTCTTCTTCTGGACCGCATGGGCGGCGAGCACGGACAGGCCGTCGGAGCCGGGAGTCTCGTACACGAACAATTGGCCGCACGAACCGCTGGTCGCGAACACCCTCACCGGCGACGCCGTCGTCTGGACGGGAGTGAGCATCGTCGCCCTGCTCGCGAGTCTCACGCTCATGGTCTGGTGGCGCGCCGCCCGATCGTCCACGTCCGAGCTGCTCGAGCCCGGTCCGGAGGACCCCCTGCTCGGCGCCACGCTGACAGGATCGCAGAAGGCGTCGCTCGTGTACTTCGGTGTCGTCGTCGCGCTCTTCTTGCTCCAGATCGCACTCGGAGTCGTCACCGCGCACTTCGGCGTCGAGGGAGACGGGTTCTACGGGATCCCGCTCTCGAAGTGGCTGCCCTACGTGATCACGAGGACCTGGCACACCCAGCTCGGCATCCTCTGGATCGCGACCGCGTGGCTCGCGGCCGGACTCTTCGTCGCTCCCAGCATCGGTGGAGGCGATCCTCCCTACCAACGCCTGGGCGTGAACGTGCTCTTGGGTGCCCTCGTGCTCGTGGTCGTCGGGTCGATGACGGGCCAATGGCTCAGCATCATGAACCGGATTCCGGACGATGCCGTGCGGTTCTACTTCGGCCACAGCGGATACGAGTACATCGATCTCGGGCGCGCGTTCCAGGTGGGCCTCCTCGTCGGTCTCTTCTTGTGGGTCGCACTGGTGTTGCGCGCGGTCGCGCCCGCACTCCGGAGGAAGAACGACGCGAGTCGCGGTCTCCTCGTCCTCTTCGTCCTCAGCGCGCTCGCCATCGCGGGCTTCTACGGCGCGGCACTCGGCTACGGGCGGCACACGCACCTCTCCATCGCGGAATACTGGCGCTGGTGGGTCGTCCACCTCTGGGTGGAAGGATTCTTCGAGGTGTTCGCGACGGTGGTGTTCGCGTTCCTCTTCGCCCGGCTCGGTCTCCTCGAGCCGAAGTCGACCGAGCGTGCCGTCGTGTCGTCGTCGGCGATCTTCCTCGTGGGAGGGATCGTCGGCACGCTTCATCACCTCTATTACAGCGGCACTCCCTCGATGATCGCCTGCCTCGGCGCGGTGTTCAGCGCGCTCGAGGTCGTGCCACTCGTGTTCATCGGCTACGAGGCCTGGGGAAACCTGCGCATGTCCCGTCGCGACGGATGGGTGCAGAAGTACCGGTATCCGATCTACTTCTTCGTGGCGGTCGCCTTCTGGAACGCCCTGGGTGCGGGTGTCTTCGGCTTCATGATCAATCCGCCCGTCGCCCTCTATTTCATGCAGGGCCTCAACACGACGCCCGTCCATGGCCATTCCGCACTCTTCGGCGTCTACGGCATGCTCGGTCTCGCGTTGATGCTGTTCTGTGCGCGCGCCGCGGACCCCGCTCGGGAATGGAACGAGCGACTGTTGGGAGTCGCCTTCTGGCTCATGAACGTCGGCCTCGCCGCGATGGTGCTCCTCAGTCTGCTCCCGGTCGGATTGCTCCAGACCCACGCGTCCGTCGAGATCGGGTACTGGTACGCGAGGAGTCCCGAGTTCCTCCACACGCCGCTGATGAATGGCCTGCGATGGGCCCGCGTCCTCGGAGACACGATGTTCGGTCTCGGGGCCCTGGCCTTCGTCGTGTTCGCGGCCAACCTCCTGCGCGGAAGGCGGAACGTCGCGTGACGACGTTCTTCGCCTCCAGCGGAGACGATCACTCCCCGTCGTTCGGGTCCACGCTCCCGCCGCCGAGCCATCGCAGCGTGCGTGCGAGGATGCCCGGCGTTTCCTCCACGTACGTGTGCGGCACCGCGCCGAGGCTCACGAAACGCACGTCCATCGCGCCCGCACCGAGGCGCTTCGTCTCGTCTTCCATGGCCGGGCGCGCGCCGTCGTACGCGCCCGCCGCCAGCACGAGCCGCCTTATGCCCGCCGCCTCGAGCTTCTTCCGGTCCACCTTCACGCTCGCGCCCACGAGCAGGAGGCCCTGGTACGGATGGCCGGTTCGCGACGCGAGGTCCAGCGCGAGGAACGCTCCCTGCGAGAATCCCGCGAGCACCGAGCCATGTTCGTCGAGCAGACTTCCCGCTTCGCCGCGCACGCTCTCGACCGCGTCGTCCACGATCGCCTTCCGCTGATCGAGGGAACCGCTCCACACGAACCCGCCGCCCGGACACGCGTGGTTCGCGCGGGGGCACACGAGGTGCCCCACGTCCCTTCCGCCGTCCGCGAAGAACGGGCACGCATTTTCCGGGGCGCCGCACATTCCGTGGAGGAGCACGACCACCGGCTTCGCGTGAACCGTGTCGTTCGCCGTGTAGTACGGGACCGAACCCCGGGACGTCACGATCGTGTTCGGCCGCGCCCGCGCAGACCTTTCCGCGTCCACCCGCGCCGCTTCGCCGACCTTCGGCTCCGCGAACGCGCTCGCCGCGATCGTCGCGCTCACCGCGATCGCCGCCACGCGCCCCACGATCCCCACGAACGACACACGACTCCGACGATCCGATCCGACCATGACTTCACCTCCACGTTCGGAGGTGCGTCGTCGCAGCGGACGAAAGTGTGACGCCCGAAGATCAGGGACCGGACGTGCCCGATGGACCCTTCCTGCGAGCCGGCGACGGCGTCGGTGCGGGAGGCACGGGACTCGACATCGAGTCGCCTCGGAGCGGCGCCGAGAGATCGAACTTCTGCGGCGCGGGAACGGTCGGGCCCTTGACCGTCGGAACCGTCGAGGGGGTGGGCGCGGGCGTGAGCGCGGACTCCGCGCGCCGCCGGAGAGTATGGACCTCCGGAATGGATTCGCCCGCGGGATCGAGCCGCTTCGCCTCGTCGAGATGACGGAGGCACTCGGCCCAGGCTTCCTTCCCGCACGCGTCGAGCGCACGCCGCCGCGCGTCGTCCGCGAGGCGCGGTTCGAGCTCCGACGAAGGCACCGGGCGCACCGTCGCCGTCGGCGAGGGACCGGGTCCGTGCGCTTCGTCCCGCGCGCGTTCCTTCCGCATGCGGAGGATCACGAACACGAGCACACCCACGGCGAGGACCGCGACGGCGAGTTCGAGGAGCCACCGGGTCTTCAGGTGCCTGCGCAGACGCGAGACCCGTTGCCGTACGCGCGCGGGAGGAACCTTCGCGTCGTTCGCGATGGTCTCGAGCTTCTCGCCGTCTCCCTCACGAAGCATCCACTCGAAGGTCCGCTTGCCGTCGCTGCCGGGCGGGAGTTCGCCTTCCGCCCACCGGAGGAGACTCGCGTTCGTCGGCGCGTCGTCGGCGGCTCCGCTCCCTGCCTCGAAGTCCTCGTCCCCGGAGGCCACCTCACGCCGCGAGCGGCGGTGGTGGTCCTTGAGCTTGTTCTTCACGATCCCGAAGACGAACGCGCGCAGGTTCGTGGGCTCGCTCGGGACGGATTTGCCCGAGAGGACCTCCATGAACGCGGCCTGCACGATGTCCTCGGCGTCCGACTCCGGCACCCGCTTCCTCGCGAACGCGACGAGGTCGTCCCGGAGGCGCGCGTCGGCGAGCCCCTTCGCGAGGATGGAGTTCGGACCTTGGTCGACCGTGGGATCGGGTTTCGTCACGTTCACGGAGGGACGTCGTCGGGCGTCCGGAAAGTGTGACAGCGCCGCCGGTCGATTCTTGGAGTTTCCCGATTAGTCCAGGAGTGGCGCGGCCTTGCGGTAGGCCTCGAGGGTCGCCGCTTGGTCGAATTTCGGCTCGAAGCCCGTCGCCTTCTTGAAGGCCGACCCGTCCACGACCACCGAGTACTTGATGTGGTTCAAGGCGCCCCGCGGGAGGAACGGAAGACCGAAGCGACCCAGGGCCAACGCCACGAGCGGTTCGGGAATGGGGAACTCGGTACGTCCCGTCTGCCGGATGATGACGGACAGCGGCGCCGGTTCGGGCCCGGCGACGTTGAACACGCCGCGGGGCCTCTTCTCGAGGGCGAGCACGATGGCGCGCACGACGTCGTCCTCGTGCATGAATTGGAAGAGGGGATCGAAGCCGAGGATGGTGGGCACGCGCCGACGCGAGAGGAAGCTCGCGAGGGTGCCGTGCTTGGTCGGTCCGAGGGTGTAGACCATGCGGAGCACGCACGTGTTCATCTTGGGGAAGCGCCACAAGGCGGAGCCCGCGAAGAGATCGGCGGCCACGAGATCGGCGAGCTCGGGGAACGAGGTCACCTCCAGAGGCGGCTCGTCCTCCGTGTGGTAGAGCGGCGAATCGGGAGCCGCGCCGTAGTACGTGTGCCGCGCGACCACGATGACGTTCTCGACGCCGTACGTGTTGCAGTGCTCGATGACGGCCCGGGTCCCGCCCAGGTTCACCCGATCGTGGTCGCCCGAGCGCGCCGTGAGGTGCGTGATGGTCGCCATGTGGATCACGGTGTCCGGGCGGAATTTCCGGAACGCGTCTTCGGCGGCGCGTTTGCGGATGTCGGACGGGTAGACCTCGATCTCCTTCGGCGCGTCCCGCCAGGGTCGCCGATCGATGCCGACGACCGTGTGCCCCGCGTCCATCAAGGCGAGGGCGACTTTCTGCGCGAGCTTGCCGGCGATGCCGGGAATGAGGACCTTCATCGGAACGATCCCTTCGCGTCGTCCTTGCCCTGGCGGTTCACCTTCTTGCCGGCTTCGATCATCGTGGAGATGCGTTCCTTCACGGACTCCACGTGTTTCTGCACGACCTCGTCCTCCTCGTTGCCGGTTCCCTCGAAGCGCATGGGGGCTCCGAAGAAGACGTCCCAACGGACGGGGAGGGGCACCGGAACGAGGTACGGCGTGATCGGGATGTACGGTGCTCCCACGAGCTTTCCGAGTTCGTAGGCGTTCGCGATGGTCGGCATCGCCTCGCCGCCTCCGAGGCACGCGAACGGGATGATGGGCGTCTTCGTCTCGAGAGCGAGGCGCATGAAGCCGGTCCCGAACTTCACGAGCGAATGCCGCTCCACGTAGAGCTTCGCGGTGCCGCGGGCACCTTCCGGGAAGACGAGAAGCAGACGATCTTCCTCGAGGAGGCGCTTGGCGTGCTCGGGCAACCCCGGGAACTGCCCCGTGCGGCTCGACCACTGCGACGCGAACGGTGTCTGGTTGATGAACTTCTCCGCCATGCCCTGCGCGAGTCGCGGCGTGGGCAGATCGAAGAACATCGTCGCGATGACGATGGACGCGTCGATGGCGATACCTCCCGAGTGGTTGCCGATGAGCATGGCGCGGCCGCGCTCGGGGATGTTCTCGATGCCGTGCGTGTGGACCGAGAAGTAGTCGCGCGTCAGGTACCGCAACATCGTGAAGAACGTGCGGAGGTGCTCCTTCGAGACGCCGTAGGGATCGAATCCGTAGGTGGTCCACGGCAACTCGATGGCGTCCACGCGCCTCGTCACTTCGTCCGGGACGATCGCGTTCTTCAGCATCGACACGAGGGACATTCCGACGAGGATATCACCACCCGGGGCCCCCCAAGCATGTGGACCTGGAGGAGTCCGTGGCGGTAGCCTTCGGAGCCCAGGATCTTCGTGAGCACCACGAACTCACAGCCGTTCACCCAGGCCGAACGCGAGACCCAACTCGCGAAGGTCTCGTTTTTCGACGGCCTCACCAAACCGGCCCTCTCGCTCATCGCGGCCGTGGCGGGCGAAGAGAGCCACGGCCTCGGTACGCGGATCTTCCAGTTCGGCGATCCCGGGGACAAGCTGTTCGTCATCCTCGAAGGCAAGGTCCGCATCTCCCGCGAAATCGCCGGCATGGGGGAAGAGGCGCTCGCGGTCCTCGGTCCCGGTCAGGTGTTCGGCGAGATGGCGCTCCTCGACGAGTCCCCCCGATCCGCCGACGCCCGCGTCCACGAGCGGTGCCGCTTGCTCGTCATCGGCAAGGACGCCTTCGACGATCTGCTCTTCCTCCACAAGGACCTCGCGTACGAGGTCCTCTGGAACTGCGTTCGCATCCTCTCGAGCCGTCTCCGCGAGACGAACGAGAAGCTCACGTTCCTCACCGTGAGCGGGAAGTTCTGAGGACCATGAACCGCGATCGAACGACCCTCGTTCGTGCCTCCGCGCGGAGGCTTCACCGTATCTTTCCCGCCATCCTCGCCGGGTCCGCGCTCGTCGCTCTCGCGTGCGGTGACGCGACGCCCACCGCGAAGTCACCCTCGGACGCCGTGGTGTCCGGGCCGGCGGCCGAGGGCGTCGGTGATTCCGGAGCACCGACTCCCTCCAAGCTGCCGACGTCCACGGGACAGGGGTCGACGACGGCTCCTGGCAAGGGCGACCCCGCACCGGTGGGCGCGATGCCGCCCGTCGTCCCGAGCCGGCTCGCGGCGGACCTCCAAGCCATCGGACTCGATCCGAAGGCGCTCCCGACCCTCGACAAGATCTCCGGCGACAAACTCCGGAAGGTCATGCGCACGTTCACCCGGGCCCTCGGCGCCAAGTGCTCCGACTGCCACGCCGACGACTTTTCCGCGCCGACGGACGCGAAAATCATCGCCGAACGCATGTGGAACGACTTCACGCGCACCGCGACCGTGGATGGCCAACCCCTCTATTGCGACTCGTGCCACCAGGGGCGAATGAAATTCCTCGAGCGCGGGGACAAGAAGGCGCTGTCCACGTGGATGGACCACGAGTTCGTGGACCGGCTGACGCGGACCGACGGCAAGGAGCCCGGCTGCGATCCGTGCCACGGGGACACGTTCGAAGGGCACATCTTCACGTCGCTCTGGCTGCCGCAAGCGAAGGCCAAGGGGAAGGGCGCTGGCGGGAAGGCCGGAATTCCGACGGGGACCCCTCCCAAGAAACCCTGAGAATTCGGGGGTTTTCCACATATCTTCCACACCTGTTCACGAAAGGTGGGGACGGCGCCTTGACTCGGTGACGTGCGTTCAGTAGCCTAGCCGCACCATGCAAGGTCTCACGCAGCGCCAGCAGATGGTCCTCGATTTCATTCGGCAGTCCATCACGGACCGCGGCTACCCGCCGACGCTCCGCGAAATCGGCGCCCGCATGGGAATCCGCTCCACGAACGGCGTGAACGATCACCTTCGCGCCCTCGAGCGCAAGGGCTACCTCACCCGCGAGGACATGAAGTCCCGCGCCCTCCGTCCCACCGGCATGGCGGCGGCGACGGACGTGGCAGGTGATCAGGGGCTCCTCGCCGGTGGCGCCAACGGCTTCGGTCCCGCGAACGACGCCGACATGGTGGACGTGCCGATCCTGGGTCGCGTGGCCGCCGGTCTCCCGCTCCTCGCCGAAGAGCACGTGGTCGACACCATCCGCGTGGACCGCGGGCTCTTGAAGGGCGGACGCGAAGTGTTCGGCCTCAAGGTCACCGGCGATTCCATGATCGACGCCGGCATCTTCTCCGGCGACTACATCTTCGTCCGGAAGCAGCTCACCGCCCAACGGGGAGACATCGTGGTCGCCCTCATCGGCGACGAAGCGACCGTGAAGTACTACTACCCCGAGAAGGACTACGTCCGCTTCCAACCGGCGAACAAGTCCATGGCGCCCATCCTCGTGCGCGCCTCCGACTTCCGACCCACCATGCTCCTCGGCGTGGTCGTCGGCGTCTTCCGCCGGCTCTGACACGTCGGCGCCGTCCCGGCGGCTCTGATTTGTCGGCGCCGTCCCGGCGGCTCTGATTTCTCGGCGCCGTCCCGGCGGCTCTGATTTGTCGGCGCCGTCCCGGCGCCTCCTCCTGGCAGACTCCCTCCGTCGTTTCCAGGCAGCACTCGTACCTGCGGACTCCTTGACCGAAGTTCGCGGGGACTGATACCCATTGGACCTCGATGCGCCTTCGACTTCGGCACGTTTTGGCCGTCAGCGCCGTCACGACCACCCTCGCGTTCGGGACGGGTTGCGGAGGCGTGTACTACGCCGCCACCGTGAATGCGGCATCGTCCCGGGTCGAAGAAGCCCGTGAGGTCGGAGCGGAGCAATGGGCTCCGTACGAGTTCTATTACGCGCGCGCGCACCTCGAGCAGGCGATGCACGAAGCGAGCACCGCGAGTTACTCCGACGCCGCCGACTACGCCGAGACCGCCGAAGACTTCGCGGTGAAGGCCATCGACGCGACGAAGGCCGCACGCAACAAGGCCGAGGCACGCAAACCATGAGACGTGTCGCCGCGGTGCTGCTCGTCACGACGGCACCCTTCGTCCTCTCCTGCGCCGGCGCTCCGGCACTCCGCGGAAAGATCGACGGCATGACCGCGATCGTGGAGCGGGCCGATCGCAACGGCGCCAAGCGTTGCGCGCCGCGCGAACTGGCGCTCTCCCGTTCGAACCTCCGCTTCGCCGCCACCGACCTCGATCAGGGACACCTCGACGACGCCGAACGCCACTTCCAGGTGGCCGAAGCGAACGGCAAGGCCGCCCTGGCCATGAGCCCGCCGGAGCAGTGCGGGGACGTGGAGCCGAAGTCCGGCGACAAGGACGGGGACGGCATCCTCGACGACGCGGACAAGTGCCCGACCGAACGCGAGACCTGGAACACCTACCAGGACGACGACGGCTGCCCGGACGATCCCGACACCGACAGCGATCGCATTCCCGACTCCATCGACCAGTGCATCGTCGAGGCCGAGGACTACGACGGCTTCCAGGACGACGACGGTTGTCCCGACACCGACAACGACGCCGACGGCGTGGCGGACGGCAACGACCGCTGCCCGAACCAGAAAGAGGATCCGGACGGCTTCGAGGACGAGGACGGCTGCCCCGATCCCGACAACGACCGCGACACCGTGGCCGACGTCGACGATCTCTGTCCGACCCAGCCCGGCGTGCCCGGCGGCGAGAAGCCCGGTTGTCCGCGCAAGAACGTCATCGTCACGGACAAGGAAATCCGGATCACGCAGCAGATCCAGTTCCAGACGAACAAGGCCGTCATCAAGCCGGAGAGCTTCGTCATCCTCGACGCCGTTCGCGACGTCCTGAAGGACAACCCGAAGATCGCCCTCGAAGTGCAGGGCCACACCGACAACACCGGCAACGCGCAGCTCAACATGAAGCTGTCGCAGTCCCGCGCCGAGTCCGTGCGGAACTACCTCGTGGCCCACGGCATCGACAAGAGCCGCCTCATCGCCAAGGGCTACGGCATGACGCAGCCGCTCGTGCCGAACAACAGCGAAGGCAACAAGGCCTTGAACCGCCGCGTGCAATTCATCCGCACGGAAGCCAAGACCGCGGTCCCCTGACGTCCGACGTCCGCGATGCGGGGACGGAAGTCATCGTCCCTCGGCGACGAACGCGAACGTCGATCGTGGGAACCGCGGCAGAACGTGCATTTTCCGGGGTTCCGCGCAGAAGTCGCCCTTCGGAGACGTGTTCGTTACGGTGGTTCCGCGCGGCGATTCGGTGTATGTCGCGACCGTAGAGTGCTGCCCTGAACGGACGGCACCCAGGGCCTTCCCGAGGGACTTCCGACGTGACATCTCGCGCTTCTTTCCGCCTCCCGAGCTTCCTCGCCTTCGCGCTTCTCGTCGCGTCTCCGATCGCGCTCTCCACCTTCGGGTCGAACCCGGCCTACGCGCAGAAGAAGGCGCCTGCCGCGGGCGGCGTCGAAGCCGAGGCGAAGGCCCTCCAGAAGAAGGCGATGGAGGAGGATTACGTCGTCAACGTCGCGCCCGACAAGGCGATCGACAAGTTGAACCAGGCCGTCACGAAGTGCGGCGAGAAGTGCTCGCCCGCCCTCCGCGCCACCCTCAAGCGTGACATCGGCACCATCCAGTTCGTCGCCTTGAGCAAGAAGGACGAAGCCGGCGAGAGTCTCCGCGAGGCCCTCAAGATCGATCCGAACGTGGCCCTCGATCCGGACGTGAAGACGAAGGAGCTCGAGGCCTTCTTCGCCGATCTCAAGAAGGGCGCCACCGCGCCCGCGCCCACCGGCAAGCCCGCGGCCACCGGCGCCGCGCCGACGGCCGCTCCCTCCGGCGACTTCACGCACACGGCGTCGACCCAGGAAGTCGTCAACACGCCCCACGCGATCTACGCCGAGTACGCGGGATCCGAAGCGGTCGTGAAGGTCATCGCGCGCTACCGCGGCTTCGGCATGAGCGAGTGGAAGACCCTCGAACTCAAGAAGACCGGTACCGGATACGGCGCCCTCGTCCCCTGCATCGACGTCACGCAGGGCGATCTCCTCTACTACCTCCAGGGCTTCAACGCCGCGAACGATCCCGTCGCCACCTCCGGCGATCGCAACAACCCGTTCCGCGTGGCCGTGAAGCAGAAGCTCGACTCCGGCGTCGAAGCGCCGCACCTTCCGGGACAAGCCGCCCCCAAGCAATGCCAGGAGTCGGTCGACTGCCCGCCGGACTTCCCCGGCTGCAAGAAGGCGACGCCCGTCTCCACGCCCACGTCCCTCGACGAGCCGACCGCCAAGGGCGAAGGCGAAGAGTGCGAGGAGAGCTCGGAGTGCTCGAGCAAGTCCTGCAAGAACAACGTCTGCGCCGCCGGAGACGCGGTCGACGAGAAGAAGTTCGCGCGCTTCTGGGTCGGCCTCGGGGCCTCCATGGATTTCGTGATCCTCGGATCCCAGGACGAAGTCTGCCGCCTGGATCCCGCCACGGCCGCGCCGATCAACAACGGCAACTTCTACTGTACGAACCCCGACGGCTCCGACTACCCGCGCGTCAACGACGGCGGCGAGGAGAACAACCGCGTCATCCCGAACAAGAAGAACTCGGTGACCGGCGGTGTCGCGCCCGGCACGTTCCGCCTGATGCTCTCGTTCGACTACGCGCTCACGGCGAACTTCCTCCTCGGCGCGCGCCTCGGTTACGTCATGGGCACCTACCCGGGCGCCCATGCCGGCAAGGACGGACGCGGACCCCTCGCGCCGATCCACGCCGAGCTCCGCGCGACCTACGTCATCGGTCGTGGTGCTCTGGCGCGTCCCGGCTTCGCCCCGCTCGTGTTCCTCGGCGGCGGCATCCAGGAGCTCGACGCGAAGGTGGACGTGAGCGTCCTCGAGACGGGCATGCCCGCCGGCGCGAACAAGACCGTGCAAGCGTGGGGCATCGGCGGTCCGGGCTTCATCGCCGGCGGCGGCGGTGTCCGCTACGCCGTCGTCCCGCGCGCCGCCATCACCGCGGCCGCGAAGATCACGGCCGCCTTCGGACCGAACGGCGTCTTCCCCGCGCTCTCCCCGGAAATCGGCTTCCAGTACGGTTTCTGAGCGTCGCCGGCTTCCACGTCTCCCGTCTTCCGGTTCAGGGTGCCTTCGTAACGGTGCCCGCCGGGAGCGTGACGCCGGCCGCCTCCGCCATCGCCACGCTGCGATCCCGGACCCATCGCGACCCTTTCGAGGCGACCTCCGCCGCGACGTGCTCCGCGAGCCATGTCGTGTCCGCGGGGCGTAGCGCGGTGCTGCGGTAGGTCGCCGCGTCCAGCAAATCGCGGAGCGGTTTCACGGCGAGGTTCATGGGGATCGAACCGTCCTGCTCCGTGGTGCCGTCGTAGCCGGTGAACGCGCGCTGGAACACCCTCCCGTGATCGTCCTTGGTCGTGAGCGCGAGGTGGTAGTCGTTCGACGAGATCGTGCCCGACATGCCGAACCCCACGTCCGTCTCCAACGCGACTTCGTGCACCGAAGCGTGGGCGGCGAGTCGCATCGCGGGGACGAGGGCGTCGATCTTCTCCACGGGAATGGAGGCTTCGTCGAACGCGAAGGCGTGCTCGTTGCCGTCCGCTCGGGGACCCCGGAGCGGGTAGCCCGCGTAGCCGTAGCGACGCACGGAGAACACGACGCCTTCGCGCACGAGGCGGAACGAACGGAGCGTGCCCCCGTGGCCGGAGCCTTCGTCGAAGTGGATCTCGCGGAACGCGTCGTCCTGGGGATCGCAGGCGAAGTCCACGAACACGCGGCTCGGGGGTTGGGTCTTCCGGTAGGCGGCCCGGATGGCGCGCTCCGTGCGGTCGAGGAGCGGGCCGGACACCCTGCGGCATCCCACGTCGGCGAGGGCCACGCGAGGGACCGAGGTCGGAATCGAGGCCGCCGCGATGGCGACGACACACGCGACGGAAGCCGGCAGGCGAAGTCTCACGGACCTTCGGACACGCCCCGTCCCGGAAGGTTCCTCAGAACTCGGCTTCCGCTTCTTCCGACCCGTCCGAAGGGGACGTGGACGGGGTGCGTTCGCCACGGGCCGTCTCGGGGGACGCCGCGAAACGGTAGCCCACGCCCCGGACCGTCTCCACGTAGTCCCCGGCGTCGCCCAGCTTCTCGCGGAGGCGCTTCACGTGGGTGTCGACGGTGCGGGTCGTGATGTCGGCCTTGATGCCCCAGACGTCGTCGAGGAGCGCGGCCCGCGTCTGCACGCGGTTCTTGCGATCGTAGAGCGTGATGAGGAGCTTGAACTCGAGGGCCGTGAGCTCGACCTCGTTCCCGGCGATCCAGATCCTGTGGGCGTCGCGATCGACCTTGAGGATCCCGAACTCGACCACGTTCGACACGGAAACGGGCTCCGCGGCGCAACGTTTGAGGATGCTGGCGACGCGCAGCAGCAACTCGCGGACGCTGAATGGCTTGACGACGTAGTCCTCCGCGCCGAGTTCGAAGCCGAGCACGCGGTCCACTTCGTGGCCCTTCGCCGAGACCATGACGATGGGGATGTCCCGCGTCTCCGGCGATCGCTTCATGGTGCGGCATACCTCGGTGCCCGGAAGGTCCGGCAGCATGAGGTCGAGCAGCACGAGATCGGGACGGTACGACGAGGCTTCGCGCAGGGCGTCCTGTCCGCGGGACGCGGCCACGACCTCGTGACCGGCCTGCTTGAGGTTGTATTCGAGCACCTGGCGGATGTCGTCTTCGTCCTCGACGACGAGAATGCGTGCCATCGACGGAAACCCTACGATTCCCACGTGACATCGACGTGACGGCTCCACGAACAACGTGAGGCCGGGGGCCGGATTCGCGGGTAGAGTGGCGCCATGCGAGTTCGGCCGACGACGTGCTTTTTCTCCCTCCTTGTCCTCGTCGGTTGCGGGGCCGCGAATCCTCCGCCCGCGAAGCCGGTGTCGGCCGACCCGCACACGACTTCCGTGGCCACGACGCCGGTGGTGTTCCCGCCCGCCTGGCCGTACCCCGCGGGCAAGGGCGGCGCCGAAGGCGCTCATGGTATGGTCTCGTCCGACGCGACGCTCGCGAGCAAGGTCGCGCAGGAAGTCCTGGCGAGCGGAGGCAACGCGGTCGACGCGTCCGTCGCGCTCGCGTTCGCCCTCGCCGTGGTGCACCCCGCGGCAGGCAACGTCGGCGGCGGTGGCTTCATGGTCGCGCGCATGGCCGGCAAGCCCTACGCCCTCGACTTCCGCGAGACCGCACCCGCACGCGCGACGCGGGACGTCTACATCGGCGCCGACGGGAAGGCGACGGCCGGTTCGAAGGACGGTCATCGCGCGTCGGGTGTGCCGGGCAGCGTCGCGGGACTCCACGAAGCGCACCAGAAGTTGGGCTCGGGGAAGAAATCCTGGAAGGAGCTCGTCGCGCCCGCGATCAAGCTCGCGAAGGAAGGCTTCGTCGTCGACGAGAACTTCTCCAAGGTCATCGACGACCTCAAGGGTCGCCTCGCGAAGAACCCGACGTCCGCGGCGCTCTTCCTCCCGAACGGTGCGCCGCCCGTGATCGGGACGACGTGGAAGGATCCGGAACTCGCGGCCGTCCTCGAGCGCATCGCGGCCGAGGGACCGAAGGGATTCTACGAAGGCCCCACCGCGGACCTCCTCGATGCCGAGATGAAGGCGAACGACGGTCTCCTCACGAAGGAAGACCTGAAGGCCTACCGCGCGAAGTGGCGCACGCCCGTCGAGTTCGACTACCGCGGACACCACGTCATCTCGATGCCGCCACCGTCCTCGGGCGGTGTGAGTCTCGCGATGATGGCGCACATCCTCGAGAAGATCGATCTGCCGTCCATGGCGTGGCACTCGCCGACGGAGCTCCACTTCGTCTTCGAAGCGATGCGCCGATCGTTCGCCGCCCGCAACGCCCGCCTCGGCGATCCCGACTTCGTGAAGAACCCGCTCGACGAACTCCTCGCGCCCGCGTGGGCCGACAAGGCGCGGAGCACCATCCTCCCCGACAAGGCCACTCCGTCGTCGGAGATCCCGTCGGCCGAGGCTTCCGGGACCGGACCCCACACGACCCACTTCTCCGTCGTCGACTCGGAGGGGAACGCCGTCGCGCTCACGACCACCATCAACTGGTGGTTCGGTTCGGGCGTCACCGTGAAAGGCGCGGGCTTCGTCATGAACAACGAGATGGACGACTTCGCGTCGAAGCCCGGAACGGAGAACGGCTTCGGTCTCGTCCAGGGAGAACCGAACGCGGTCGCGCCCGGAAAGCGCATGCTGTCGTCCATGTCGCCCACCATCGTCGTGGACCAGAACGGGAAGGTGGAGCTCGTCCTCGGTGCGGCCGGCGGACCGCGAATCATCACGGCCGTCTTCCAGATCCTCTCGAACGTCGTGGACCACCGTCTCGACGTCGTCAGCGCCGTGAATGCGCCACGCTTCCACCACCAGCACCTGCCCGACGTCGTCCTTCACGAGAAGGACGGCATCACCGACCTGCAGAAGGCCGAACTCGAGCGAATGGGCTACAAGCTCGAGGAACGCGGGCACCTCGCCGACGCTCCGACCATCGGCCGGGGACCTTCCGGCTACGTGGGCGTTCCCGAACCGCGTCGTGCCGGCTCCCACGCCGCCGGTTGGTGACGGAGGGACCGTGACCTCGTTCGACGACGACGTCGCGCGCGCGTTCGACCCGGAGCGCTTCCGGAAGGAAGGGCACGCGCTCGTGGACGCCCTCGCCGACCATCTCCGTGCGATGGACCGCGGCGAAGGACCGGTCGTTCCGTCCCGCGATCACGACCGCTTGCTCCCCGAGTGGCCGGCGTCGTTCGAGGCCCCGGACCCGGGCGCGTTCGCCGCGCGTCTGGCCGACGTGGTCCGCGCGTCGACCAAGCTCCACCACCCGAACTACGTGGGCCACCAAGTGAGCTCGCCCTTGCCCGATTCCGCGCTCGCCGAGATGGTCGCGGCCCTCCTCAACAACGGCATGGCCGTGTTCGAGATGGGACCGGTCTCGACGTCCATGGAGCGGAACCTCGTGAAATGGGCGGGGGCGAAGCTCGGCTTCGACGCATCCTGCGACGGCGTCATGACCTCCGGAGGATCCGCCGGCAACCTGACGGCGCTCCTCGCCGCCCGACAAGCGAAGGCCGGGTTCGACGTGTGGTCCAAGGGGGCGAACGCCGGCCCACCCCTGACCTTCCTCGCCGGTGACCAAGCGCACTACTCCGTGCGTCGATCGCTCCAGATCATGGGCCTCGGGGACGATGCCGTCGAACCCGTGGCGAGCGACGCGTCGTACCGGATGCGCGCGGATGCCCTCGCCGAGGCCAAGGGCCGCGCGGAAGCGAAAGGAAGGCGCGTCGTCGGCGTCGTCGCCAGCGCGGGATCGACGTCCACCGGCGCGTTCGATCCCCTCGGGCCCATCGGGGAGTTCGCCACGGCGAACGACCTCTGGTTCCACGTGGACGGCGCCCACGGCGGGTCGTTCGCGCTCTCGTCGCGGTACCGCGAGAAGCTCCGGGGCATCGAGCGCGCCGACTCCGTCGTGTGGGACGCCCACAAGATGATGATGATGCCGGCCCTCGTCACGTTCGTCGTGTTCCGGGACGGCCGGCGTTCGTACGACGCGTTCGCCCAGGAGGCCTCGTACCTCTTCGCGGGCGGGCATCCCTCGCTCGAGTGGTGGAACGCGGGGACGCGCACCCTCGAGTGCACGAAGCGCATGATGTCCCTCAAGGTGTGGATGGCGCTCGCCACCCACGGAGAGGCCTTCTTCGGCGCGTTCGTGGACCGCATGGTGGAGCTTTCCGTCGGCTTCGCGGACACGCTCCGTCGAGCGCCGGACTTCGAGGTGCCCGTCGCGCCCGAGAACACCATCGTGTGCTTCCGGTGGATCCCGCCCGGCGTCACGCTCTCGCCGGAGGAGAAGGATCTCCTCCAGTCCCGTATCCGGGACGGCATCGTCGACTCCGGGGACTTCTACCTCGTGCAGACACGTCTCCGGGACGGTGTGGCGCTCCGCACGACGATCATCAACCCGCGCACCACGCCGGCCGTACTCGACGCGCTCGTCCTGCGGGTCCGGAAGGAAGGGGAGACGGTCCTCCGTACGATCCGGCCCGGAGGAACGCAGGGGAGCGTCCCGTCGTGACCGCCCGACCGTCGCGATCGCTCTCCTCCGTGTCGCGAGCACTCGGAGCGAGCATCTTCGCCGAGCTCGCGCCCCGCATCGAGGCACTGCGCGCACGCGGGGAGTCCCTCGTCACCTTCCACATCGGGGACACCTACCGGTCCCCTCCGGACGGCGCACGTTTCGCCGCCCACGAACGCACGGACGCGTTCGATCGCGAACTCTACGCGTACGGTCCCCTCGGCGGACTTCCGGCCCTGAAGGCCGCGCTCGCTGGGAGGCACGGTGCGAGCGGTTCCTTCGGTCCACCCGTCGACCCGGCGACCGAGGTACTCGTCGGCACGGGAGCGACGCACGCGATCTTCGCCGCCTGCCGCGCCGTACTCGAACCGGGCGACGAGGTCCTGCTGGTGTCGCCCTATTGGCCCTTGGCCGTGGGCATCCTGCGGGCGTGCGGGGCGAACGTCGTCGAGGTTCCTCTGACGCAAGCGCTCTACGCCGACCCTTCCCTCGACGTCGGCGCGCTCCTCCGATCCCGCATCACTCCCGCGACCCGCGCCCTCTACTTCATCTCCCCCAACAACCCCGACGGCAAGGTGTTCGGGGAATCGACCCTCGACTCCATCGCCCGCGTGGCCGAAGAGTTCGATCTCTGGATCGTCGCCGACGAGGTCTACGCGGACTCGGTGTTCGAGGGCGAACATCGGTCCATCCGCGCCATCGACGGCATGGCCGCGCGCACGATCGTCGCGTCGTCGTTCTCGAAGAGCCACGCGCTCGCCGGCGCGCGCGTCGGAGCCATCGTGGCGCCGAGGGACGTCGTCACCGTCGCGACCCGCGTCGCCACCCATTCGGGGTTCAACGTGCCCGTCGTCGCGCAGCGTACGGCACTCACGGCTCTCACCCGGGGAGCGATCTGGCTCCGTGAATCGCAGGTGGCGTACCGCACGGCACGGGACACCACCGTGCAGGCACTCCGCGCATCGGGTGCGACCTTCCACGTGCCGGAAGGTGGGAGCTACGTGTTCGTCGACTACGGCGCGATGCTCGCCGCTCGCGAGGCCGACCTCGCGGCGTTCCTCGCCGTGGCGGTCGACCACGGAGTCTTGCTCTGTCCCGGCGCCGCTTCGGGCCTCGGCTTCGAGCGCCACGCACGCCTCTGTTACACGGCCGTCCCGCCCGACGAGCTCGCGACGGGCCTCGCGCGCCTCGACCAGGCCGTCAGGGCTTTCGCGAACGGCGCCTGATCGCGGATACCGCGGCGAGAACGGCGGCGGAGACGAGCGCGAGGAAACGGGACGCCGGCGTCGTGGAATCGGCGACGGTCGCACACGAACACGAACCTTCGGTCGTGACGACCGTCGTCGTCGGCGTGACGTCGGCGGGCGTGGCGGGGACGGTCTTCACGCCCGCGTCCACCTTCGGCGGCGGGGCACTCCACGTGACCGACGTGTACGAGCCCTCGCCGCCGGCATTCGCGATCTGCGCGTAGAGCTTCGTGGCTCCGGGCGGCACGTCGAACGTGGCCGACCCTTCCCCCGCTTCGACGACGATGGGGGCGTCGTGCGCGAGTTTCGTCCCCGTCGTCCACACGATGGGCGCGCCCGCCTTCACGATCACCGTGGGCGCGAAGGGTTGGGGAGCCGACGTCGACATCCCCAGGCCGAACGAAGGGCGTACGGAGAAGCCGAAGGTGATCTTCTCCGTGCCGGGGGGGACGTCGAACGAGAACTGCAGGATGCCGGGGTAGAGATCGCCGCGGTTCACGTTCCCCGAACCGTCCTTGCCCGGCGCGGCGAACACGCCGATGGCTCCCGTGCCACCCGGAGGTTGGATCGGCGAACCCGTCCACGGGAGGACACGCGCGCACGCGGGAAGGACGCCCCGCTTGGTCATTTCCGCCTCGAGCGAGGTCGCGCCGGAGGGGAGGTCCGTGCGGAGCGTGGCCAGGAACAGTCCCACGAGCTCCTCGTACCCGAGGTCGTCCCGGCCCACGTTCGTGCGCATGGCCTTGTACAGCGCGGCGTCGAACTTCGATCGATCGGCTTCGGGGAGTGCCGTGCGCGCGCTCCAGAGCCCGCCGGAGAACAGCGTCGAGTCGTAGTGCGTCTCGCCCGTGAGGTTCTTCGGGCACGTGTCGTCGTTGGCGAGCGTGCGGATGACCGAGTCGACGCGCGAGGCGTCCTTCGCGGCGTACTCGCCGACGTCCGGATCTCCCGCGGCCGCCGACGAGAAGAAGTCCGCGAGTCCCTCGTTCATCGCTCCGGGCGCGTCGATCGCACCAAACGAGTCCGTGGCGTAGAAGCCGAGCTTCAACGTTTCGTCGACGACGGCGTGGGTGAACTCGTGGGCGACGACGTCGCCGTCGTACGCGTAGTCGCGCCGGTAACCTTGGCCGAACCACAGGCCGGGACCGGAGGCGTCGTGCAGGTAGCCGAAGAAGTCGCCGCCGGGCGAGTAGAACGCGTTCGGGAAGCGCTCGAGGCGGGCGTCCGCGCGCGTCGCCGAGCCGATGTCGCCCTCCGCGAGGCCCGCTACGAGGCGCAGGTTCGCCACCGAGAGGAACTTCTTCGCGATGACTCGCGCGTCGGCGACGCCGTGGAGCCCGCGGAAGAACGCGTAGGTCCGGTTCACGTGGTAGTACATCGACACTTCCGAGAACGGGTCCTCGAAGGCCGCGCTCGTCCCGTCGTCGACGGGCGGATCGACCCAGTCGCCCTGGGCGTCCGGGAACGCGTTGTGGAGCAGATCGCACACGTGGATCGTCCCGCTGACGCCGAGGAGGGACGCGCTCGCGCGACGACCCTTGTCGATGCAGCTCTTCGTGACGACGAGGTCGTTCTCGAGGACCTTGGGCGTGGCTTCCGTCGGAAGGATGGGGAGGAGTTCGTTGGTGAGGTTCGGCGTCGACGCGGGGTTCGCCGCGTACACGAGGGCCTTGTTCACGAAGCGCACGCCTTCACGATGGAACACGACCTCGCCCGTCGTGGCGTCGACGAGCCAGGTGGGCGCCGTGGGGACGCCCTCGAGCGGACGGGGCGCGACGACGTACACGGCTCGGAGTCCGTCCGCTTCCGCGCGGACGGCGAGACGGACCCGATCGGCGTCGACGGGGAGGAACGAGCGCGGACGTGCCGCGTCGAGGACGCGATCGACGGGCAGGAGTGACGCAGGGTCGAACGACGCGACGAACGATCGCACGCGTGCCTCGGGCGGGAGATCCGCGAGCGTGAACGTGACCTGGCCACGGGCGTCGAACCGGACGCTCGCACCCCGGCCGAGGATGCGGAGCGCACCGACGCCGGGGAGCGTCACGTGGGGATCGAGCCGGACGACCACGTCGCCGTCGCCGAACGTGTCCGAACCGGCGAACCGCAGATCCGCCCCACGCGCGTGGGGGAAGACCTTGCGCGCGACGTCGGCGGCGAGACCCTCGAGTTCCGCCGACGAAGCCCGGTCCCAACCACCGCGCCGGGCTCCGGTCGCGGAAGGAACCGTCGCCGCCGCAGGACGCACCGCCCACGCACGTTCGCCTCCTCGGGTCGTACGCACGGGCTCGGCTCCCGACGCCGAGGTGTGCAGGAGGACGGCGAGGACGGGCGCCACGTTCGTGGCGAAGCGGACGAACGGGCGGTTTCGGAGCATGGAGGCACCCCAAGCTGCCTGAAACACGGGGACTTCGCAATCGCACGTGCGTCTCCTTCCCCTGCGCGGGGAGCTCGTCCTCCGAGGTGTCCCGCGGTCGTCCGGATCCTCGCGTCCGTGACTCGACCCGTCTTGGGAGGTCGCGTCATTCTGTGCACACTGCAGCGTCATCCGAGCGGCTTGACCGTCCCCATCCAGCGGGGTATCCGCGCCATGTGGGGGAGCACGAAAAAGCGATGGGCGTGAACCGAATCGCAGTCGCGCCGCGCGCGCGGGTGACGCCGGACGAGGAGTGGTTCGTGACCGACGGACGAACGGTCGTCGGGCCCGTGTCCTTCGAACTCCTCCGGCGCGGCCTGGAGAACGGCAAGGTGCCGCACTCGTCCCGCTTCCGTCGCGCGAGCGACCCGACGTTCCGCACCCTCGAGGAGACCCCCGAGCTCTCGCCCGACGCGAGCGGCATCCGCATGTCGCCCGCCACGGGATTCGCCGCCGCGGATCCCTTCGTCGAGGACGGTCTCCTCGCACGCGACCTCCGGGCCATCCAGGACGCGCCGTCGCTCCGGTCGGCCGCGTTCGAGACGCTGGTGGCCGCCGTCTCCCACCTGCGTTGCGACGTGGGCCTCGTCGCCCTCCGCGATCGCTTCGACAACTTCGTGGTCTCGTCGGGGCACGGCGCGAACGCGCCGACGTTCCTCGGTCGCAACGTCCTCCGTTCCGACCACACGCTCCTGGCGCTGCAGAAGACCGACGTCCTCTGGGGCGACGGCTTCACGGGACCGGCCCGTCGCCAGACCACCGCACGTCTCGGCGCCCTCGACACCACGCCCACGGACGTCCTCGCGATGGCGCTCGTGGGCGAGCACGGTCTGTTCGGCTTCGTCGAGCTCGGTTCGCCCAAGGTCGGCCGCCGCGGGTTCGACGCGTCGCACGTGACGCTGCTCGCGTGCCTCGTCGACGAACTCGCCCACGTCGTCGCGACCCGTCGTTTCCTCGAGACGCCTTCCGTTCCCTGAGCGCGACGAGCGACCGCGCGTCCGCCTCCCGACGACGTCGATGCCCGAGCTTCCCGACGTCACCGTCTACGTGGAGCACCTCGCGACGCGCCTGGTCGGTCGCACGATCATGAAGGTGCGCGTGGCGAGTCCCTTCGTGGTCCGCACGTTCGACCCGCCCGTGTCGGCGCTCGAAGGGAAACGCGTCGACTCCGTACGACGCCTGGGAAAGCGCATCGTGTTCGGGATCGAGGGCGGGATGTTCCTCGTCGTCCACCTGATGGTCGCGGGTCGATTCAAGTGGAAGCCCGCGGTCGGGACCGCGCACGCGAAGCTCACCGGGAAGATCGGCCTCTTCGCCCTCGACGTCGCCGAAGGAACGCTCGAACTGACCGAAGCGAGCACGAAGAAGCGCGCTTCCGTCCACGTCGTGCGGGGCGAGGAGGCGGTCCGCGCGTTCGACCGGGGGGGCGTCGAGCCGCTCGGTCTCCCCCCTGCGGCGTTCGCGGAGGTCGTCACGCGGGAGAACCGCACGCTGAAACGTCTTCTCACCGATCCGCGCATCTTTTCCGGCGTGGGCAACGCCTATTCCGACGAGATCCTGCACGCCGCGAAGCTCTCGCCCCTCGCCCGGAGCGCCCAACTCGGCGACGACGCGATCCTCCGTCTGCAACGCGCCATGGAGGAGACCCTCACGACGTGGACGGATCGACTCCGCGTGGAGGCGAAGGACGGCTTTCCCGAGAAGGTCACCGCGTTCCGTCCCGAGATGGCCGTGCACGGCCGGTACGGCAAGCCGTGCCCCGTGTGCGGGTCTCCGGTGCAGCGCATCGTCTACGCGGAGAACGAGGCGAACTACTGCGCGACGTGCCAGACCGAAGGGCGCCTCCTGGCAGACCGTGCGTTCTCGCGTCTTCTCCGCGAGGACTGGCCGAAGACCCTCGACGAGCTCGAACTCGCGATCGAGAAGAAGAAGGCCGCCGCGCGGGACCGCTGACGCGCGATCAGGTTCCGCCGAGCTTCCAGAGATCGCGACCTTGGAGGATCCGGCCGTTCTCGGGGGATTCGACGACGCGGACGAAGGCGCGGGCCAGGATCTCGATGGGGATCGGACGCACGTCGTCGGCCCATCCGCGGAGTGGGCCGATGCCCCGGAGCGCGCCGAGGACGGCGCCCATCATGGGCGGAGGGTCGCGACGTCCGAGATGATCTCCGGCGTCCCCCTCTGGACTCACGAGGGCCGACGGTCGGAAGAGCGTCCACGCCAGGCCGCTCTCCTCCACGATGCGCTCGCACCGGCGCTTCATGGCGAGGTAGGCCCCCATACCGCCCGCTCCATAGGAACTGAGGAGGAGGAACCGCGGGACGCCCGCGGCCTTCGCGGCCGCGACGAGGGAGGTGGTGGAGCCCACGTCGCTCGACTCGTAGGTGTCGCCGGCACCGAAGCGTTTCTGCATGGTGCCCACGAAGGACACGACGACGTCCTGACCTCGTAGTGCGGCTCCGAGGGCCGGGGCGTCGTCGAGTTCGAACACGCGCGCGCGCGGATCCTTCGCCAGCGGGGAAGTCGCCGCCGTTTTCGGACGGACGTGGAACGTCAGCGTGTGGCCCTCGGCCGTGGCGAGCGGAAGGAACACGCGGCCCGTGGCACCCGTGGCTCCCGCGACGAAGATCGACGCCATGGGCGACGGCTCACCAGGGAAGGGTTTCGCCGTTCGCGTGGAGGAACTTGCCGCTCGTCTCGACGGTGAGAGCGTCGATGCGCGCGAGGATGTCCTTCGCCGAATCCGCGGGCTCGACGTTGCCGCTGCCGTGGGTCATGTCCGTCTTCACGAAGCCCGGATGGACGATGACGACGGCCACTCCCTGCTTCTTCAGGTCGACCGCGAGGGACACACCCGCGATGTTCACGGCCGCCTTCGACATGCGGTAGCCGTACGCGCCTCCGGAGGAATTGTCGGCCGCCGAGCCCATGCGGCTCGTGACGATGGCGATCTTCGAACCCTTCGTGAGGAGCGGCGCGAGGGCTTTCGTGACGAGCACGGGGCCCATGGCGTTGACCTCGAATTGGGTCCGCAGGGAATTCTCGTCGACGTTGGCGAGGGTGTCGTGCACGAGCACGCCGGCGTTGTGGACGAGGACGTCGACCGTGGTCTTGCCGAGGCGGGCCTTGAGGTCGGCCCCCGCGCTCTCCTTCGCGACGTCGACGCCCGATTCCACGCGGACGCCGAGAGCGTCGAGTTCGGGAGAGGACTTGCGGCAGACGGCGACGACCGTGTCCCCGCGGGCCTTGCACTGGCGGGCGAGCTCGAGACCGATGCCGCGGTTCGCGCCGGTGATGACGTAGGTGCTCATCGGGAAGTCTCCAATCGTGCCTAGGGATCGTCGGGAGCGTTCGCTCGCGTGAACCGCGTGAGGAGGTCCGTGTGACGGGGGAAGAGTGCGAGGAGGGTCGTCCGTGGGGGCATCTCGAAGTCCGCGAAGTCGAACCCGGGTGCCACGGTACATCCGACGAACGCGTACCGCGAGCCCCGAGGCGCCGCGGCCTGCCACACGCCACGGGGCACGACCGCTTGAGGCACCTGTCCGTCCTCGAAATCCGGGCCGAGGACGACGAGCGCCGCGTGGCCGTCGTCGTCGATCGTGTGGAGCTCGAGCGGATCCCCCGCGTAGTGGTGCCACACCTCGTCCGACCGGACGCGGTGGAACGCCGAGAACGTGTCCGCCTCGAGGAGGAAATGGATGGCCGTGGACGCCGCGCGCTCCCCTGGATACCCCGGGAGCGCGAAGCGTGCGGCCGAACGGAAGGTCTCCTTGAAGAAGCCCCCTTCCGGATGGGGCGCGAGGCCGAAGCGGCGGACGAGGGCTCGTGCGTCGTCGGACATCGCGTCTTCCCCGGTCAGACCGCGGAGGCCTTCTTCGCTTCCTCGATGAGCTCGTACTCGCGCTCGAAGGTGGCGAGATAGTTGTTCACGATCTCGAGGTTCTTGGAGTTCATCTCGTTCGCGTTGGCGCGACCGAGATCACCCATCTGACGCGCGATCTCGCCCAGGAGATCGCAGAGCTCCGTGAGGCGCTCGAGGGACACCGTGTTCCGCGGCTTGCCGCCGAATTCGTTGCCGTAGGCCTCGAAGAGCTCGTTCGCCGCTCCGCCGAGGGCGCCCTGGAGGTCGTTCATCGCCGTGCTCTGGCGGGCCTTGCGGACTTCGGCGAGCTCCGTCTCGTACATGCGGAGGTTCTCGGAGACGACGCCGATGTTCGTGTCGTGGAAGGACTGGGAGAACCCGCCCTTCTTGATCTCCTCCATGCGCGTGCGGTGGCGCGTGAGCGACTTGATCATGCGCTGGAGGAGGGCCGGGCGACGCGTGACGCGCGAGCGGTTCGCGAAGTGCACGCGGTAGATGGCGAACTGGTCGTTCGCGAGGTTGGCGAGGAGGTTCGCCTGATCCTCGGGCGTGCCCGCCTTCTGGGCCTTGCCGATCTCCTCGATCTCGTTCCGGTACGACGCGAGCGACTCCTCGACGAGCTGCTTGTCGCGCGCGAAGTTCGGCGAAGGCTTCCGCTTCAGGATGCCGCCCATCTCGTCGGAGATGAGCTGGAGGTCCACCACCATCTCCTCGAGGAGCGCGAGGTCGCGGGTGGCGCGGGACTTCCCCGCGAAGTGGCGGTGGTAGCGCGCGAAGACGAAGTTCGCGTTCGTGGCGAGCGGAGCGAATTCCTCGAACTCGGGACCGGCGGCCTTCGCCTCGGCGATGGCCTTGTGCTCGTTCTGGTAGAGCGAGAGGTTCTCGGTCGCCACCTGGCGCACGCGGATGAGTTCCTGACCCTGGGCCGCCGCGGGGATGGTGTCGAGTTGTGCGATCACCTTCTGCACGCGATCGACGAGGGCGTCGAGCTCGCGGAGCTCGCGCGTCGAGCGGGATTGACCCGCGAAGCGGCTCTCGTATTCGGCCGAAACGTCGTCGAGTTCCTTCGTCAACCGTTCAAAAAGCGGATTGGCCATCGTACGTCCTCGGATCCTTTCGACACCCGGAGGGCACCGCTTCGTCCTTCCGCACGCGTTTCCGCGCGAGGGGACGGGGAGCCTTCGGGGCGCCCGAGCGTACCGAATCCCGGTCAGCCCGTCAGGAAGAAGTTGTTCGCGGCCGCGACCACCACACCCAGGATGCTCTCGCCGGCGATCACCCCCGACGACACGGGCACCACGAACCTTTCCGCCTTCTCCTTGTCGACCATGAAGAAGACGGTCGCCAGGACCGCTCCGAGGAACATGGCGAACGACGACGGGAAGGGGAGGATGAGACCGAGGCCGATACCCGTGGCCGAGGGCAGGTATTTCTTCGCCCGTTTTCCGGCGAGGGATTCCCCGAGGGCGAGCACGATCCCGACGACGCCACCGATCACGATGAGCTGGCGCGCGAAAGGGTGGAGGTTCTCGATGCCCGTCGTGAAGAGGGCGGCCACGGCCTTCCACTGTTGGGCTGCCGGCGCGGGGAACGTCGCGCGGTGCGTCGCGTCACCGTTGAGGAGCGAGACGTTCGGCACGAGGAGGTACCACCCGATCACCGTGCCGGCCGTGCCCACGGGGATGCCGAGCGCCTGCGCCACGAACTGCCGGCGCGGATTCGCGCCGAGCAGGTAGCCCGACTTCAGGTCGGAGAGGAGATCCGCCGCGGCCACGCCCGCGCCCGAGGTGATCGACGCCGTCATCAGGTTGGCGGTCGGGTTCTGGGGAATGAGCTTGCCGTAGGTGAGCTGCATGATCTTGCCCATGGCGCTCGACGGCGTGAGGTCGGTCTCGCCGGTCGCCCGGCACGCGACGAGCGCGAGCACGAACGTCATGAGGACGGCCAGCGCGCCGAACCACGGCGCGATGCCGAAGGCCTGCCACGCGACGATCACGACGAGCACGCCCGCGATCGCCGTGCCCATGGCGAACCAGCGGATGGGCACCTCGGTCTTCGCGACGAGATCCTCCTCGGCGCTCGTGGCGTCGCCGGTGTCCTTGCCCGACTTCGCGAGTCCCTGGAACGCGCGGACGATGGTGCGCCACTGCATCGCGAACATGAGGAGACCCGAGGTCACCATGAGCGGCGCTCCCGCCCAGATCGCGATCTCCTTCCACACCGTTCCCGGTGCGTTCGCGGCCGTGAGCACCTTGCCCGACGGCGAGGTCCACGACCACCCGAGGGCGATGGGGCCGATCCAGAGCGCCTGGACGAGCGCGCCCACCACCATCGAGAGGGTCACGCGAAGTCCCACGATCGCGCCCGCCCCCACGAGGAGCAAGCTGTGATCGAGGACGATGTTGAAGTCGGAGAGGGCACGGGGCTTGCCGCCGGCCATGACGTTCGGGAGGAAATCGAAGACGGGCGACTCTCCGGGAAGGAGCGTCTTGCGCACCACGTTCTCGACGCCGTCGACCACCGTGGTGAGCTTCCGGATCTTGAGGTCCTTGAGCACGGGTACGAGCATGCCGAACGCGCCCGCGACGAACAGCGCACGGGCGTTCGTCTTCGCTTCCTCGCCCTTGCTGTAGAGGCTCTGGAGGGTCGCCGCGGAGGCCGTGCCGGTGGGGAACGTCAGCCGCTCCTGGTTCACCATGTTGCGCTTCATGGGGACTGCCAGCGCCACGCCGAGGCAGGCGAGGAGGAGCACCCAGGCAGCGACCACGGGCCAGGGCAGGTGCTTGCCGTCGGGCGCGTCGAGCGTCACGGAGAGCATGAAGAGCGCGGGGATCGCCGAGACGACCGAGTTGCCCGTCGAGTACCCGGCCGCCGACGCCGTCGACTGCATGCAGTTGTTCTCGAGGATGGTCATCGGCGTCTTCGCGAGGCCGAACTTCACGAACGCGTTCCACACCGAGAAGGAGACGACACACGCCGTGATCGACACGCCGAGGTGCCAGCCCGTCTTCAGGCCGATGTAGAGGTTCATGAAGGAGAGGAAGAACCCGAGGATCATCCCCATGACCACCGCGCGCACCGTGAGCTGCGGCGTCGCGTCACCCCTGTACGCCTTCACGTACCAATCGGCCTCCGACATAGCGTCGATGTCGGAAGGCTTCAGATCGAGGGGGCGGGCACGCTCGACGTCGTCGAGGGTGGCCGGGGCGTCCTGGAAGAGCGGCATCCGGGGCGAGTACCACGAATCAACGCAACGTGGTCCGCTTCGCGGCGCTTGGCGATGTTCAGCGAAGCGCTTGGATCGCCGCCTTGCGCTCGGCCTCCGGAAGATCCCGCACGAACGCGGGCGGCATGTGGAGCCTGTCGTTCCGAGGCAGGTTCATGCGCGCGATGGCGAGGTTCTTCTCCTCGACCGGCATCGTGTCGAGCTTCGTGACGTCGAACTTCGCGCGGGAGATCGTCGGGTCGAGGCGCGGGTTGTGGCACTGCGCGCACGCCTGCTCGAGGATCGCGCGACCGTCCGTCGTCGGACGCGGGACGAACGTCATCGACGGCAGGGCCGAGTCCAGGAACACGTCGCGGATGTCGGGCAGATCCGGGCGCGAGCCGGAGACGAACGCGCGGTACGCCGCGCCGGCGGCCGCGAGCTTCGCCGGATCGGTGACACGCGTGCCGAAGAACGGGACGGGGATCGCTTCGCCGCGCGCGGCCGTGTCGTACGCGCGTTGCCAGGTCGCGCTCGTCCCGCCCTGCAGGACTTCCCTCTCGATGGTGGGCGCGTCGTACGCGTTGGGTTGCGTGCCGAAGCCGTTCACGGTCACGAAGTCCTCCATCGCCTTGCCGTCGGCGATGATGGTGATGGGACCGGGGATGCCGCCGTAGTCCTCGCTCGTCGTGTGCGAGTCGAAGTAGTCGGTCATGACGGCGCGGCCCGCGTCGCGGTCGTTCCGGAACCAGTGGGTCCACGGATCCTTGAGTTCCTGCATGCGCAGGATCATGGGCGTGCCCGGACCGGCCGGTTGGTGGCAGTGCTTGCAGTCGAGGTTCGTGTTCTTGAGATCTTCGGTGTCGTAGATCGTCCAGTCGGTCCAATCGCGTTCGACGGAAGGCGCGAGCAGATCCGTGGTCGTGCACGCATGGTTCTTCGAGCAGTTCTTCTCGAACACGAAGAGGTAGAAGTTCACCACGTCGCGGGTCGCGTCGTGCGCCGCGATCTCGAGGAACCGCTCGCCGCGCGCGTAACTGAGACACACGAATCCCGGCGTCTTCCGGAGCGGAGGAGTGAAGACGAGCGCCCTCGGGTTGATCGACGAGACGGACCGCGCGATGAGCGAGCTCGAGTGGGTCGTCATCGCGAACGCCGGATTGCCTCCGGTGCCGTTCTTCCCGGCGAGCGTGGGCACGGCGAACCGGAGACCCACGAGGGCCTGCAGATCCTTGATCGACGTGATGGTCGGCCGCGGCGTCGCGCACAACGCGCGCGACACGGTCGTGTTGAGGCCCTTCGCGCAGAACGCCGCGAGTTGCGTCGCGCCACCGGCGAGCTCGGAGAGCATGTCCTCCGGCGGCAGTGCGGGACCCGACGACTCGGGTTGGGCGACGATCGCGCCGTCCGGACCGATCACGGCGCCGTCGACCACGCGATTGCCCGCGTCCGCTCCGGGACGAGGTCGCGTGATCGGATCCTCGCCTTCGCCTCCGAGCATCGACGGCGCGTTCGAACACGCCGCGAGCACGGCGAAGGTCACGGCGACGGCTGTGGCGATACGGAACGAACGCATGTCCCCGACCACCGATTCTGTCACGGGAGGCACGGAGAACGCTCGCGCGGACGACATCCGGCGCCGCCCCATGCGAGTCTCGGTCGATCGTGCGTCCGATGTGCGTCGAGGTCGTCGCGACCGAGGATCGACGCCGATCCGATTCCGGTCAGTGCGTGGGGAACGTGAGACGTGCCGTGATTTCCCTTCCCGGCGCGGGGAAGGTCTCGCCTTCGAGTTGCTTCACGAGGCACGCGAGGAATTCGGGTACGGAAGTGTCGGACTTCTTCTTGTCGACGACGACCTTCTTCACGCGACCCTGCGCGTCGATCGTGATCCCCAGATCGTACTTCTTGGGCTTCCATCCGGGATGCTTGTCGAGGGCCTGGTCCAGGCACTTCTTGTGACCTCCCTTCTCACGGACGGCGGACGCCACCTTGAGATCGAGGGCCTCCTTCGCGGCCTCGTCGGACACGGCGCTCGACGAAGGTGCGGGCGGCGCGGCGGCCTGCGACGCGACCGGCGACGCGGAAGGCGCGGGAGACGCCGAGCCTCGCGGCGGAACCGCGCTTCCCGTCGCTTCCGGGGTCGCGAGAGTCGGAGCCGCCCGATCCACGGTCGAGGACGGCGCAGGACCGATGCCTTCGTCGGACCCCTTCGCCGGAGTCGTCGGCCCGCCACACGCGGCGGCGGCGAGAGGAACGGCCACGGCGAGACCAACGAACATCCACGGCGTCACGTTCACGCGCATGGCGGCGAGACTATCGGAAAGGGGACGCTCAGCGGAAGTCGGCGCGGACGTTGTCGCCGAGGGTCGGCATGTCGCCGTGGGCGAGCGCGTCGAGTTGGGCGTCGACCATGGCGCGGAGGACGTCGGCACCGGAGTCGAGGTGGGCTCCCGCGAGATCGCTGGGCCAGTGCACGAAGACGCGCGGCACGGCACGCAGGTCGGCCCGCACGATCACCGGAAGGTTCGAGGGCCCCGCGTCGCCCGGATGGCTCGCTTGCATGAGCGGCAACGTGGCTCCGGGATTGCCCATCAGCCAATCGACGACGAACGTCGTGTTGTTGCAAAGGTACGCGTTCGAGGTGCGTGGGTAACCGGCGAACGACGCACCCTCCAGGATCGCGTCGAGGCGCACGCCGTCCTCGAGACGATCCTTCCGTTCGGCGATGGCGTCGCGCGCGGCGTCGCGCACGGCGTCCCACGAGAGGAGGAGGCGGGTGAACTCCGGCGCGTCCGGCCCGTCGACGAGCTTGGGATCGTCGCCGGCGTCGGTCGCGCGCGGACGGAGGCGGTCGGACCCGTCGTCCGAGAGCTGCGCGCGGTTCACGGCGCCCATCTCGATCCAGATCGGTTGCCGTGTGCGGGCGACGCCGTTCATCAGCACGAAGTCGGGTTCGAACGCGTCGAGTTCCTTCGCCACCAGGGCCGAGGCGAGATCCCAGAAGACCGGCAGCACCATGGCGCAGATCTCGACGTCGCCGCTCTTCGGAAGTCTCACGGTGGCGCGATCCGTGCGCACGTGACGCGCGGGGTCGTCGACGGCGCCGTCGGGGGCCGACGTATTGACGGGGTACGCCATGCCCGGAACCAGCCGCGCGACCATCTGCCCCGTCGCGTTGTTCACGTGATCGGAGAATCGGTTGAAGCCGGTGACCAACACGCGCTTCTTCGGCGAGCCTCCGTCCAGGCTGGGTTTCGTGCACACGGCGCGGTAGTTCGAACCGAAGGCCACGTTCGCGGCGTGTTGGGCCCGCGCGACGTCCGTGCTCGTGTCGACGACGACCGGATCCGCACGGGACGACGACGACGCGTCGCCTCCGGTCGCCGAGCACGCTGCGAGCGAGGCGAGGCACGCGAACGCGGAGAACGTCGATCGAGACACGTCGGGGCGGGCCATGGGAACGGATGGTTTAGCAGGCACCGCGGGCCCGGGCTCGCCCTGGAAATGTGCACTGAAAGGCGGACCGTCGCGCACGAGGGAATCGCGGGGCGCTTTCGGATCCGCCGAGGCACCGGGGGAATTCGGTGCAGTACGCCGAGAAAAGTCGCACGAACGGGGAAGCCTTTGGCACTCTGCCCCCGAGGCACATGGAGGCGACGATTCGGTGGTTGGCGGAGGGCGGGGCGATCCTCGCGTCCCTCGGGGCGATGATCCTCGCGCTCGTGATCATGGTCCCCGCGGGCCGCGAGATCCGGCGGCGCTTGCGTCTCGTCCACCTCCTGGGTCTGGTCGCGATCGTTTGCGACGTCCTCTGGAAGGCGCGTCGCACGAGCAACGAGCACGGGGTCACGCAGACCATCGCGTTCGTGTGCGCGGCCTTGGCGGTCGCCCGGGTGCTCGTCGTCCTCCTCTTCGACGTCGTCGTCGAACGGGGTGGCAAGGTCCCTGCGAACCGTCTCCTCCGGGACGTCGTCCAGCTCACGGCGTACCTCGTCGCCGGGGCCGTCGCGCTCCGGGCTGCCGACATCCCGCCGACCTCCCTCCTCACGACCGGCACCGTCGTCACGGCCATCGTCGGTCTCGCGCTGCAGGAGACCCTCGGCAACCTCGCGGCCGGTGCCGCGATCCAGATCGAACGGCCCATCGAGGTCGGCGACTGGATCCGCCTCGACAAGGGCGACCAGATCGGACGCGTCGTCTCCACGAGCTGGCGTTCCGTCACGATGCAGACCGATGACCGCGCGCTCTTCGTCATCCCGAATGGCGTCTTCTCGAAGACGGCCTTCTACAACCTCTCGCGTCCGGGGGGAGGCACGCGGCGCAGTCACATGATCACGGTGCCGCCCGAGTACGCCCCGGCCCAGGTCCACGCGGCGCTCCTCGCCGCGTGCACGGACTGCCCCGAGGTCCTCCGCGAACCGAAGCCGTCCGTGCTGACGTGGAGCTTCGGCGAGAACGGGATCACGTACTGGGTGCGCTTCTTCATTTCCGACTTCGCGCGCCGAGATCCCGCACAAGCGGAGGTCCTCACCCGCATCTGGTACCACCTCCATCGCGCGAAGATTCCCCTCGCGGTCCCGATCCGGAACTCCTTCATGCACAAGGTCTCGGAGAAGACCGAAGCGTTGCGGGATGCCGAGGTGGTGAAGGACCGTCGCGCCGCCATCGATTCGGTGGACTTCCTCGACCCGCTCTCGGACGATTCGAAGGACCTCCTCGCCCAGGGCGGTCGTCGGCGTCTCTTCGGGCCCAACGAGACCATCATCGTGCAGGGCGACAAGGGGCGCGCGTTCTACCTGGTGCGGAAAGGGCAGGTCGCCGTCCGCGCCGACGGAGCCGAACTCGCACGTCTCGGCTCCGGCGAGTTCTTCGGCGAGCTCGCGCTCCTCACCGGATCCGAGCGCCACGCGAGCGTCGTCAGCGTCACGGAGACCGAGGTCTTCGAGATCGACGAGACGCTCTTCCAGGCCGTGCTCTCGAAGGAGCCGAAGGTCGCCGAGCAGATCGCCGAGATCGTCGGACGGCGTCAGGCGGAAGCGCACGCGCACCGGGAAGCCGCCGCGGGGCGCGCCTCCATGCCGGACATCTCCGGCTTCAGCACGCAGATCCTCGGGAAGATCCGGTCGCTCTTCGCCCTCGATTGACGGGCCCCCGCGACCGCGCGTTCGCGCGCCGCGAGCCGAGGTTCAACGCGACTCGTACACCTTCACGGCGGGAAGCTCGACGCACGTGAGGAAGCCACCCTTGCCCGAACCCGTGTCGATGGCGAGCACGTTTTCTCCCGCCCACATGTCGAGCGGATCCTCGGGCGTGAAGCTCGAGAGCTCGGGAGGAAGGTTGTCCGTCGACGTGTGGCCGACGACGACGCGTTTGCCCCGGTAGTCCTTGAAGAACTCGGCCGTCCGCAGCCACAAGAGGATCGTCGGGTCCTTCACGTCCGAAGGGTGGAGCCACTTGCCGTTCAACTTCGGCAGGCCGGCGTGCACGTAGATCGCGTGCTCGTCCTCGTAGAAGTGCGCGAGGCCCCGCATCCAGGCGAGGACTTCGTCGGGGATAAAAGATGCGTTATACATCTTTCGGAGCTCGTCGTCCGTGGGGATGTCGCCGGGGAAGTACATGCTCCCCGTGTACGAACGGAGGAACGCGAGGCATCCGTTCACGACGGGCAACACGAACTCGGGCCAGCCGCCTTCTCGGACACGGAGCCAGCCGTCCTCGTGGTTGCCGCGGAGCGCGACGATCTTCGCCTTCGTCGTCTTCGGCAGCTCCGTCCGGATGAATTCGATGACCTGACGGGACTGGTGTCCCCGGTCGACGTAGTCGCCCATGAAGACGATCGTGTCGGCCGCCACGAGCTTCGGCAGCTTGCCCATCACCCGGCCGAGGGCGTCCATGTCCCCGTGGATGTCCCCGATGGCGAACGTACGTCCGGTCATCGTGCGGTCTCCGATGCGTCCGATCTCACTTCCGGATTGTCGTTCGTCGCGGTCGGGAGGGCAATCGTCCTCCGCGCCGGACTTCGTGGGGTCTCACGAATCCCCTTCGTGGCCCCTGTCGGCGAAGGTACGCTCCGTTCCATGGACGGCTCACCCAAGCGCACCCGACCGCGCACCGCACGCACCACCTTGGGACCCCTCGCGCCCCTCCTCGGCAAGGCGTGGTGCAAGGTGTTCGGCTGGAAGGTGGAGGGCGGGAAGCCTCCGGTGGACAAGGCGGTGCTGATCGCCGCGCCCCATACCTCGAACTGGGACCTGCCGTTCATGCTCGCGGTCGCGTGGGCGTGCGAGACCGACGTCTCGTGGTTCGGCAAGCACACCCTCTTCGAATTCCCGTTCGGCGGGATCATGCGCTGGCTCGGCGGCATCCCCGTCGATCGCCGCTCGCGCCACAACATGGTGGAGCAGGCGGTCCAGACCTTCGCGGAACGCGATTACCTGGTCCTCGCCGTGCCGCCCGAAGGGACGCGCGGCAAGACCACGCGCTGGAAGACGGGCTTCTACTACATCGCCTCCGGCGCCAAGGTTCCCATCATGCTCGGCTACCTCGACTTCGGCCGGAAGGCCGGCGGCTTCGGCACGCCCTTCTATCCGACCGGCGACATCGAAGCGGACTTCGCCGAGTTCCGCACCTACTACGCGAAGGTCACCGCCAAGTATCCGGATCTGGCCTGCGACGTGGCCCTCGAACCCGCCGCGGTCGCCCGTTCTTTCGCGAAGTCCCCGCTCCTCAACTGAATTCGCGGAATCCGAAACGGAACCCGGCTCGCCCCCCCGCGCCCGTCGGGCCACGTTCGGGGACGCGAAGGAGCCGTCCTGGAAAGGGTGCCTCCGGGTCGCCCCGCGGTAGACTTTCGTCCATGTCGCCGAAGAACGTCGTCGCGCTCGTCGCGGGATCCTCGCTCGTCTACGCCGTCGTCGCCCTGGGCGTCGCGCTCGTGAAGCCGGCCCACGACGGCGCGGTCGCCAGTGCCCACGCCGCGAGCGAAGTCCCGGTCCCCTCGACCATCGACGTGTCGCAGACCTTCGAGTGGACCGACACGTGTTCGTTCGCCCGGACCGTCGGCGGAGTCACGCACCACTTCGCGAAACACGATTTCGCCCTGCGTCGCTCCGTGGCGTCCCTCGGACGCGCGAGCGTCGTCGGGCACTTCGCGACGAACTCCGGTGCGCGCCCCGAGGGGTACACGCACACGAAGGTGTCGAAGGGCGTCTACGTGAAGGACGGGTCCATCGCCGTGGACTGCGGTGCGGACACCGATCCGGACCGCTTCGATACCGTCGTGCTCGTCCTGCCGAAGGCGTACAAGGTCGAGCTCGACCAATCGAACCCGTACGACGACGAACGCCTTCCCTGACGTCCGCCGTTCCCCACGGAACGGACACCCGTCGCCGGCCCACCGTCCGCGTCCCGAGGGACCGGTCCCGTAGGGTGCGTCCGCGCGTCGGACAAGGCCTTGCCACGTTCGGATCGCGCGGCACGTTTCGTGTGTGATTCCCGATCGCTCCCGCATTCGCGGCCCTAGCTCTGTCGAACGAGGAGGCGTAAGCTCCGCGGTCCTCATGGAGCAATTGCGGTCGTGGCACGAAGGAGGCCTTTCCGTATGCAGAAGCCGATTCGACGGGTCGGAGTGATCGGTGCAGGAGTCATGGGTAGCGGCATCGCCGCCCACATGGCCAACGCCGGCGTCCAAGTGGTGCTGCTCGACATCGTTCCTCCCGATCTGAAGGAGAACGAGAAGAAGGACCCGAAGGCACGGAATCGCTTCGCGGCGGGCGGCCTCGAGAAGGCGCTCAAGGCGCGGCCCGCGGCGTTCTTCCACAAGTCGAACGCGCTCCTCGTCACCACGGGCAACACCGAGGACGACCTCGGCAAGCTCGCGGACTGCGACCTCGTCATCGAAGCCATCCTCGAGAAGATGGACGCGAAGCGGGCGCTCTTCGAGAAGCTCGAGAAGACCGTGAAGCCCGAGTGCATCGTGGCCTCGAACACGTCGGGTCTCCGGATCCGGGAGATGCTCGAAGGGCGCAGCGCGGGGTTCAAGAAGAACTTCCTCGTCATGCACTTCTTCAACCCCGTCCGTTACATGAAGCTCCTCGAGCTCGTGGTCGGTCCGGACACGTCGAAGGAGACCTTCGACCGTGTCCGCACCTTCGGCCAGGAGAAGCTCGGCAAGGGCATCGTGGTCGGCAAGGACACGCCGAACTTCGTGGGCAACCGCATCGGCACCCACGCCATGATGGTGGGCATCCACACGATGCTCGAAGACGGGCTCTCCCCCGAGGACGTGGACGCCATCACCGGCGTGCCCATGGGCCACCCGAAGAGCGCGAGCTTCCGCACGGCGGATCTCGTGGGCATCGACACCTTCGCCCACGTGGCCGCCAACTGTCACGCGTCGCTCGTGGACGACGAGGAGCGGGACGTGTTCAAGCTCCCCGCCTTCATCCAGTCCATGCTCGACAAGAAGCTCCTCGGCGACAAGACGAAGAGCGGCTTCTACAAGCGCGGCCCCAACAAGGAGTCCTTCGTCTTCGATCCGAAGACCCTCGACTACCGTCCGAAGGCCGGCGACGAGGCCATCAAGGCGACGACCAAGAGCATCGCCAAGATCGAGGATCCCAAGGAGCGCGTGAAGAAGCTCTTCGCGGACGAGACCAAGGCCGGTCAGTTCGCGTGGAAGGTCACGGCGCGGAGTCTCGCCTACGCCGCCCGTCGCATGGGCGAGATCGCCGACAGCGTGGAGTCCATCGACGACGCCATGCGCTGGGGCTACAACTGGGAACTCGGCCCGTTCGAGGTCTGGGACGCCGTGGGCTTCACGACGGTCGTCGACCGCATGGTGAAGGACGGCGTGAAGGTCCCGAAGTCGATCCTCGACATGAAGGCCAAGGGCGCCACGTCCTTCTACAAGGACGACACCGTGTTCGACCTCGTGAAGGGCGACTACGTGAAGCGCGTCATCGATCCGCGGAACGCCACGTTCCAGATCATGAAGCGCGGCCAGGCCCCCGTCCTCAAGAACGACGGCGCCGAAGCCTGGGACCTCGGTGACGGCGTCCTCGGCCTCACGTTCAAGACGAAGGCCAACAGCATCGACCCCGACGTCATCACCATGCTCTCGCAGGCGGCCGAGAAGGCGGAGACCGATTTCCGCGCCCTCGTCGTCTCGAACTCGGGCGAACACTTCTGCGTCGGCGCGAACCTCTTCCTCGTGGTCATGGCGGCGGGACAGAAGCAGTGGGATCCCATCCGCTCCATGGTCAAGGGCTACCAGGACGCGACCCAGCGTCTGAAGTACGCCACCGTCCCCGTCGTCGGCGTGCCCTTCAGCATGACCCTCGGCGGCGGCCTCGAGCTCTGTTTCGCGTGCGATCAGGTCCAGGCCGCGGCGGAGACCTACTCGGGTCTCGTCGAAGTGGCCGTCGGCCTCATTCCCGGCGGCGCCGGCACCATGAACATGCTGTGGCGCGCCATGGAGAGCATCCCGGAAGGGACGCACGCCAACGCCTACGACATGGTCACGCAGACCTTCAAGAACATCGCCATGGCGAAGGTCGCGACGTCCGCGGTCGAGGGCAAGCACTTCGGCTACTTCCGCGTGAACGACGGCGTGTCCTTCGACCGCGCGCGGCAGCTCACCGAAGCGAAGAACCGCGCCATCGGTCTCGCCGAGAGCGGCTACCACCCGCCCACGCCCCGGGCCTACGTGCTCCCGGGCGAGAGCGGCATCGCGACCCTCGGCATGATGGTCGACACGCTCGTCGCCGGTGGCTACGCCAGCGAACACGACGCGAAGATCGCCCGGAAGCTCGCCGAGGTCCTCTGCGGCGGCGCCGGTGGCGCGGCCCGCGAGGTCACAGAGGACGAGATGCTCGAACTCGAGCGCGAAGCCTTCCTGAGCCTCTGCGGCGAAGCGAAGAGCCAAGAACGCATGCAGTACATGCTCATGAACAACAAGCCGCTCAGGAACTGAAAGGTCGCACTCCCATGCCGAACATGACGGACATTGTCATCGTCGAAGCCGTTCGTTCCGCGGTCGGGCGCGCCCAGAAGGGCTCCCTCGCCCAGAAGCGCCCCGACGAGCTCGCCGGCGAGGTGATCCAGGCGCTGCTCGCCCGCGTTCCCCAGGTGAAGGCAGCCGACGTCGAGGACCTCGTCCTCGGCTGCGCGATGCCGGAGGGAGAGCAGGGGCTCAACGTCGCGCGTGTCGTGGGGCTCCTCGCCGGGCTCCCCGAAGAGTCGAGCGCCATGACCATCAACCGCTTCTGCGCGAGCGGTCTCCAATCCATCGCCATCGCGGCCGGCGCCATCGCGGCGGGCGTGAACGAGATCGCCATCGCCGGCGGTGTCGAGTCCATGTCGATGGTTCCCATGACGGGCAACAAGCTTTCGGCCTCGCCGGAAGCCATGAAGCGCGTCGCCTCGGTCTACACGCCGATGGGCATCACCGCCGAGAACGTGGCGAACAAGTTCCAGATCTCCCGCGAGGATCAGGACAAGTTCGCCCTCCGCAGCCAGAAGATGGCGGCCGCGGCGATCCAGGCCGGCAAATTCGACCAGGAGATCGTGCCCGTGAAGGGCATCAAGTTCTCCGGGAACACGCGGAGCGAGTTCGAGTTCAAGGTCGACGAGATGGTCCGCGCCGACACGACGGCGGAAGGTCTCGCCGGTCTCAAACCCGCCTTCTCGCAGAAGGGTTCCGTCACGGCCGGCAACGCGTCGCCGCTCTCCGACGGCGCGGCCGCGGCGCTCCTCATGAGCCCCGCGAAGGCGAAGGCCCTCGGGCTCACGGGGCTCGGCATCTTCCGCGCGTTCGCGACGGTCGGTGTCGATCCCGCCATCATGGGTATCGGTCCCATCCCCGCCGTGCGGAAGCTCCTCAAGAACACCGGTCTCACCATGAAGGACATCGATCTCTTCGAGGTGAACGAGGCGTTCGCGAGCCAGTCCGTATACGTGCAGCGCACCCTCGAAATCCCCGAGGAGAAGCTCAACGTGAACGGCGGTGCCATCGCCCTCGGTCACCCCCTCGGGTGCACGGGCGCGAAGCTCACGGCCTCGGCGCTCTACGAGCTCCGTCGTCGCAAGGGCAAGTACGCCATCGTCACGATGTGCATCGGCGGCGGCATGGGCGCGGCGGGTCTCCTCGAAGCGATCCACTGACCGCCATCGCGTCGGCCCGCGGCTCCCCGTCGCGGCGCGTCGCTTCCACGGAGGCGTCCGGTCCCAGGACCGGGCGCCTTCGTCGTTTCCGGGAGCCCGTGGCGGAACGTCCGCCCTCGCCCGTCCGCGCGGGTGTCAGAACAACCCCAGCGGCCCCTTCGACCACGGCACCGTCACGTGGGAGCCGATCTTGGGCACGCGGAGCCGTTCGAAACGTTCGCCGTTCCACACCACGACGCGGAGCGAAGGGTCTTCGAGGGGCACGTCGAAGGTGACGTGCAGATCCGACGGCCGTCCGTCCTTCACGCTCTCGACGAGGATCGACGCCTCGCACTGGGAGAACCGATCGCCCTTCGCCATCGGCCGATGGGACGCGCGGAAGAGGGACTCGAACGGGCCCCGCAGGAACGGGCCCTCGGTCGGATAGATCTCGAGCTCGTTCTCGGACGTGCGGGAGACCTCGATCGCTTGCCGGCTCGCCACGAGGGGGGCGAAACAGCGGAGGTCCTTCGCGCGCTCGGGCGATCGCGTGAGGAGCACGATGGGCGGGTAGATCGTTACGAACGGATCGGAGGCGCCGAGGACGAACGTGCGGACGCCCCCTTCGGGGGAATTGGCGAGGTCGATGCCGTCGGCCACGCGTTCGAGGGATCGCGCGACTCCCGCGTGGTAGCGGGCCGCCGCCACGTTCGCCAGGGGCGGGACGACGACGTGACCCACCACGAAGATGGACGTCGTCACGAACCGGAACGTGCGCTTGCCGAGCGAGGCGGCCGGATCGGCGGTGAAGCCACGGACGAGGAGCACCGCCAGGATCGGCGCGAAGCCGAGGTTCGGGAGGAGGAGGATGCGGGCGCCCGGAAATCCACCGAGGGCGGGCGCGAGCGCGAGGACCGCCGCCGTGAACGCCCAGGGAAGGACGCGACGCTCCCTCGCCGCCACGAAGGACCACGACGCGCGGACCATGAGCGCCACGAGCACCACGGCTGCCACGCCGACGACCACGAAGGGGGGCGAGGGGAGGATCGACACGAGCTCCGCCTGGAGGCCCAAGAACGCATTTCCCAGCATCACCGGCAACATGACGAGGGCCTTCCGGGCGTAGGCGGCGGGCGAACCCAGCGGGTCCACGTAGCCGCCCGAGTTCACGGCGCCGCCGTCGAGGCGCACGTACGCGACCGTCCAGATCCCGAGGGTCAGGAGCGAAGGGAGCGCCGCGCCCACGGCCCGCTTGGATCCCCGCGTCGCCACGAGCCACGCCACGCCGAACGGGAGGACGCCGATGGCGGCTTCGCTCGCGGCGAGACCCACGAGGAGGGCGAGCGCGAAGAGCCACGGACCCAGCCGTTCCCACCGGAGGAGTGCGTGGAGTCCGAAGACGCCCGTGACGCCCGCGATCAGCATGTGCCGGGCGGCGAGCCACGCGTAGGGGAGGAAGTGGGCCGTCGAGAGGGCGAAGACCAGCATGGCGACGTTCGCCGTCGCCCGCGGGAGCACCTTCCGGAAGAGTGCGCCCACCCGCTCGACGAGCACGACGTACCAGACGAGCGAGTGCAGGTGCCAAAGGACCGCGGAGGCTCCCCCGAAGACCTTCGTGTCGAACAGGAAGGTCAGACTGGTGAGGGGGCGGAGGAGGTGGATGCGGAGGTCCGGCGTCGTCCACCACGGAAGCTCGCCGCGGAGGATCGCGGCCTGGTTGCCCTGCGTACCTCCGTAGGTGAACCGGTACAGGTCCCAGGCGCGTGGTCCGTCGGGCCAGACGCCTTCGAGGGCGCCGCGGAGGGCGTAGTCGTCGGAATAGAATCCGATGGGAATCGTCACGAGGCCGAGGAGGACCGTGACTCCGAGGACGAACCACGGAAAGCGCTTCGATTCGAGGGCCGGAAGCAGGGTCATGGGGCGCCGGGACGACGGTATCACGCGCTCCGCGGCCGAAATAATGTTGCACTAAATACTGTAACGGTTAACACTGTCTCTATACGAGGTGTTGCCATGAATACGACCTCGACCGAAACCGAGCCGCGGTGGGCCGCCTTCGGCCGCGCGATCGACGCCGTCCGGAAGGACGCGGAAGCGCGCATCGGCGCCGAGGACCTCCGCCACGTGCGGCGACTCGACGCCCTCTCCCGCACCTTCGAAGTCGCCGGACGCGGTCTCCTCTGGATCGCGTTCGAGCCCGTGACCTTCGCGCTCGGGACGGTCCTCCTTTTCCTCCACAAGCAGCTCCAGGCGACCGAGATCGGTCACACGGCCCTCCACGGCGCGTTCGACAAGATTCCCGGAGTCGGTCGCTTCCACTCCGAACGCTTCCGCTGGGAGACGCCCATCGACGAAGCGTCGTGGCGCCACGGGCACAACGTCCGCCACCACCAGTACACGAACGTGACCGGCAAGGATCCCGACATCCACTTCGGTCCCGTCCGCCTGACGGAGGGGACACCGTACCGGGCGGAGCACGCCCGGCAGTTGCCGCTCACGCTCCTCCTCCTGTTCCCGAACTTCGGGTTCCTCATGAACCTGCACTTCACGGGCGCCCTCGACCTCCTGCACGACAACGGCTTGTCGACCCGGTACGACTTCGTGTCCGACCGCGGTGCGGCCACCCGTCGCGAAGTGCTCTGGAAGCTCGCGCGGAGCTACGTGCCCTACTACGGCAAGGAGTTCGTGCTCTTTCCCGTGCTCGCCGCGCTCACCGGCTTCAGCCCGTGGAAGGTGCTCCTCGGGACCTGGCTCGCGGAGACGATGCGCGACGTCTATACGGCCGCCACCATCTACTGCGGACACGTGGGCGCGGAGGTGGCGTCCTATCCCGAGGGGACGAAGGCCCGGGGGCGCGGGGAGTTCTACGCGATGCAGGCCGCGGCCTCGAACGACTTCGAGGTGCCCTTGCCGCTCTCGATTCTTTGTGGGGGGCTCGATCTGCAGATCGAGCACCACATGTTCCCCCGACTTCCGCCGTGGCGGCTCCGGGAGGTCGCTCCGGCCGTACGTCGGGCGTGCGAGGAGCATGGCGTGCCGTACCGGAAGGCCTCCTGGGGCGCCACGCTACGCGAGGCCCTCGGGACGATCCGACGCCTGGGGTCCCGGCCGGAAGCGGCGACGGCGCGTCCGTGAGCGAATCGGGGCACGCCGGGTGGGACGCGGCATCCTACGTGGCAGAGTCGGAGGATCCCATGGAGTCCCACGCGTCCCGTCCGTCCAGCCCCCACGTTCCGTCCGAACCTTCGGCATCGGCGGCGGAAGCGGCCGACTTCGCGGTCGAAGTGTTCTTCGACGGCGACTGCCCCCTCTGCACCCGGGAAATCTCCATGTTGCGTCGGCTCGACCGACGCCACCGCATCCGGTTCACGGACATCGCGGCACCCGGGTTCGATGCCGTGTCGGCAGGGGTCGCGGGCGTCGATCTCATGGGACGCATCCACGGTCGTCTGCCCGACGGCTCGCTCGTGGAAGGCGTGGAGGTCTTCCGCCGGCTCTACGACGCCGTGGGCTTCGGTTGGGCCGTCCGGGCGTCGCGCCTCCCCGGCATCACGAACGTCCTCGATCGCGCGTACGACGTCTTCGCCAAGAACCGTCTCAAGTGGACCGGCCGCTGCACCACGGAAACGTGCGCGCTGCCCGAGGGAAGGGACCCCTCCGTCGGCGTGGAGGCCACCACCGGTTCTGCCGCATGAGCGACTGAACCCGTGAGCGCCCTCTTCCCGAACTTCGGCGGCGTGTGGACACCGGTGGCCTTCGGAGCGCACCTCCGGAAGGACGAGGCCCGCCGCGTCGTCGTCGCCGGCACGGAACTCGTGCTCTTCCGGGACGAGTCCGGCACGGCGCGGGCGCTCCTCGATCGATGCCCCCATCGCGGTGTCGCCCTCTCCCTCGGCACCGTCCGGGACGGTCGCATCGAATGCCCGTTCCACGGGTGGACGTTCGACGGGCAGGGGCGCGCCTGCCACGTTCCGTGGAATCCCGACGCGAAGCGCGATCGACTCGGTGCGCGTTCCGTTCCGACCCGGGAACTCGCCGGGCACGTGTTCGTGCACACGGCCCCGGAGGATCCCGGCGTGGATCCCTTCGTCCCGGACGTCCTCGTGAAACCCGGCGTGCGCGTGTCGGGATTCGAGGTCGTGTGGAACGTCCATTGGACGCGGGCCATGGAGAACATGTTGGACTCGCCTCACCTCCCGTTCGTCCACCGCGCGACCATCGGCCGCCGCATGCGTTCCCGTGTGCAGGGAAGGATGGACATCGACCACGAGGAGACGCCCTGGGGGGCCATCCAGCACATCCGCATCGACGGCGAGCCCCAGCCTGGTCGTCTCGACTTCGTGTTCCCCAACCGCATGGTCCTCCACATCCCGGTGCCCGGTCGCGTGTTCGTCATGATGGTGACGTGCGTCCCCGAGTCCGGGACGCGGACGCGCATGGTGCTGACGACGGCGCGGGACTTCCTCACCTGGCCGGTCCTGGATTTCGTCTTCCATCGCACCAATGCCCGCATCGCCCGGGAGGACAAGGCCATCCTCGAGTCCTGCCCGGGTGAAGTTCCGCCCGCCGGAGAGGAGAAGTCGGTGCGCACGGACGCGCCGACCCTCCACTTCCGAAAGCGATACTTCGCCGAGCTCCGTACCGATCCTCCCGACGGTTCGCCCCTCGGGCCCCGGGCGCGTCTCCCGGTCGTCCACGCCGCGTGACCGGCGAAGGTCGTTGCGTCGGGGCCGGGAACCGGTCGACACTCGACCCCGCCGTGCCGAAAGAGACGCCCGACCCGCGGACGACGTACACCATCGACGAACTTGCCGCCGTCTCGCGCACGGCAAGTCGAACCATCCGCTTCTACCAGTCGCGAGGTGTCCTCGCGAAGCCGGCCATCCACGGACGCGTCGCCCACTACGACGCGTCCCACGTCGAGCGTTTGAAGTTGATCGCGCAGCTCCAGGACCGCGGCCTCACCATCGACGCCATCCAGGGGCTCGTTTCCCGCATCGACGGGGGCGAACTCGACGTCGGCGAATGGCTCGGCCTCGAAGCCCAACTCTCGGCGCCGTGGGCCGACGACTCGCCCCGGTGGGTGACGCCCGAAGAGCTCGCGCGCCTCGTCGGCGTGAGGCCCGAAGGATTCTTCCACGAGCTCGTGTCGTCGGGCGCCGTCTCGACGGACGACCGACGCGGCATCCACCTCCGGAGCCCGCGCCTCTTCGCCATCCTCCTCCGCCTCCACGACGCCGGAATTTCCCCGAAGACCGCGCTCGAAGCCGAAGCGATCCTACGGGAGCACCTCGCGCGTGCGGCGTCCGAGGTGACGAAGCTCTTCACCCGTGCGCTGGAGAGACGATCCGCGGCGCGAGGACTGGGCGGCGTGGGCGACACCGTCGGAGCGCTCAAGGCCACCTCCCGCGAGTCGGTGACGCTCATCTTCGATCAGGAGATCGAGCGGGCGCTCCACGCGTACGTCGCGACGGGGAAGCCAGCCGGCACCCGGAAAGATCCGCGTGCCCGCCGTGCCGAGCGGGCGCGTCGGCGCGAGCGGCGCTGAGAAGTCCTTCGCTCGCTCAATTCGGGCATGCGTTGGGCGCGAAGCTCACGGGACCACGCTCCGGAGCACGTCGGTCCGGACGAGGGAAGCGACCGAATCGTCGATGCCCGTCGCCGGTTCCGAGCACGCGGTGGCGAGGAGGTACGCGACCGCCGCCGCGCTCGGGATGGCCCTGAACGTCCGCGAGAAGCGCCCTCGCGCGTGGGACGGGATCATCCGGGGATGCAATGTACTAGGATGATCGCGTGAAACAGGTCGCCCAACACCACAAAGACATCTTCCGCCACGTCCTCCAGCATTTCGACGTCGATCCTTCGGTCCGTTCGTGCGGTTTCGACGGGGACGAAGAACCCTTCGATCTCGCGTACTTCCCGGGAGCGCCCCGGGAGACGACCACCACCTTCATGACCCTCGGACTCTCCGACGTCCTCGCCTCCGACGGCGGCGACGAGCGCTTCGAGATCGTGGCGACCACGCCTTCGAAGCTCCTCGCCTTCGACGAAGTGGTCATGTTCGGCGCGCACCTCGCGACGGAGGATCCTGCGCGGGTCCAACCGGGGACGGTGATCGAAAAACTCGTGGCGACGCGCTATTCGAAGGCGAACGCCGCCCACGCGTACTTCACCGACAAGCCCCTCCTCGGCACGTCCATCGCGCCGACCCGTGCCAAGGGGAAGAAGGTGACCTTCCTCTGGCTCGTCCCCGTCACGAGCGCCGAGCTCGCGTTCCTCGAGGCGAACGGACGGGACGCCTTCGAGCGTCGCTTGTCGGCCGCGGGGGCGAAGCTCGTGGACCCGGAGCGGAAGGACCTCGCGCCCGCCGCCACGAAGAAGGTGCCTGCCACGAAGAAGGCGCCTGCGAAGAAGAAGGCGCCTGCGAAGAAGAAGGCGCCTGCGAAGAAGAAGGCGCCCGGGAAGAAGAAGGCGCCCGCGAAGAAGAAGACGCCCGCGAAGAAGAAGACGCCCGCGAAGAAGAAGTGATCAGGCTCGGAGCGTCTTGAGCGCACCCGTCCAGCGCACCATCTCGTCCAGCATGGCGGTGGCCGACTGATCGATGCTCAGGTTGGACTGGAACGCGCCGTCGAGGATCTGTTTCGCGGCGAACGGCAACGTCACGGCCTCGACCATCGGCATCATCTTGAGCGTGGTCACGAGTTGCTTCGTCATCTGCACCGAGCGGAGGCCGCCGGAGATTCCGCCGTAGCTCACGAACCCGAACGGCTTGTACGCCCACTCCTTGAAGAGGTAGTCGAGCGCGTTCGAGAGGGTGGGCGGCGTGGCGAAGTTGTACTCGGGAGTGACGGCCACGAATGCGTCCGCCTCCTGTACCGAGGCGCTCCACGCTTTCGTGTGCGCGTGCTCGTACTTCTGCAGTCGCGGGTGGTTCGGCTCGTCGAAGAGGGGAAGGCCGACTTCCTTCAGGTCGACGAGGGACACGTCGAACTTGCCGTGGGCCTTCGCATGATCGACGAACCACTTCGCGATGGGCAAACCGATGCGGCCCGGCCGGGTGCTGACGACGAGGACATGGAGTTTCATCGGAACCGCTTCGTGGGACCCGGCGGGGCCCCCGGATTCACTGGATGCCGACGAGTTCGACCTCGAAGACGAGGGTCGAGTTCGGAGGGATGACCGGCGGGAAGCCGCGCTCGCCGTAGGCGAGGTGCGCGGGGATCGTGAGCTTCCGCACGGTGCCGACCTGCATGCCGGCGACGCCTTGGTCCCAGCCCTGGATCACTTGGCGCGCACCCAACTTGAAGTTGAACGGCTTGCCGCGGTCGCGGGAACTGTCGAACTTCTGGCCGTTCGTGAGGGTGCCCACGTAGTGCACGGCCACGGTGTCCCCGGCCTTCGCCGCGTTGCCCGAGCCCACCTTGACGTCTTCGATCTGGAGAGTGCCTTCGCTCATGGGGGCGGAGGATAGATCAAACGTGGACGGAAGGATCGACGTTCGGAACCGTCGCGCTCATCCGAACCAGTGCGAAAGCTTGAGCAGCAACGTGTTCGAGGCCGGGGCACGGCCGAGCGCACCGAAATCCAGCGTGCCTTCACGACCGGTGGGGATCGTCCCGTCGGGAACCTGGGCGCGCGTGTACACGAGGTAGATCGTCGAACCCAACTGGTACTCCCAACGGAGCACGGCGTTCACGTTGAGGGCGCCGCCCTGGAAGTCCGGATTCGCGGCCGGTGCCGTCGTCGGACGCAGGTTCGAGCGATCGATGGAGAGGCGCGGAGCGTCGGGCTCGATCTCGTAGGTCGAGAACCCGTCGTAGTGGCCCGAGTAGAGGAAGAACTGCGAATAGACCTGGAACGTGAGCCGGGGCGTGAACGTGTAGGTCGCCCGCGCGATGGCGCTCACGCTCTTCGCCGCGAGCTTGCCGAAGAGGAGCTGGCCGAATCCCTCGCCCGCTCCCACGTACCGGGGCTCGCCGGCCGTGAAGAGGACCTGCGGTCCGAAGCCGATGTCGAGTTGGGGAAGGGGTCGAAGGATGAAGTTCCCCTCCGACTCCACGAGCCACGCGCCCCCCGTGATGGAGTTCACGCCGACGTACACGTCCGCGAAATAGTTCTTCCGCGGATCGGTGGACGCCGCGACGCCCACGCCCGTGAACGCGCCACGCTCGAGCGCCGTGCCGTCGCCGATCTCGCGATCGTCGTAGCGGGATCTGTGGTGGTAGACCTCGGCGTACACGTCCCAGAAGTTGTCGAGCTTCCAATACGTGTTGAGGCCGAAGCCATGGTGCAGGCGGAGCCCGTCCACGTTCTGCCGGTACACGGTCTCGAAGCGCGTGTGGGTCTCGAGGGACTTCCAGACGGGTTCGAGCGTCCGGTACTCGAGGCGCGCGTCGACCTCGTGCACGTTCTGCCGGCGCATGTAGCCCACGTCGTTGAAGTCGAGCTTCCGTCCGAACCCGGAGTACTTCACGTGGCCCACGAACCGTGATCCGCCTTCGCGCGCGAGGCGGACCGTGCCGCCGACGTCCGAATCCCCGCTCGCGATCGTCGTGCCGTCGCCGTACACGCGGGGTGCCCCGCCGTGGAGACTCGACGCCACGAGCTGTCCGCTCGCCGCGAAGTCCCCGTTCGAGGATCGGTACCTGCCGTCCACGGCGCCGACGTAGGCGTCCTGGAAACACCGCCCTCCCACGGGAACGAGCGTGCCTCCCGGACACAGGGTACGTCGCGCACCGGTCTCGTCGAACGTCGTGGGCGCCCCCGAGGTCGGCTCGGAGCGCGTCGTCGAGGTCGCCATCACGCCCACGTACGCGTTGTCGCCCACGTCCCGTTTGAGCCGCACGACGTTGTACCCGGTGAGCGGATCGACGAGGCGGTTCGTCCGGTGGCCGAGGGAGTCCTCGACCTGCACGTCGTTGCGGGCCGTGAGCACCGAGAGGGTGCCCACCGTGAACCGGTTTCCGAGATCGCCCACGAGCTTCGTGGCGCCGAGGATGGTCGACGGCGTCGGCACGTCGACGAGGAGCTCCCGTTCCGCACCCGTCCGCAGCACGGGATTCGCCGGGGCGATGCGCCCGATGCGTCGCGTGTAGAGGAGATCGAGGGGCGTGGCGAAGGTGTCCTTGCCTTCGAGGAAGAAGGGTCGCTTTTCGGGGAGGTAGATCTCGTATTGCTGCAGGTTCAGGATCAACTGGTCGGCGTCGACCTGGGAGAAATCCGGGTTCACCGAACCGTCCAGCGCGAGCCCCTGCTTCGGTTGCCACTTGAGATCGAGTCCGGCGGAGAACGAGCCGTCGAAGCCCTTCGCCAGCGTCTCGGGCGAGGCGTCCCGCTGGCGGACGCGGCCGAGGACGAAGGGCCGCAGCTCGACGGGATTTTTCGCGCGAATTCCCTCGAGACCCTCGAGCCTGCCGTACCGCGAGACCTCTCCGGCGGCCGCGCGCGGGATGTACGCCCACTCGTCGGTCTCCTGCCGCATCGACACGTAGCGCCGCACCTGCAGTCCGAACGCGCGGGACGACGACCGCGAGAAGCGGAGGATGCGGATCGGGATGCGGATCTCGGCCGACCAACCGCCCGGAATCGTCGACGTGCGCGCGTCCCAGTTCTCGTCCCACTCCTCGGTGAGTTCGGTGTCGTTGAAGCGGAGCGAGTCCGAGAGGACACCCGCGGCGTTCACCGAGAACTCGAACGCGGAGACGCCGTCGCGGCGGGTGTCGAGGCTCACCGTGACGCGGTCCGATTCGATGGCCCGGTCGCGGCGCGTCAGTCGCGCGATCACCGGGATGCCCTCTTGGTGGCAGACGATCCCGAACACGATGGCCTCGTCGTCGTAGACGATCCGAACCTGGGTCCTGTCCGCCGTCGCGGCCCGTTCGTTCGGGTACTTCTGCACGAAGGCGTCCGCCACGGGCGCCCGGGTCCACGCGGCCTCGTCCACCTTGCCGTCGAACACGACGGGCGAGGTCGCACGCACCGCGAAGGCGACGGGAGGTTCGGTGGGCAGTGCGGCGGGGAGGGGAGGCACGGAGGACTCGGAGGACTCGGGGGACGACGAGGTCGCCGGAGAGGACCGGCGGATTCTCTATAGCCAGCCCACCGGGCTCTGGCACACTCGGCCTCCATGCCCGACGAACGATCGCCTTCGTCCCGCCCACGGACCTCCGCGGTCCCGTCCTCCGTCCGAGCCCGTCCTCGGACGCCCCTCCGTCTCAAACTCGTGGTCGTTTCGGGCCGCGAAGAGGGGCGCGAGGCGCCGTTCGACGGGGAGGCCATCGTCGGATCCGAGTCGGGTTCGGATCTCTACGTGAGCGACGGCGCGGTCTCCCGTCGCCACGTCGCCTTCACGTTCGTCAACGGTCGTGTGGTGGTCCGCGACGCCGGCAGCCGCAACGGCACGTTCCTCGGAGACGAACGCATCGACGAACGCGAGATTCCCGTCGGTGCGGTCATCCGCATCGGCAACTCCTCCATCGCACTCCAGGTGCGGACGAACCTGAACGTCGTTCCCCCGCACCCGTCCCGCACGTTCGGGTCGCTCGTGGGCGACTCCGTGGCGATGCGGAAGGTGTTCGCCGTCCTCGACCTCGTGGCCGACTCCACCCTCCCCGTGCTCGTCGAAGGCGAAGCGGGTACGGAGACCCTCGAGGTCGCCGAGAGCCTGCACGCCGCGTCCGGTCGCGATCCCTTGGTCGTGATCCGTGCGGCGACCCTCTCCCGGGACAGCGCGGAGTCCGAGATGTTCGGCGCCGCAGCCGGAGTCGGCGTGGCGCGATTCGGCGCGTTCCAGCGGGCCGAAGGCGGGACGCTGGTCATCGAGGACCTCGCCGACCTTCCCGAGCCGATCCAGGCGAAGCTCGCCCGCACGCTGGCGACGGGGACCGTGAAGCCCGTCGGCGACACGACGGTGCGGAAGGTCGACGTGCGCGTGGTCGCCGTCACGAACCGCGACCTTCACGCGGAAGCCCAACGAAACCGATTCCGAGCCGACTTGTTCCACGGGTTCTCGGCGGCGCGTCTGCGCCTGCCACCTCTCCGGGAGCGCCCGGAGGACGTTCCCGCCCTCGTTGCACGCGCCATGGAAGGGAAAGTTCCCCAGCCGCCCACCGTCCAGGGCGAGAATCTCCGGAAGCTCATGTCCCACGGGTGGCCAGGGAACGTGGCGGAGCTCCGTCGCGTGGTGCGTTCGGCCCTCTCACGCGCGCCGCGACGACCGGACGGATCCGTCGCGTTCGACGACCTGACCTTCGCGCTCGGACCTTCCGCCGAAACCTCGTCGACGGTCGGCTACGCGTTCCCCGGCGTGGCGCGACCTGCGCCGTTCCGGGAAGCGCGGGCGCAGGCACTCTTCGCGTTCGAATCCGCTTACGTCACGGCGCTCCTCGAACGTTCGGGCGGCGATCTGCGTCGCGCTGCCCAGGCGGCCGGGATGGACGAGGCCGAACTGCGCGCGCTCCTCGCCCGCGTCGACGGGATTTGACGTCAGGAAAGCTTCGACGCCGCCGGCATCGGCGAGAACGACGGGCACGACTCGAGTTCGGCGAAGCGCCCCTCGAGGTCGGTGAGGGCGTCCTCGAACGTGATCGCCGTGAGATAGCGCCATGGATAGTCCGAACGGAGGTCCACGGTGAGGACCCGGACGACCTTCGCGCGCACCTTCTTCTCGGACGCCTTCCCGGCACCCGCATGGGACTCGACGAACAGGGTGACGTCGACGACGTCTCCCGGCTCGAAGCGGCTGCGGGTGTTGAACAGGAGTCCGGTCACGCTGGCATCGTGCGTGATCCCGACCCGCCCGGTGCGGGCTCCGGCGTCGATGCCGAGGGGGAGATTCACGCGGTAACGGCGATGCGCGCGGCGGTCACCGCCCGAAGAGGAGGGGAGCGATTCCATGGGCGAGGACGCTAGCGCCGAACCTCAGCCCGTCCAAGAAGAAGGGGCCTTCCCGGCGTCTCCAGAGGGCATCGATCGCGGGATGTCCGGCTCGATGAAGCACCAGCGGATTTCTGGTCGGAGGGCCCGCAATTTCGCCTCGAACGCGTTGATCGTCCGACAGACGTCCTCGATTCCGAGCTCACGTGCGAACGCGATCTTGATCGAGAGCATCACCTCGCCGGGACCCTGTTGCAGCGTGATCATGTTCAGCACGCGGTCCATGCCGTCGGTCTCGAGGACCAGCCCGCGGACCACGGGATCGAGATCCGGATCGGCGGACTCCCCGACGAGGAGCGATTTCACTTCGACCGCGAGGAACACGGCCACGGCGACGAGGACGAGCCCGATGACGAGGCTGCCCGCGCCGTCCCACCGGCCGTCGTGGGTCACGTGGGCGAGGGGCAACGCGACGAGCGCGAAGCCGAGCCCGAGGACGGCCGCCGAGTTCTCCCCGAACACGACGACGAGGTCCGAGTCCTTCGTGTCGCGGAGGTAGGCGAAGAAGGACTTCGTGCCGCGGCGACGATTCAACTCGCGGACGTTCGACCAGGTCGCCGATCCTTCGAGAGCGAGCGACACGGCGAGGACGGCCACGCCGACCCACACGTTCTCGACCTTCTCCGGTTCGCGGATCTTGTGGATGCCCTCGTAGATGGAGACGACTCCGCCACCGGTGAAGAGCATGAGGGCGACGAGGAACGACCAGAAGTAGACGTCCCGTCCGTAGCCGAGGGGATGGGTGGCGTCGGGCTTCTTCCGGGCCTGCCGGACGCCGACGAGGAGGAGCACCTGGTTGCCGCAGTCCGCGAACGAGTGGATCGCCTCGGCGAGCATCGCGCCCGAGCCCGTGAACGCGGCCGCCAACGCCTTCACGACGGCGATCGCCACGTTCACGAAGAGCGACTGGAGGATGTGTCGCGTCGAATCGCCGTGGGAGCCGTCGGTCGAACTCATGGGGAAGAAACCTCGTCGTGGACCGCAGGAAGCGCGTTCGCGTTCGCGCGGCGAATCGCGGAGACCTTGCGTCGCATCCGGACCGCACGGGCACACTACCATCTTCATGGGAGCTCCGCGGTCCCGTCTTGCGGAGTCGGGAGCGGTGCAGATATCGCTCTTGGATGCCTCAATCCTGGACTCGCAACACTTGGATGCGTGGCGCGCTCGTGTGCGCGCTCGCCGGTACCGCCGCGATCGCTTCGACGTCGATCAGCGCGTGCTCCTCGAGCCTTCCTTCCGAGAAGAAGAACGACCTCGGGCTCGACACCGCGCCGGAAGGAAAGGTCGTCGCGAAGCTCTCGTTCACCCGCTCCGTCACGACGACGGTCCCCGCCGGCGAGAACGTGATCGTCACCTACGAGGACAAGGACTTCGCCGTCCTCGACATGAGTGAACCGGCCACTCCCGGCGAGCCCGTCACGCTCGTCACGAACTCGAAGATCGTGGCCGTGGAATACGACGACGAACGGGGTTTCGCGTACGCCGTCGACGTCAACGGGGCCCTCTGGTTCGTCAACCTCCGGTCCGCCGCCGGCGCCGAACTCCTCCGCGTGACGACCACCGCTCCGGCCATCGCCGGCAAGGCGACGACGGTCACCCGCGTGGGCGACCGCGTGTTCGTCCTCGCGGGCAACGTGCTCCAGCCGTTCTCGATCACGCTCTCCGACGGCGTCCCGAACTCCGTGATCGCGGAAGCGGCCGTCACCCTCGGTCGCGCCGCCGTGACGATGACGGCGGGCGCCGGCGTCCTCTACGTGGCCCTCGACGACGGCACGCTCGAAGCGTGGGACGGCAAGGTCGCCGCGTCGACCCGCCTCGGCACGATCTCCATCGGCGGCCAGATCAAGTCCGTGCTCGCGAAGGGCTCGAAGGTGATCGTGCTCTCGAAGACCGTCGGCCTGAAGGTCGTCGACTTCGGGACGCCCTCCAATCCCGGCGTGCTCCTCACGCAGGCGAGCCTCGACGACGTCGAGAGCGCGAAGCTCTTCGGTCGCACGCTCCTCGTCGGTCTCGCGCGCAACTACGTGAGCTCCCTCGACCTGTCGGACTTCACGCTTCCGAAGGCCGTCACCACGAACAAGGGAACGTTGCCCGCGTTCATGGTCGTCGTGAACGGGAACGCCGTCTGGGGCACGGGCAAGGACGCCCAGGTCGTCGGCGTGCCGCCGGTGGTCACCACGGTCATTCCGGCCATCATCAAGACGGACTTCCCGGCCGACGGCCAGATCCCCGTCACGTTCTCCAAGCCCATCGATCCCGCCTCCGCCACGGCGGACGCCGTGAAGGTCTCGTGCAACGCGACGCCCGTCACGGGAACGATCGTCGTCTCCTTCGACAAGCTCACCGTGAGCTTCCGTGCGTCGTCGGCGCTCCCGCTCGGTGCGAACTGTTCGATCGACGTCACCGGCATCAAGGACGCGCTCGGCCAGGCCATCGTCCAAGGGTCGCAGTCGACCAACTTCACGTTCAACGTCTCGCGCGCCGCGCCCGCACCCGTGCAGAATCCGGGAAGCAAATTCGGCCACACGGCCGACGGCAAGTTCACCGGCTTCGGCGGTTCGGGCGCGGGCGACGCGGGGACTTCCGACGCCACCGCTCCTGCCACGGGCGACGCCGCGGGCGTCGAGTGGTCCGACGTGAAGCCCGCCAAGGGCATGTACACGTACTTCTACGCCGACTTCGACGGCCAGAACCTCTGGATCCTGAACGACTGGTTCTACAACGGGGACAACATCGATCCCGATTGCTACAACCAGTTCAACGCCTGGACCGGCGGCGGCACGGAACGTTGGGACATCCGCGCCTACGGCAACCAACGCGTCGAGGTTCGGAAGAACGGCGTCCTCGTCGAGGGCAACGCTTCGGGCGTGACGGGTGGGGCGGGATACTTCGGTTCGCCGAACGTCTCGTCGCCGCACACCATCTACGAGATCAAGATCCCCGCCGCTCCTGGCACGTGGGGCGTCCAGCTGCACGATCCGGGGCCGAGCTTCCACTGCTCGACCCGCATGGGCGATCCGTCGTCCCTCTCCGGTCAGCTCACGGGCGGCGCGCAGAACTCGTCGACCGTCGGCACCGGCGTCGTGACGATTCCCCAAGCGCCCGTGCTCCTCTCCCCCGAGGACAAGCAGACGAGCGTCCCGCTCCAGCCGACGCTCGCGTGGCGGAGCGACAACCGCACGGAGAACTTCCCGACGTACCAGATCGAGCTCGCGCGGAACCTCGAGTTCCGTTCCGGGTATTGGACGGTGTCCACGACGGCGACGTCGTACACGCTCCCGAAGGGACTCCTCGTCGGCGGCACGACCTATTTCTGGCGCGTGAGCGCGTCGAACTCCGCGGGGCGCGCGACGAGCGGCATTCGTTCGTTCACGACGCCGATCACGCTCCAGCCCGGTCAGTCCCTCCTCACCGTGGGCACGACGGGCATGGGCACGGTGACGAGCTCGCCCTCCGGCATCACGTGCGGCGCGACCTGCCAGGCCGCCTTCGCGACGGGCACCGAAGTCACGCTGACCGCGAAGCCCGTCGACGGGTGGCAGTTCTCGAACTGGGGCGGTGACTGCACCGCCCAGGACAACGCGCCCGATGGTTCGGGCGTCGCGAAGGTCGTCCTCTCCCAGACGCGGGCATGCACCGCCACCTTCCGCATGGTGGCCGCGACCTCGTACACGCTCGCCGTGAGCGTCGTCGGTCCCGGTTCCGTCATCGGACCGGCGAACCTGTCCTGCCCGCAGGCCGGATGCACGACGTCCGTCGCCTACCCCGCGCTCAGCACGCAGGTGCTCGCCGCGAATCCCGCGCAGGGGGCCCGCTTCGTCAACTGGACCGGCAACTGCAGCGGCACGAATCCGAGCCTCGGCGTCTACATGGATCGGAACAAGAGCTGCACCGCGAACTTCCAGACCGTCACCAACAACACGCTCACGGTCGCGGTCTCTCCGCAGGCCGCGGGCAACGTGACGGCGGTCAGTCCTTCGGGCCAGATCTCGAACTGCGGTGGCGGTGGCGGTTGCTCCGGCACGTACTCCTCCGACACGACCGTCTCCCTCGTCGCCTCGCCGACGTCGAACTACCGCTTCCTCAACTGGAGCGGCGACTGCGCGGGCACCGACAACTCCCTCGGCGTCCCCATGACGACGAACAAGTCGTGCACCGCCGTCTTCCAGGCCACGATCCCCATGACGGTCACCAAGACCGGGCAAGGCTCCGGCACGGTGACCATGTCCGGGTCGGGCGGAGGCACGGCCTCCTGCGGGACCCAATGCATCACGTCCCTCTCCCGCAACTACGATCAGGGCACCACGGTCACGTACGACGCGACCGCAGCCCAAGGAAGCACGTTCGCCGGATGGTCGGGTTGCTCCACGAGCACGAGCGCCCAGATCCAGGTCAGCGCCGTCATGGCGACGACCTGCACCGCGCGCTTCGACGCCGCGCCTCCCCAGAACCTCACGGTCAACGTCACGGGGCAGGGCACGGTCGTGAGCTCCCCGTCGCTCATCAGCTGCGGCGCCGGCAACACGGCGTGCTCGGGGGAACTCCCGCAGGGCACGAGCGTGAACCTCACGGCGACCGCCTCCTCCGGCTGGATGTTCACGGGTTGGTCGAACTGCTCGACGTCGACGTCGCGTGGCATCCAGTTCACGCTCTCGTCGGCGACCACCTGCGTGGCCACCTTCACGCAGACACCCTCCTACGCGCTCAACGTCACGATCGCCGGGATGGGCACGGTGACCAGCCAGAACCCCGCCGGCATGAACTGCGCGAACGGTTCGGGTACCTGCTCGATCGACGTCCCGCAGGCGACGCAGACCACGCTCACCGCCACGGCGGCCTCCGGCTACGCGTTCCGCGCGTGGTCCGGTTGCTCGACGAGCACGAGCCGGTCCATCGCCGTCACGATGGACATGACGAAGACCTGCACCGCGAACTTCGACGCCGTGAACACCCTCGCGGTCTCGGTGTCGGGAACGGGAAGCGTCTCTTCGTCGCCCGCCGGCATCTCCTGCGGTACGGGCTCCAGCGGCACGTGCTCCGCGGCGTTCACCGCGAACTCGAACGTGATGCTCACGGCCACGGCCGGGCAGAACAACACGTTCTCGGGATGGTCGGGTTGCAGCACCGCCACGACCGACACGATCACGGTGACGATGGACGCCGCGCGCACGTGCACGGCGACCTTCGCGACCTCGGGCGTGCCCTTGACCGTGAACATCACGGGAACGGCCAACACGCAGACCACCGTCACCAGCATGCCGTCCGGCATCAACTACGTGCGTAACGCGCAGATGAACTCCGGCACGAGCATGCAGACGTTCTCGCCGAGCTCGACCGTGATGCTCACGGGCGCCATCGGCGCCGACGCGGCCATCACGAGCTGGACGTGCAACTCGCAGAACATGGGAACGGGCGGAACGATCTCCGTGACGCTCCCGGCGACGGGTTCCATGACCTGCGTGCTCCGCGTGGACGCGAAGTACACGCTCACGGTGGCGCCCACGCCGGCGACCAGCGGCGTCGTCAGCAGCATCTCGCCCAACACGAACATCTCGTGCGGTTCCGCGTGCTCGGCGACCTACGATCCGAACCAGCAAGTCCAGCTCTTCGCGACGGCCGTGCAGGGAAAGTCCTTCACGGGTTGGAGCGGGAGCTTGCCGGGCTGCTCGGGCACGAGCGCGATCACCACGGTGACCGTCAACGCGACGGGGACGTGCACGGCGAACTTCACGCCGTGACGACGCCGCGCTCCGCGCGCGACGGGTGACGACACCACGGACGGCCGTCGGGGGAGACCCCGGTGGCCGTCTCCGTTTCCAGTGGCGGCGACGGTCCCGTCGTCCGGAGGGTTCCTTCGATCGCGGACGCCCGAGAGGCTCGGGCGACCGTTCAGACGCCCGAGAGGCTCGGGCGACCGTGACGCTCGTAGACGAGCAGACGGCACTCGATGGGACCGATCCACATCATGAGCCAGCGGGAAGGGCGCCGGCCCATGGCGGACTCGATGTCCGGAGTTCCGGAGAAGATCGCCACGGTGGCGTCCCGGAGACTCCGGAACCGCGAGGCCATGGCGCCGTAGAGTTTGGCGCCTCCCGCGAGCCGTTCTCCGTACGGGGGATTGGTGACCAGCACGAATTGACCCGGAGGCGCTTCGAACTTGGAGACGTCCGCGAGCGACCACTGGATTTTCACGCCCGCCGCGTTCGCGTTCGCACGTGCCGTGTCGATCATGAAGGGATCGAGGTCGCTCCCACGGACGTCCGGTCCTTCGGGGAGTTGGTTCTCGCGGGCTTCTTGCCGGAGGAGCGCGAAGGTCCTCACGTCCTCGGGTCCGAAGAGGACCCAGCGCTCGACTCCGAACTTCGGGCGGAGGATCCCCGGCGCGATCCGCCGCGCGCTCATGGCGGCCTCGATGGCGATCGTGCCGGAACCGCACATCGGATCGACGAACGGAATCGCCCCGTCCCAACCCGCGAGGCGCACGATGGCCGCCGCGAGTGTCTCCTTGAGCGGCGCACCACCGATACGCGGCCTGTACCCGCGACGGTGGAGGGAGTCACCGGCGAGATCGGCGTAGATCGTCGCGCGGTCCCGGAGCACGTGCACGGTCACGTGGAGGTCGGGGCTCTCCGTGTTCACGCTCGGTCGCGCGCCGGTCTTGTCGCGGATCTGGTCGACGATCGCGTCCTTCGTCCTCTGCGCCACGAACTGCGTGTGCGTGAGGGCGCTCGCCTTGGACGATGCGCTCACGGAGAGCGTGCGCCGCGAATCGACGAACGGAGACCAGTCGATGCCGCGGGCGCCGGCGTAGAGGGCGTCCCCGGTCGGAGCTTCGAACTCGCCCAATCGCCACAGGATGCGGACGGCCACCGCGGAATGGAGGCAGGCCCGCATTCCGTCCCGGAGCTCGCCCTCGAAGTGGACGCCGCCGCGATCCGCACGGACTTTCCGCAGCCGGAGCTCCCGCAGCTCGTCGCGCAGGGCTCCCTCGGTCCCTTTGGCGGCGGTCGCGAAGAATTCCACGGGCATACTCTATACTCTCCTCCCGCATGGGGCCGAGCTTCGAGCAATTCCGGGTGCACGAGGGGACGGATCGCACCGCCCATCCACGCCGTTCGTCGGGAGATCCGCCTTGGGCATGACACGCACGGCGATGAAGGCGCTGTTCACGCGCATCATCGGGGTCTACTTCCGGGACATCGAGGTCGTCGGCGACGCGCCACCCGAGTCCGTCCACGGTCGCATCTTCGCGGCGAACCACGTGAACGGACTCGTCGATCCGATCCTCGTCCTCACGAGCGCACGGCCGGTCATCGCTCCCGTGGCCAAGAGCACGCTCTGGAAGGTTCCGGGTCTCCGCTGGCTGCTCGACACCGTCGACGCCGTGCCCATCCTCCGCCGTCGCGACGATCCGAACAAGTCGGCCGCCGCGAACGACGAGGTGTTCTCGAAGGTCTCGGGCTACCTGCGGAAGGGCGGGAACATCCTGATTTTTCCCGAAGGAACGAGCCACAACGAACCGAAGCTCGTGCCGCTCAAGTCCGGAATCGGTCGCATGCTCGCCCGCGCCAAGGCCGACGGCGGAGACGGGCTCTCGTTCCAGGCCGTGGGTCTCGAGTTCGACGCGCGGGACGTCTTCCGATCGCGTGCGCTCGTCGTCTACGGCCCGGTGCGCGACGTCGATCCCCTCGCGGAAGGCGGGGCCGTCACCGGCGACGCCCTCGCCGCGGCCATCATGGACGTGGTCCGCGCCGACCTCGGGAGCCTCGTCGTCGAGGCCGACACGTGGGAGGACCGCGTGCTCGCCGCCCGCGTGACCGAAGTGCTCACGAACGAGACCGGCGATCGGAGCCTCGCCGCGAGGAACGACGTCGGTCGACGCGTGCAGGCCGCCAGGACGTCGCTCCGGAAGAACGACACCGCGTTCTACGAAGCCCTCGTCGCCGCGGTGCGCGAATACTCCCTGCTCCTCGACGAGGCGCGGGTCACCGACGCCGACGTCCTCGCCCGGAGGACCCACCGCCACGGGCGACTGCTCCGCGCGATGGTCCTCCTCGTCGCGGCCCCGTTCGCGCTCGTCGGGGCGATCGTCTACTGGCTCCCGTACCAGGTTCCGCGCCTCGTCGCGCGGAAGGCCGAGGACGATCACGACGTCGTGTCCACGTACAAGCTCGGCACCGGCCTCGTCCTCTTCCCGACGTGGGCGATCGCCGTGATCTCCGGTGCCTGGTTCGCGGTACCGCACGCGACGTGGGCGGCGATCGCCATGGTCGTCCTCGTGTCGCCGTTCGCCGCCCTCCTCTGGATGGATCGTCTCGAGCGCACGCTGCACCGCGTCCGCGTCGCGTTCACGTCCGAAGCGGCGCGCTCGGAACGCATCCGCCTCGCGCGCGCGCGCGTCGTCTCGCTCGTGGCCGAGGCACGCGCGAAAGCCGCGTCCGACACTCACGAATGAGTGTCGTGATGCGCGTCCGGATCGCGACCTTTGGCCTCACGAAGCGGACCGAACTCTCCTAGACTCGGCCGGTGGCCACGGCAAAACAAGGCACGCGGGCGACTACCGTCCTCCCGCCGCGCATCTCGGTGCGCGTCCGCAAACCGGTGGGGCGACCGAAGCGCGCCCCCGTCGAGACGAACACGCGTTCCGCCATCCTCGAGGCGGCGCTCGAGTCGCTCGCGGAGAACGCGTTCGATCACGAGTCCCTCGCGTCGATCGCCGCGAGGGCGGGCGTCAGTCAGCCGCTCGTGAACTACCACTTCGCGACGAAGGAGGCCCTCTGGCGCGAGTCCGTCTCCTCCGCCTTCACGCGCCTCCGAGGAGCCATCGACGTGGCGCTCGCGAGCGTGCCCGAGTCGTCGAAGGACAAGCCCCTCGAACGCGTGCTGACCGCGTTGATGACCGGCGTCGCCACGACGCCGGCGGTGTCGGTCGTGTTCTTCAACGAGTCCGCCCGCGCGACCACGCGCTTCCGCTGGGTGGTCGGTTCGCAGATCGCGCCCATCGTGAAGGTCCTCGAACGTGTCCTCTGCGAGACGAAGTTCCGCGCCGACGAAGACGCTCGCCGTCACACCGTGCTCGCGATGCTCGCCTCGGCGTGTTTTCTCCCCGCGTCCACGCGCCTCCACGCGTTCCTCACCGGCCGGCGCCGGCCCCGGAAGGACGATGAAGGCGCGTACGCGCGCACGGTCCTCCGCGCGTTCGCGCACGCCTGAATCAGGCGCGGCCCGCGGACGGCTCCTCTTCGGCGGCGGCGACGGCGAACTTTCCGGAGGAGGTTCGCGGCGGGCGCGCAGCGTCCCCGCGTCGACCTTCGAGGAAGTGCCTCGCACCGACGGTGGCCCCTGCCGGGGGCGTGCCATCGTGGAAATCGGGCGAGAACTGCACCGACAGCGTGGTGCACGGGGCGAGAAGCGCACGTTCGCGGGGAAGGGGCGTGGATCGAACACGGCGTCCGGCGCATATCCGGTGGCACGATCCCGACGACGGGGAACGACGTCTCCGGGGACGCCGCGCTCGCCGGCGACTCGCGGATCCGTTCGCCCGCTCCTTCACCGACATCGCGGACGCGTACGGCCAGGCGTGACCGTCGTCGTCGAGGAGGGCGACGTCGTCCGGAAGGTACGTCGCTCCGTGGGCGACGAGGGCGCGGACGAGCGAGGTCTTCCCCGCGTGGCTCGTGCCCGGGAAGAGCCACGCGCCGCCGTGCCACGCCACCGCACCCCCGCGTGGACGAACGCGAACCGCGGGGACTCTCCGCGACGAGGACCTTCGCGTCGTGCTCGGGCTTGCGTCCAAGAGCGCCAGGTCGTGTTTGCAGAAGAGCTCCGGCCCGTCGTCCCGGCGGAACGCCGAGGACGGAGGTCCCGTCGAAACGGAGGCGGTACGTGCGCGCCATCGGGACGCCGTCGGGATGCACCGGTCGCCACCGGGGAGCCTCGCGCGGACGTCCTCCGTGCGCGTCCCGTCGTCGACGACGACGACGATTCCGACGCCGAACGCTACGGCGAACGTCTCGCTCATGGGGACGTCACCCACTCGTACACGTTCGCGCGGATCGAACCGCGCACCGCGGATCGTGGAGCGTTCGCCACCGCGACCCCGCAGGACGCTCCGTTTCAGTTTCGCCACCACCACGTGACGACGGCCGGCGCGCCGAACACCGACTGGAACGCTGCACGACGGACGGTCCTCGCGACGAACGCGCCGGCGTCCGCCAGGACGGAATCGACGAGGAGCAGGCGAGCGGACGATGGCTCGCGCGGTCAGGTACGGCGCCAGGGCAGGGGAACCGACGAAGGTCGTCCGCCACGGTGGGCGGGAACGCGAGGACGGTGTCCGGCCCGCTCCGCCACGGCGTCGAGTGCGGAGCCGACGAGCGCGGTCATCCCGTTGGCGCGCGACCGCGGCGATCGCGTCCCAGTCGAGCGTCGCCCCGTGGAGTTCGCAGAGGCGCGCGACGTCGGCGAGATCCCGGACACGGATGCACTCGTCCTTGAAGGCGTTGATGACGGCCATCAGGGGCGTGCCTTCGTCGGAGAGCGTGAACATGCGACCCGGCCGCCCCGTGACGGCCGACGTCCACGGGATCTCGCGTCCTTGCGTCGCGAACCAGGCGACGAGGGGAGCGCGAAGGCCCCACGTGGAAACACGGGGAGCCGAGTGGAGATCGATGGCGAGGACCTCGCCCTTGCCGACCTCCTTCACGAAGAACGCGTGATCGATAGGTCCGACCCAGGCTCGCACCGAGCGTACGGAAACGCGGATGCCGGTAGCGGTAACCCGCGGTGCCGAGGACGCGGGCCGCGTGTCGAGTCCTTCACGTCCGCCGAACACGAGGACGTCGAGGTCCACTGCCACGCCGCGCCCGGCCATGGGAGCCCCACGACGCGCGCTCGTGCCCCTTTCGTGCGCCACGAGGCCCGCTCACCACCGCGCAGCGGACATCGTGGGCTGCCGCGAGCTCGGTCCAGCACTCCAATCCCCGTGGTTTCGGAGATCGCGCGCGGTCGCGGCGAGGGTGCGTCCACTCGAACGCGTGGGCGAGTTCGGGCGCGAGTCCGCGCGGAAGGTCTCCCCGCACGGCGGAGCTCGGCGAGAAGAAGCCGACGTGGCCCGCGAATCCGTGCCGCGCCGCAGATCCGACGAGCTCTCCATTCGCCCGTCGCGCCGGAAGTCCTCGCGCGTCCGCGAACGAACAGTGTCGCTCGCGACAGACACCATACGAATCGTTCGACGGAGAGAGGTTCATCGTGCGGAAAATCCGGGAAGAGAACGCGGACGGTTCGCGCGGTCCTGCGCTCGTCGTGTGCGCGGATCGGACGACGTGTGCGTCGCGTGGGACGGCGTCGTCGGCCGTGCGACACGATCCTGGGACTCTGGCATGAATAACTGGACTGGTCGCTCACTAACTGATTGCGTGAACAATTGACGTTCCTACAATGAGACGTCGATTGGAGGTGTCCATTGGCAGATCGATCGACGCACGTACCCCACTCGCGACGTGACGGCCTCGTCGTCCGGCGCCTCGGAAACGAGGCCTCGTCTACGACAGAGACGAACCACGAAGCGCATCACCTTTCCGCGCTCGAGCTTACTCGTCTGGCGTCATTGCGACGGTCGTCGGACCGTGGACGACGTCCTCCGCGTCGCGGCGCTCTCCATCGCGCCGGCGCCTTCGCGCGCGGACGTCGAGCGTACCCTCCGCGAACTCCGGGACGTGGATCTCGTGCGCGACGAATCGCCGGCGAAGCCGTACAACGACGCGTGCTGATGCGACAGCTCGGCGTGGCCGCCATCGCGGTCACCTCCGTGATGACGCAATCCGCGATGGCGAGCGCCTCCGTCACCACGACGGTGATGCCGACGTCCACGTCCACGACGGCGATGCCGACGTCCACGACGTCCATGCCGACGTCCACGTCCACGACCGCCATGCCGACCTCGACGACCGCCATGCCGACGTCCACGTCGACGACGACCACGTCGACGACCACGGCGATGCCGACGTCCACCACCACCACGACCGCGGCGCCGACGACGCTATCGGTCACCACCCGCCGCCCTTGCCGCCCATCTGACGTCCGACGGAATCCGAGGCTCGGGGGGCCGAAACGGATCGACGGGATCGATCCGGAGAGAAGACCATGCCCGCCTTGACCATCGGGATGGCCGTGTACGACGACTTCGACGGGCTGTATTTCACCGTCAGGCGCTGCGCCTCTACCAGGACCTCGAGGACGTCGAGATCCTGATCGTGGACAATTTCGGCTGCACCACGTCCTCGGCGTTCGTCGCCGGCACGGGGCTGGGCGACGGCGTGCGTATCGTGCAGTTCCCGGAGAAGACCGGCACCCGCTCCGCCCAAGCACCACGTGTTCGAAGGGCCCGCGGGGACGCCGTCCTCTGCATCGACGCGCACGTGCTGCTCGCGCCGAGGGTGTCGCGAAGTTGAAGGCGCACTACGCCGCGAACCCGGACTCGCGCGATCTCTTCAGGGACCGCTGCTCTACGACGACATGAAGACGATGGCTCCACTTCAAGCCCGGATGGAGCTCGCTCATGTACGGAACTTGGGACACCGACCCTCGCGTGCGTGCACGGCGACGCGCCCTTCGAGATTCCCATGCAGGGAGGGGGACTTTTCTCTGCCGAAGGGACGCGTGGCTCGGCTTCAATCCCGCTACGGGGCTTCGGCGGCTTGAAAAGTTCTACATCCAGGAAAAGTACCGGAAGGCGGGTCACAAGGCCGTCTGCCTCCCGTGGCTCAAGTGGATGCATCGCTTCCGAGACCGAAGGGCGTGCCCTATCCAGACACCAAAAGCGGAGGACCGTCTCTGGAACTACCTCGTCGGCTGGCGCGAACTCGGGCTCCGTTGGATTCGGTCTACGACCACTTCATGGACAAGCTCCCGGCGTCCACGATCGCACGACCATCGCGTCGGAAGCGCTGGGAGTTCCCGTGAAGGTCGGCATCGTCGAAGTGTCCCCGGAGAAGACCCCGGCGACCACCGGCACCGACGACGTCGTCGAGAGCGACGCCGCGCAATGAGCACGGCCGTCGCTTCCTCGGCGAGGCGACGGCTCAGAACGCGACGTTCACGTTCGCGTTGAGGAACATGAGCGTCGCGTTGTACGTACCGTCGGCGCTCGGCGACTTCGATGGCTGCGAGTAGTTGTAGAGCTGGTTCGTGCCGGCGATGTCGACGGGCAGGAAGTAGATGATGTTGTAGCTGCCGGCGACGGCGACCGACTTGGTGATCGCGTAGCGCGCGCCCAGGGCGCCGTTCAGGCGGAGCGCGTCGATGGTGGACGCGTCGATGGTGGTCTTCGGGGCGGCGGGCGTGGTCACACCGAAACTGCCGAACACCTCGAGGTTCTCCGTGAGTGCGACGCCCGGTCCGATGCGGAACCCGACGCTGTCCTTCCAGTTGCGGGGAAGGTTGAGGATGATCGCGCCCGCACCGCTCGTCTCGGCGCCGTTGCCGTCGACGTCGCACGCCGCACCCGGCGTCACGACGCACTGGCGCTTGAAGACGCTCCAACGGACGTACTCGACGTCACCGCGGAGGACGACCCGGTCGGTGAGCTGGTACACGCCGCCGAGGCGGACGAGATCGGGGAAGGTCTGGAGGAGATCGACCTTGGTCGGAGTGGAGACGGCCTTCACGCTGCCGATCTGGTTCGTGAGTTCGCCGGGAAGGCGCATCTGACCGAAGTTGGGCTGGCTCGTGTACGAGAGACCGAGGCGCAGCTTCCGGTTCTCCATCGGCACCCAGTAGAGACCGATGGATGCGCCGACGTTGATTCCGTGCGCCTGGAGGAGCGATCGACCTTCGATGAGGGCGCCGTTGAGGCTCGTGTCGTCGCTGCCGTTCGTGTTGCGGGCACGCACGGTGTCGACCGTGTTGTAGATGGCGCTGACGTTCGCTCCGACCGAGAGGCGGATGGGTTCGAACGTGTACGAGGCAGCCAGCGACCCGTAGATGGAGAGGATGCGGCCCTGGATGTTCGCCCAACGTTGCGGCCCGTCGACGCCGCCGATGGCGCCGGCGTTCCCGCGGAGGCTCTCGTTCTTGTCCCAGGAAGCCTGACCGCCGAAGGGTACGTAGCCGGCGAAGCCGAAGCGGAAGTTCTTCGTGCCGAGATTCGACGTCACGCTGAGGAACGGGAACCCGAGGACGTTCGTGAGCGTCGCCTTTCCGGAGTTGGCCGCGACGTAGTTCGCGTCGTTCTTCAGGGCGGGATCGCTCGGCGAGAGCGCGGAGGCCGGGCGCGTGTAACTCGCGAAGCGGAGGGCGAGGGTGCCGTCGACCGTGAGCTCGGTGCCGGCCGCCGTCCCGCCGAGCGCGGCCGGGTTGAAGTAGACGGCGTACCCGTTCGCCATCGCGGGCGTTCCGTGGTCCGCGCCGTAACGTGCGGCGAGGTACCCACTCGCCTGAGCTTTCTCGGTCGCCGTGAAGGCGGCGAGTCCGGCGAGGATGGAGGCGACCGTACACACGCGGTGCCGTCGGGACGCGCCTTCGCGTCGGGAACGGGTTCGGAGGGACCGGGAGACGAGCTTCGGGAGGGCACGCATCGTGGCGCGAGCGTACCATGGCCATTCTTCCGAATGTGCTATCGTTCAGGGCCGACATGGTCCCGACGAACATCTTCCGGTCGAAGCGCCTCCCCGCATTCCTCGCAACGGCCTTCGCCCCGTTGCTCGCCACGGGCCTCTGGGCCTGCGTCGACACGAAGGGCGAAGTCGATCGCTACCTCGCGGACACCGACTCCCTCCGGGGCGCGGGTGTCGAGGTCGACGCGGGCGCGGCCATCGACGCCGAGGTTCCCGAAGGGGGCTTCGAAGGCACGTTCTTCGTGCAGTGCCTTCCGAAGTTGGCGCTCGGCGCCGTGAAGACCTCCTTCAAGTTCAAGGGCGCCGTCACCTTCACGCCGACGGCGGGCGGCGGAGGCAAGGTCGCCTCCTCCCTCACGCCCCTCGACAAGGCCGCGACCAAGATCACCGACGAAGTCGGCGCCGCCATCCCGCTCCCCGAGACCGTCGTCGCCGCCGACGGCAAGTTCGATCTGAAGCTCGGTTCCGTCACGGTGCCCGGCCAGGCCAACCCGCTCTCGGGCAACCCCGTCCAGATCGAGAACGGCGCCATCGTCGGGATCCTCCAGGGTTCGAGCAGCATCTGCGGCGAACTGAACGGCCAGATCACGAGCCCCATCCAGATCTCCATCGACGACCCGGGCGACATCTGCCTGTACCGCGAGATGGCGCAGGGCGCCGTCGACGTGCCGCAACTCGTCCTCGCCGACTTCCACTGCCCGTGATCCTGCGGCCGCGATGACCCGGCGTCGGAAGACGCTCGTCGCCGTCGTCGCCGCGTTCGTCGTGGCGGGCCTCGTCGTCGCGAAGCCCGTCGTGGACCACGCGCGCGCTGCGGCCGTCCTCACGCGCCTCGCCGGGATCGAGGAAGGGGCCCTCGCGAACTTCGGACGACATCCCATCGAGGAGCGATCGTTCGACATGGCGGACGGATCCGTCACCGTCCGGGCCCGGTACTACGTGCCGGTCGGCGTCACGAACCCGCCGGGGGTCGTCGTGCTCCACGGCGTGCACAGGTCCGGCATCGACGAACCCCGCCTCGTGAAGTTCGCGCGGACCTTCGCCGCCGAGGGCATCCTGGTCCTCACTCCCGAACTCGAGGAAGTGAAGGACTACCGCATCGAACCCCGGAGCCTCGGGACGATCCAGTCCGCCGTGAAGACCCTCTCGGACCAACTCGGATCGCGCCGCGTCGGTGTCATGGGTCTGAGCTTCGCCGGCGGCCTCGCCCTCCGGGCGCTCGGAACGGCGCCCGCCTCCCACAAGGTCGGGGCCGTCCTCGCCATCGGAGCGCACCACGATCTCGAACGGGTGCTCCGCTTCTTCGCGACGGGCACCATCCCGCGCCCCGACGGTACGGTCCTCACGATGCCGCCCCACGAGTACGGTCCGTTCGTCCTCGTGTACTCGCACGCCGAGGACTTCTTTCCCGTCGCCGACGTCCCTGCGGCGCGCGAGTCGCTCCGCGCGTGGCTCCGCGAGGACCGCGACGGCGCACGCACTCTCGCCGCGTCGCTTTCGCCCGAAGGGCGGGAGATCCTCTCGCGGCTCTTCGACGGCAAGGTGTCGACCTTCGCCCCGAGGATGCTCGCCGAAGCCGAACGGTACCGTTCGCTCGAGGGCCAGGTCTCCCCGAGTGGTCACCTCGGCGACGGGAGCGCACGGGTCTTCCTCCTGCACGGCGACCACGACTCCGTCATCCCGCCGACGGAGACCTTGTGGCTCGCGAAGGAAGTCCCCGAGGCGCGCCTCGGGGGCGCGTTGGTGTCGCCCGTGCTCACCCACGTGGAACTCGGCAGCGGACCGAAGGTGTCCGACCGCCTCGACCTCGTGCGGCTCGTCGCGTCGTATCTCGTGGCCCTCGACGCCATGAACGATCGGCGATGACGTCCGGACTCCGACGTCGTCCCTGGGACGTCCTGCTCGCGTCCGCTTCGATCGCGGCGTGTCTCGCGGGCTCCCTCGCGGGCTGCCGAAAGGCGCCGCCCACGTCCGATACCCAGGGACCTCCGGCCGCGACCACGGGCGACCCGTCGAGCCCCCCGGAATCGAGCCCCTGCACCGACATGCCGTGCGAATCCTTCGACTCGCCGCAGGCGGCAACTGATCGCGTGCTGGCGACACGTCCGCGCGTCCTCGCGGTCGGCGAGTCGCACGCTCCCGCCGAAGGCCCCAAGGTCCCTTCGTCCACCGTGCGGTTCAAGGAGCTGCTCCTGCCACGTCTCCACGCCCGCGCCACGGACATGGTCCTCGAGATCTGGGCCGCGAACGGGTCGTGCGGCAAGAACGAGGCGGTGGTGCGCGCGAAGCAGGAGCCCGTCGTGCGCGCGGAGGCGAAGACCAATCCGAACCGTTCGTCGCGCTGGGAGACGCCGCCTACGGTCTCGGCATCACGCCCCGTGCTCGTGCCGAGCTGCGAGGAGTACGCGCGCATCGTGGACGCCGGAGACTCCGACATCGAGACGATGCTCCGCACCATCGCCGAGCGGTCCCGGCTCGTGGCGCTCGCGCACCTCCCGCCCGAAGGCGATCCACGGCTCCTCCTCATGTACAAGGCGCATGCTGGCCGCCTTCGCGCCGCGGGAAAAGGGCGTTCGTTCGGCCCCGCGCTGGCCGCCGCGGTCGGAGGTCGTTACGTCGAGCTCGATCTCGTCGTGCCGGAGTTCGTGCGCGACACCGACGTGGAAGGCCCTGCCCTGGTACGCGCGGTTCGATCGGACGAAGCTCGGCACGAAGACCGTGCTCCTCGAGCCCCGTAAGGACGTCTTCGTCCTCGTGTTCCCCCGTTCGACGTGACCGCGCGCGTCGTCGTCGTCGTTCCGGCCCGACCTCACTTCTTCTTGTAGCGATCGTCCTCGATGCCGGTGGTCTCGATGCCCGCGATTTGTTCGAACCGCCGCGGCGTCTTCGTGATGGCCTCGGTGGGCAGACTCGCCGAGAATCCGGGTTCGCTCGCGCCCTCGACGGGCGGGGGGGCTTTCGCGAACGACTCGAAGTAGTAGGGCACGATCGCGTTGTGCTGGTTCACGAGATCGCCCTTCTGCCAATTGGGCGACGTCTCCTGCACGTTCACGGTCGTCCAGGTGTCGTTCTGACCCCAGAGCTTCGCGACGACGCTGTTGTACGAGACGACGTGCACGCCCGCTTGGGTGAGCGCCGCGAGCTTCCGACCTGCCTCGCTGTACGAGACGGTCCCGCCATCGGTGCCGTTCGGGACGGTCTCTTTCCCGGCGTCCGTGAAGTCGAACAGGTACGCGGGATCGAGGAGTTCGAGGCAGGCGGCGCAGACGTCCCGCGTCGGAGAAGAACTTGTCGGCCGTGTACGCCATCACCATGCCGCCGAGACTGTGTCCGACGAGCCGGATCTCCTTCGACGCGCCGGCGCCGAGCTTCGTGCGGAGGCCGTCCCGCGAGCTCCACGGACACGGCAGGGATGCGCTTCGACGCCTCGATGGGGATGATGCCCGGTTCGAACGAGGAACGGCGGTGCCACCAGTAGATGAGGGTGTTGAACTTCTTGCCGCGCCAGATGGCCGGGGAGGGGAAGTTCTCGGCCTTGCCCTCCCGCGCCCACCCGTGCGTGAACACGACCGTGTCCCAGTCCGTGTGGAGTTCGGTGACGGGCTTGCCGTCGTCGCCGACGAGCATCAGGCCCTCGGGAACGTTCTGGAGATCGGGGGAGCCGCCTTGGAGGACGGGCAGGTTCGCGACGGCCACGGGGTTGTCGAAGGTCACGCAGACGCACGGGCCGGAGGCACCCGCGTCGGACACCGTGCCCGCTCCGGCCGTTCCCCCGGCGCCTCCGCTCCCGCCCTCGTTGCGACCGTCCCGTGCCGCGCTCGCCCGCTCTTCGTCCTCGGTCGGACCGTCCATGCCGGGCGGTGCGGAGCTGCATCCGTAGGCGGACGCGAGGATTCCGGAAGCGAGGAAGACGAACGCGAATCGGAAGGAGTGCACGGCGTACCTTGTCGTCCGGAGGAGCAACGACCACGCCACGCGGAAAGCGGCCGAAACGGCGTCCCACGTCCAGCGGTGACGGAAATCCCCCCTGTGTCGGATCCACGTGTGGTGCGCCGTCGATCCAAGCCCGCGTCGCCCGCGGCCCCGGTCGACGGCGTCGACGCGTCAGGCGAACGCGCGTTGGATGAACGCGAGCAAGGACGGGATGGCCTCGTCCGCCTTCGCTTCCTCGCCCTTGTCGAGGTAGCGGAGCGCGACGCCTTCGATGGCGGCGATGACGGCGAAGATCGTGACCTCGTCGGGGACCTTCGAGATGGTGCCGTTCTTGTGCGCCTCCTCGAGGCCGGAACGGAACACCTCGATGAACCGCGACATGATCTTCTCCCGGCGACGCATGTTGCGCGGGAGCGGCATGCGGACCTCGTGGAAGATCACGCGCGCCACGTTCGGCCACGTCGTGAGGAGGTGGAAATAGGCGCGGATGCCCTCGCGGAGGCGATCCCTCGGCGCGGCGCCGGCGGCGCTCGTCACGATGATGGCGGTCGCGCGGCCCGACGCACGCTCGAAGACGTGGAAGCGGAGGTCGTCGATGTCCTTGAAGTGCGTGTAGAACGTGGCGCGCGAGAGGCCGGACTTCTCCGTGATGTCCTGGACCGTCGTGTCGACGAAGCCCTTGGTCGCGAACACTTCGGTGGCCGAATCGAGGAAGCGCACGCGCTGTTCCTCGAATCGCTCCTCGCGCGACTGGTTCCGATCGTAGCGGCCCCGCTGCGTCACTTTTTTCGGAGATTTCGCGCCGGCGCCCGCCATTCGGATCGCAGGAGTGTCCCCCTTTTCGCGGGCGCCGACAAGAACCCCGCAAACTCCCGCGCCCGCGCTACCGTGAAGCCATGGAGGCGCGACGGAGGCCCGCGGCGACGCCCATCGAACCTCCGCCTACACGCTTCCTCTTCCCGGATCCGCGTCGCGCGCGCGGTCGCGAAGGGGTGATCGCCACGGGAGGCGACTTCGAGCCCGGGACCCTCCTCGCGGCGTACCGCGCCGGGATCTTCCCGTGGCCCATGAACGAGCTCCTCGTGCCGTGGTGTTCGCCGAACCCGCGCGCCATCTTCCCACTCGAGGACGAGCCGCACTGGTCCCGGAGCCTCCGGCGTTCGCTCCGTCGGAAGCCGTTCGACGTCACCGTCGACGAGGCCTTCGACGAGGTGATCGCGTCGTGCGGCGACACCCGCGACTCCACGTGGATCCTCCCCGAGCTCGAGCGCGGCTACGTCGAACTCCACGCCCTCGGATGGGCGCACAGCGTGGAGGTGTGGAACCGGGACTCCGGAGAGCTCGTCGGCGGCATCTACGGCGTCGCCATCGGCGGCGCCTTCGCGGGAGAGTCCATGTTCCACACGGAAACGGACGCCTCGAAGGTCGCCTTCGCGCACCTCGTCCATCACCTGCGCGATCGCGGCTTCGTCCTCTTCGACGTGCAGGTGCAGAACGACCACCTGGAGTCCCTCGGCTGCGTGGAAATCCCCCGGACCGAGTACCTCGACCGTCTGGCCGAAGCGCACACCCGGACGCCGACGTGGCTCGCCCCCGCGAAACCGACGCGATGATCCGCGCGTAGACTGGGGGTGAGCATGGAAAGACGCACGTTCCTCCGCACCGTCACGGCCGGCACCGTTTTCACGGTCCTCGGTGGGGGCGCGTACGTCCTCGCGAGCGACGAAGAAGCCGAGAAGGCGCGGCGCACGCTGCGGCCCGACGGACGTCCCCGTCTGCCACCCAACCAGTATCTGCTGAAGCGCTTGAAGCCCATGGGAGGTGACGAAGGCGATCCCAATCCGGGGGCCTTCCGTCTGAAGGTCCACGGCGACGTGGACGCTCCGTTCGTCCTCGACTTCGCGGCACTCCTCGCGATGCCTCAGGTCGATCAGAAATGCGACGTGCACTGCGTGACGAAGTGGACCGTGCTCGACGCACCGTTCTCGGGCGTCAAGTTCACCGACATCGCCGCGCGCGCGAAGCCCCGTGCGAGCGCGCGCTTCGTGATCTTCGAGGCCGCCCACGGCTACACGGCGAACGTGTCGCTGAAAGACGCCATGAAGCCGGACGTGATCCTCGCCCACAAGTACGACGGCAAGGCGCTCGCGTTGCCGCATGGGCCGCCCGTTCGCGCCATCGTTCCCGATCTCTATTTCTGGAAGAGCGCGAAGTGGCTCACCGGGATTCGTTTCGTCCCGCGTGACGAGCCCGGCTACTGGGAGACGCGCGGCTACCACAACCACGCGGACCCGTGGCGTGAGGAGCGGTATGGCTGACGTCCCTCGTGCGTCGAAGATCGCCTGGCGGCCCTGGCTCCGCGCGTTCCACCGCGACACGGGGTACGTCGCCGTCGGACTCACGCTCGTGTACGCGCTCTCGGGTCTCGCCGTGAACCACATCCAGGACTGGGACCCGAACTTCCGCAACTACGAGACCGTGAAGGAAATCGGACCCGTCGCAGGACCCGGGGGCGCCGTGCTCGGAGACGATGCCGCGGCCGATCTCGTCCGGACGAAGTTGGGCATCGGTGAACCGCCGCGTGAGGTGTACCGGAACGGCGAGTCCGACCTCGACCTTCTCTACGAACGTCGGACGATCCACGTGAACGTCGTCACGGGTCACGTCGTGGACGAAGGGCAGAAGCCGCGCTTCTTCTTGCGCGCGGCGAATTGGCTGCACTTGAACCGCGGCAAGAAGGCCTGGAAATGGGTCGCGGACGGGTATGCCGCGGCGCTCCTGTTCCTGGCGATTTCCGGCCTCTTCATGGTGCCCGGGCGGAAGGGCGTCTTCGGGCGCGGCGCTCTCTACGTCGCGGTCGGTGTCGCGATTCCGGTCGTGTACGTCGTCCTCGCGCCTTCGTGAACGGGAAGGCGTGATCAGGTGCGAGGCCCGTCGTCCCGGTGCGACGTCCCGAGCAGCCAGTCGAAGAGTGGCAAGGACACGTTGAAGTTCGTCGTCTGCATGAGGGACGGACGGTGGTGCCTGGCATGGTGACGCCGGAGCCGCGCGACGAACCCGAGTCGCCCGACGAACGACGACGACGGCGCGTGGTACGCGAGGTGGAGCCACTCGTAGCTCACGGCGTAGGCCATGGCCGTGGCGGCGAAGAGGCAGGCGACGTTGCGCTGGCCCGCCCACGCGAGACCGAAGGAGAGCGGCGCCACGACCGAGGCGATGAGGACGATTCCGTACGCGGGGATGAGGACCATGCCGAACTCGCGGACGTCGCGGAGCGCCATGTCGTCCTCCACGAAGATGCGGTGGTGGACCGGAGTGTGGCGATCGTAGAGGACCTCGGCACCGCGACGGCGCACGTGGAGGAAGTCCCGGTGCGCGACCCACTCGATGCCGTTGAAGGCCACGAAGAAGACGGGCACGAGCGCGAGTTCGAGGAGGCGCACGTCCCGGAGGAGCGCGAGGGCGACGACGGTCACGACGACACCGAACACGGAAGGCACCGCGAAGTGCGCCCAGGGGGAGTACCGCGGAGGGATCGCGGCGAGGGCTTCCGCTCGGAAGCGATCCCGTGCCGCCGCCTTCGCGAGCTCCCGATCGTCCGTCTCCCCGACGAGGAGATGGGGATGTCCGCCGTCCGCCATCGCGATGCCTCCCAGAACGATACGACGCGCCGGGCGTCTGTCACGCACCGGCGCGTCGTGGGAGGTCGGTTCCCGGGGCGGTTCCGCGTCCCGGAAAGGCGTGCGTCTCGGAACTTCAGGGAAGGGCGACGACCTGGGTTCCCCAGTAGCCACTCGAGACGAAGAGCTGATTGCCCTGCCGCGCGAGGGACGACTGCCACCATCCGCGGGTGCGGACGAACCGCTCGTAGGCGGGAGCCGCGCCCGGCGTGAGACGGTAGATGTCGATGCCGGCATTGCTCCAACCGGACTGCACGAGGGCCCGGTCGCCCTCGACGCCGAGGAGCCAGCCGAAGCCACCCTTCTCGGAGGCGACGCGATCGACGACTTGGGCAGGGTTCGTCACGTCGAGCTCGTGGAGTTTGGTCGTCGGACCTTCGGTCTGGGCGCCCCAGTTGTATTTCTGGGTGGTGGCGTACGCCTTCGCACCCTTCACGATCACGCGACCGACGTAGCCGTCGAGCGGGAGGGTGCTCTGGAGGTAGGCGAGTCCGCCGTCCACCTTGAGGACGTCGAAGTCGTTCACGATCTGATCGTTGGTGCCCGTGTTGTAGCGGTAGTCGACCGTGTAGAGGATCGACGGATCGGATTCGGAAACGCCGACCAACATGCCCGGCACGTTGATGCGCGTGGCGACCCGCGGCGCGACCGGATTCGAGACGTCGATCTGGTCGAGGTAGTAGCGGACGCTGTACTGCGTGGTGCCGTTGCCCCGCGGGTCGGGACGGTTCACCCACTCGTAGTGGCTCGTGTAGAGCACGCTTCCGGACGCGCGCATGTTGCCCCACCAACCCTGCGAGTCGTTGGAGACGAGGGTGAGGCCGAGGGTCGGTGCGTCGGGGTTCGTGAGGCCGACGACGTAGAGCGTCTGGTCGTTGGTCCAGGTGCCGTCCGGATTGTACTTCGTGGTCATGCGGCGGAACGCGAGCTTGTCGCCGCCGACCTGGACGGCGTCGCTGCCGTCGAACCAGTCGTACCAGTAGCAACCGCCCCACCCGTATCCGCCCCAGTAGGACGTGGGCGTCGGGAGCTTGATCTTGCCGCGGAGGGCGGCGCCGTTCGAGAGATCGACGACCTGCACTTGCGGGCCATAGGCGTAGCACTTGGGTGCCACGGTGCCGGTGCCGTCCTTGCCGGGAGAACCCGGGTCGGACACGCCACCGGGTCCGGTCGCGCAGGAAACCTCCTCGCGCACCGTGGAGACCACGTACGCGAGATTTCCGTTCCGGAACACCTGAGCGTTCGTCCCGGCGATGGCGACGTCGGCGAGCGGCGCCACGTGCGTGTTCTCTTCCGCGTTCTCGATGGGGAGCACGCGGAGCTGGGACGTGGACGTGTCGTTGCCCCACCAGTCGGTGGAGAGTTCTGCGACGGTGTTGCCCTGCGGCTCGGCGCTGACGACGTTGCGCGCGAGGGTGAGCTCCTTCACGACGGCGGGCGCCGCGTGGTTCGTGTAGTCGACGACGGAGAGGGCGAGATCGCTGAGCGAGTAGAGGCGCCCCTTCACGAACACGCCGCGTTCGACCCAACCCTTGGTCTTCGCCGCCCCGCCGAGACCGATGGCGTTCTCGGAGAACTCCACGAGCTGGAGCCCGTTCGTGTAGGTCTGGCCCGAGTCGCTCCAGCCGCTGAACGGGAGCACCGCGAGACCGTCCTCCACGCTGCGGGTGAACGCCTTGAACGTGCCCGCGGCGGGCGTCCACGCCCAGCCGTCGCCGAAGGCCGCCTTGCCGATGACCGACGGATGCGCGGCGTCCGCGACGTTCAGGTACGTCAGCGTGACCTTGTTGGACGAGCGGTTGTATTCGCCGCCGATGCCGAAGAGGCGATCGTTGCCGGAGGGGATCAGGTTCCAGATGGAGCCGTCGATGCTGGTCGAGCCCGCGAACTTGGGGTTCGCCGCGTCGAGCAGATCGTAGATCTGGAGCGGCGTCTGGGAGCTCGTGCCGTCCCAGTAGTTGTTGTCGGGCGTCAGGTAGAGACGGTTCGCGTCGAAGCGCGCGGCGACGGACCAGTTCTGCCCCGCGATGTCGAGCGTCGATGCCACCGTCGGCGCGTCGGGATTGCCGAAGTCGACGGTGGAGAGCGCGTACGACTGACGGCCGTTGCCGTTCGTGTCGTACTTCATGGCGAGCACGTGGGCGCGACGGCCGTCGGCGAAGTCGAGGTTCCAGCGGCCGTTGTCGGCCCCCCAGGACTGGACGCTGCCGGGGACCTCGATCTTGCCGCGGAGCGCGATGGCGCCCGCCGGGTCCTGGATGTCGATGTACTGGAGCTCGCTCTTCTGCGCGCCGTTCGCCGGATACGGGCCGTCGCCCGTGTAGGTCACGTCGTGTGCGAGGAGGATCGACTTGGGCGTGACGTTGACGAGGCCGCCGTACCCGGGAAACTCGGAGCGACCCGCCTCGCGGATGACGCCGTCCTTGAAGCCCACGGAAGAGACGACGACCTTCGACGTGTTGGCGACGCCGCCCGGAGACACGGCCACGCCTTCCCCGTAGTAGCCGCCCCACCCGTAGTACCACCCGTAATCCTGGCTGATGGCGTAGAGCACGTCGCCGACGACGCGCGTGTCACGAACCCATCCGCCGAGGCGCGCTTCGCCGAGGACCTTGATGTTCGCGGGATCCCGCGCGTCCAGACCGCGCACCACGGAACCGTGGAACGGCGTGCCGTCATCCATGGTGCCGTACCAGTCGGCGACGACGACCGTGGCCACCCCTTGACGCACCACCATCTCGACGGGGGAACCGAAGATCGGCGAACGACCGACGAGCACGGGCTCGTCGCGGTTCGAGACGTCGAAGACGAGGAGTCCGCGGTAGCCGTTGAGGACGAAGAGCCGATCGCCTTCGAGGCGGTAGATGTCGGTCTCCTCGACCGCACGCGCCACCGCCCCGCCTTGGGAGTTGCGACCTCCGGCCGCTTCGGACGACGAATCGTTGGCCGCTCCCGCAGCCGTCGGGGCGCCGACGCCCTTGTCGCCGAAACTCGCGCCGCCCGACTGACCCGCGGGCGCGGAGATGAAGTCCGTCTGTCCGGTCACGCGGCCCTTCGCGCTTTCGGTTCCCGTACTCGAGCACGCGGCCGTCGCGAGGAGTGGCAACACAGCCAGGGCGGTGGAAACGCGGAAAGGGGAGGAGGGGAGGAAGGCGGCGTAGGAGGGGCGGCGAATCATGGGGAACTCCTCGGGTCGGTGCGGCGGCGTGCGGGTCCGCCGGGAACTACAGCAGGAGGGATGCCAAACGGTCGGTCCCGGGGATTTTCGAGGAAAAACGGGGTTCTGTCAGCCTTTCGCCCCGTCCCTCTCCTCCGCGTTCACGCCCGCACCCCGATCCCCACGACGTGGGTGGCACAGAGTGGCGTCGTCCTTCGCCGGGCGGCGTCGAGGGGGCGTGCCTCTGCTGTCGGTGCGCCCCAACGACACCCTCGAGCGCAAAATCAGGATTTCGCCGCAAAGATCGCCAAGGCGTCGGCCCCGTGGGACACTTCGGAGTGAAGACGCGCCCCAGGGTGTTCGTCTCCACGACGATGTGCCGATTGCTTGGAATCATCGCTTCGGAACCCACGGAGTTCCGACTCGTCCTCCGGGAAGCCCCGCGGAGCCTGGCTCACCTTTCGCGGGAGCACCGCGACGGGTGGGGGATCGCGATCCACGAAGCGTCCCGCGCGACGGACGGCGGCACGGGATGGACGGTCCAGAAGGGTGTGGCCTGCGCCGGCGAGGACACCCATTTCCACGACGTGGCGGTCGGCGCGCGCGGCGAAGTTCTCGTCGCCCACATTCGCCAACGCACGGTCGGCCAGACCTCCCTCGACAACACGCACCCGTTCCAGGCGGGCCCCTGGATCTTCGCGCACAACGGGACGATCAAGGATCTCGACCACGTGCGCGCGGGCGTCTCGGCCGAGCGGGGTGGGGCGATTCGCGGCGACACGGACAGCGAGCTCTTCTTCGCCAACCTCCTCACGAAGATGGACGCGCTCGGGCTGTCGACCGGTCCCGCGTCTTCGGAGCTCGACACGCTCGTCGTCGAGACGATGAAGACGCTCCGCGAGCGCCCCGATTTCGGCGCGTTCAACATCCTCCTGACCGACGGCAAGACGATGTACGCGCACCGGTTCGGGCGCAGCCTGTACCTCCTCGAGCGTGGGCCGGACGACACCGTGCGACCGTCCCGTTCGAGTCGGGACGGGACCATCGTCGAGACGCCGTGGTCCCAGCGAAGGCAAGCCGTGATCGTCGCGTCGGAGCGTCTCACGGACGAACCGTGGCAGGAGATCGAGGACGGCACCCTGCTGCGCGTCGATCGGTTTCCCGTACCGCACTGGCGTCGGCTGGAACTTCCCCGCAAGGCGGCGTGACGCTCGGATCTTTGGCTCGGGCCGTACCATCGGCAGCGAGTCGCGAGGGTCTCCGGTCGCGGCACGTGAACGTGTACGTGCACGTTCACGTTCACCGAAAACGCGAAAGGCGCTCTCCCAGGGGGAAGAGCGCCTTTCTTGGAGGTCACGTCTCGGCTTGCGCCGAGCCGTCAGGTCACTTGATTTCGGAGGTGAGCGTCACCGTCGGGCGGCCCGCGATTGCGTGGACGCGGACGATGTAGCTGCCGCCGCCTTCGGGCGCCGTGAGTTCGATGCTCTGATCCGAACCGGCGTTCGTGGACTTCGCGTCGAAGCGGAAGATCGTCGGGCGGCTTCCGAGACGGGCGTAGAGGTTCGCGTTGCCCGTGCCGGTGAGCTTGAGCGTGAGCTTCTTGCCCGCGGGAACTCCGACCGTGACGTACTCGGACGAGAGGTTGCGGAGCGTCACGTCCTTGAGGAGGACCTTCGCTTCGACCGGCGTGACGTCACCGCCACCTTCGGTCTTCTTGGCGGATTCCGCGTTGAGCGCGGCCGCTTCGTCGTAGGAGATGAGGCCACCGGCGACGGTGCCCTTCGGCTTGGCGGACGGCCACCACACGAAGTCCGGGTGGAGCGTGCGGCTCTCGTTCAACCACTCGCCGCCCATGATGCGACCGGCTTCGTCGGTCTCGAGGATGTACTCGTAGCTGTCGGTGCGCGTGAACTCGTCGACGCGGTCGATGTGCGACGCGCGCGCGGGGCGGGACTCGCTGATGTAGCGGAAGTCCATCTTCACGTGGAAGAAGCGCTTCGCGTCCTGGTTGAACGTGTACTTCACGTCCGCGGCGGGGAGCTTGGTGCCGATGCTCGCCGAGACGTCGGACGTGTCCGAGAAGCCGGACACCGTGTAGTGGAGCTCTTCGCCGGCGGCGAGGGTGATGCGGCAGGTCTCGACCGCCGTGGAACCCGTCGACTTGCAGTCGGCGTTCTCCGGCGTCGCGACGGCGCCCTTCTTCACGTAGAGCTCCGCGTCGCCCGTGCCGTTCGTGTGGACGACGAGCTCGCCGTCCGTCGTGGCCTTGTAGACGCCGCTCTTGGTCTCGTTCTTCTTGAGCGTGGTGCGCGCGAGCACTTCCTCGAACTTCACGTCGATGCCGAGGAGGGCGGCGGCGTCGGCCTTGGAGATCTCGGGGAGCTTGCCGTCCGGGTTCGCGTTCGTGACCCGGTAGCTACGGACCGGTTGGTTCCAGACCTCGTCGTCGTAGGTGCGATCCTCGACGAAGCCGGTGGCGCGGAGGCCGAGCATGTTCGTCGCGACGACGTGGAACGAGCCCGGGTTCATGTCGCGGCAGGCGTTCTCGCCGACGCGGCCGTCGTCACCGACCGCCGGGTCGTTCGTGTTGCAGCGCTCGGAGAGGAACTTGGTCGGAAGGTTCGAGCCGTAGACGAGGGACATGATGCCCTCGAGGTCGCCCGGGTAGAACGTGACGCCGTTCTTGACGACGGGGTTGACGGGCGTGGGCTCGCTGAACGCGTAGGGCGCCCAACCGTGGCAGATGCCGAACCAGGTCGGGATGCAGCGACCCTTGGACTCGCCGCGGGGGATCGCGCAGCTCGAGCCGTCCTTGAGGTCGGAGCAATCGGATTCCTGCGTGCACTCCTTGGAGTTGCGGCTCTTGATGCCGTACTGACGCGAGACGACGTCCGGCGTCGTGGGGCGGTTGAACGCCTTCGCCCACTTCTCCGCGGGAGACAGGCTGTCTTCTCCGTCCCAGCGAACGTTGATGCTGTCCTTGTAGGTGGCCCAGTAGTCGCCCGGGGTCGGCGGCGCCTTGATCTCGCCGAGGGCGGGCAGCTTGTCGACTTCGTACACGAAGGTGTTGTCGACGAAGGCCGGGTCGTTGGCGCGGTTCCAACGCTCCGCGGAATCGGTCTCGTCCGAGTTCACGGGTTCGTCGGCGACGTTGGCTCCCGCGCTGCAAGCGACGAGGCCAGAGAGGGAGGCGAACACGAAGAGGGACGAGGCAAAGCGGGTGGCGCGCATGACAGCTCCGGTGGGTGGGTGCGTGACGGTAGAATCACGACCTTGAACCACATCAGCGACAATGTCGTCAGATGTAGGTGCGCCCCAAGTACCACCGGATCGACGATCGTCAAGGCGGCCGATCGCCTTTTCCGCACCGCGAAAATCCCGATGCACCGTCCTCTGCCGGCCTCCCGATGCCCCCGCGGATCCCATGGGCGAAACCTCAACTCGGAACGGGGCGAAGAGGCCCCGTCAAGGAAATTCCTTTGTACTCGGGAGAGTCCGCAAGCGATGCTTTGTGGACCTGCTGCCGTTCGCGTGGTCGCCACGATCGCATGCTGCGCGTGGTGTCGGTTCGCCGCTTGCGTCGTGCGGCGGGCCTCGAGGGTCGTGGAGAGACGCGGGAATGATGGTCGACCATGTCCGTACGCCTGTTCGTTGGAAACCTGCCCTACACGACCGGTGACGCCGAGCTTCACGCGGCCTTCGCGGAGCACGGCGAGGTCGCGTCGGCGACCGTCGTCCTTGATCGCATGACCGGCCAGTCCCGCGGATTCGGATTCGTCGAGTACGCCTCGAACGCCGACGCGGAGCGCGCGACCGAAGCCATGAACGGCGCGAGCCTTGGCGGGCGCACCATCGTGGTCAATGCGGCCCGCGAGCGTGAGGACCGGGGTCGTGGCGGGGGAGGCGGCGGCGGCGGCTACGGCGGTGGCGGCGGCGGCGGCGGCGGCGGATACGGTGGCGGCGGTGGAGGTTACGGTGGTGGTGGCGGCGGCGGTGGCCGGGGTGGCCGTGGCGGCGGTGGCCGTGGCGGGGATCGCCGCGGTGGTGGTGGCTACTGATCCCATCCTGCCATCGGGTCGTCTTCGCGCGAGGCGCGTTCCGATGACTCCGTACGAGGTCCGTTCGCGGTCGTCCCGCGGACGGGCCTTCGTCGTTTTGTGCCTCGCGTTCGTGGCGTTCGCGACGCCGGGTGTGGCCCGGGCCGATCAACGGACGGAGGCCAGGAAAATCTTCACGCGCGGAATGACCGCGATCCAGAAGGGGCGCCTCGAGGAAGGGATCGCGCTCCTCCGCCAAGCGTACGACACGCTCCCGAACCCGAACGTGCTCTACAACCTCGGTCGCGCGTACGCGGCGATCGGAGATCGCGAGGCTGCCGTCGAACACTTCGAGCGGTACGTCGCTTCGGGACCCGACGACAAGGACGAGGTCCTCGCCGAAGTGAAGCGGCTCGAGGCGGAGATCGAAGCCGCGAAGCCCAAGGCCGACCCGCCGCCGACGCCACCGTCCACCACGGAGCCGACGCCTGCCGTGGTGCCCCCGAACGCCCCTTCGAATCCCTCCTCGAACGCGATTCCGGCTCCCGTGCGGCCGGCCGTTCCCGAGATGCCGCCGTCGAAGTCCGACGTCGTCTACGAGGAGACGGTCGTCACGGCGTCGCGCCAGGAGCAGTCCCCGCTCCACGCGCCGAGTTCGACCACCGTCATCACCGAGCAGGACATCCGACTGTCCGGCATCACGAAGATCCCGGAGCTCCTCCGACGCGTCGCCGGCGTCGACGTGATGCAGACCACCGCCGGGCAGAGCGACGTGTCGATCCGCGGATTCAACACGCGCCTCTCGAACAAGGTATTGGTCCTCGTCGACGGACGCTCGGTGTTCCTCGACTGGATCGGTGCCACGTTCTGGGAACTCCTCCCCGTGGGCGTGACGGACATCGAACGCATCGAAGTCGCCCGTGGACCCGGATCCGCGTTGTACGGCGCGGACGCGTTCTCCGGCGTCGTGAACATCATCACGAAGCCGCCGGGGGAAGGGGGAACCCGGATCCTCGTCGGCGCGGGGGATTCCGCGCAGGTGTGGGGCGGCGCGCGCGCCGCGGGCCGCCAAGGGGATTTCGCGTATTCGCTTTCGGCGGGCTACGCGCGCACGCCTCGGTGGAGTCGCGTCGTTCCGGACGGGCGGACCGACGTCGACGTCGCGCGTGGCGTCGACGACGCGGACGCGGAAACCTCCCGCATCGATCTCCGCATGTCCCGACGGATCGGCAGACACGTGGGGCTCGCGCTCGGCGGCGGGATCACGCAGGGCAAGCTGCAGTTCGTGTCGACCGGCGCATTGAAGGATTCGCTCCTCGATCGTGGTCGCGCGGGAGACGTCACGTTCTCCGTCACGCTGCCGAAGGTCCGCGTACGTACCTTCTACAACTTCACGATGGGCGACGTCTCGCTCGCGTACGCCTACGCCGGTCGCCCGCTCTACCCGACCCACCTCACGGCGAACGTGGTGGACGTCGAGCCCGTGTTCTCCGAAAAGTTCGAGACGGGTCCCGTCACGCACGCGTTGACGGTGGGCGTGAATTACCGCCTCCGAAACGCCAGCTCGTCGTACACGGGCGGCGATCGCACGGAGCACCACTACGGCGCGTTCGTGCAGGACGGCCTCGGGTTCGGCCGGTACGTGGAGGTCGTCCTCGGCGGCCGTGTCGACTACGTGCCCTACGTGAAGGAGATGGTTCCTTCCCCGCGCGTCTCCCTCCTCGTCCATCCGTCGCCGAAGTCCACGATCCGCGCGTCGTTCGCGACCGCCTTCCGGAAGCCCACGTTCGTCGAGGGATACACGAGCTTCGCGCTGGCCTCACCGCTCGGGGACGTCCAGTCCGTCACGGACACGCAACGCCTCGCGGCGGAAACCGGTCAGAAGCTCCGACCCGAACGCATCCTCGCGACGGAGCTGGGCTACCTCCACCGCGAGAGCGAGTTCGTGGACCTCGAGGTGAACGGATTCTGGAACCGCGTGACCGACCTCATCGCGCTCACCCCCAACCGACCGACCAGTCCGTCCAGCCGTGCGGCGGACCCCGGCTTCGGTTTCGATCCCGCCACGGGGCGCTACGTCGGAGGCGTTTCCGGGTTCGCGAACAACTGCGCCGACTACGACGTCTTCGGGGGCGAGGTGGGCGCCCGAGTGTACCCGACGTCGGGCGTCGACCTCTTCGCGAACTACGCCCTCAACCTGACGGAAATCCAGAAGAGCCCCTCGTGCGCGACCGCCGACGACCAGCGCACGAGCCGGCACAAGGTGAACGCAGGCGTGCAGGTCCGGACGCGATTCGGCGTGGACGGAGAGGTCGCGGTCCACTTCGTCTCCGCGCAGAAGTGGGCCGAACGCGAGCTCGATTCCGTGCGCGGTGATCTCGTCACCACGGTCCTCCCGGTCGACGCGTACGCGCTCCTGAACGCTCGCCTTGGATGGAGGTTCGTGGAGGATCGTCTCGAGGTGTCGGTCGTGGGAACGAACCTCGCGGGCAACGTCCACCAGGAGCATCCTTTCGGCGCGTTCGTCGGACGTCGCGTGATGGGCTTTTTCGGGGTGAGGTTCTGACCATGGCTCGTTCCCGATTCACTCCGCACGCGCGCAGCTACGGGGTCCTCGTCCCGCCCGCCGTCGGTGTCGCCCTGGCCCTCGTCGCCTGCGGGGACACGCCGACCCGGAACGCCCTGCGCCCCACCGGCGTCATCGAAGGAGCGTTCGCGTACGAAGGGCCTTTGCCGTGCACCCAGGGCGGGACCGTCGTCGGCAACGCCGTCCTCCTCCTCTTCGACCTGCGCGCGCTCCCACCTCCCGACGGTCTCGGAGTCCGCGCGTCCCGCATCGTCGTCGTCCCGGGCGAGACGCTCTTCGCGTCCGAGAAGGCACGCCTCCCTTCGAATGCCAACGGGTCGCGCGCGTGCCCCGACCCGTCCTCGCCCGCGAACCGTGTGTCCGTCACGAGCCCGTTCGAGTTCGGCGGCGTCGAGGTGGGCGTCTACCAACTCCGCGCGTTCTACGATCTCGACGGGGACTTCCATCCGTCGTTCCGGTACTCGAACCTCCCGACCCTCGGGGACGTCGCGGGGGGCGCCCTCACGAACGCGGCCGCCGCCGCCGCGGGAGCGCGGCCCGTCTACCGCGAGATCGTCGTCGGTCAGCCGGACGGCAAGGGAGCGATCGTGATGCCGCCGGAAGGGTCGCGCATCTCCGGAATCAGCGTCGTCGCCGGGCGGACGCTCCCGTTCCAACGTCCCTTCCTGCACGTGGAGCGCGCGACGCTCCCGCCCGGCGCGACCGAGGGCGACGCGCGCGAGGACGAAGCGCCGACGCGCGTCCGAGTCCCCGCGGACTTCCTCGTGCGGAGTGCGGCCGTCACCGACCTCCAGGCGAACCTCGTCGCGCTCCGGCTCACGACGGGCGTGCGCGCCGACGAGACCGACGCCGCACGGGGCGCACCCTTCTTCCTCCCAATCGACTCGCCCGGCGCGCTGCTCTCGTACTGGGTCGACTCGAACCGCGACGGGAAGGTCGACGACGCGGACCACGTACCGGGGAGCACGGCCGCGAAGTCGGTCGCGCCCGCCATCTCCTTCGCCAAGCTCGATCCGGCCGACGTCACGCGGCGGACCATCCAGGACGCTCCCCGCGTCCTCGGGACGGCCGTCGTCGGTTGGAACGATCGTCTGGCCGATCTCTTCCTGACCGTACCCACGACCCCGACGCCCGTCGATCACGTCACCGCGTTCCTCCGACCCACGTCGATCTGCGTCCCCGACGCCACCGATCTCGAGGGCGAGACGTTCGTCGTCACGCCCCACGAGACCGACGTCTCGGGACTGCCGATCGTCGCCGACCCCGCCGCGACGACCAACGACGTCGCGGCGCTCCTCCACAGGAACGCGACGAAGACGAGTCTGGTGTACGGATGCCTTCCGCCCGGAGAGTACGCGCTCACGGCGACGTACGAGACCGGCCAATCGTGGACGCTTCCGAACGAGCTCGGCGTGTGCGTCCCGCCGAACGAGTTGCCCACGACCGACGGCAACGGACGCGGGCGTTGCGGCGCCCGGCTCGTGTCCCCTTCCCAGTCGTTCGTCCTCGAAGTCGGGCCCGCCACCGATCCCGCCGCGTGCAACGGGAAGCGGGACTCCCGGATCCGCGCCGCATGTCTGACCGAGTCCGAACGCGCCGCGTGGGATGCGGGCACGCTATGGAATCGACGCTGACCAACGGCTATGACCGTGCCCACGAATCATGTGGGTCCAAGGAAGCAGCACCTGGCTGTCGGTCGTCCTCCGCTTCGGTCCGCGCATCGCGCCCATCGTGTATCCGCGCGTGATCGCGACGACGCTGCTCGCGTCCCTCGTCACGTTCGTGCACCAACGTTACGAACAGTTCCACTGGTCGCTCACGGTCGTTCCCTTCACGTTGCTCGGTCTGCCGCTCGGCATCTTCCTCGGGTTCCGGAACACCGCGAGTTACGATCGCTTCTGGGAAGGTCGGAAGCTGTGGGGCGCGCTCGTGAACACGACCCGCACGTTGACCCGCCAGGTCCTGACGCTCGTGGATCCCTCGTCGTCGCATCCCGCGGAGGTCGTCCGCGCGACGCAGGAGAGGATCGTGCGCGCCACCATTGCGTACGCGCATGCGCTGCGAATGGCGCTTCGCTCCGACACGTCCTGGGAAAAGCTCGGGGAATTCCTGCCACCCGAAACGATCGCGAAGCTCGCGGAGGAACGGAACGTCCCGTACGGAATTTCGCAGCGGATCGCCGAACAGATTCGCGATCTTCGGGTTGGCGGATGCGTCCACCCGATGCATGCTCCCGTCTTCGAACAGAGCCTCGCGACGCTGACGGACATCCAAGGCGGCTGCGAGCGCATCGCCAACACCCCGATCCCGTTTTCCTACGCCGTCGTCATCCACCGCATCGTCGCCCTGTACTGCGTCCTCCTGCCGCTCGGCATCGCGGACACCGTCGCGATGCTCACCCCCGCGGTCGTCCTCTTCGTCTCCTACGCACTCTTCACCCTCGACGCGATCGGGGACGAGCTCGAGGATCCCTTCGGCCACGACGTCAACGACCTCCCGCTCCACGCCATCTGCGTCACCATCGAGACGAACCTCCGGCAACGTCTCGGAGAGACCACCCTCCCACCGCCGCGCGCACCCGTCCGCGGGGTGCTCGACTGAGATCATGGACCCCACGCTCTTCCCGACTCCGAAACGCAGGTACCTCGACGTCCACGGCGTCGAGATGTTCTGGGCGGAGGAAGGGGAGGGGCGACCCCTGGTCCTCCTCCACGGACTCGGCGACTCCCACCGGACGTGGGAACCCGTCGTGCGCAGGCTTTCGAAGAAGTACCGCGTGCTCATGCCCGACCTCCCCGGGCACGGCCTCTCCGCCCGACCGAACGCGACGTACTCCCTCGCGTGGCACGCGCGGATGCTCGCGAACTGGATGGAGATGTTGGGGCTCGAGGAGGTGGACCTCGTCGGCCACTCGTTCGGCGGCGGTGTCGCGCAGTGGCTCCTGATCGACAACAGCGCGTTGGTACGTAGGCTCGCGCTCGTCTCCGCCGGCGGACTCGGTCACGACGTCGCCGTCGCGCTGCGCCTCGCGTCGATCCCCGGATTCATCGAACGGTTCGGCCAACCCCTCATGGGCCTCGGCACGCGCATCGCGATGCGCGTCCTCGGATGTCCGTTCGACGAGGAGGAGACCGCGGCGCTCGCGTGGATGAACTCGAAGCCGGGAACCGCCGCGGCATTCGCGCGCACGGTGAAGGACGTCATCAATCTCCGTGGGCAGCGACGGAGCATCTGGGACGGCGCCCATCTCGTCCCGCGCCTCCCTCCGATCCTGCTCGTCTGGGGTGAACGGGATCCCGTGATCCCGATTCGGCACGGCGCGTCCCTTTCCTCCCGCGTCGACGGCGTGTCGTTCGCGCGATTCCCCGAGTGCGGACATTACCCGCACCGCGAGTGCCCGGACGCCTTCGCTTCCGCCATCGAGGTCTTCCTCGCCGACGAGACGACGCGCGCCGCCACGTTGCGTCATGCGCCGCCGAAACGTCCCGAAAGGACGCGCCTCCGGAGACTCGTGCCCGACGTTCTCCGGAGCCACCGCTACTGAGTTCGCGTACAGTTCGCCCGCGATGGCGGCGAACGAGATCCCGGGTGGCACCGCGTCCGCGCGCATGCGTCGTTTCCTCGGAGCGATCGCCCTGACGGGCGTGGTCGCGGTCGCACCCATCCTCGCGTGTGGATCCCGTACGTCCCTCCTCGAGGACACGACGCTCGTCGTCGCCCTCGCCGACGCCGACGTCCCCGATCCCGTCGACGCCACGGTGCCCGACGCGGACGACGGCCGTGCCGACGTCACGGACGCCGCGGACCGCACGGCGCCCGACGTCCGCGAGACCGGACCCCTCGTCGAGGGGGGCGACCTCGACGTGAAGACGGACTGTCCCGAGACGACGACGTGCGTCGAACGGGATCCGAACTACGTCTACCGCTGCGGTGTCCGCGTCCGGCAGTGCAGCTCCCTCGAGACCTGCGTCCAGGGCGAATGCAAGAACCCGTGTACCGACACGCTGGGCCAGGACACGTCGAACGGGTGCGAGTTCTTCCCGCTCGAGATGGACCTCACGGAGGAAGTGATGGGCGTCTGTTACGCCGTCTTCCTCGTCAACCAGTGGAAGACCGGCGAACCGGCCCGCATCGAGGTCGATCGCGGTGGCGTCCCGCTCCCCGTCGAGCAGTTCACGCGCGTGCCCTCCGGCACGGGAACCAACATCACGTACGGACCCTATTCCTCCGTGGCGGGGCTCGCACGCGATCAGGTCGCCGTCCTCTTCCTCTCGCGCGACCCGGCCGGACTCCAGGACCCGAGCGTCATCTCGCCGCGTCGCCTCGCGAGCTGTCCCGCGGGCGTCACTCCCGCCGTCGTCGGCGACGCCGCACTCCATGGCACCGGAATCGGCACCGCCTTCCACGTGAAGACGAACGTGCCGGTCGTCGCCTACCAGGTGCTCCCGTTCGGCGCCGGCCGCGCCCGCGCCACGGGGGCCACGTTGCTCCTGCCCACGAACGTGTGGGAGCTGAACTACGTCGCCGTCAACGCGTTCGCGAAGCCCGTCCTCTTCGACCAGGCACGTTCCGGCCCGACGCTCGCGATCGTCGCGTCGTTCGACAACACGGACGTCCGCGTCAGACCCACCGCGCGCATCGTCGGCGGCCCGGGCGTTCCGGGCACCGCGAGTGGGTTCCCGCAGTCCTACAGGTTGAATCGCGGTCAGTACCTGCAATTCACGCAGGACGAGGAACTCACCGGAAGCTCCATCGAGGCGTCGGCGCCCGTCGCGGTCCTCGGCGGGTCCACGTTGATGAACGTCCCGCTCTCGCGCATGCGCGCCGACAGCGCGCAGCAGATGATCCCGCCCGTGCGTGCGCTGGGTCACGAGTACCTCGGTCTCCGCTACCGGAGCCGCGACCGGAACGCCGAAGAGAGCGTGCCGTGGAGGTTCGTCGGTGTCGTCGACGGGACGGTCCTACGCTTCGACCCGCCGGACTCCGTCGGGCGCAGCACGATTTCGCTCCGCGGGGGGGAGGTCGTCGAAGTCCAGGGCCCCGGACCCTTCGTCGTCCGCAGTCAGGACGCGGCCCATCCTTTCTACATGGCCGGGTACATGACCGGCGGCGAACCCTACGACGGCGAGGGAGACCCCGAGTTCGTGAACGTCGTCCCGCCCGAGCAGTTCCTTTCCCGCTACACGTTCTTCTCGGATCCCACCTATCCCGAGACGAACCTCGTGGTCGCCCGCGTGAAGGACGCCACCACGGGTGCATTCCCGGACGTCCGTCTCGGCTGCAAGGGCACGCTCGACGGTTGGATGCCCGTCGGTTCCGACGGCCTCTTCGAGTTCACACGCGTCGACCTCTCGCGCGGGGATTTCGTGTCCCAAGGGGCCTGCGCGAACGGCGTGAATTCTCTCGAGGCCTCCTTCACCGATCCGCGGGCGTCCTCCCCGCGAGTGGGCGTCACCGTGTGGGGTTGGGGGAATCCCGTCACGTGGCCCCCGACGATGCCGCAAACGGAGGAAGCCAACCCGCGGTTCACGCGCTGGGTCAGCTACGCGTATCCGGGCGGCCTGAACTCCCGACGCCTCAACTCCGTCGTGTTCACGGCCCGCTGAACGTCACGGGGTCGCCCACGGCGATCGACCCTTCGCCTGTGACGACGGCATTCGTCGCGAAGAGCACCTTGTTTCCGTCGCGTCGGAACGCGGCGAGTTCCTTCAGCGTCTCCGGACTCGTCGTCCCGGCGGAGGGGTCGACGTTCACCATCACGCACCGCGCGCACGGCTTCACGAGTCGGAAGGTGAGACCGTTCACGCGCATCGTGGCGTGGCGATCCTCGACGAACGGATCGTCGCCCGACACGACGACGTTCGGACGGAAGCGGCGCACGTCGACCTCCACGCCGAGTCGCTCCGCGAGGGCTCGGACGCTCGCCGACGAGACGACGAGGTAGGGGAAACCGTCCGCGAAGCCCACGGTGTGACCGGGGCCGGCGTACGTCGTGTCGACGACACGCGTTCTCCCCGGAACGGAGCGCTCCGCCTCCGACTCCGCCATCGCCACGAGCGAAACGTCGCGGCCGAGGAGATCGGAGAGGAACGCGCGGGCGCCCGGGCCCGCGTCGAACGCGGCGAACGTGTCGTCCCAGACGCGGACCGTGCGCACCTCGGAGAGCGATCCCCGGTCGACTCGGACGGAACCCCCGTCGCTCGCGAGGGTCAGGTGGACTCCGTCGAACGACGCCCGGACGCGGGCGAGCGACGGTTCTTCCCGTTGCGATACGAAGGTTCCCTCGGGGTCGACGATCATCCAGCGTCGATCGTGACGGAGGCCCTCGGCGAGCACGTCGGCGTGGGTCACCTCCACGCCGGCCAACGACTTCACCGGGTGGACGAAGAGGCGTTCGACGGTGTGGATCACACGCGCGTCGGACGACGTCGACGGCCGAGCACCATCGCCATGCCGAAGACGAGTCCCGCGTACGCCGCGGGCGAATCGGAGTCCGCTCCCACGGGACCCGTCGTACACGATCGACGGGACTGCTGGTTCTTGAACTTGTTGGACGACGCCTTCGTTTCTTCGTCGTCGCTGGAGCCGATGGTGCGCGGGGTCTGAGGTTGGCTCGAGCCCGTGCGGCCCGTGCGGCTGTCGACCTCGTCGTCGTCCGGCAGGTTCACGCCGCCGGAGCTCCCGCTCGAACGGCCCCCGTCGCCGCCGTCGGAGGATCGGCCTGCTTCGGCGGACCCGTCGGCGAGGGCGGCGTCCGTCGCGGCGCCACCGTCGAGGGTCGCACTGGTGGTGCTCCCCTCGGCCGAAGCGCCGTCGGACGCGCCGTCCGCGCCACCGTCGCGCGCGCTCGTCGTTCCCGCTTCCCCCGCGTCGTCGTCGTCGTCGCCCACGGCCCACGAGTGCCGCGCGAGTTCCCAGTGCTCCTCGGACACGGCCTGGCGCGCGGACGCCCCGTCCGCGGAACCGGCATCCTCCGATGCGGAAGTCCCGGCGTCCGCTCCGTTCGCGGAGGGGTCGTCGGCGTCGGTCGTTTCGGCGTCCGCAGCGACGCCGGCATCGAGCATCGTGCGGACGGCCTTCGTCTTCACGAAGTCGGCCTTCACGAGACCCACGCCCTTGCAGTGGACCTCCGTGGAGAGGACGTCGTCGGACCCGGCGACGCGGGTCGTGAGCGTCCAACACTGCTTGAAGCTGCCCGCCGGGACCGTGACGGACTTCGCGGCACCCGACCATTCGCGGACGACGTTCTTGCCGTCCATGCGGGTCTCGAACTTGTGGCCGGCTTCGGGGGCGCCGTCGAGGATCGTCTCGGCGGACGCTCCCGACTCGAGGATGCGCGCGGTACTGCACCGATCGGAGTCGACGTGGATGGTCTCGAGGGTCTTCTCGGCGTCGGCGTCGGCCGCGTCGTTCTCCTGGATTTCCCAGTCGTAGCTCGTGGAGGCGAAGCGGCCGTTCTCGGGATCGGTGAGACCCTTGTTGGTCTCGATGCGGCTGAAGCTGCTCGTGCGCGTGCTCGACTTCACGCTGTAGGTCACCCGCGTTCCCGTCTTCGTCGGGCGGAGGAACGGGCAGGCGACGTTGGTCTCGACGCGGGCCGAGGACTCGGAGGCGACGTCTCCCGCCGTTCCGCATCCGGTCACGAACGTCGCCGTTCCCCACGTCGCGAGACCCGCGAGGGAGAGCGCCGTCATGGAGAGGAAGGGCAGGGGTCGTCGGGACATCGGGGCGGCTCCTCCCTCCCTCGGAGACCTCGGCGCTCCCGCATGGAGGCTTCGGCGTGGGGGGATGTCGGATAGATTGCAATCCGCGTGCTACCGGCGCCCGCCGAAGCCGTCCTCGAATGCGCGTTCGGAACTCCGCGGATCCGTGCCGCGTGACGCCTCGTTCGCGTGCCGTGACCCCCGCTCTCCGCCCCCACGGCATGCGCCGCGCGGGCGCACGTGGGGGGAGGACGATCCACCGGTCACGGGGCGCGAACGGCAGGAGCCCGTCCGCGCGTCCGCGCTCCCGCGTGCCTTCAGCGCGTGCGCGCGCAGCTCGCGAGCGTCGGGTTGCGCCGGAACGCGTCGGAATCGACGGAGCGGCAGTTCGACCGGATGTTCGCCTTGAGGTCCACGATCTGTTGCCAGGTCAGTGCCATGGGCTCGAACGAGAGGGGGATGGTCGCGTCGTTCGCGACGCGCGCGTTGAGCGCCGCGAGCTTCCCGTCGGCCTCGCCCGTCGTCCACATGGATTCGAAGTTCGCTTCGTACGCCGCGACGAGGCTCGCGTACTTCGCGCCCTTCCACATCGTCATGTTCTCGAACGTCTCGTGTTCGGCGTTGTCGGAGAGGTTGTAGCTCCCCGTGTAGAGCGTCGATCCGTCGATGACCATGTACTTGTGGTGCATCTGCGGCGCCGTCTGCGCGTTCCACCGGTACATGTAGTACTTGTAACGGACGTCCGCGCCCTTCTGGCCGACCATGAAGCCGAAGAGGAAGCCCTTGTCGTTGCAGTCGAGGAGCTTGGCCGCGTCGCCCGCCGCCTTCGTGCGGCAGTCCTCGAGATCGGCGAGCTGCTCCCGGTGGCCGGACTCGCTGATGAACTCCTGGCCGTCGAGGTAGAGACGCACGTCGAGGTTCGGATCGCTCTCCACCTTCGCCATGATCGCCTCCGCGACCGGGCGCGAACGGAGGTGGCCCGAAGCGACGTGGATGGACTTCGTCGCACCCTGGATGGCGCGCACGAGCTCGTCGGCGACCTCGTTGCGATCGGTGCTCTTGAACGTGGTGCCGTTGCGGTCGAAGTTCGCGGACGTGAACTTCACGTCGACGTCGGCCGAGTCGGGCGTGATCGGATCCGGGATCGCCAGCGTCGAGGTCTCGAAGGGGAACGAGGCGGAAGCGAAGTCCCGCGAGTTGTCCCACATGAGGTTGAACTCGCGCTGGAACCGGAGCGTGAGCTCCTGTTCGCCGGCCACGAAGAGCGTGTTCTCGTCGTACTTCGTCGCCGCCGAGTTCGACCAGTTCGCGCTGCCCGTGACCAGCATCGCCGTCCGTGCGGTGGTCTTCCGATCGCGCGGTCCGTCGATGATCATCATCTTGTGGTGCATGATCTTGTTCACGTACCGCACGTCGACGCCGCGCTTCTCGAGCTGACCGGACTTCGAGGCGACGAGCGCGGGGCCCGTGAGGCCCTTCTCGTCGCGCGCGGTCTCGAACACGAGACGGACCTTCACGCCACGCGCCGTGGCACGTTCGAGGGCGGCGCTGATGTTCGCGTCGCTGAAGCTGTAGATGGCGACGTCGATGGTCTTCTGCGCGCGATCGATGAGCCCCGCGATCTTCGCCGTGTGCGTCGCGGTGCCGGTCTGCGGAGAGAACACCACCTCGCGGGACGCGGTGAACGCGCTCTCACTGGTCTCGTCCGTCGTCTCGTCGCCTTCGACGTTCGCCGTGCACGCGACCGTGCTGCCGAGACCCAAGGTACCGAGGAGCGCGACGAGCGGGGCGAGGCTTCGCGCGCGGAAGGGGGTCGGCTTCGGGAACGAGCGGGAATCGGCGGCCATGGTGCGGTCCTCGGGTCGGAAGGGACGGGGGGAAAGGCGAGCGAGCGCACAAGGTGTGACCTGGTAAGCGGATGTGGTCTAGCCGGCGCCGCCGATGTCCCCGGAAGGTCACGGAGCCCCGGGAATCCCGGGGACAGCGGTGGAACGCCGATCCACTGCGCAACGACGTCGCGACGCAGAATCCGACGATTCTGCAATCGTTCGCCGACAACGGACTTGGTCCGGGCCGTGCTCCTTCCGGTCGGATGTCCTTCGCGTCACGACCGCCGTCCCGTCCGGTGCCTTCGGGAACCGTCCGAGGATCCATGGGCCTCCTTTCGTTCGTGATCGCGATGGCGTCGCTCGCGGCCTGCGCCGAAGGCTCGCCGGCGGAGGACGAAGGATTCACGGGGCAGAGCACGACGATGCGCGCGGACGCCGACGTCCCCAAGACCTCCGGTGAAACGGGAAGCGGGGCCGGGTCGGACGGTGGTGTCCTCTCGCGGGAGCGGGACGCGAGCACGGGCGCGGGCGAGGGAGCGTCCGTCGACGCCGCGAACGGGGAGACGACGAAGATCGATGCCGGCGCGACGGTCGACGCCGACGTCGGTCGCGACGCGGGGCGTGGCGCGGACGGGGCCATCGACTCCGCGGACGCAGGAACTTCAGGCGATTCCGACGCGTCCTCCGACGCCTCCGGATCCGTCGATGCCTCCGGATCCGTCGACGCCGCCGCGGAAGCCGCGAGCCCGGGCGTCGACGCGGGCGTGGATGGGGCCCGACCGGACGCGACGTCCGGATCGTGCTCCGGTGGCGTCGGTGTACGCGAAACCGAGGACAACGGCACGGCGGCCTCGGCGAACGCATTCGGTGAGGTCGCCTGCGGGACCGTCGCCGGCAACGACCGGGACTTCTTCGTGACGGCGCTCCCCTCCGGCGCTCCTCGTCTCGAATTCGGATGGTCGGGAAACGTGACGATCACGATCCGGGTCGGTGCGACGACCGTCACCTATCCCGGGAACGCGGCGCTCCCGTTCGTGCCGGGTGGGACGTATTCGTTCGAGGTCGCGAGCCAATCGGGAACCGCGGCCTACGAATTCTACTTCCGCGTGCCCTGAAACGCCGTCGCGCGACGACCTGCCCGAGCCTCCGGGCGCCCACGTCCGCGTCCCCGACGTGGCGTCATCCGTCGTCGGCGTCGTCCTCGAGTTCGCGTTCGAGGGATCGCACGCTCTCGGTGAGGACCACGAGCGCGCCCGGATGGGTCTCGTGGGGGATCCGTTTCCGGAGTTCGGAGAGGACACCGAACGAGGCGCTCCGCTCCAGCAGCGCGTAGACCACCTTCCGCGAGGTCGGGTCGGCGCCGCTCGTCATGCCGAGAAGCTCCGCGTCGCTCGCATGATCGAGTGTCGGGTCGATCAACGCATGGAGGTGGCGCACGGCGCGCGGATCGGTTTCCCGGTCGAGCATCCTCGCGACCCGCGTCCGGAGTCCGTCGTCGAGGTCCACGAAGGCCAGGTTCTTCGCCCACGCGGAACGCACCTCCGCACGGGGCCCGTTCGTGAGCGTGCGGAACGTCCGCGCGAGCCAACGCCTCCGCCACCCGGGCGCCTTCGTGATCGCGATCTTGCCGAGGAGCGTCGCGGCGCTCTCGCGGACGAACAGGGCGTGCTCGGGAGGGCAGTGGAACGGGGGACCTTCGTCCAGCGTCCGTTCGAGCTCCTCGATCATGTCGTCGCCGGCGGCCACGACGTCGACGCGCTTCGCGCGTTGGGTCCACTCGCCGAGGGACCGGGAATCGCGGAGATCGGAGGGTAGGGTGGATTCGCCCATCGGCCGATGCCTTCATTCTACAAGGAATCGTTCCCGGACGAGAATTCGCGGTGGCTCCTGGCTCCGACCTTGCATCGTGGGTGGATGTGCGCCCTCTCACCTCCCTCGCCGTCCTCGCCACGAGCGTCTTTCTCGCCGCCTGTTCGTCCGCGGTGCCCTCGGATTCCGCGGAGGAAGGTGCCGACGGAACGTCGGACTCCGGTGCGACCGCCTCGGGAAGCGACGGTCCCGGAGGATCCACCGGTGCGTCCAACGCGGGTGCCGACGGGGGTGTTCTCGGCGCGTCGAAGGACGGCGGCGCTCCTCCGGCCGACGGCGGCCCCCCTCCGGGCGACGGATCCACGTCGGCCGGAGTACCGACCCTCGAGACCCGCACGCTCGTTCCTGCGCACGGTCGGGAATCGGGAGGGAAGAACCCGAGCGATCCCACGGCGCTCGCGACCTACCTCACGAAGGGATTCGGCGAGCTGACGATCGGAGCGGGAGAGGGTCACGCGCGGCGCGTGATCGGAGGTGCCATGCCTCCTGCGCGGGGGCCGAACGTGAAACGCCTCGTCTCGTTCGTCCACATGCCCGACCTGCAGATTCCCGACGACGAGTCCCCGACGCGCACCGGCGTCGCCGACACCGCGAGCCTCACGGCCGGCGCGCTCCGACCCCAGGACCCCTACCTGTGCCGGATGACCAACGCCGCGGTGAAGACGATCAACGCCCTCCACGCCGCGGACCCCGTCGCGTTCGTCCTCCTCGGCGGCGACAACGCCGACAGCGCCCAGACCAACGAGGTCGATTGGGTGATGGACATCCTCGGTGGCGGCAAGGACGTCGAGTGCGACTCGGGCGCGAACGACGACCCGACCCCGGGACCCGACAACGACGGCAAGGACCCTTTCCGCGCACCCGGCCTCGCCATGCCGTGGAAGTGGGTCACCGGCAACCACGACGTCCTCGTCCAAGGCAACCTCGTCGTCGACGCCTCGCGGAGCGCCGCCGCCCTCGGAACGTTCTCCCTCTTCGGCACGCGCGACTACGCGAACGGCGGCGCCGTCCGTACCGGGAACTTCGTCGTCGCGGATCCTCGCCGCGCACTCCTCTCCAGGGAGGCGCTCATGGCGAAGGTGGCGGGCAACGGCGACGGGCACGGCATCTCCGCGGCCGAAGTGGCACGAGGAAAGGCGATCTACACGTTCGACGTTCCTCAGACGCCTCTCCGTTTCCTGATCCTCGACACCGCCGCCGAGACGGGAGGGGCGGAAGGTATCCTCCACCAGGCCGACGTCGACGCCGTCGTGAAGCCCGCGCTCGATCGGGCGCGCACGGACGGCAAGTGGGTCGTCCTCGCGTCGCACCACGCCACCGACAGTCTTTCCGCGAGCGGCGGAGCGTTCGGGACCACCCAACCCGACGCCATCTTGCCCGAAGCGTGGAAGACCTTCGTCGGCGGATACCCCAACGTCGTGCTCAGCATGGTCGGCCACTCCCACGCGCACCGGGTGGTGCCGATCCAACCCTCCACCGGCCACGCGTATTGGGAGATGATGACGAGCTCCCTGGCCGACTACCCGCACCAGATCCGCCGCGTCGAGATCTTCGACGACGACAACGGCTTCCTCCGCATCCGGGGCACCTGCGTGGACCTGGACGTCTCGGGAGACCCCGTCGCCGAAGCAGGCCGGAAACGCGGGGTCGTCGACTTCACGAGCGGCTACATGAGCGACGGTCGCGGTACGGCCCTCGACCGCAACGTCGAGCTCCTGATCGCGAAGCCCTGAGGGCGTCGGAAAGGCTCGAAAATCGAGCGGATTTTTCGGTCCGTTCCGGAGACCAGGATTCGTGACGGTCGGGCCCTTGCCACGTCCGGACCCGTGATTACTTCTGGAGTCGGACGGGACGAGAGCTCGCACGTCGCCCGGAGCAGGACGCTCCCGGGGGACCCGTGCGCGGCTCCTTCCCGGGCCGGTCCGTACCCAACGTCTTCGATCCCCGGGCGCACGCGCGCCCGTTCACGCGGGCGTGTCCACGCCCGAGGAGAGTCCGTCATGTTCGGTGACTTCCGAGATTTCGATCGCACCTTCGCCGCCTTCGATCAACTCCGCTCCCGCCTCGATCGCGCCTTCGACGACGTCGCCTTCGAGACGCGTGGACGCGCGTCCGTCGGGGACGTCCCGATCAACGTCTACGATCGGGGAGAACACTTCCTCGTACTCGCCGAAATTCCGGGTGCGAAGGAAGGGGACGTCGACGTCACGGTCCACCAGAACGTCCTCACGCTGCGCGCGAAGCGGAGCACGAAGGTTCCGGAGGGCTACTCGGTGCACCGACGCGAGCGGCCCACGTTCGAGTTCGCACGCAGCCTCACTCTCCCGACGAAGATCGACGCCGAAGCCGTCACCGCGAGGCTCGAGGACGGCATCCTCCGTCTCGAACTCACGAAAGCGAAGGACGCCCGCCCGCGACAAATCGCCGTCCGCGCGAGCTGAGACGAACGACCTTTCCGCGTCGCTCCCGTCCCTTCACCCCTCCCACCTTCCGACTCCCAAGGAGAACCGACCATGAACACGCAAGCCACGTCCGACACGCCCCGTGAGATCCAGAAGACGCCCGCCGAGGCGCTCGCCAACGTCCCCGTCGTCGCGCCCCGCGTCGACGTCTTCGAGAACGCCGACGAGGTCCTCGTCCTCGCCGACGTGCCGGGCATCGACAAGGAGTCCCTCGTCGTGAGGCTCGAGAACGAGACGCTCCACGTGGAAGCGAAAGCGCGGGTCGAGAAGACGTCGGGAGCGCTTTACCGCGAATTTCGTGAAGTGTCCTACGAACGGTCCTTCCGCGTGCCCCTCGGCATCGACACGGCCGCCATCGACGCGGAGTTGAGCCATGGCGTCGTCCGCATCCGCCTGCCGAAGACCGAGCAGCGCAAACCGAAGCAGATCAAGGTGAAGTTCGGGAGCGCGTGACCCGCGTGCTCGGGCCGCCGGCGTCGGCGTGGACAGGAGAGGCGCGTGGAGTCCATACTCCCGCGCCTTGTCCGCGAAACCTCCGCCCGTCGAGCAACGACTCCGAGTGACGCCGAAGACCCGTCTCCGTCGCGCCGCGCCGCTCGACGTGCGCTTCGATTCCGCGGGACTGGCCACCGTCCGTCATGCGGGCGGCTCCGTGCACGCCGGGCCCCACACCCTCGCCATCCTCGACGCGTTCGCGCGCCCGAAGACGTTCGAGGAGGGGCTTCGCGAGCTCGGTATACGGGCGCCCGGCGCCGAGTCGTGGATGGAACTCTCGTCGGCCGTCGTGTCGCTCGCGAGGGTGGGAGTCCTCGTGGAGGTCGATTCCGACGACCGGCGTCTCTCCGAGACGGGTGGTTTCGGATCCGTGCGTAGCCACGCCGCGATGCTCGACGACAGGGCACGCACCTCCGCGTTCGTGGAGGCCGTCGCGAAGGTCGTGCGTCCGGGCGACGTCGTCGTCGACATCGGGACCGGAACGGGAATCCTGGCCATGGCGGCGGCCCGTGCCGGCGCCCGTCGTGTCTACGCCGTCGAGTCGAGCGCGATCGCGAAAGTCGCGCGGCGGGCCATCGTCGCCAACGGTTTCTCGGACGTCGTCGAGGTCGTCGAGGGATGGTCCACCGAAGTGACGTTGCCGGAACGGTGCGACGTCCTCGTGACGGAACTCATCGGCGACGACCCCTTGTGCGAACGGATCGTCGAGGTCGTGGCGGACGCCAGGAAGCGTCTCCTCAAGGACGACGCCCGCGTCATCCCGGAAGAGCTCGTGGTGAGCGTGGTGCCCGTGACCCTGGACGGCGGTCGTACGCCGACGACCGTCGACGCCGCGTCGATCGCACGTTGGCGGGAATGGTACGGGTTCGATCTCTCGGCCCTCCGCGACGCCCTCGGGGACGAGTCGCCCCGCGTCATGCGGCCGGCCGTCGAAATGCGTTCGACGACCGCTCTCGGTCCGGACGTGACGACTTTCTCCATGGATCTTCGCGCGGGAGTCCGCAAGGTCCCGTCCGTCGACCGCGACGGGGTCGTTCCGTCGAGCTGGGACGTGTCGGGGACGATCGACGCTCCCGGCCAGCTCGAGGCCTTCGTGATGTGCTTCGATGCGCGACTCGCCGAAGGCATTCGAATTTCGACCCATCCCGCCCGGGTCGACGACGGCATCTGCTGGCTTTCCGCCGTCTGGCCCGTCCACGGACCGAAGGTCGTCGCGGCGGGTGCCTCCTACGCGCTGCGAATCACGCACGCAGCGGACGGGGCATTGCGAGTCCGTCTTTTGCCGTAGAGCTGCCGACCCCGTCGACCGCGCCGTGAATTTGTCGGACGCTCGCGTTCCACGCGACAATGGATGAAGCCCGGGTGGCGTACGGACCAAACTCCCGCCAAACTTGGAGAGCCGGGTCCACGCGACGCTTGAAGGAAGGTCCTTTCTCGATGACGAAAACCGCCGAGCACGTCACGGAGGGCGCCCCGACCCACTCGGGCGCGTGTGCGGTCGTCTCCGGGCGGGCGCCTTACCGTGCGCCGAAGTTGTCGGCCTTGGGCACGGTGCGGGACCTCACCCTCGGTCTCGGAGGGAGCAAGTTGGACGGCGCACTGTCGTGCCGGGTCGTGTCCGACCTCGACGGCGCGGGTTGCTGAACGGTATCCCGCCCGTCCGCCGCGCGACGTTCGGCGACGCGCCGGTCTACTTCCCGAGGGACCGTGGAGCGGGAGCGGGCCCGCCCCGGTGGAGTCGTTCGCTCCGCGACTTCGATGCTTCCGTCCGTCGTGGGATCGACACGCGGACCGTCCTCGCCGCGCTCGTGGGTCTGCCGACGCCGGGAGATCGCACGTGGTACGCCGGCGTCGCGCGCCTGCGTGCCGGGGAGACCCTCGACGCGTCGGGACAGGTCCGGGCGGGAGGCCCGAACGTCTTCGGACGGGAAGGTATCGAGGACAGGTTCATCGGCACGCCGGAGGACGCCGCGCGCGCGCTTCGCGCGCGACTCGAGGAACGCCTCCGCCGCGCGTGCGCGGGCCGACGCGTCGCGGTCCTGGTCAGCGGAGGACTCGATTCGAGCGCCGTCGCCGCCGTCGCACGGGGACTCGAACGGGAGGGGTCCGTCGCGGGCGTGATCGGCGTCGCGCTCGACGTCGCCTCGCGCGGGGACGACCGTCCGTACCTCGAAGCGCTCTCCCGCGCGCTCGATCTGACCGTGCACCGCCTGTCCCCCGAAGACGCGGCGGCCCATCTCCACGAGGGCTGGGTGCTCGACGGCTCGCCGTGCACCTGGCCCACCGCTCCGTGGGACCTCGCACTCGCGCTCCGCGCGAAGGCGCTCGGCGCCGACGTGATCGTCACCGGAGTGGGGAGCGACGACGTCCTCGACGGACCCCTCTCGTACTTCCAGGCCCTCGCACGATCGGGTCACCCGATCCGTGCCTTCGCGGACGCGCGCCGACTGCAGGGACCCTGGGGAAGTGGCACCTTCCGATCCTGGGTCGGACTCTTCGCCCGGCCGTGGACACGGGAACTCGTTCCGCGTGCGCTCCGCATCGCACGGGCCCGAGCACGGAGGCGGACCGCGCGGCCGTGGATCACCCGCGGAGTCTGGCGGGACGTGGGCGCGGACGAGCCGCTCCGTGAGCTCTTCCCGCTCGAAGCCACCGACGCTCGGCGCATCGAGTCGTTCGCGATCGACGCGGCGTTCGACGCACGCGGGGAGTCCCGCTCGCAGCTGGAGGGGACGGTCGGCCTCCCCGTCGTCGACGCATTCCTCGACGAGGACCTCGGTCGGCTCCTGGCGAGCTTGCCGCCGGCTCATTTTTTCGTGGGCGATCGCGTGCGGGGTCTCTTGCGCCTCGCCATGCCGGACGACGTCCCCGAGGTCGTCCGACATCGCCTGTCCAAGTCGTCCTTCGAGAGCGCCGTCGATCGCGTGGTGACCCACGCCGCGCGGCACTTCATGGAAAGGGATCCGCGACGGGTTCCCTTCCTCGCGTCGCGCGGTTGGGTGGACGAACGGATCTTCGCCGCGGAGGTGGAGCGGGCCTTCGTGGCCGCACGGAAGGGAACGGGAACCGACTGGCTCGCGCTTTGGCCCGCGTTCGCCCTCGAGGCGTTCCTCGAGCGCGAGTCCGTCCGTTCCGTCCCGTCGATCGAGGCGGCGTCGTGAAGACGGAGGGCCACGCGGCCGTCACGTGGCTCCGGACGGAGGAAGGGCCCGGAGGTGCGGTGTTCCGATCCGGCGTGCGTGCGGGTCGTCTCGTCGCCGAATGGGAAGGGATAGGGACCCTCGAAGTGGACGCCGACGGTTCGAATCCGACGACCACCGTCCGGCCACACGTTCCCCCCGACGTCGCCGCACGATGGCTCGGCGGTCCCGTGCGCGCTCTCGTGCGTCACGCGTCCGGGAAGATCACCCTCCACGGCTCCGCGTTCGCCATCGACGGCGTCACGATCGTGTGTATCGGCGCGAGCGGGGCGGGGAAATCGACGACGGCCACGGCCGCGTGCCGACGGCTCGGCGCCGAGCTCCTCGCCGACGACACCGTGTTCCTCGAGGACGAAGGCGAACGCGTGCGAGTCGAACCTTCCCAAGAGGTGCTCTGGCTCCGATCCGACGCGGCGCGCGCCTTCGGTGTCGCGGAAGCGGACGACCTGTCGACCCACGTCAAGACGCCGTGGGCGCCCGGGAACCGATCCCGTTCGACGCGGGAGGTCCACGTCGTCGTCGACCTCGTCTTCCATGGCGACGCCGTGGTCCGCGTGGCGCCACTCCGCGGCGCGCGCGCGTTCCGTGCACTCTCGCTGTCCACGTTCACGTTCGCGCGTCCGGACGCCTCTCCCGAAGTGCGTTCCCTCGAGAACTTGGCGCGCCTCGCGTCGCGCGTGGAGCTCGTGTCTCTCGGGAGGCCCGACGACCTCGCCCGCATCGACGACACGTGCGATGCGCTCGCGGCTCTCGCGTCCGGGATTCGCGGCCGGCTCGAGGGCGGCGGGGTGTGAGTTCCCGCGATTCCGCTTCCCATCCGCCGCGCGCGCACTGTACGACCTTGTGGGCACCCGGATGGGCTCCCGTTCCCGCCGCTGCTACGGTACAGCGATCGGACCAAGCCGCTCCCTTCCAAGGACGTGGACCATGCGCACCCTTTCCTCCCGTACCCTCGCCCGCTTCGGAGTCGTCCTCGTTCCCACCGTTCTCGCGCTGGTCGCGACCGGCTGCGGAGACACGCTCGTCGACGTCGACGGCGACGCGTCCCTCGGCGACGCGTCGATTCCGGACGCCGTCGCGACGGACGCCCGTGGCGATACCGGAACGGTCGACGCTGGTAGGGACGCGTCCGCCGACGCACGGACGGACGGAACGCTGACCGACGCTTCCGACGCCTCCGATGCGCGCACGGACGGCGACGCCTCCGCCGACGGCGGCCGCGACGCGACCCTCGATTCGGGTACGGACGCTGCGGACGGATCCAGCGACGCCGCCGACGCGGCCACGAATTCCGACGCTTCCGACGCGGGTGACGCCACGGACGCCGGCCTCGAACCGGCACCGGCGCAAGCGGACTTCATCGTCACGGTCGCCAATCGCCTCTGCCAGTGGCGTTCCCGTTGCTGTTTCGGAGGCGAGGCGAGTGCCCGCTTCGACCTGCCCTCCTGCGAAGCGTTCGAGTCGAGTCCGGTCCTCGGAGGATCGCTCGGGGTCGGATTCTACAAGGACCTCAGCGTGTCGCCCAACGTCACCTACGACGCCACGCGCGCCGCGACGTGCATCAACGCCGTGAACCAGCTCTCGTGCGGTCAGATCCGGGGCCAGGATCTCTTCACCCTGATCCACACCTGTTACACCGCCATCGTCGGCACGATCCCGCAAGGAAGCGCGGGCTGCGCGGACAGCATCGAATGCCAATCGACCTCGTACTGCGGCTCGGACGGGGACGGGGGGTCGACGTGCAAGCCCGTTCGGCCCGTCGACGGCATGTGCCCCACGGCCGATCACGCGAACGGAATCGGATTCGAACAGGAAATCTGTTCGTACCTCGGAACGGGCGTCTCCAACGACGCCTGGTGCGATCGCGCGAACGACGGCGGTACCTGCGCCCGTCGCCTCGACGACGGCGAAGTCTGTCGATCCGGCCAGCAGTGCAAGAGCCGTCGTTGCGTCCAGACCAACGTCCCGAACGAGCGGCGCTGCGACGAGTTCTGGCCCCTCCTGACGCCCGGAACGACCCAATGCACGCAGTTCGAAATCAAGGACGCCGGTACGGACTGACGGCACCGGGAGCCATCTCCGCCGCCCTCCACTTCGGCGGGCGGCTGCTCCTGCCCGTCGTCGCGTCGCGCGTCGTTTCCAGCGACTTCGCCACGACCATTCTCGTCACCGTGGGACTCGGGGCGCTGTTCGCTGCCGAGGGAACGGTGAAGGCGTTCCACAGATCGCGCGTGCACGTCGAGACGCTCGCACACGCGTCCCGGACGCTCCTGGGCGCCGATCCCCACGCGTCACGGCGTCCGGAAGAGTCCGACGACACGCAGGTGGTCCTCTTCGAGGGCGTGAACCGCGTCGAACGCATGACCGTGGACGTGGTCCCCGACCTGGTCGCGGACGGGGCGGCGTCGGTCGTCCTCGGAGTCGCTCTCGCGGTGACGGAAACGTCGCGAACGATGCTGGCCTTGGCCCTCGCCCTCGCGGTGGGTGTCGCGTTCTTGATCGTGTCTCGCCGCGTGACCGCCCACGCCGCGGTGGTCAAGTGGGGCGCGTACCGGCCGTTGGCCGATCGTGTCCTCGACGTCGTCGACGGACGCGTGGAGATCGCCGCGAACGGAAGGGCCGATGCGCACATGGTCCGTCTCCTCGCGGAAGGGGAGACGTGGAAGGTCCGGTCCCGGCGTGCGGGCGCATCCGCCGCTCTCGCCGGCCGTGCGCCCATGGTGCTCGCGTCCGTGATGCTCGCGGCGACCCTCCTCGCCGATCGCGTCCTCCGTGGCGAATCGTGGGCCGTCGCGTTCGCGTCCATCGCCGCGATCGTGGCCTCTTCGCCCGCGTTCGTCGGTCTCGCGCGTGGCCTCACCGAACGGGCCCGTCTCGCGGCCGAACTCGAACCCTTCGATCGTCTCCTGGCTTCGCCCGAAGCGCCGAAGGGCGGCGATCGCACGGTACGTCTCGGCGCCGACCCGTTCGAGGCCGTGGACCTCGCATTCGACTACGGACCTCCCACGCCGGGCCGCGTTCCTCTGCTGAACGCGGTCTCGTTCACGTGGAATCCCGGCGAAGTCCTCGTCGTGTCCGGGCCGAACGGCAGCGGGAAGAGCACCCTTCTCCGTCTGCTCCTCGGGTTCGCCGAGCCCACGTCCGGTGCATTGACCGTGGGACGAGTGCCGCTCGCGTCCGTCGATCGGGCGCTCTTCCGGAAGGACGTCGCGTACCTCGCGCAACGCTCGTTCGCGTCCGAGCGGGGGACCGTCGAGGACGCCATCTCGTTGCTCGTGGACACGTGGACCCCCGCCGACGCCGAAGCGGCCCTCCGACGCGTGGACGTCTGGAGCGCCCTCGAGCGCGCGAATCCCCTCGCACCCCTCGCCACCACCCTCGGTGTCCTCTCCACCGGGCAGAAGCAGCGCGTGGCGCTCGCGCGCCTCCTCCTCCGTCGCGCTCCGGTCGTCCTGCTGGACGAACCCGACGCGAACCTCGACGCGGCGGGTCTCGTGCTGGTGCGCGAGCTCGTCCTCGAACTCCGCGGGACGACGCGTGTGGCGCTCGTCGCGCACACCCAGGAATTCGACGCCGTGGCGGACGTGGTCGTGCGCCTTCCGGGCCGCACCTGACTCACCCGGGATCGCGGACCCAGGGAATCCGAGCGAGCACGCCACCCCGCCGGACGGTGCCGGGGACGACGGCGCCCCCACGCTCGAGCCACGCGTGGGCGTCGAGGTCCGTGCCGGAGAGGGGGGTCACTCCGATCACGATCGCGACGTCGTCGACGAAGGGCGCCACGGCCAGACACTGCGAGAGGCACGTGCCGATGCCCTCGAGCTCGGCGAACGCGGCCTCCACGCGGGCGTCGTCGAACCTCGGCGCGACGCGCGACACGCGCACCACCGCACGCATCGCGGCCGTGGGAGTCGTCGTCCGGAGGGCCGCCCAGGCCACGGCATGGATTCCGTGCACGAGGACCTTCGTCGCCCCGGGAAGCGTGGAGGGACGGAAGAAACGCCGGGCCACGAGGAAGGTCACGTCCTTCACGCGACCGGGTGAAGGCATCCTTCGCAGCAACGACGGAACGACCACGGCCGCGTTCAGCGCGACGCGGCGTCCGCCGCGGACTTCGGGCGGACGAGTCCACGGGCGTGGAGGTCGACGAGGAGGTCGCGTATGTCGGATTCGAGCACCGAACGTTCGACCTCGTACTCCGTCACCAGGACGGAAACGAGCGAGGAGAGTGGCGTGCCTTCCTCGATCGCGCGCCAGACCCGCGCGCCGATCGGGTCGAGGCCGTAGTACTGACCTTCGGCGAGCGCGAGGACAACGAGTTCCCCGTCGAACGCGCGCGCGAAGACGTCGTCGACGATTTCGAAGGCGGTAGGGTCCGAGTCACCCATCGTCGTGGAGTATGCACGCACCGCGGGTCGAAAGTCAGCGTGGTTCGACGGCGGGACAGCGATCGTCCACGGGGCCCTTCGTCGCGGCGAGGATCTCGGCCCGATCCGGCCGTTCGAAACCCGCGAGCAACGCGAAGTGTTCGTAGGCGCAGGGGGTGACGACGATTTTCGGCACTCCGCGGGACGCGTACTCCGCTCCGCGTGCGATCTGGACGCTCCGGACTTCGTCCGCCGCCCGTGCGGGATGATCGCGGAGACGGGAAGGGAGTGGGACGGCCCACACGAGCAGCAGGGTCCCGAGACAGGCGGCGAACGCGCGTCGCGCCGGTAACCGCGCCGGGCTCCGTGCGAGGAAGCCGTCGATCGCCGAGAACGCTCCGGCTGCCGTCGCCGCCGCCACCCACACGAGTGCGAGGACCGCGCGCTCGGGATGGTGCGTCGGTGCCCCGTCCTTCAGGTCTCCCACCACGAGAAACCCGAGGAGAGCCGCACTCGCGATCGCCACGCCCGCGAACCGCCGCGGGGCCGTGCGCCCGAGGACGACGACGGCGACCGCACCCGCCACGGCGAGGAGCGGCGACACGAGGACGAGCGCCCGCGGATACCCGAGCAGCTTGTCGGTCACCGGGATCGCGGCCGCGCCAATCGCCTGCCGGTACGCCGCCACGCGGGTCGCGAAGTGCGTCGGACTCCCGTGGGCGTGCGCGTTCCACGCCATCCACAGGACGGGGCCGAGGAAGGCCGTCGCCGCCGTGGCCATCGCGAGGGCTCGGCCGCGAGGGACCCCATCCGACGTACCGGCCCCGCGGAACGATCCGACGATCGCACAGGCCCCATAGACGAACGCCACCGGCCACGCTTCGTACCGCGAGAGCGTCGCGGCGAGGAGACCGACGGCGAGGACGGGAGACGGCCGTGCCGTCCCCGTCGCGAGGATCGCCGCGGCCACGAGTCCGTGGGTCCACGCTTCGGGAACGACCGACGCCGCGAGCCACGCGTTCCACGGCACGAACGACGCGACGAGCATCGCGACGAGGACCGGCTTGCGCCCGAATCCGCGGGCGAGGGCGACGACGTGCACGGGCACGGATGCGAGGGCCCCGAGGACGAGTCCCGTGGCCACGGCCACGTCGATCGAACGCCCGGCGACCTTCATCACCGTCCCGGTGATCCAGAACGGGAAGGGGAGCCAGCTCGTGCCCGTGGGATCGAGCTTCGCGTCGATCGCGAAGAGCTGGGACGTCACGACCCGCGCGAAGTCGTCGTCCGAGACGTGGGAGTAGCCGATGCGCCGGAGCCAGAGACTGGTCGCGAAGCGCAGCACCACGACGCCGACGACGTCGAGGACGGCCACCTTCACGTGCGGGGTCCTTCGGCGATCAGTTCGACGTCGGCGCGGGTGCCGGTGCCGAGGGAGCCGGGGTCGCCGGCGTGGCCGACTCGGCGGGTGCGGGCGCCGAGTCCTTCGGACGCGGCATGGTCGATTCGGTGCGCTTCTTGGCTTCGGATTCCGCGCGCGCCTTGAGGGCGCGGTCGCCCGACGACGACATCCACGCGAGGAGGACGCTCGTCACCATGAAGATGGTCGCGCAGACGGCCGTCGCGCGCGTGAGGATGTTTCCCGCGCCACGTCCACCGAACACCTGGGTCGCGGCTCCGCCCCCGAACGCCGCTCCCATTCCGCCGCCTTTGCCCTGCTGGAGGAGCACGACGAGGATGAGGAAGATGCAGACAGCGATATGGAGAATGTCGACGAGGGTCGTGAGCATCGTGGGAAGTGCGGGGACCTGGGCTGAGGCGCGGGATGCGGGGAAGCGTGCGGGACGACGTACCGGGGTTTCAGGCCCGCTGTTTGGTGGCGATGCCTTCGGCCGCTTGGGCGATAGCACCGAATGATCCAGCGTCCAAGCTCGCTCCGCCGATGAGGCCGCCGTCCACGTTCGCGCAGGACAAAAGGGCCACGGCGTTGTCCGGTTTGAGGGAGCCGCCGTACAGGATTCGCGTGACTTCTCCGAGCGTTCCGGACTTGGCCGCGAGCCATCCGCGGATGGCGGCGTGCACCTCTTCCGCCTCGGCGGGACCCGCGTTCTTGCCCGTTCCGATGGCCCACACGGGCTCGTAGGCGATGGCGGCCGGTGTGCCCACGTTCGCCGCGAGGATGTCGAGCACCGCGGCGACCTGACGTTCGACCACCGCGAGGGTCTTGCCCGCTTCGCGTTCGGCCAAGGACTCACCCACGCACACGATGGGGAGGATCTTGTTCGCGAACGCGGCCGTCGTTTTCTCGGCGACCGTGGCGTCCGTCTCGCCGAAGAACTGGCGACGTTCGCTGTGTCCGAGGATGACCCACGAACAGCCGCTCTCCACGAGCATGGTCGGACCGACCTCGCCCGTGAACGCGCCGCTGGGCTTGGGGTGCATGGTCTGACCGGCGACGAGCACCTTCGAGCCTTCGCACTCCGCGGACACGGCCGCGAGGGCCGTGAAGGGCGGAGCGACGAGGACGTCGGTCCCGGGGTTCGCCTTCGCGATGGCGACGCACGACGCGGCGAGGGGAATCGCGGACGCACCGCCGTGGTGCATCTTCCAATTTCCAGCGACGAGGGGACGACGGGAGCGGTTCATGGACGCAGGGCCTCGATTCCGGGAAGCTTCTTGCCTTCGATGAGTTCGAGCGACGCGCCACCGCCGGTGGACACGTGGCTCATCTTCGACGCGACGTCGTCGCCGGCCACCTTCACGGCCGCCGCGCTGTCTCCACCGCCGACGACGGTGAACGCGCTCGAGGCCGCCATGGCCTTCGCGACGCCGAAGGTGCCGTGGGAGAAGGGGGCCTTCTCGAACAGGCCCATGGGGCCGTTCCAGAGGATGGTCTTCGCCGTCGCGAAGCGCTTGGTGAAGAGTTCGAGGGTCTTGGGGCCGATGTCGAGGGCCATGGTGCCGTCGGGGACGTTCGCCACGTCGACCGTGCGGCCTTCCGCGGCGCTCGTGGACGCACCGACGACCACGTCGACCGGCAAGAGCACTTCGACGCCCTTGTTCTTCGCCTTCTCGAGGATGCTCCGCGCCAAGGCGAGCTTGTCGCTCTCGACGAGGGACGCCTTCATGTCGAGCTCTTTGGCGGCGAGGAACGTGTTCGCCATGGCGCCGCCGATGACGAGGACGTTCACGCGCTCGAGGAGGGCATCGACGACGGCGATCTTGTCCGACACCTTCGCGCCGCCGAGGATGGCGACGTACGGGCGCTCGGGAGCCGAGACGATCTTGCCGAGGGCCGCGATTTCCTTCTCGAGCAGGAAGCCGCAGCCGCGGTCGCGCATCATCCGGGGAACGGCGTGGACGCTGGCATGGGCGCGGTGGACCGCACCGAAGGCGTCGTCGACGTAGACCTCGGCGAGGCCGGCGAGCTCGCGGGCGAAGGCTTCGTCGTCCTTCTCTTCCTCCGCGTGGAAGCGGAGGTTCTCGAGGAGGCACACCTGGCCGGCGCGGAGATCGTGGATGACCTTCTTGGGCGCGTCGCCGATGCAGTCCTCGGGCATGTGCACTTCGGCGCCGAGGAGCTCCGCGAGGCGCGTGCCACACGGCTCCAAGGTGAAGGCCTTGCGCGCCTCGTCGGTCACGCCGCCGTTCGGGCCCTTGCCCGGCTTGGGCCGGCCGAGGTGGCTCGCGACGATGACCCGCGCACCGCGCTCGAGCGCGTGCTGGATCGTGGGCAGTGCCTCGCGGATGCGGGCATCGTCCGTGATCGCGCCGTTCTCGAGGGGGACGTTGAAGTCGACGCGGATGAACACGCGCTTGTTGTCGACGGGAAGGTCCCGGATGGTGCGAATGCCTTCGAGGATGCTCACGGTGTGCTCCGTACGTGACGTGGGGAAGGTTGCAATCTAGCGAGGTCGTTTCGAGGCGCCCATGCTCCCGAGGAACCTCGGCAGCCTCATGGAGCCGAGTTTCCGAAGGAAACTCGGCACGACCCGTCGCGAGTCGCCAGAAAGAATGCCGAAGCGAAGGACCGAGTCGACCTCCCTCGCCCTGCGGGGGAGGTCGATTCGGTCTGGAGCGTCACTTCTTGCTGGCGACGAGGTCGGCCAACTCGATCATGCGGTTCGAGAAGCCCCACTCGTTGTCGTACCAGCTCATGACCTTCGCGAACTTGTCGCCCATCATCTGGGTCTGGGTCGCGTCGAAGATCGAGGAACGCGGGTCGCCGATGTAGTCCGTGGAGACGAGCGGCTCCTCGGTGTACCCGAGGATGCCCTTCATCGGTCCTTCCGACGCCGCCTTCATGGCCGCGTGGATCGCGTCCTTGGTCATCGGCTTGTCGGACTCGAACGTGAGGTCGACGATGCTGACGTCCATCGTCGGGACGCGCAGCGAGCAGCCGTCGAGTTTGCCCTTGAGGGACGGGATGACCTCCGAGAGGGCCTTCGCGGCGCCGGTCGACGTCGGAATGATGTTCTGGGCCGCGGCGCGGGCGCGGCGCAGATCGCCCTTCCGGTGCGGGATGTCGAGGACGGCCTGGTCGTTCGTGTACGAGTGGATGGTGTTCATGAGGCCGTGCTTGAGACCGAACGTCTCGAGGAGGACCTTCGCCATCGGCGCGAGACAGTTCGTGGTGCACGAACCGTTCGAGAGGATCTGGTGCTTCGAGGGGTCGTACTGCTCGGTGTTCACGCCGAGGACGATGGTGACGTCGTGGTTCTTCGCCGGCGCGCTGATGATGACCTTCTTCGCGCCCGCGGTGACGTGGGCCATCACCTTCTCCTTGTCCGTGAAGAGGCCGGTGCACTCGAGGACGATGTCCGCGCCGAGTTCCTTCCAGGGGAGCTTGCCCGGATCCTTCTCGGCCGTGATCTTCACCTTGCCCTTGCCGAAGTCGATGGCGCCCTCGAGGGCCGTGGCGTGCTTCTTCGCCTGACGGTGGACCGTGTCGTAGTTGTAGAGGTGCGCGAGGGTCTTCGCGTCCGTGAGGTCGTTGATGGCGACGAGCTCGAGGTTGCCGGCGCCGCGCTCCTGGAGCGCGCGCACGATGCAACGACCGATGCGACCGAAACCGTTGATGGCAATCTTGGTGGACATGACGCTCCTTGGGGCCGGATGCCGAAGAAGCGGCTCCGGGGGCCCGCTCCTCGCGGAACGGACGGGCCCGGGAACGTAGTCGCGGCGCTGGGCGCCGGCAAGGGGGCGGAATCCGGGCGAAAAAAAGGGGCGCGGCCTCGCGGACGCGCCCCGGGTGTTCCCCCTATCGCCGGAGGCTCACGGCCATTCGGCTTGGATGAACATCTCGAACTTCACGCTGCGGACCGTGATGGCCGGCGCGATGGTCGTCGCCTGGTAATTGATGGCCGGCCCGGCGTCGGTTTGGATGGTCGACGCGGTCGTGGGACCCGTCACTCGGAGAGGCTGGTAGCTCGGGTCACGAATCCACCCGTTGAAGTGGTAGCGCCACTCGCATCGGGTCGTCGTGGAGCCACACAGCTGGCCCGTGCCGGCCTCCATGAGCAGGCGTTCGATCCCGAAGCCGTAGCTGTCGAGTTGCGAGCCCGTGTACGACAACGTTCCGCGTGTTCCGGTCTGGCTGACGGAGTAGGTCGCGTTGCCTTCGGGGTAGTTGAAGAACCGATCCCGGAAGTGAACCGGGTAGAGCCTCGACGACCCCACCGCGATCTTTCCGAGATTCGTGGTCGGATCTCCCGTGTCGGGATTCGCGACATAGGAGAACGGGGAACCCGTGGGGCGATCCGTGTAGAGCACACGGGTTTCGGCCCAGATCGTGCTGTTCACGTCCCAACAACCGTTCGGACCGTCCCACACGCCGTTGGGCGCCGTCGTGACCGCGACACCTCCGTCCGCCGTCACCGGGTTGCAGTTCGAATCGAAGAGCGTCTGCGGAGTGTCGATGAAGATCTCTCCCGTGTCCCACACCCCGTTGTCGTTCGAATCCACGAACGGTTCGCCCTGGTCGATGAACTGCTCGGCGGGATCGTGGGTGCCGTTCGCGTTGTCGTCCTGGAAGAACTCCTCGCCGGGCAGGTACGCGATCACGCTGACGAGGTTGTCCCGGGGGTTGTAGACGGGGTTCGTGCCCGCGCGAGGTTCGGCGCCTCGCGGGCTCGGAATCTGCGCGGGATCGGCGTCGAGAGGCGCCACGTCCACCGGCATGGATCCCACCGTGCTGAAGTTGATGGTACCGAGGCCCTCGTTCGCGTTGTTGCCCATGGGCGTGTACGCGGTGGTCGAGATGCTGTTCGGCACGTTGCCTGCTTCCGTCTTGAAGTTCACGGACGTGCCCGTGCCGACGGGGTTGTTGAACCGATCGATGAGACGCACGTCGCATCCCGCCGTCAGCGGGAGCGGCGGCGTCGGAGTCGCGTAGGCGGCGAGGTTCACGGGCGAGCATCGAAGCGAGAAGCTCTTGTTCGCCGCCTTGGCGCCACGGACGCCGATGGTGGTGCTCTGGGCGGAGAGCGTCGAGAGCGTTGCCTCGACGACGAAGCTTCCGATGATGAGACCGGACGTCACGTTCGTTGTCGCGACGCCGAGGGCGTCGGTGAACGCGAACGGTGTCGCGATCATCGTGCCCTGCGGAGGATTCAAGGCCCGGAACTCCACGCGCGCATTCGCCACGGGCTGTCCCCCGGCGTCGAGGGCGCGGAAGGCCACTTGCGCCTGCTCGTTGAACCCGGAGCCCTTCACGCCCATGACGGTGCAGGCCTGGCCTTGGCACTTCGTGGAGACGTACTGCAGCTGCTGGACGGCAGCCGCGACGAGCGTCACCTGCTTCGAGACACCGCTCGCGTCGTGGGTCACCGTGACGGTGGCGTTGCCGCTCGATCCGTTGTCGACCACCCGGGCGACCGCGCGACCGTTCGAATCGGTGGTCACCGTGACGGACGCGGCGGGCGTGCCGGTGCCGGACGTGTCCGGGAGAAGGAGCGCGCCCGTGGCCGTCACGGTCATCGTCGAGTTCGCGACGACACCCGCGTCGTTGGAGGTGCGGAGGGACGCGGTGACGTCCACGAAATCCGCCACGTTCACGAAGAAGCGCGACTTCGACGGCGTGAGCGTGAGGATCGGCGCGTTCGGCGGCGCGTCCACGGCGGCGTCGTTCGAACCCGAATCGGTGGTGCCCGTGTCGGGTCCCGAGTCGGTCGTCGCCGAATCCGTCCGCGCGTCGGTGGCGGCGTCACCGCCGTCGGTCTTCACGCCGGCATCGCCGCCGTCTGCCACGCCGGCTTCACCGGCCGTCTCGACGTAGAACGTGACGTTCGCTTCCGACGTCTTGCCGTTCCATTCCGCCGTCACCTTCTGGGTGCCGACACACGCCGGGTTCGTCGCCGCGTTGCACGCGTACTTGACCGTCGCCTGGCCGCTCGCGAGTTCCAGGGATGCCGTCGTCCCGGTGGTCCCGAGGTCGCCTTGGGGCACCTTCAGGGTGACCGTTCCCGTGCCGCTGCCGCCGCCTTCGAGGCGCGCGATGACGGTGAGATCCGTGGTCGCGCCGTTCGCCTGGACCCGTGCGGGGGACGCCACGACGCTGAATTGGCCCTGCGTCTCCAGGGGAGCAGGCTTCTCTTCGGAGCCCGAACATCCGAAGTACGCGAAGACCGCAACGTTCAGGGCGAGGACCGCGCCCGAGACACGGGCGAGGGATGCGAAGGACAAGCGGGACGTGTTCATGCGGACTCCTCGAAAGGGGCGCTCGCCGCGGACGCGACGAAACGCTCGCCGGGGACACACCCCGACGCTCGACGAGCGTATCAGCGGGATCCGGGTCGGGGCGCTTTTTCGCCCACAAAACGCGACGACCGCGTGCCCGGAGGACGCGGTCGTCGGATACCCCGAACCAGGGCGTTCAGCTTCCGGTGGGCGCAGGCTTCGGCGGTCCGCCGAAGATGCTCGCCACCTTGCGTCGGTCCTTGTCCTGCTTGCCGCGGTCCGCGTAGGTCGGGATGACGACGCGCTCGCGCTTGGGAAGTTCGCGTCCTTCGAGGACGGCCGCGATTTCCTCGGCGTCGAGGGTCTCCCGCTCCATGAGGGTCTTGGCGAGGGCCTCGAGCTTCTCCCGTCCTTCGGACATGAGGAGCTTCACCCGGTCGTATTGCTTCTGGATGATGGACCGGACTTCCTGGTCGATCTCGACCGCCGTCTGCTCGGAGTAATCCTGCTGACGGGAGCCGTAGTCGCGGCCGAGGAAGACCTGCTCCTCCTTGCGACCGTAGGTGAGGGGACCGAGCTTCTCGCTCATGCCCCATTCGCAGACCATCTTGCGGGCCATGTCGGTGGCACGCTCGATGTCGTTTCCGGCACCCGTCGTGAGGCTGCCGAACATGACCTGCTCGGCGATGCGCCCACCGAGGAGCACGGCGATGCGCGCTTCGGCCTGATCCTTCGACGTGGAGTACGTGTCGCCCTTGGGAAGGTGCCACGTGAGACCGAGGGCCGGGCCACGGGGAATGATGGTGACCTTGTGCACCGGGTCGTGGTGGTTGATGAGGAGGGAGATGAGGGTGTGACCCGCCTCGTGCACGGCGGTGTTCCACTTCTCTTCCTCGCTGATGACCATCGAACGTCGCTCGGTGCCCATGTAGACCTTGTCCTTCGCGAGCTCGAAGTCGGTCATGGAGACGGCGTCCTTGTCCTGCCGGGCGGCGAGGAGGGCAGCCTCGTTCACGAGGTTCTCGAGGTCGGCGCCGGCGAAACCCGGGGTGCCGCGGGCGATGGTCTCGAGATCGACGTCCGGCGCGAGGGGCGTCCTGCGGGCGTGGACGCGGAGGATCTCCTCGCGGCCGCGAACGTCCGGGCGGTTCACCGTGATGCGACGGTCGAAACGGCCGGGGCGGAGGATGGCGGGATCGAGCACGTCGGGGCGGTTCGTGGCGGCGACGATGATGACCCCGTCGTTGCCTTCGAAACCGTCCATCTCCACGAGGAGCTGGTTCAGGGTCTGCTCGCGCTCGTCGTGCCCGCCGCCGAGACCGGCGCCACGGTGGCGGCCGACGGCGTCGATTTCGTCGATGAAGATGATGCAGGGCGCGTGCTTCTTGCCCTGCTCGAAGAGGTCACGGACGCGGCTCGCGCCGACGCCCACGAACATCTCCACGAAGTCGGAGCCCGAGATGCTGAAGAACGGCACGCCGGCTTCTCCCGCGATCGCGCGGGCGAGGAGGGTCTTGCCGGTTCCTGGCGGTCCGATGAGGAGGACGCCCTTCGGGATTCGTCCGCCGAGCTTCTGGAACTTCTTGGGGTCCTTGAGGAAGGCGATGATCTCCTCGACTTCGTCCTTCGCTTCCTCGACACCGGCGACGTCCGCGAACGTGACCTTGTTCTGCGAGTCGCTGAGCATGCGCGCCTTGCTCTTGCCGAAGCTCATGGCCTTGCCGCCACCCGCCTGGATCTGGCGCATGAAGAGGAAGAACATGACGCCCACGAGGAGCATGGGGAGCAGCGTGACGAGCGTGCTCGACCAGAGGGGGGTCGTGTCCTCCTTGTCGAACGTGATCTTGGGCGGCGCGGCTTCCTTCGCGTCGGGCTTGAGGGTCGCGAGGAGTCCCTCGTCCGCCATGGGACCGACGGTCTCCTTCTGGATGGTGGTCTTCGAGCCGTCCGGGTTCTTCACTCGGAAGGTGTAATCGCGGTCCTTGATGCGGATGTCCTCGACGGCGCCCGAGTGGACGTCGTTCAGGAACTCGCTGAACGCGACGGTCTGACGACGCTCGCTCGGCGTGAGGAAGTTCCAGATCGCGACGAACATCACGATGAGGAGGACCCAAAGCAGGAGCGTCTTGTGCGATTGCTTCACGTTGACCTCGACCCCCAAGGATTCGAACCGGGTAGACCCCGCGTGACTTGGGATTTCGTCACGATTCTATGATGACTAGGACCGCCGCGTCGGCGCAACCCTCATTCGAGGGCCCGAGCCCGGAGTCGACGCCGTCGACGACTCCACGACGAGACCATCGTGGTCACGATCGAACCGAGCGACAAGGCCCCCGGGGAGAAGGACACGACCCCGGGTCGAGCGTCGCCGGACCAGTTCGGAAGCGGCGAGTCGGTGGGCGCGCGAGGGCAGAAGCCCCGCCGGAAGCGCTCGAACCAAGGCTGCCTCCACGGCGTCTCCGACCTTCTCGGCGCCGTCCTTCGGAGCCGTGAGCTCATCCACGACGTCCGTCACGTGCTCCACGAACCGTGGGTCGAGGGCTTCGAGGAGGGGAAGCAATTCGTGGCGAACCCGGGATCGGGTGAAGCGCGTGGCGCGGTTCGTCGGGTCGTCGAACGCCCCCAAACCGTGCCGTTCGGCGTACTTCCGCAAGTCCTTCCGGCGGACGTTCGTGAAGGGCCGCACGAACGCGCCCGCGCGCGGCGGCAACACGGCGAGCCCACGGAGGCCGGACCCTCGGAAGAGACGGAGGAGGAACGTCTCCGCGCGGTCGTCCGCGTGATGCCCCGTCGCGATCCTTTGGGCGCCGAGCTCGGCCGCGGTGGCGAGCAGCGCCGCCCGTCGCGCGTCCCGGGCTCGCGCCTGGAGATTTCCCCCCGCGCCCACACGCAGGCGGGTCCGCCCGAAGGGGACGCCGAGCTCGTCCGCGAGGCGTTCGGCGCCGTCGAGCTCGGCGGCGGCTTCGGGGCGCAGACCGTGATCGACGCCGTGGGCCGCGAGACGGAAGCCGCACGAGGCGCGAAGTCCCGCGAGCACGTGGAGGAGGGACATGGAATCGGGACCGCCGCTCACGGCCACGAGCACCAGGGTCGCCTTCGGGGGCGAGATCGTGGTCCGCGATGGTGCGCCGCGCGATCGTCCGGACGCTGGGCCCGTGGGTGCGGGTCACGGCGTGGCCTTCCCCTTCCGTCGCGCGAGACGACGACGGACTCCACGTGGCTCGTGTGGGGAAACATCTCGAACGCGTCGGCGCGGACGAGGCGTAATCTCCCTCGAGGATCGCGAGGTCCCGCCCGAGGGTGCTCGGATCGCGGGACACGTAGACGATGCAGGCCGGCTTCTCGCGCGCGCCTTTCCCCCGCGCGACGGCTTCGGCGACCTCGCGCGCGCCCGTCCTGGGAGGATCGAGGACGAGGACGTCGAGGTTCGGCGGCAAGATGACCGCCTCCGCGCGACCCTCCTGGACCTTCGCTCGAGTCCGCGGCGCGCCAGGTTCGAGCGCGCCGCCTCGCATGCTTCGCGGACGGATTCGACCGCGACGAGGTCCACGTCGAGGCGCGCGAGGGCGACCGTCAGGTTCCCCGCGCCCGCGTGCAGCTCGACGACCTTCGTCCGCCGCCCGTCGTCCGAATGCCGCAGCCGCGATCGCACGACGTCGGCCACGTGGGTCACGAGCGCGGCGTTCGTCCCGTCGTTGGCCTGGGCGAATCCGCCCGTCCCGACTTCGAGCACTTCGCCGTCCGGAGCCAGGGACCGTGGGCGCGATCGCCGACGGTCACGGGCTTCGAAACGCCCGATTCGACGATCGCCACCCCCGCGAACGCCCCTTCGGTCACGGCGCGCGTTCCACGCGGCCGTACACGGCACCGGGCAACGACCCGTTCCACCGCACGTAGGCGACCGCCTTCGCGGACCCCGCGTCGCCTCCGAGAGCGAGCTGGACGTCCGCCTTCGCCGGGCGCCTTCGAACAGGGCCGGCAGTGCGAGCCGCGCGACGTCGACCCGCGGATCGAGCACCAGGCAGACCGGCGTCTCGACGGTGCGCGGGAACCGCCCTCGCGCATGCCGACGCGCGCTCGACCTCCGGAAGCGACGACGGAAACGCGGGCGCGCGTCCGGTACGCCTCCGACTTCGGCGCGACGGATGGGACGTGACGTCCGTGCCCTCCGCGGACGGAGGGAGCGCCGCGCGGACGAGAACGCGGTGCACGTCGCGTTGGCCGTCGCCCTTCGTCATGTGCATGGCGTCGCACCCGCCGCACGTCGCGAACACGGCACACGCCGGAGGGACGCGCGAAGGGCCCTCTTCTCCACACGCACGAGCGCACCCCGCGCGGGACTCGACGACGCGTCGACGGTCGCCACGACCACGTCTCCTGGCACGGTATGCGGGACGAACACGGCGCGGGGGCGGCCGTCGACGACGGCGTGCGCCACCCCTTCGCCTCCCCGGGCGACGGACGCGATGGTCAGCGTGAGTTCTCGGGGAGTGGTGCGCGACGGTTTCGGCATCGACGGGCCGTCATACACCGATTCGGGGCGCGAACGGGCCTCGGGTCACTGCGAGCGGCAGGCGAAGATGGCGTATCCACCGGGAACGTCGCTCGACTTGAGGACGCGCGCGCTCACCCAGGCGACGGCGACGCGGGTGTCGGACGCGGCGATGGCGAGGCGACCGTCCCGCGCGAGACCGATGTAGCTCGGCACGCGGGGATCCCGGGCGAGGACCGTCTCGCTGACGAACGTGGGCGTCGTGCTCGCGTGATCGAAGACGACGACGGAAATGCTGCCGGCCTGTTCGACGGCCATGAAGATGCGGTCGTTGTGGACGGTGACGTCGGCGTAGAGGACCTTGCCGAGCACTTCGGGAGTGAAGCTCTCCTCGATCTTCGGCTCGGGTGTCGCCCCACTCAACTGCAGGTCGAACGCGCGGTACACGAGCGGTCGCGTGGCGGCACCGGGCGCGACGACGAACACGCGCGTCGACTGGGCGGCCATGGACGCCCACGCGCCCGTGAACGAATACGGAGCCGGCAGGGACGCGAGGTTCGAACCGGCGGACGTCATCTGGAGCCGGAGCTCGTTCGCGGACGTCGTCGGATCGCCGGGCGTGGTTCCGCCGTCGGCGGAAGAGGAACCCGCGGCGCCGCGCGCGAGAAGCCCGACGACCTTGTCGGTGGCGGCGACCTGGGCTTCGACGGCCGTCCCACCTCCTCCGAAGTCGAAGCCGGCGGTGAGCGCGAGCTTGTCGAGTGTCGTGACGCGCGGCCGGCCGCTCTGGACGAACGCGAGCAACCGGGGTCCGAGCGCCTTCGGGTCGACGAGGGCGTGGGGGCCGGAGAGCGTGACGACCGAGGGATCCTCGGCGAGGTTGAAGCTGTTCGACTGCACACGGGGCGTGTCGTCGAAGGAGAAGAGATCGATGCCGCCCGGCTTCGACGAGCCGCAGCGGGCGCGGGCGAGAGCGACGATGCCGCCGTTCGCGTCGAAGGAGACCGCGGCGCCGTCCCCCTCTTCGCTCTGCGAGCACCGGTCGGCGAGGATGCGTTGGACCGCGGGCATGGCGCCGCCACCCTCGTCGATCGGTAGGAGCGTGAGGCGCGACGATCCGTTCACGGGCGCGAATTCGCGGTAGGCGATGGCGAACCCGTTGGTGAGGGCCGTGATCGACGGGACGCTCATCACGCTCCCCGAGTCGGTGAACGCGGCGGCGAGGGGCCCGGCGCCGAGGAGTTGCATCGAACACGCCGCGCCGACGGCCGAACTCGAGTTGTCGACGCCCGGCGTGCACCGCGCGAAGTGGCACACGCTCGCTTGGCCGCACATGCCGCTCGGCGTCCCGGTCGGCCCGGTCTGGATCCCGACGCGACGTTCCGAACCCACGTTCACTTGAACGCAACCGGTGGCGACCACGCCGCAGTCGGCACGACGCGCGACGGCGGCGAACCCGTAGGTCTTCGCGTCGAGTTCTCCCAGGGGCGGCTTCGTCGGCGAGTCGGGGCGGAACGCGAGCCGACTCACGGGGCCCACTTCCGGGATGCCTCCCGCGAGTTGATCGATCGGTGGGCATGCGTTCTCGAAGACGCCGACCTCGATCCACGCGGTCTCGTCCTTCACGCCGCTCGGGACCGCCACCTCGAGGCTCACCTCCGGTGGACCACAGTGCGCGTTCGGGAGGATTCCGGCGGTGAGGACGCCGATCGTCGCCGCCGCGCTCCTCACGACCGGACGCATGCGATGGCGGGACGAGGTCATTGCGACATCGACTGGCGCACGGTGACGCCTTCTTCGCCCGCCGTCACCACGACGGAGATCGTCTTCGCGACGTTCCCGTCCTTCGCGTGGAGCTCGAGGCGGTGGGAGCCCACGCGGACCTTCTTGCGGAAGAACGGCGCGGGACCGAGGTTCGTCGCGCCGTCCATGGTGACGCGATCGCAGGCGGGCAGACACACGACCGAGAGGAGTCCTTCGTCGGAACCGGCGGCGGCGCGCACCGGCGGAGGGCGCGGTGCGACCACGGGTTGGGGCGGAGGTTGCGGTGCCATCGTCGGCAGGTTCGGCGCGGGAACGACGGCGACCGGCGACGAGGTGGTGGACACCACACCGGGCACGGGAGTCTGGGCGCCAGCCGTGACGACGGGTTGGGGCGGCGCCGTCGCCGGCGCGACGGGAGCGAGACCGAGGGGCGCGACGCTCGGCGTTGCCGGACCCGAAGGGGCTCGCGGCGCGGAAGGATCGTCGGGCCTGCGCGTGGCCTCGAAGAAGCCTGCGCGGAGCGAGGTGAAGGGGGACACCTTCGTCGGGTCGACGTCGCCAGGTCCACCCACCGGGCCGAGGGAGCCCGAAGCCGAGCCCGGCCCACCGAGGGCGGGATTCGCCGACGCGAGGGCCGCCGCGTCCTTCGCGGCCTTGCGCGAAGGACTCGACACGATGGCGTACACGAGGGCGACCACCATGAGCCCCGCGAACGCCGCGGCCGACGCCAACATCCACAGGGGAACGACCTTGCGGTTCGACGCGTCGGTGACCGTCTCGTTCTCCCGGTTCGGATCGCGACGCACGGAAGGCGCCGTCGTCTGCGCGAAGGCCTGCGCTCCGTTGTGGAGACGTGTCGAGACCGCGTCGTTGTAGTCGTCCACGGCGACGGCGGCTGGCACGGGCCGCGCCGCGGGCGATCCGAGACCGGAGGCCACGTCGTCGCGGCGTCCGTCCGTGGCGGACGCCACCAGATCCGCGATGGGCGACGGTGTCGCACCCGCTTCCGCGCCGACGCCCGCCGGTGGACCGAACGACCCGCTTCCACCGAACGGATTCGACTTCGGGAACATCGGTTCCGGTCCACGTCCTCCGCCCGGGGCGGCGCGGACGGTGGCCGGTTCGGGCGTCGCGAGGGGCGGCGTCGCACGCGGGGCGGCGGTTGGTCGAGGAACGCTGGGAGGTCCGCCGCTCGGGCGCGGCGGGATCGGCACGGGCTTGCCGAGGCGGGAGACGTCGGCACCCGGAGTCGCCGTCGGGGGCGCCGCCGGCGGCGGGCGCGACGCCGGCATGCCCGCGGCCGGTCGCGGACCCGCCCGACCGGAGCGATCGACCTCGACTTTCGGAGCCGTCACGATGGTCGGATCGGCGTCGTCGAACTCTTCGCCGTCCGGACGCGGCCGCGATCGACGGCACGGCGGGTGAGGGCGGGACGGCCGGGTAGGGCAGGTCCTCGGCCGGGGCCGCGTCGAGCTTTGGGGGACGTGCGGTGTCCCTGCGACCGACGCTCGGCGGCGGTCGATCCGGTTTCCGCGAATCGAACGCGGAAGGCAGACCCGCGGCGGGGCGTGGCGCGGGCAGCGCGCTCGCCGCGACCTCGCTGCTCCGCGAGACCTCGCCCGCGTCGCCCTTCCAGTTGGAATCCGCTTTCTGCTGGAGTTGGTCGATGTTGAGGGTCTGCGTGACCTCCGCGGCCCACCGGAGGTGGGCTTCGCGCTTGTGCATCCGATCCCTGAAGATCGTCTGCACGTACGCGGACACCTCGTCGCTCGCGACGAACAGACCGCGCCGCATCAGCAGCGACTGGAGCGCGCGCGAAAACTCGCGGGCGGTCTTGAAGCGCTCGTTCTTGTTCTTCGAGAGCGCTTTCATCACGATCTTCTCGAGATCGATGGGGTACCCACGGACGATCGTGCTGGGACGAACGACGTTGCACTCCTGGACCTTCGCCAGCGTGTCGAGATCGTTGTCCGTGCGGAACAGGCGTTGCCCCGTCGTGAGCTCCCAGAGGACGACCCCGAGGGCGAAGATGTCGGTGCGACGATCGATCTGCTCGCTCTGCACCTGCTCGGGCGACATGTACGCGAGCTTGCCCTTGAGCGTGCCCGCGCGCGTGCTCGCCATGCGGGAGCTGAACTTCGCGATGCCGAAGTCGAGCACCTTCGTCGTGCCGTCGTAGGTGACGAAGATGTTGTGCGGCGTCACGTCCCGGTGGACCAGGTTCAGGCGCTCGCCGTTCTTGCCGAGAAGTTCATGGGCCGCATGGAGACCTTCGGCCGCGTCGGCGATCACGCGGCACGCGATCTCGGGCGGCATCGGCTGCCCCGTCTCCTCGGTGGAGCGCATCACCTCGCGGAGGGGTTCTCCGTGGAGGTATTCCATGGCGATCCAATACGTGTCCTCGTGCTTGCCGAGTTCGAAGACGGCGGCCACGTTCGGATGCGAGATCCGCGCCGCGACGCGGGCCTCGTCGAGGAACATGTTCACGAAGCTGTCGTCCTCGACGAGGTGCGGATGGATGCGTTTGATCGCCACCCATCGCTGGAACCCTCCGGGGCCGTCCATGCGCGCGAGGTGCACGCTCGCCATGCCGCCGATGCCGATCTCGTCGACGACCCGGTAGCGCCCGAGGAAATAGGTGCCGCCCTCCGCGTTCATGTTGGCCGTCGCGTGCGCTCCCGTGTCCAACGGCGCACCACCCCCTTGGGCGGTCTCCGGTTTCTTGGCACGGTCCTGAGGCAAGGTCGGGCTCCTGGGGACGACGGAAGAATCAGGGAACTACGGACACTACGGCTCAGGATTCGTCCGGATCCACGTGTCCGCGAGGGACATGGACCCGTTGATCCTCAGGTGGGACGGATTCCGGCTCGGAATCATTGGGCAATCACCGACGGCGAGCCCAGGGAGACGGTGCTGGGGGGGCGAGTGGCCACGACGATGGCGACCGCTCCGCCCGCCACGAGCACGCCGCCCAGGACGTAGGGCCACGCGGTGGACCAAAAGCCCTTGGATTTCGTGGCGGGAGCCAGGGGTTTTTTCTTGGGGGGCTCCGCTTTCGCGGCGGCGGCGGCCGCGCGGCTCCCTTCGACGGCGATTTTCTGTTCGAGGGTGGCCATGGCGTTGCCGTTCGCGTCCAGGGCCGAAACGGTCAGGGACACCTGGGCGGCCGACAACGTCATGGCGGCCGGCACCTCGAACGTGACCGGATTGTCGGCCGGTTTCGCGTCGATCGCCACGTTTCCGGTCAGCGATTCCTTCGCCTCGAAACTGAGCTTCGGGATGACCGCCGTGTGCACGGCCTCGATGGACGCCGTGACCCGGATGGGTTGCCCCGCGCGCACGGACACGGGCGACTCGAGCCGCAGCCCAACGGGGCCGAACCGGGCCATCTCCTTCCGCGCGGTCTCTGCCAGGGCGACCGCTTTTTTCGGCGTCCCACGCGGCACCTTGAAGTCCGGGTCGATGAGGGCCGCGCGACGGAATGCGAGGAGCGCCGGTTCCTTCCGACCCTGCGCTCCGCGCACCGCCCCGACGTGCACGTAGCAGTCGAGCAAGTCCTCCGGAAAGAGGCCGCCGCGTTCGATGACGCCCTTGAAGAGTCCCTCCGCGCGGTCGAGTTCGTTGCGATCGAAGGCCGCGTGGGCCTGTTGCATCATCTCGGCGCTCTTCGCCAGGGACGCCTTGTCCGTGGACTCGGCGTGGGCTCCGCGGACGACGGTCAGGGTCGAACACGCGAGGGCGGTCGCGGCGAACCACGCCCACACGAATCGCCGAGATCTGTGTGTCCGCACGGTGTCCCCGAGCGTATCGGCGTGGTCACGGCCACGCAAGGTCGGGACACGTGCGTTTCCCGCACGAAACGTGGGGAGATCGCGCGTGCGACCGGGCACCGTCGATCACGGGAACGGTTGCGCCGGGCGACCGCGTTCGAAGTAGAACTTCATGCGGCCCGTGAGGTGTCCGCGGCACGGCGGGGGCGGACCGAGTCCGCCGGGACAGACTTCGCGCGGGTCGGCGAGGTACACGTCGAAGTCGGCTTCCGTGAGCTTCTCGTCGGCCACGGGTTCGTCCGGGTTGCCGCTGAAAAGACGGTGGAAGGTGATGGTGCTCTTCGCCGACACGTAGGGGGTCGACGCGGGCGGCGCGCCCGACACCGGATCGGGACACGCGTTCACGGGGCCAGGATCGAGGGGCGTCGAGTCGCACGTCCCGTCCGGACCGAGGCTCACCTGTTCGACCGCGAAGACGGCCGGGTTCTGCACGCGGCACGACTGCTGGAGGTACACGGTCATGTGGACGCCGGCCGGATCCGGCCGCGCCGTGACCGGCACACCCGGCGGCGTGACTTCCGGCGGCAACGAGACGACGAGGGGCACGCCGAGCTTGCTGGGTCCCGTGTCGCCCCGGACGGCGCGTGCGTCGTCGATGAGGATCGACACACCGTCGCTGAACGTCTGGAAGTCGCCACCGTGCTGGATGCGGAGTTGGAGCGTTTCCCGGTAAGGAACGGCCGCGAAGAAGTCCGGTTGGAGATCGAACTTGCCGGACCAGCAGTTCGGCACGTTCAGGGTGCCGCTGATGGCCCCGTCGCCGCTGCCGAGCGAACACGCGGTCCCGACGAACGCGAGGACGCCGAGCGCGACGCCGCAGGAAAGCGCCCTTCCCAGATTCCTCCGCACCCCCGCCGACCCGTGCCGATCCACGGGAGCGAGTGTAGCCACGATCACGACCGCGACGCGAGGGGACGGCGGATTTTCGCGCCGCCGAGCACGGTGCTCCGCGTCGCCGAGGCCGCGACCTGGCCCCGCGTGACCGCACGAACCTTGCCGTCGAACGCGACCGTGACGTCGGTGCCGTCCGACGCGATCCGCGCGCGCACCGTCGTGACGGTAGCGGACTTTCACCGTGGCCTCGAACGGGAGGGAGATGCCTTCCGCGAGGACGAGGTCGTCGACGACGGCACCTTCGGCGAACAGGCCTTCGTCGCCACCGACGCGCACGGTGCCGTCTCCGCGTCGATGTCCGTGACGAAGGTCGGCGCACCGAGGGCGATGCCCAGGCCCTTCCGCTGTCCGATGGTAGACCTTGGACGCCCTCGTGCTTTCCGACGACGCGGCCGTTCCCATCGACGATGGCGCCCGGACGCACGCGACCGTCGGCCCGCTCCTCGACGAAACGCGTGTACGCGTGGGCGCCCTGACCCACGAAGCAGAGCTCCTGACTCTCGCCCTTCGTCGCCCCGGGGATTTTCCGTCGGACCGCCTCGGCTCGTACTTCGGGTTTCGTGCTGTCGCCCAGGGGAAACACCAGGCGACCGAGATCGTCCCACGCCGTCGCGTACAGTAGCTCTGGTCCTTGTCCGCGTCCTTGCCCGCGTAGAGCGTGGCGCGACCGTCCGCGTCGTGCAGGACGCGGGCGTAGTGCCCCGTCGCCACGTAGCGCGCACCGAGTCGGTCGGCGATGGCGAAGAGCTCCTTGAGCTTCACGCTCCGATTGCAGGTCGTGCAGGGACTCGGCGTGGTGCCGTCGAGGTACGCCTCGACGAAGGGTTCGACGACGGTCTTCGCGAAGAGATCGCGACGGTCGAACGTGTAGTGAGGGAAGCCCAGCGCGTCGGCCGTGCGTCGCGCGTCGTACTGATCTTCCGGAGCGCAGCATCGCGCGTGCCCGCCCTTGGCGTCGGGATCGTCCGGGTAGTCCCACAGGTGGAGCGTGACGCCGACCACGTCGTGTCCCTCGTCCACGAGGCGCGCCGCGGCGACGGCGGAATCCACGCCGCCGCTCATCGCGACGATCACGCGCTCGCGAACGCCCTTCCGGAGGCCCGACGGCGCCACGGTCGTGGGATCGGACGATGGAGGCGAACGGAGATCGGACGGCGTGGAAGGAGGGGCGGCAGAACCGGACACGACGGGCGTCGCCCTGGCACGGCGCCGTCGGGACGTCCCTCGGGGCCGGGCCGACCGGTTCGATGGGACTCATCCGGCCCGGAGAAGCGTGCGGACGCCGTTGCCCATGCGGTCGACGAACTTGGACGCGAGATCGAGGGCCTCCGTATAGCGGTAGATGCCGGCCTGGAGCGCCAGGAGTTCCCCCGTCGACAGGTCCGCGCCGCCCGTGGCGCGACCGAGGGTGCGTGCGATCGTGCGCTCTCCCTCTTCGGCCCGCCGGCCCACGGAAGCCAGGACCGACGCGAACGGGCTCGGATCCGCGCCGGCGTGGGATGGGCCGGGGGGCGGGGCTCCCGCTTCCGGGGACCCCCGAGGGATCGCAGCCGGAGGACGTGGCGACGCGAGGGGGGGCGGGGCGGATCGGGGAGCTTCGCGCGCGAGGACGACGGCCATGTCCCGATCCGTCGGACGCGCCGCGGGCCGGGTTGTGCTGGTTCACGGTCGACGGTTCGATTTTCCCGATCGCGCGAGGTCCTTCGTCACGCTCTCCATGGCCCGGGCGTGCAGGCGACTGCCCACGATTTCGAAGGCCGATGGACTTCGCCGCCTCGTCCAACGTGAGACCGCCGAAGTAGTGCTTCTCCAGGAGCGTGCGCTCGGAATCCGGAAGCTTTCCGATCGCGGTCCGGACGAGCGAGAGGAGTTCGGCGCGCTCGTAGCTCTCCTCGGGCGTGAGCGAAGGGTCGACGGCTTCCTCGCCTTCGCGGAACGCGGCCTGGGGCGCGAGCATCGCGGCGGCCATCGTCGTCGCCATGGTCGCGAGGGACGATCGAGTCGACGATCGGCGGTCGTGGCCTCGGGGCCGTGGCACCCGCGTCCGCCTCGACGTGGGCGTCCTGCACGGCGTCGGCAGCCTCGAGTGCGCGCAAGCGTTGGTACACGCGTCGCGGGATGCCACCGATCTTGCGCACGCCGTCGATCATCGATCCTCGGATGCGGAGCGCCGCCCAACATCGGAACGGGACTCCCCGCGACGCGTCGAACGATCGCGCGGCGCCCAAGAGACCCTCGCGCCCGGCGGAGACGAGCTCGTCGAATTGGACGCTCGTCCCGACGTGCCGACGCATCGACGCGCGAGCACGTCGACGAGCGGAAGGCACTCGTGAATGCCGCCATCACCTCGGGAGAATCGACGGGGGCGTTCGGTGTCGGCGGGGCCTTGGCGCTCATCGTTTCGTGGGCTCGGGAGGGAACGCACCATCTTTGAAGTGATGTCTCAAAGGCACGCGTCCGAACCGAGAATACCCCCAAAAACGGACACGACGTGCCCTTTCGCTCGCCGCGAATCGTCTGCTGGGATTTCCGCCGTCCCATGTGCGCACCGAACGAGGGAAGCGATCGTCCGATCGCGCTGTCGACGATGCCTCGGATCCCCGCCCCGCCGGTGACCGAGAGCGGCGACGCGATCGAACCGCGCGCACGCGCCGCGTGGCGCACCTGGCTCACCGCGCTCGCGACCGACGCCGAAGCTGCGGTGGCGGCGGCGCTCACGTACGAGGCCCTCGACGCCACCGGGCGCGACGCGTGGCTCGACGTGCTCGACCAGGACGCGCCCACCATCGACGTCCTGCGGTCGCCCTCTACGCCCCGTTGATGGCGGTCGAGTCCGACGAAGGGCGCCGTGCGCGCATCGAGCAGGCCATGGGGAAGGACGTGCGGTCCTCGATCATGGCGCACGCGCCGAAGCCATCGTCGCCCTCCGTGGCACCACGGACGACGGCGCGTGCGTGTGCGCGTTGCTCGCGCCCATGTACCTCGACTTCGTGCAAGTCTTGACGTGCGTCTACCGTCCGGATTCCGGGGTCAGCGCCGCGTACCACGATCCCCTGCGGAGCCGCGCCGAAGCCCCGAAGGACGGCGGTCGCCCCGTGGAGGGCGCGGTCCTCGAGAAGACCCCGCTCCGAGTGGTGGTCGAAGAGCTCGCCCACGCCATCGTGGCCGATCGTCGCGAACGACGGGACCCGCCCGTGGTGCTCGAACGGTTCGTGGACTCTTCGGGCTCGACTTCGAGTCCGCGGACGGCGCCCCGTGAAGGTCGGGCCGTGACCGCCCTCGACGGTCGTTGCGGAACGTGCGCCCGCTTCGTGCGCGTGCACGAGCATACCGACGATCGCGGGGTGACCCGACGCGCGGGCGAATGTCTGCTCGAAGTGTGGTCGCCGCCGATCTTCGAGAACAACACCTGCTCCCAATACCTGCTCCGAGGTACCTTCGCCGCCACCGTCCAGGCGAAGAAGAAGGCCGCTCCTTTCCGTCCGCGAGGCGCGTGAACCGCACGTGCCGCCCGCCCCGAACCCCTCACGCTGCCCGAGGATCTGCTCTCCATGGATGCCGACGAATTCCACCAGCGTCCTCCGTTCCGTCCTCCGCGCCGAACTCGGTCTCTCCGACGTCGAACTCGGCGGCCGCTGGCAGGAGGAGAGGTCGTGCTCGTGCCGGGAAAAGAAGGAACCCAGGAGAAGCGCATTCCCCTGGAGTCCCTGTTCCACAAGATCGTGATGATCCGCGATCGCCTCCGCGTCCTCGAGCAGAAGGTCAACGCGCACCCGAAACTCTCGGCCGAGGAGAAGGTCACCATGCAGCAGTACGTGACCCAGTGTTACGGCTCGCTCACGACCTTCAACGTCCTCTTCGCCGACAAGGACGACGCATTCGTCGGCCAGAAGGGCGACTGACGTCCCCGTGAGCCGGTTCGTCCGCATGGCCGCGCTCCTGGCGGTGGGCCTCGCGTCCGGAGCGTTCGGCGTCGCGTGCGGAGGCAAGGCCACGGGGGTGGGGACGTCGGACGTTCCCCGGGCGGCCGCCCCGATCTGGACGTTCGATTCGCTCGACGCGCGGCCCGTCAGTGCCGCCGCGTTCCGCGGACGCGTGACCGTCGTCGCGTTCATCACGACCTGGGATCTCGCGAGCCAGGCGCAGGTGGATTTCCTCGCGGCCATGGCGAAGCGGGACGGTGCGAAAGTGAATTACGCCGCCGTGGCTCTCCAGCGCTACGCCGATCGGGAGCTCGTCGAGGTGTACCAAGCCAAACTCGGGCTGCCGTTTCCTGTCGCGATCGCGGGCGGCGCCGACGATCCGTCCGTGAAGCCGTTCGCACCGATCGAGGCCGTCCCCACCATCGTCGTGTTCGACACGGAGGGGCGCGTCGTGTTCCGCAAGACGGGGCTCGCCAAGAGCGACGAGCTCCGCGCCGCCATGCGAGGACTCTGAATCGCGACGTTCACCTCCCGCGCGTCAGGCGGACCCGCGCGACACGAGATCCTTCACCAGCGCCGGCTTCTGCACCTTGCCCATGGCGTTCCGGGGGAGCGACTCGAACGCGACGAACGCCTTCGGGATCTTGTACGGCGCGAGCTTGTCCCGCAGGAACGCCTTGAACGTGGCGTCGTCGGGCAACGCCATGCCCCGGGTCGCCACGATGCAGGCGACGACCCGCTCACCCCACGTCTCGTCGGGCACGCCGACCACCGCGACTTCCGACACGGCCGGGTGTTCGCGGAGCTCTTCTTCGATGTCGAGGGCGCTCAGCTTGTAGCCACCGCTCTTCAGGATGTCGACGCTCGTGCGGCCGAGGATACGGATCATCCCATCCTCGTCCCGGCGTACGCGGTCGCCCGTCTTGAACCAACGCGTACCCTCTCGGAGCACGAAGGCGTCGGCGGTGGCGTCGGGACGTCCGTGGTATCCCGCGAAGACGCTCGGTCCGGCGATCCAAAGTTCACCCTCGTCGGAGTCGTTCCCGACGTCGTCGACGACGCGCGTGTCGACCGTGGGCAGCGGCCGGCCCACGTAGCCCGGTCGACGCGATCCCACGAGAGGGTTCGTCATTCCGACGCCCACCTCGGTCATGCCGAAGCGCTCGAGGGGAATGACGCCGGTGAGATCGCTCCACCGCTTCGCGAGCGTGACGGGCAATGCGGCGCTCCCGCTCGTGGCCAATCGGAGCCTCCGCGCGTTCGCCGTCCAACGTTCGCGTGTCCCTTCGGGAGCGGCGTCGAAAGCGGCGAACAGCTTCGCGTACATGGTGGGGACGGCCATGAAGATCGTCGCGTCCGCCATGCCTTCCCAGAGGGCGACGGCGTCGAACGACGGCAACATCCGCGCGGAGGCGGAAGCGCCGAGCGCCGTGAGGAGCGAGATGCCGAGACCGTGGAGATGGTGGAGGGGAAGGGCGTGCAGGAGCACGTCCGTCCCGTCGAATCCCCAAGCCTCGGCGAGCAACGCTTGTTGAACGCCGAGGTTCTCGTGGGTGATGACCGCGCCCTTGGGTTTGCCCGTCGTCCCGCTCGTGTAGAGCTGCAAGGCGGGAGCCTCGGCGAGCGGACGCGAGGCGGCGAGATCGCGGACGACGTCGGCGCCCGCGAGGGACTCCGCCACGAGCACGGGCCGACTGCCTGCGAACGCGCGCGCGGTCTCCACGAGGGACTCGCCGACGACGAGGACCTTCGCGCCCGAGTCCTCGCAGAAGTACGCCGACTCCGCCGGCGGATGCAGCGTGGAAAGGACCACGACCACACCGCCAGCTTCCAGGATCCCGAAGAACGTCGCGAGGAACGTGGCTCCGGGCGGCACCAGCATGGCGACGCGTTCTCCCGCGAGCGCGTCGGCACCGCGCGCGTCGAGGAGGGACCGTGCCACGCGCCGGGCCCGTTCGCCGATCTCCGACAGCGGTGTCACTCCCGACGTGCACGTGACCGTGGCGTGCGACGCGCACGCGCGGTCCCAATGCGCGAGGAGAGGAGAAGGCGAACGGGAGGGTGAAGGAGAAGGAGTCGTCGGCGCCAAGGGGCCGCTATTGAACTTCGGCCGTCACGAAAGCGAAAGCGGGAACGAGTACTTCCTCGGGGGTCGCGCCGCCGGAACGCACGCGGCCGGCGTCGTCGAGGGTGAACCCGTGGTCACCGAAGACGAAGAGGAGCGTCCGCGGAGCGAGGGTCCGCGCGTGCCGCGCGAGCTCCTGGGCCGCTCCGTACGCGATGGTCGCGAGGGCGTCCTCGGCGTGGATGCCCGACTCGCGTAGCCGTGCGGCGACATAGTCGAACTTGTGGACGTCCCGGGCGCCCAGCTTGATCCGGCGGATGACCTCCGCGGTTCGACCGCGTAGGGACTCTTCGCCCTCGTCGCGGAGCGGACCTCGGAGGGCGTCGATGCCGTGAGCGAGCGAGTGGAGCTGGCGCGCGGTCGACGTCGGGAGCGCGGCCCAGAGGGTGTGCTCGTCGCAGAGTTGCGCCTGATTCTCCAGCTCGCGCGTCACGTGGCGGCGGAGTTCCTGGCCGAGATCCCACCGGAGCGAATCCACGAGCACGAGGTGCGTGCTCCGTGCACCGTGCAGGCGTGCGAGTCGTGAGGCCACGTCGAACGCGTCGAGCACCATCCGTGGACGTTTGCCGGTGACGGCGAACGTCGGACACGCCTCGTTGTAGACCCGCGCGAAGTTCCGACGGAACGTGTCGTGGACCTCCCGCGCCCGAGCGTCGCCGCGTCCCTGCCGGAGTTCCTCTCCCAACGGCATGTAGCTCTCCGCGAAGAGCTTCTCGAGGGACGCCAACGTCTGCGGCCCGCGTGCTTGCGCGAGGGCCGAGGTCGGGATCCGCCACGCGTCCTCGTTCACGGCCGCGGGTGCAGGCACCGGCACCGGCACCGGCACGGACGCCAGCACGGGCGCTGCGATCTCGGTCGTTTCCACCGTGGCGATCGCCGGGGTCACGACGGGAATCGGGAGCGGGAGAGCCTTCGACACCTTCGCCGCACGTGCAGCGCGGACGGCTTCCTGCCGTGCGAGGTCCGCGGCGGGCACGACGGCGCGTGGCGTCGCAGGACGCACGTCCTCGCGGGGCATGGTCGTCTTTCCGGCGAGGACGCGTTCGAGGGGAACCGGCTCGACGTGGCAACCGAGACGTTGCGTCCCTTCCCGGAGGAGGAGGGAGAAGGGTCGTTCTTCGGTGGCGCGGCAGAACGCCACCAGCGCTCGCGCATCCTCCGGCGCCAGGGCGGTCGCCGCGTCCACGATGGGGGCGAGTGATCCGAGGACGACGCACACCTCCTCGAATCCGAGCTTCCGCGCCCGGTACAACCGATCGGCCAACGGATCGTCCGCGTGCAGTCCCGGAGGCGGAGCACCGGCCGCGTCGAGCGTGGCATCGATGGCGTCGAGCACCGTGTCGGCGAACGCACCGCGATGTCCCGGAGAGAGAGCGTCGAGGGCCACGATCAAGGCGCGGGCTCGTGCGCGGTCGTGGATCCATTCGTCGCGTTCGCTCTCCGTGAGGAACGCGAGGTGACCCCGCGTCCGGGGGAGGGCGGTCGCGCGATCGTCGTGGACGGAAAAGGAGAGCTGTGTCGCAGGCATGGTGACGGGATCCTCGGAGGATCAACGCATGGCCCACGCCCTCGGGCCCACTTTCCGTCCGCGTCGACCCTTCCGAGACCGCACGACGGGTGTTAGTTTCGTGGGCGTCCCACTGCAGGGCCCGCGAACGCGGGATCATGGACCCTTACAAGCAGGAACCAGGAGGCCGCCTCGTCTGTGCGGTGTGCACGCCGGGCCATCTCGCGAGAGCTCTGGATAACTCGGAAGCCTGAAGCACAGCGGGTGACCACCACCTAGCCACTTGGCTAGGGGTTCATGCACACCGCCTCGCGGCTCTGCAGTCGGGACACTCTTTCGGAAGCACTTCGCGAAGCGGTTCGGCGCACGACGAACGATCGGACGGATTCGGTGCTCGGAATGGATGGGTCGACGTCGCGCGCGCCGATGATCGTCGTGGGGGCCACGGGATTCACCGGCACCCTCGTCGCGGAAGCGCTCCGTACGCGCGGGATCCCGTTCGCCATCGCGGGCCGCGACGCTACGAAGCTCGCCGCCCTCGCCGATGTGCTCGGGGGCGTCGAACGGGTGACGGTCGATCTCGACGATCCCCGATCCTTGGATCGAGCGTTCGAGGGCCGCGCCCTCGTTTCCGCCTGTGCCGGTCCCTTCTCGGAGGTCGGCGAGTCGGTCGTGGCCGCCGCGATCCGCGCGTCGGCCAATTACGTCGACACCACCGGAGAGCAGGCGTTCGTCGCCCGCGTCGTCGCGAAATACGCCGACGTCGCCGAAAGGCGCGGCGTGGCGGTCGTGCCGTCCATGGCCTACGAGACCGCCATCGCCGATTGGGCGGCGCACCTCGCGTCGTCGCGGCTCTCGGGCCCCCCGACGTCGCTCGACGTCGTCTACGGGGTCGACCGATTCCGAACCACCCGCGGGACGAAGCTCTCCATCCTCGCGGCCTTGGGCGAGGCCACGCCCCAACAATTCGTGGACGGCCGACTCGTCCCCGAAGGCATCGCGAAGGAACGTCGACGCGTGGTCGGTCGCGACGGGGACGTGCGGGAAGCCCTCTCGTTCCCGAGTCCGGAAGCGATCCTCGTTCCACGGCACACGCGCGCCAGGTCCGTGCGGACGTACGCGGTCGTGGGGCCGCGAGCGCTCCTCGTCGCCACCGCGATGCGTGGCGTCGCACCCGTCGCGTCCCGTCTCCTCGAGGGATTCCTCGGGGGTGCGGTCGCACGCACGCGGCGTGGGCCCGATGCCTCGGAGCGTGAGGCGCAGACCTTCTTCGTCCTCGCGGAAGCGGAACGGGGCAGCGAGCGGGTGGCCGTCCGAGCGACCGGACACGACCCGTACGGTCTCACCGCCCACCTCCATGCGCACGCCGCGTGCGAGATCCTGGCCGGCCGGCGCGGCGCGGTGGGCGTCGCCGCTCCGAGCGAGGTGTTCCCGTTCGAGGCCGCGGAGCCGGCCCTCCGCGCGGCGGGCGTGACCTACGTCTGAGGCGGAACTGCCCGGGGCCGCGTCGTCGATCGTGGAAAACGTGACCGGGACCGCCCGGCGGTGACACGATTTTGCCATGGCCGAATCGCTCGAAGGTCTCGCGTCCGTGCTCGCCCGCCGAACCCTCGCCGAGCGCCTCCTGTCGGTGATGGACCAGAAGCACCATCCGGCGTACCCGCACCTCACGCGCCCGGGGCTCTCGCGGGATCAATTGCTCGTCCACTTCCGTCACGAGTACCTCGTCTACGTGCGCGATTTTCCGGTCCTCCTCGCACGTACGCTCGGTGTGGTGCCGCCGCTGCAAGACGTCCGGAAGTCCCTGGCCGAGAATCTCTACGAAGAACAGACCGGAGGACTCTCCGGCAGTGCCGCCCATCCGGAACTCTTCCTCGTGATGATGGAAGGGCTCGGGTTCGACCGGAAGTCGTTCGACGACGACGACGCGTTCCTCGCGCCGGAAGCGCGTGAGTACCGGGACTTCCTCCGCGCGAAGAGCGTCGACGCCCCGTGGCAGGCGGCGGTCGCGCTCCTGACGATCTTCGTGGAGGGCAGCGTCAACGAACGGGCCGAACTCGCGGGCACGTTCCTGCGCGCATCCGGCGAAGACGCCGTGAAGAACCACCCGTTGGTGGTCCACTACGGATGCCCGCCGGGAGCCATGAAGCTGACCCGCGCCCACGGACAAGTCGAAGGTGGCCACCGCGGGGACGCGTGGAGGATGGTGCTCGCGCACACCCCGGACGACGGGAACGTGGCGAGGGCCGTCGTCGACGTCTGCCAGGAAGGCCTCGCACGGTGGTATCGGTACCGGGATGCCGTCGCCCGCCGCATGGGAATCCCGAGCTCCGAACGCGCCGCGTGAGGCGCCTCGCCCATCCACGCGCGTGCGGGTGATCCCGTTCCTCGTGATCGCGGGGGCCGTCGCGACCCTTCCGATCGCGGGAACCCTCGTCCCCTCGACGACCCTCGCGTCGCCCGGTGCCCGCGCGATCCTTCCGCCCTTGCCGTTGACGATCCGCGTCGTCACCGACGGGGACGCGGGTGTGGTCGACGCGGCATGGCTCGACGAACAGGTCGCCGCCGCCAACCGACACTTCGCCCGGTTCGGCATCCGCTTCACGGTGACCCTCGGCGCGACGATCCCCGCGAAGCACCTCGCCCTGGAGTCGCGCGCCGATCGCGACGTGCTGTCGACGTACATGACACCCGGGACCCTCGACGTGTTCGTGGTCGGCAGTCTCCGGGACGTCGACGAACCGCCGCGGCTCCGGAAAGGCGTGACGTGGCGACGCACGGACGACACGTCGAAACGGTTCGTCATCCTTTCGAGCGCCGCCTTCCCGGACGTCCTCGCGCACGAACTGGGTCACTTCCTCGGCAACGGCCACTCGGCCGTCACGGACAATCTCATGAGCTATTCGCGGGACGGGGGCACGGTATTCCTCGACGACGCGCAGGGAGAGAGGAGCCGACGCGAAGCGGCCCGCCTCTTCGCGACGCGCCGGCTCGTCGCTCGCGCGGACGCATCCGTCGATGCGCGATCGCCCGACTGATTCGGTCCCACCGCGCGGGGTCGGGAAGGTGAATCGCTCCTCGTCCTCCCGCGGATCGTCTCCCGGTACGCGGAGCCTTCTACCGACCGACGAGTCGGCGGACGCGTTCGAGGCGGCGCCAGGCGCCTTCGACCGTGGAGGGCGTGAGCAGGGGCGTGCCGTCCGAGTCGTCGCCGAACGTCGCGTCGAACGTGGGGCGGTCGATGGACGTGACCTTCCCTACGAGATCGGGAGGGAAGTGGAGTCGTGCCGCGAGCGCGAAGCTCACCTCGGTGGGCCCCGCGGGCGCGGGATCGAAGAACGCGCCGTCGTTGTCCACGGCGACGACACGTCCTCTGGCCTTCACGAAGCCCACGTTGCCGCCGCTCCAACGGTCCCAATTGCCCGTCACGCAGTCGAGGAGGACCATCGCGGCGAGACCCGGGCCGAACGTCCTCGCCTCGTCGGGGGCGCCGCCGTCCCCGATCCCCGGCGCGTCGACGGCGTTCCATCGGACGATGCGCGACCTTTCGGCCTCGCCGTCGAGGGACGAGAACGCGAGACCGTCCACCCATGCGATGGATGCGGTTTCCGTGATTCCGCGGTCGGAGACGATGGCGGGCCAACCGCGTTCGGGATCCGCCGCGGCACGTCCACTTCCCCGGAGCAGGGCTTCCTTGAGTTCGGCGAGGGGCGTCCTCACGGCGAGGACTTCGGGCACGATGTCGAGACCGAGCGCACGTGCGAGTCGGTACGTCGCGATCTCTCCGCGGTACCGACGGCCGCCCTTCCTCGAACGCGGCTTCACGGCACGACGGGATCCGTCCTCGTAATCGACGCGGAACGTGAGCGACGTGTGACCGACGCTCTTCGCCGACGTCATCCGCGGAGCCGGCGTCGCGCCGTCCGCACGTGCCGAGCCGCCCAGTCCGACGAGCGCCAGCGCACCGAACGAGGCGAACGTCCGGCGATCAACCGTGCGCGAGGATGCGCTCACGTACGAACCTCACGATGCGCTCGTCCGCGGCCTCGTGCTGCTCGAAGGACGCGATGTGCGACCCCTTCTCGAGCAGGGTGAACTCGCAGTCCGGGATCTCCTTCGCCATGGCCTCGGCGAGGAAGGGCGGGGTGAACGTGTCCCGTTCCCCGGCGAGCACGAGCACGGGCACTTTGACGTTCGGCAGGAGGTCCCACGCGGTGTGCTCGCCCGCGGCGCGCAGCATCTTGAGGAACATCGTGAGGTCCAGGCTCGCGATGTGCTCCATGTACGGGACGATGTCCGCCGCGTGGATGCGTGCAGGATCCATCTCGCCGGCGGCGAGCGCGATCTTGATGGCCGTGTCGACCGGGATGCGGCTCCAGAGGGCTCGGGCGACTTCGGGAGCCTTGAGCACCGTGTCGATCAACTTCGGGAGCACGAGATCGAGGATCGGCATTCCCTTGAACGTGCTCGTGATCTTGCCGAAGCTCCCGCACACCAGCACGAGGCCGCGCACGTTCGCGGGATTCCTCCGGAGGTTCTCGAGGACGACCTGCGTACCCATGGAGTGGCCCACGAGGATGCACGGCGGATCACCGACGCTCTCCCGGACGCGCGTCAGATCGTCCGAGTGGGCGACGATGTCGATCCGCGACGGATCCTTCGGCGCCGCGCTCCGACCGTGACCCCGGTAGTTCCAGTGGGTCAGCGGCATGTCCGCCGCGAGGTCTTCCCACAGGTACTTCCAGATGAAGCCGTCGCACGCGATGCCGTCGCAAAGGAACGCGCGGACGTCGCCCGCGGCGTGGGTTCCCATCTTCGAGCGCGTGAAGAGTCGCGTGCCGTCGTCGGCGACGACGAACGAGTGCGTCTCGTCGTGGGGAGGTCGGAGCGAAGGCGGCGGACTGGACTCGGGAGTCATCGGGGATCGCTGCGGGAACGGAGGATGCGGAAGGGGAAGGAAGCACCAAATGGACGAAAGCCCTGCGATCCGATCCGGACGCAGGGCCTTCGTAGAACGAACCCGTTCATCGAGTTCCTCATCGATCCCGAAGGAAACGATGAACGATGATCAGGGGTTGTCGTCGTCGTCGCCCTCGATGTCGTTGACGCTCGGGAGCTTCTTGATTTCGAGACGCGAGATCTTCCAGGCGCGTTGCACGACCCAGGAGAGGGAGCGGTCGAGACGGGCCGCCTCTTCCTTGATCTCCTGAAGCATGGACTCCGGAAAGTACAAACTCTGTTTGCGCTTGTCCGTCTTCGACTCGCCGGCGCGCAGGTTGGACAGTGACTCCTTCTCTCCGGTCGCCAAGGGGAACCTCCTTCGTCTTTCTTCCGATGCGGGATGGTTGAACGGGAGCTCGTTGCCGCGATGCAGGTCGTGCGTACTCCGCCAGACACCCGCAGTGTTCCTCGGCGAGGTCAGAGCCAGGCCGTGGGACACGTACAGAGTAACAACATTTCGTGTCTGGCTACGACAAAACTACCGAAGTCCCACCCTTCATGAACTCGGGTCCGAACTTGGATAGAGTACGCGGAGGCCATGTCCGCGCGAATTCCAGGCAGGCTCGGCGTGCGACGCGCGCCGTGCGCACTTCTCACCACAGTGGTCGCGACGTCCTTCGCATGGACGTTCGTGACGACCTTCGACGTCCGCGACGTCGCGCCTTTCTCCACGGATCCCGCGACCGTGGGAATCCGGAGCGCGCGGGCGACGCCGGCGGACGAGAGCCCCTACGCACTCACCGAACGTCTCGGAAAGGTCCTCGTCCGCGTCGAGAACGCGTACGTCGATCCCGTCGACCGTTCGAAGGTGCTGGGCGGTGCGATCAAGGGAATGGTCGCCGAACTCGATCCCCATTCGTCCTACATGCCGAAGGACGAATTCGCCGCCTTCCAATCCGACACCGAAGGCAAGTTCGGCGGCGTGGGTCTCGAGGTGGACGGGCGTGACGGTCGGCTCGTCGTGATCGCTCCCATCGAGGGATCGCCCGCGGCACGTGCGGGCGTCCGGAGCGGGGACGTCGTGAGCCGCGTCGACGACGTGTTCGTCGAAGGCGCCACGCTGGACTCCGTCGTCCTCAAGATGCGCGGGAAAGAGGGAACGCACGTGAAGCTCACCGTGCGACGCGAAGGCGCCCCCACGCCCCTGTCCTTCGATCTCACGCGCGAGGTGATCCACGTGGCGAGCGTCGTGTCCAAGCTGCTCGCGAACGACGTCCTCTACGTGCGCGTGAAGCAATTCCAGGACGGGACCCACGACGAGTTCGTGAAGGCGATCGCCGATCGACGCGCGGAAGCGAAAGGACGACTCCGCGGGGTCGTCCTCGATCTGCGCAGCAATCCCGGCGGTCTCGTCGACGAGGCGGCGTCCGTCGCCGACGAGTTCCTCGACTCGGGCGTCGTGTTCACGACCCACCACCGGAACGTCACCCTCGACGTCGTGCACGCGGAGGCGGGTGGGGCCCTCGTCGGCGTGCCCGCCTCCGTCCTCGTGAACGCGTGGAGCGCGAGCGCCTCCGAACTCGTGGCGGGTGCGCTCCAGGATCCGGGCCGCGCGACCGTCGTCGGCGCCGAGACCTTCGGCAAGGGCAGCGTGCAGACCATCCTCGAACTGCCGGACGGGGCAGGGATGCGCCTCACGACCGCGCGCTACTACACACCGAAGGGCCACGCGATCCAGGCCGACGGCGTGCAGCCGGACGTGCTCGTCCTCACCGGCTACACCGACGCGGAGACCCTGAAAGAGGGGGATCTCGCCGGTCACCTGGCGCCCGAACGCCAGCGTCCGAAGCGGACGCCCCGACGCGTGGTCGACGTGCGCAGGAAGCGACCGGAAGGCGCGAAGGGCGCGTTCGCCGACGATTCCGGAGACACCGACGTCTCGCTCGACGTGCGCAAGATCCCACACGACCCCTCGAGTGGGACCGACGTCGCGCTGCGCGTGGCGTACGATACGATCACGAAGTCGCCGTGAACGGCGGCGACGTTCGCTTGGAATGCGGCTCGCGGGGGCCCGAGGAGACTTCACGCATGCGGTCGACACACTGGACGCTATTCGCCTTCGCCATCGTGGTCCCTTCCGCTCTGTGGGCCTGCGGTACGACCGGTGAGACCGGGACGATCGACACGGACGGCGGAGCCGGGGACGCGACGTCCGGTTCCGACGCGTCCTCGAACGGAAACACCGACGGCGCCTCGACGTCGGGCGACTCGGGAATCGGTTCCCGCGACGCGGGAGACGGCGAAGCGGGCGAAGACCTCGAGATCGACGCGGGTCCGAAGGACCCCGCGCTCCGCGTCGCCCCGCGGGACGGACTCGTCGCGCACTATCGCGGCGACGGCGAGAACCGCCTCGTCGACGGCAAGAACGCCCAGATCCACTCCGTGAGCGTCGAGACCGATCGGTTCGGGAGCGGCGGCGCCGGCAAGTTCGTGGCGGCGAGCGGATCGTACGTCGAGATCCCCGGTCTCACCAAACTCCCCTCCGGAGCCGCGAAGCGCACCGTCTCCCTCTGGGTGAAGACGAGCGAGGCGTCGACCGCCGCTGCGCCGGGCGCGCTCGCGACCTACGGAGGCGCCGCCTCCGGTCAGCGCTTCGGCGTCGTCGTCGCCGACGGCAAGGATCGCTTCGTCGGCAACTCGCCGAGCTCCCTGCCGGACACCTTCGACGTGACCGGCTCCGTCTCCATCGCGGACGATCGATGGCACAACGTCGTCGTCACGTACGACGGCAGCACCCTCACGACCTGGGTCGACAAGGCGAAGAGCGCCACGAAGGCCATCGGTCTCGCGACCTCGGGGGACACCCTCGTCCTCGGCAAGAGTCCGGCCGGAGCGTCGCCCGAAGAGCACTTCACGGGGCTCGTCGACGACGTGCGTGTCTACGATCGCGTCGTCTCCCCGCGCGAGATCGCCGAGCTTTTCCACGAAAGCGGTTTCCCCCGCGCTCCGACGGCGGACCTTCGTGCGTTCTATCGCGCCGACTCCGTGGACCGCGGCCCCTTCGTCCAGATCGCCTCGCCTTCGAACGTGCGGTTGACGACCGATCGCTTCGGCCGCCCGAACCAGGCCGGTGCGTACACCGCGGCCATGCAGTCCTTCCTCGAGGCGAACAACCAGGCGCTTCCGGTCGGAAACGACCCGCGCACGCTCTCCGTCTGGGTGAAGACGAACAAGCCGTACACCACCGATCCGCGCGGGGGCCTCGCGGGCTGGGGCACGTCGGCTGCCGGGGCGCGGTTCGGACTCCGCGTCGTCGGCGGCAATGCGGCGTTCGTCGGCGCCTCTCCGGACGACGCGGGCGTGAACGATCTCTTCGGCACACGGGCCGTCGCCGACGACGTCTGGCACGACGTCGTCGTCACCTACGACGGAACGACGGTGGTCCTCTGGGTCGACGCCGTCGAGAGCGCCCGCAAGACCGCGTCGCTCGCGACCGTCGGCAAGATGCTCGAGGTCGGTCGCGGCGCGGTGGACACGTCGCCGCAGGAGTACGTCGACGCGTCCCTCGACGACATCCGCGTGTACGGTCGCGTGCTCCCGCCCATCGAGATCGGTGACCTCTTCCACGACCTCGCGTACTGAGCCCCTCGCGGCCGACCCGCCCGCGCAATCCGCGTGCGGTTGGCACGCCGAGTGCTAAGTCCTCCGCTCGCGAGCCATGTTCCACGTCCATCGAACCGTCGTCGCAAATCTCCGAAGCCGTCCGCGAATCGCCTTCGCGTTCGGCGTGGGCGTCTGGGTCTTCGGAGCTGCGGCCTACGCCGCGGCCGACGCCTCGTACGAGACCATCGGCGACATCACCCTCGAACTCGATCTGTCGTCCCAGGGGCCGTTCGGACCTGCCGTGGTGTCGTTGCCGACGGGTGCAAATTCGCCACGCCCCGTCGTCGTCGCGCTCCACGGTCGCAACGAGAAACCGGAGCGCATGTGCGCCCTCGTACGCGAATGGGTGGGCGTCCGCGCCTTCGTCGTCTGCCCGCGGGGCACCCCTGCCGCCGAAGGAGCCGGCTTCGACTTCGTCGACGACACCGCCGCGTCCCGCGAAGTGGAAGCGAGCGTGTCCGCCTTGGTGTCGCGCTTCGGATCCATGGCGTCCGCGACGGACCGCGTCTACGTCGGGTTCTCCCGCGGCGCGTTCGTCGGTCCCGCCGTCGTGGCCCGCGCCGCGAAGGACTACCGCAGCGTCATCCTCGTCGAAGGCGGACAGGACCTGTGGACCGAAGCAGCCGTCGCCGACTTCGCCGCGGGCGGGACGGCGCGCGTGCTCTTCGCGTGCGGCACGCCCGACTGTTGGTCCGAATCGGAACGGCCGGCCTCGGCGCTCGAGCGTGCCGGGATCCCGTCCAAGCGCGTGATGGGCGAAGGTCAGGGACACGACATGGGCGGCACGGTGAAGGCGGCGATCGAGAAGGCGTTTCCGTGGGTCGTCGACGGCGACGATCGCTGGTCGTACTGACCCGTCCCGGGTCCGTTCGATCTCGACGCCTCGACTTCAGCGTACCGAGACGATGGCGAGCTCGCGGACCCGACCGCCCGCGCGCAGCTCGGCGTCGTCGCCTTCGCGTTTGCCGAGGAGCGCCGCGCCCAAGGGGGACTTCGGCGTGACCACCTGGACGCGATCGCCGTCGATGCGGAGGCCTCCCCCCGCCGGCACGAGGAAGACGTGGATCGTGGCGTCGTCTTCCTCGGCGGTGACGAGAGCGCCCAGCGCCGCGGGATGACCGCCGGAGAAATCACGGAGCGCGAGGCCGGCGACGTCCT